>NZ_JAUHHY010000002.1:0-588926 GCF_032377435.1 Bradyrhizobium sp. SZCCHNS3002
TCCTGCAATGCGGTGCAAAGTACCGACACCGCACTTGAATCTCCTAGGGCGCCCAGCGCAGTGGCCGCCGAGCCGCGTACACCCGGCGCTTCATCCTGCAATGCGGTGCAAAGTACCGACACCGCACTTGAATCTCCTAGGGCGCCCAGCGCAGTGGCCGCCGAGCCGCGCACACTCGGCGCTTCATCCTGCAATGCGGCGCAAAGTGCTGACACCGCACTGCGATCCCCAAGGACACCAAGAGCTTTTGCCGCTGCTCCCCGCTTCTGCTGAAGCGTCGCTCGCTGCAAAATGTCGACCAATGCATCCCGGTCAAGCGTTCCAAACCGACCACTGGAATGAGTCATTTTGTCCTTGCGCGAACGCCGCCGCCGCCAAGTCGATAGTTGCAGAGCCCGCTTGAAGCTTCGCGCATTGAGCCGACGACTCAGCAACAATGTGCGGGTCTCCGCCGTCAAATCTTCGTCCTTCGAGATTGTAGAAAATAGACCGAACCCAATGGCACTACGCGCAAGACTCGTGGACAATTCCGCCAAGCGGTCGGCAGTTCGGTCACGCATACGGCGCGAACCGGCGAGTCCCACGCCAATTGCTGCCCATAGCATCTCACGCTGCGCGGGGGTCAAGATTCCATCATTCGCGGCGGCAACATCGACAAGCAAGTCGGGCCGGTAGTGGCGCTGCGCAAAATCAATAGCTTGGTTCACTGCAAGTTCCGGATCGGCATGCAAGCCCACCCAATCCCCGATTGTCTGCGCGAGATCGGGCCGATCGAGGATCAAAAAGTCGGGTAGCTCCCTGCCTCGAAACAGGAGCGCGACCGCCAGATCAATCAAGGTTTGATGAGCGAATTCCGCTTCGTTTCCCGCCGCTGCTGTTACCATCCGAGCGAGATGCATGTCTGTCAGCAAATTTGTCCAATCCGGCTGTACTGCGTCAGGCCAACTCAGGGCCAGCAAGCTGTGGAGCTCGGCAAGGTTGAACCTCAAGTCGCGCCCCGTTTCCGCACTTTGAGGATCGAAGATCACGCATAGTGCGGCGGCCGCCGCGATGGCTGGCGCCAGTTCAACGGGCGCCTGACCTCGTTTCAGATCAATCAGCCCACGTTTTTCGGCGACATGCTCAAAAGTGCGCATCAGCACGCCCGCTCGACTCCGAGGCAGCTTGGTTCCGACATCTCCCGGCGAGAGCAGAAGATCGACGATGTGACTCAGGACCAGTGGATTTGTTGCAGGCTCGGTCAGTCCAGCATCCTCAATGGCGGACCGAGCCGCCCCAACGTCGAGCCCTGCGTCGGAGAGAAACGCGTCGACCTCTTCATCTGCAAAGGGCCGTAGCTCCATGAGCTCGATCGAGCGCAATGCGACCCAATCGTCCATATCGCCCAAGGCGCGAGTGGTCGCCATCACTGGACAAGGATGATTGCCTATTACAATCTGCTCGACGGCCTTCCACAAGGTTTCCCGACCGTAGCGTAACCTGATCTCATTCAATCCATCCACAATGACGATGATACGCCCATGTTTCAGGTCAGATTTCCATTTCTTTTCCGCTACTGCGGCAGGCCGTAGTCGGCGTAATAGGCCTATGTGGTCCGCATTTGCCGCGCCATGAACGTCCAAGATACGACGATTGATTACAACACAGGGCGTCCCTGCCTCAGCCAGAGCCATGGCCAACACGGCGCAGAGAGAGCTCTTTCCGGTCGCAGGCCCCCCGCTGACCAGCCAAGTGAGTGGCGTACCACCTCCAGAGGCCTGCAATAGACGTGACCGAAGAGACTCAAACGGTATTCGTTCGACAAAGTCAGCAGCCAGACCACGATTGGCCAGCAGAGTCGGCGTCTGATAGCGCCTCGGAATATTCCTTCGCCATATCTCAGCGGAGCTTTGGTGCATCTATTTCTACATAAGGATTCTCGGTGATATCTACTTGCAGCATCAAACTATCCGATAGGCAACTCCCAAGCGAAGCATTCCGCGACATTTCGGATTTCGGCAGCGCTGGATGCGTCCTGCAAAATCGGTAAAATTGCACCTCAGTAGATCTATGGGACGACGACAAGTCGCTCCTTGAGATTGCAGATTCCGAGACGCCGCAATTCTGGTCTCATGGTGACGCTGCAGAAACCTTTCCCGCAGCGTATGCCAAGGTACGGCCGCTCCGTCGCGCGATCTGCCTCGCATTTCGAGTTTCTGCCGCAAACGTCCGATCTCGTCGATCGGGCGCAAGACGTTCGAGCTAACAGCTCGAATCCCCACTGGCCCATCGATAGATCCGGCTACTCAGGGGGCCTGCTCCCAGCGGATTGCTGACCTTGATGGTCACGCGCGATCCGGAGCCGGACTTTTCGATGCGCGCCGAGGCGAAGTAGTTCATCCGGACCCCATAGCTGCCTGCGACCAGGCGAAACTCCGCGAAGCCGCGGTCGCGGTGCAGCTCGCCTTCGGCTTCGATCTGTCCCCCGCCCGGGTTGGCCGGATTGCCAAAGACCCGGAGGGGCGGATTACAGCTTTTGCCGGTCTCGATCAGGCGGCGATAGATTTCCTCGTAGCTTTCGGAAAAGCTTCTGCTGTCGGCGACGTCGCGCGAGTCGAGTCCCTCCGGCGACATCGCACATCCACCGGCCATCAGAACGGCGATCGCCGCCGCAGGCAGAGCTGCCTTGATCCCCATCGTCCATCCCCCTGCGCCATCGATCGCATCGCCCCGAGCGATCATCGTGCCACCGGATTCACATACGTCGTTTTGCGGGAGACAGACAATAGCCACGCGGCATCATGAGCTCGGGCCGGCTCACCCCGGACGGCTTCGACGTTCGCGACCGACCTCACGATCACCTCCTCACGACGCTCATTCGTGATTGCGTTTGGCCCGCGCCATCCGTCATAATTGTGAAATAGAAATTTTCGCGCAATTGACGGCAGCCAAGACCATTGCAAGCCGAACGTTCTTTTGGGGAGAGAGCGCACATGCACGCGCCAGTGGCCGGCTCGAAACCGGCTCCCGTGGTCGGCACGGCCTACAGGCCGGATATCGACGGACTGAGAGCTGTCGCAGTCATGTCCGTCGTCGTGTTCCACGCCTTTCCCCATGTGCTTCGCAGCGGCTTCATCGGAGTCGACATCTTCTTCGTCATATCCGGGTTCCTGATCACCTCGATCATCGTTGCGGATCTGGCGAACGGATCATTTCGTCTGCGGACCTTCTACGCGCGCCGTGTCAAGCGCATCTTCCCTGCGCTCATCGTGGTTCTCTTGGCCGTCCTCCTGCTCGGGTGCATTCTTCTGTACACCGACGAATACAAGGAGCTCGGCAAGCAGGTCGCGGCGAGCGCCGGATTTGCCGCGAACCTGCTGTTCTGGAAGGAGGCCAACTATTTCGACCTGGCCGCGGAAACGAAGCCGCTGCTTCACCTGTGGTCGCTCGGCATCGAAGAGCAATATTACATCCTCTGGCCGCTGCTGCTGTGGCTGTGCTGGCGGACAAGGAAGCGCGCCTTGCCGTACCTCGTGGGGCTGCTGCTCGTCGGGTCATTTCTGCTGAACATCAGAGCCATGGGCACGAGCCCGACCGAGGCGTTCTACTCCCCGCTCACGCGCGCATGGGAGCTGTTTGCAGGCGGTCTGCTGGCGATCGCATCGTCGCCATACACCAGGCCGCTCCTCGGCGCCGTCCCTGACACGGGACATCGATCGGTCGTTTCCGATCGGCTCGCGGCGTCGGGAATAGCTCTGTTGGCGGCGAGCCTGATCCTGATTTCGAGAAATACGCCATTTCCCGGGTGGGCGGCACTGCTGCCTGTCGCAGCGACCTGCATGCTCGTCGGCGCCGGACCGTCTAGCTGGGTCGCCCGCCGGATTCTTTCGCATCCTGTCCTGGTCGGAATCGGGCTGATCAGCTACCCGCTCTATCTCTGGCACTGGCCCCTGCTCGTCCTGACCCGGGCCTGGATGGGCGAGGCGGGCTCCGCGCCGCTGCGCTGCGGCGTCGTCGCGCTGAGCGCCGGTCTGGCCTGGATCACCTATCGATTTCTCGAACGTCCAATCCGGTTCGGGCAATCGCCCTTGCGCTCGGTCCCGCTGCTCGGCGGTGCCCTGGCGACGCTCGCTGGAATCGGCGCCCTGGTCATGACCTACGGCTGGACCTTTCAGCCGGGCGATCTGAACAGCTACGCAGCCTATTTCGATTCGTTCCGCACGGGCGTGTCGCCGGCCCGGGAAGAGCTGGTGGAGATCAACCAGAACCAATGCAACTTCTACAACTTCGAGAGCGCGCTTCCCACGCGCGTCCCGCGGGACGGCATCAGCCCGGACTGCTACACCAGCCACTCCCGCAGAACGGTGCTGCTCTGGGGCGACTCTCATTCGGCCCATCTCTTCTACGGCTTACGGAAGACGCTGCCGGCCGATACGTCCCTGCTGCTGGTCTATGCGTCGGGGTGCCGTCCACACCCGATCGATCTGGCCAAGTTGACGACCGATTACTGCGAGACGTCCAACTCCTTTGCGCTGTCGACGATCAAAAAGGTCGTTCCGGATGTCGTGGTCATCTCATTCAACAATTCCTTCGATACGGATTACCTGCGCGAAGTATCCCGGGACATCAAACGGATCGGCGTGAAACGGGTGATCGTGCTCGGACTGGCGCCGCATTGGGAGCCGTTCCTCTTCAAGGTGGTCATGCAGCATTATTGGCAGTTCACGCCGGCACGTATCGCGACGCACCTGGACCAGCATGCGCTCGGCATCGACAAGGCGTTTCGGAACGAGCTCCGGGCCGACGAACCGTTCGAGTATCAGAGCCTTCATGACTTCTTCTGCAATCGAGAAGGCTGCCTGATCTATCTCGATCGCAACCGGCGCGAGGGTCTCGTGAGCTTCGACAATGCGCACCTGCGCCCCCTCGCGTCCCTCTATCTCGCCGAGCACCTGCTCACCCCGTTGATCCAACGCGACGTCCTGCCGCCGGGCACGCGCAGCGATGCGCAGCCGCATGGCAGGACGGGGGCTCCCGATGACCGGCCGGCCGTGCCGTGAAGACGCGCATTGCCGGGATGGACCACGAGACATCCCAAGTCCCATCGACGTCTGCGTGCCATCACCCGACCGGTCCGCTCAAGCCGCCCGCGGCTTGTTCACCGTCGCGATACGATCGAGAATCTTGCCGAGATCGCGCTTCGCGATCTGGACGTCGTAGTCGGTCTGCAGATTGAGCCAGAGCTCCGGCGTCGTGTCGAGCGCCTTGGCGAGCCGGAGCGCGGTGTCGGCCGTGATGCCGGTCTGCTCGCTGGCAATGCGCTCGATCCGTGTCCGCGGCAGGCCGCACACTTTGGCGAGGGCACCGGCGGACATCTCGAGCGGAATAAGGAATTCCTCGCGCAGAACCTCCCCGGGGTGCATGGGCTTGAGTTTCTTGGTCATCGCAGCGTCCCTTCTCGTGATAGTCCACGACTTCCACCTCCGCGGGGCCTTCTGCCGTCCAGACGAAGCACACCCGGAACTGATCGTTGATGCGGATCGAATGCTGTCCGTGGCGATCTCCAACGAGCGCCTCGAGGCGATTGCCGGGAGGCGATTTCAAGTCGCCGAGATCGGCCGCGGCGTTGAGGTAGCGCAGCTTCCGACGAGCCACCTTGACCAGATCGGACGGAAAGCCTTTCGGGCTTTCGCCATTGAACACGGCTTCGGTGATTTGCCCCGGAAGCTTCTGATCATGGCGGATATGTATCAGTTGATGATACATCGTCAAGCGACCGCTTAGTACCTGCTGCGGCGGAGCGCTCACTGACCGGCGCTCGACCATGCATCGAACGCGCCGATCGGCGTTCGGAAAAAAGCGGCTTGCGCTACCCGATCGCCGCGTGTAGATGGCGCCTGTCGCGAAAAGCGGCCGTTGCCTGCGGCCGAGTACAAGCCGTCCATCTGCCGTTCTGGCATGGACCGGCCCAGCGTCTCCCACACATCAATCGCCTGACCGATCGTCAGGCTCCAGCGAGCGGTCGCGCGTATCTGCGCCATCGGCTCGCGTGGACCGGAGCGCGCCATGACCAGGGCTGTTGCCGTCATCTATCTGACCATCGTGCTCGATGCCGCCGGCATCGGGCTGATCTTTCCGATCCTGCCGTCGCTGCTGCACGACGTGACGCACGCCGACAACGTGGCGTCCCTTCTCGGCGTCATGACGGCGCTCTACGCCGCGATGCAGTTCATCTGCGCGCCGGTGCTGGGCTCGCTGAGCGATCGGCTCGGCCGGCGCCCGCTGCTGCTGGTCTCGCTGGCCGGCGCCATCGTCAACTACCTGTTCCTGGCCGCTGCGTCCGATCTCTGGATGCTCCTGCTCGGCCGCGCCATCGCCGGCGTCACCAGCGCGAACGTCTCGGTGGCCACGGCCTACATCACTGACATCTCTGCCGAGGAGGAGCGAGCCCGCCGCTTCGGACTCCTCAATGCGATGTTCGGCATGGGATTCATCATCGGGCCCGTGCTCGGCGGCGCGCTCGGCGACCATTGGCTGCGGCTGCCGTTCGTCGCGGCGGCGGCGTTGAACGGATGCAACGCGCTGCTGGCGTTGCTGATGCTACCGGAATCGCGACCACCGGACCCTGGCAGGATCGAGATCGCGGTCCTCAACCCGCTGCGGCCACTGCGCTGGGTGCTCGCCGTCAAGAGCCTGCTGCCGGTGGTTCTCCTCTTCTTCCTGTTCAGCGCGACCGGCGAGGCCTATGGCGTCTGCTGGGCGCTGTGGGGTGGCGACACCTTCCACTGGAGCGGTCTTTGGATCGGCCTGTCGCTCGGCGCCTTCGGCGTGTGCCAGATGCTGGCCCAGATGTTCCTTCCCGGTCCGGCGGTGAGATTGCTGACCGAGCGCGGCGCCATTCTGACCGGGGTGACCTGTGTCTGCACGGCTCTCACGGCCATGGCGTTCGCCAGGCAGAGCTGGATGGTGTTTGGCGCCATGCCGCTGTTCGCGCTCGGCGGCATGGGCATGCCGGCCCTGCAGTCGCTCGCCACCCGGCAGGTCGACGAGAATTTACAGGGCCAGTTCCAGGGCGTGCTCGCCGCCACCGTCAGCCTCGCCTCGATCGTTGCGCCGCTCGGCTTCTCGAGCCTGTACTTCGCCGTCAGGGAGCAATGGCCCGGGGCGATCTGGCTGTCGGTCGTCGCCATCTACGCGTTCGCCATTCCCGTCGTTGTCACCCTGCGCCCGGCCAAGCCGGCGTCCGTGCCCTGACGTCTCGGAGCGATCGCCTGCGCCGCCCGTGCCCGGGGACGGCGCTCGCCCGCACGCCTCTCAGTTCGCGGTGATGCTGTGCAAATGCAGGGCCATCATGGAGTCGTAGTGGGAGTTGCCGGCATAGGGGTCGTGGACCGCGGCCTCGTGCATGGTGCCGGCGGCATGGGTGCTGCCACTCTCATTGGCCGCGGTCGCATCGGCCTGCGCGTTCGCCAGAACCTGCGCAGCGCCTGCGGCGTCACCGAGCTTGGTCAGGCTGGCGGCGGTCTCGGCCGCCACCGCCGAGGCGATGGCGGCGGCCTGCGCCGGCGTCTGCACCGGCGCGGCGACGCCTGCGGCCTGCGGGATCTGGGCCAGCAGCGCCTGCGTGTCGGGAGTCTTGATGTTGTAGCCGAGCGTCTCCAGCACCACGAGATCGATCGGCGACAGCGTCTGCGACGTGGTGGGGTTGTAGAACTCGTTCAAGGGATCGCGCGCGCCCTGGATGCCGGTGTTGAGGAAGTCGGCCGGGTCGGACATCTGGCCGTAATCGGCGATCTTGGTCACGCCGCCGTCGAGCGAGAAATAGGCGGGAGGGCCGGCGGCGATGTTGTTGTTGATCAGATGCTGTCCCGGCTTGGTGAAATCGAACAGGTCGAAGATGTCGAGATTGCCCGGCGACGGTACGCGCCCGAGCGCATGCGACAATTCGTGCAGCGCGACGCCGACCAGCGACTGAGTCGGGATGTCGGTGTTGAAGATGGCGAAGCCGTCCTCCGTCGTCGTGTTGTTTGGATCGATCAGCCCGAGCACCTTGGCCTGCGCGTTGGCGACGAACACCTGGGAATGGCCCTGCACCGCCCTGGTCGTCGGCAGATTGTCGAACACCGTGTCGCCGGCCGCCGCGTGATCCTGCAGATCGGCTCGGAGCTGCGTGTAGTTGGCGAGCACGCCGTTGCTGACATTGGCGCCGGCGCCGCCGCCGGTGCCGGCGAAATCGATGGCAAGATTGACGGTGGCCTGGTCGGTGATCGCCGAGGACAGGATCGCCGCGGCCTGCTCGACGCCGGCGCGGAAGCTTTCGGGCGCAGCCGCGGCGGCGGCGTCGAAGGTGAGGTTGAAGGTCAGACCGCCGGTGTGAACCGCCACCGTCTCGGAGCCGTCGGCATGCACCACCGGGTCCGATACCGCGCCGGGCGGCAGCACGACGGGCGAGGCGGCTGCGGCCATGTTGGTGGTCGTGGTCTTCGCCGCCGCAGCCGGGTCCTGCATCATGAGGCCTTCCGAGCTCAGTCCGAGCTGGTCATAGGTCAGCGTGTTCATCAGACGGACTCCTCGATCATGGCCCCCGCGTCCCCAGCTGCGAGGCGTTCGCAAGCCGCGACCATCATCGGCAAGTGAGTGAAAAGTCTGACGCGGCCGGACCCTCTTCGCGGCAGCCGCGCCATGGTTTGGATGCGGCCGGGAAGCCCCGCCATGCTCCTGCCGCGCTGGTCACGCGCGGCGAATGACGGCAATCTGCGGCAGGCGTCCGCCACAGATCGATCCAACATCATCATCGAGAGCCTCCCCATGAAGATGCGCCCGCTCGGCCGGTCCGGCCTCAACGTTCCGCCCCTCTGCTTCGGCTGCAACGTGTTCGGCTGGACGGTGGACGAGGCAGCCTCGTTCCGCCTGCTCGACAAGGTGCTGGAGTCCGGGCTCAACTTCCTCGACACGGCGGACGTCTATTCGCGCTGGGTGCCCGGCCACACCGGCGGCGAGTCCGAGATCATCATCGGCAAATGGATGAAGCTGCGCGGCAACCGCGATCGCGTCATCCTCGCCACCAAGGTCGGCATGGACATGGGCGACGGCAAGGTCGGGCTGAAGGACGACTACATCGCGCGCGCGGTGGAGGATAGCTTGCGCCGGCTGCAGACCGACGTGATCGACCTCTATCAGTCGCACAAGGACGACGAGGCGACGCCGCAGGAGGAGACGCTGGCGGCCTATGACAGACTGATCAAGGCCGGCAAGGTGCGGGTCATCGGCGCCTCGAACTTCTCGGCGGAACGGCTGCAGGCCGCGCTCGACATCTCCAAGGCGAACAGCCTGCCGCGCTATGAGAGCCTGCAGCCGGAATACAGCCTCGCCGAGCGCGCATCCTACGAAGGCGCGCTGCAGCGCGTCTGCGAGGACAACGGCGTCGGCGTCATCACCTTCTTCTCGCTGGCCGCCGGCTTCCTCACCGGCAAGTACCGCTCGGAGGCCGATTTCGGCAAGAGCCCGCGCGGCCAGCGCAGCATTCCGAAATACTTGAACGAGCGCGGCATGCGCATCCTCGCCGCGCTGGATTCGGTCGCGAGGGAGACCGGAGCGCAGCAGGCCTCGATCGCGCTGGCGTGGCTGCTGGCCAAGCCGTCGGTGACGGCGCCGATCGCCAGCGCGACCAGGCCCGAGCAGGTCGACACCCTCGTGGCGGCGACGCAGCTCGCGCTGACCGCGGACCAGGTCGCGCGGCTCGACGCGGCGAGCGCGTGAGCGCACACGACCATCATTCAACCAAGCGTGCGGCGTTTCGACACGCACGCAGGACGGTCGTTCTCCACCGAACACGGCCTGTGATCGAGGACAGGGCACTGCCAACAGCTGTCCTCGCACGCGATCACGCTGCTGCACCGCATTTTCAGCACAGCCGTGCAGCGGGCCGGGCGACTTTGCAGCATTTCGCGGATCGTCACCTCGCGGCCAAACTTCGGCCGGGATCGAACTGCTAAGTCCACCTCTAATTTAGAATGTATCGAGGAAGCGTTCGGTGAATCGTGTCGCGCGCGTAGCTGTTGGCGCATTCGTATTTGCATCGGTTCTGTCATCCCTCGTGGCGCCGACCGGCAGCGCCCGGGCGCAGCAATCACCGCAGCGCGCGCCGGCCGGCGCCCCGGTGGGCACGCTGCCGGACCGCGAGGCGCTGAACTCCGGCACCGTCACCGTGATCACCGCGCCGATCGGCGGGCCGATGTCGGTGATGGGCTCCGACATGGCAGCGGTGCTGGATGATGGCGAGAGCCTGCGCGTGCTGCCGATCCTCGGCAAGGGCTCGGCGCAGAACCTCATCGACATCGTCATGCTGAAGAACATCGACATGGGCTTCGTCGCCACCGACGCGCTGGAATTCGTCAAGACGGAATACAACATTCCAGACATTGCCCAGCGCGTGCGCTACATCGCGAAGCTGTTCCACAACGACGTTCACATCATCGCGCGGCGCGAGATCCGCTCGCTCGCGGATCTCAACGGCAAGCGCGTATTCGCCGAGCGCTCGATCGGCCTCCCGGCGGCGCGCACGATCTTCCGGCGGCTCGGCATCCAGGCCGACATCGATTCGCAGACCGACCCGACCGGCGGGCTGCAGAAGCTGATCGACGGCCAGGGCGACGCCTGGATCGCCTCGGTGTCGAAGGACGCGCCGATCATCAAGGGCATCAAGAACGAGGGCGGCCGGCTGCATCTGCTGCCGGTCCCGTATGACCGCGTGCTGCAGGACATCTATCTGCCGACGACGTTCTCGTCGGAGGAATATCCCAACCTGGTGCCGCCGGGCACGAAGGTCGACGCCGTCGCGGCCTCCACCGTGCTCATGGTCTACAACTGGCCGGAGAACAGCGAACGCTATCGCCGCACCGCGCGGTTCGTCGACGCGCTGTTCGGCAAGATCCAGGTGCTGCAGTCGCCGCCGCGGCATCCGAAATGGCGCGACACCGTGCTGTCGGCGCCGGTGCAGGGCATGATCCGCTTCAAGGCGGCGCAGGAATGGCTCGACGGCGCCCGCGCGATGCAGTCGCCGGGCCAGGATGCCAACCCGGCCGAATTCCGCAAGTTTCTCGACGAGCGCAAGGCGCAGGCGCGGATGTCGCCGGACGAGGCCGCGAGACTCTACAGCGACTTCCTGAAGTGGCAGCGCAGCAGGGAGCCACGCTGAGCACCGAACCGCCGGAAGCGACGTCCCGGCGTCAGGAGGGCGGCAGCAATCCCGCCTGCTCGGCCGTGCGCCGGACGGCCGGCAGGGCCGCATTCGCAGCGCCGCCGTGCTGAGGCGCGGCGCGCGCGAAGCTCAGCTCGACCGTGGTGCCGCCGCCCGGCGTCTCGCGCAGCGCGACGCGGCCCTGATGCGTCGCCATGACCTGCGACACGATCGAGAGCCCGAGCCCCATGCCGTCGCCGCGGGCGTGGCCACGCTCGAACGGCTGCAGCAGGCGTTCGGGCTGATCGGATTGCAGGCCGGGCCCCGAATCGATCACGCGCAGGCGGGCGGCGGCGTCGACCTCGACCAGGATGGGACCGCCGGCGCCGGCATGCGCGACCGCGTTCCTGATCAGGTTCGAGAGCGCGACCGCGATCGCGGGCTCCGAGCCGCGGATCCGGACCGGCGCATCGCAGCCGGCGAAGCCGACTTCGAGCCCGGCCTGCAGCGCCATCGGCACGTGCTCGGCGGTGACGCGCCGCGCCAGCGCGACCAGGTCGATCTCGCCCGGCTCGTCCGGCTCCATCGAGATCCGCGCCAGTTGCAGCAGCATGGTGACGATCGACGACAGCTTCTGGTTCTCGCCGACGAGCTTCGCGCGCAGACCGGCATCCGGCACCGCCTCCAGCATGGTGCGGGCGTTGGTCAGCGGCGTGCGCAGCTCATGGGCCGCGTTGGACAGGAAGTTGCGCTGCGCCTCGGCGGCGTGGTCGATGCGCGTCAGGGCACGATTGAAGGCGGTGACCAGCGGCAGCAGTTCGGCGGGCGCGTCGCGCTCGGGCAGCCTCCGGCCGTCGGGCACGCCGTCGATCATCTCGGCCGCGCGCGCGACCGCTCGCACCGGACGCGCGATCAGCGTCGGCACGAACAGCAGCGCCGCCAGCACCGTCGCGACCAGGACCAGGATGATCGGGAGCGCAACGATCGTCGCATCGGTCAGGGTGCCCATCATCAGTTGGGTCGACGTGTAGGCGACGCCGCCGGTCTCGATCCAGACCTCGCCGACCGGCGTATTCCGGACCGCCGTCATCCGTTTCAGGCGCCTCGTCTCGCCGTCGATCGCATAGGCCAGGAAGCTGGTGCCGTCCTGCGAGGACGGCCCCTTGTGCGGCCGCCATTTCGGAATCGGCCCATAGCTCACCTCGCCGCTCTTGTCGGAGACGACATACCAGAACGTCGGGAATTCCTGCATGATCGTGTCGAGGCGGGGCGTCTGCTTGACGAGCAGCTGGCCGCCGGCATCGCGGGCCACGGCCTCCTTCAGCGCGTCGGCGACGTCGGCCGCACCCCAGGTGCCGTCATCGTCGCCGCCGAAGCGGATCAGCAAGGCGGCGGCGCAGATCAGCATGATGGTGGTGACGACCGCGATGAGCGTCGCGGAGAGCAGCGTGATCGAGCGCCGGATGCGGCTGAGCTTCTGCCACCTCATCTGCGTCACTCGCCGCTGAGGAGATAGCCGAGGCCGCGCACCGGCCTGATCGTGGCCTTGCAATTGGCTTCGCGCAGGCGGCGGCGCAGCCGCGACACATGGGCCTCGATCGCGTTCGACTGGATCTCGTCCTCGAAGCCGTAGGCTGCGGTCTCCAACGTCTCGCGCAGCACGACCCGCCCGCTGCGGCGAACCAGCGCCTCGAGGATCGCAAGTTCGCGCCTGGGCACCACGATCGGCGCCTCGTCGACGCAGACCGCACGGTTGACGATGTCGAATCCCAGATTGGCGATCGAGACCATCGCGCCGCGGTCGAGAAATAGACGGCGCAGCACCGCCCGCGCCCGTGCCACCAGTTCAATAGGCTCAAATGGCTTGGCGACATAGTCGTCCGCGCCCTCGTCGAGCGCACGTGCGATGTCGGCGGGATCGTCGAGCGCCGTCAGCACCACGGTCGCGGGGCTCGGCTTCTGCTGCCGCAGATCCGGCAGCAGCGCCAGCCCGTCGCCGTCCGGAAGACCGCGGTCGATCACCACGAGCTCGAAATTGCGCACCGCGATCGCCGCCCGCGCCTCGTCGAGCGTCGTGACGATGTCCGACGAGCCGAACGCCGTCGCGAGTGCATCCCGCAGCCAGAGCCCGAGCTGGGGATCATCCTCAACGACCAGAACGCGCACGCCATCCTCCCGCATCACCGACAATCGGCTGTTCCTATCATTACGGACGGATTACAATAGGATTACGTGGCGGCGTTCTGGTACCGTTGTTTTTCGTGGCTCAATCGAAGTTGACTGGTTCTGACAAGGCCGATTGCACGCCTGTCGCGACATCTCCGATTGCAAGCTGAACGGTTTCTCGGCCGGCGCGATTGCAGTCGCATGACGGGCCAGGCCGCGGACATCCGATTTTCCATCAGCCGGCAGGCCGGTAACGTCAGCCTTTCGTAATCGTCTTGGCCGAGACTGGCGCGCTCAAACACGCGCCGAGGATTCGCCCGCATGAAGCCTGCCGCATGATCGACCGGACATACCGGGCGATCCGCCATTCCTAATCGGCCGGGGGCGTCGATCGCGCGTCACATCCGTTGCCTCATCATTGATCGACATCGACATGTTCTATGACTTTGCGTTCTCGACCGTCGCCGAACGGTCGGACTGTCATCCGGCGGCCTGGCGTCGTCCATTCCTGCGCTGGCTGGACGGCATCGAGGCCGGCTGGGCCGTGCCGCTGCTGCTGGCGTGCTTCGTGGCCGTGTGGACGGTCTATCTTTCGATCGCCTATGCCGGTGCCGGCCTGCATCCTGACGTGATCGAGACCTGGACGTTCGGGCGGACGTTCGCCTGGGGCTACGACAAGCATCCGCCGCTGATGGGCTGGATCGCCGGCGCCTGGACCGCCGTCTTCCCGCTTTCCGACTGGTCGTTCCACCTGATGGCGATGACCAATGCGGCGCTGGCGCTGTGGTTCGTCGATCTCGTCTCGCGCCGCTTCGTCGGCGGCGACAAGCGGGTGATCGTGCTGCTGCTGCTGATGCTGACGCCGGCCTATCAGTTTCACGCGCAGCGCTTCAACGCCAACTCGGTGCAGCTGGCGACGTGGCCGCTCGCCACCTACTGCTTCCTGCGCGCGTTCGAAACGCGAACGACGTCCTGGGCTGCCGCCGCGGGTCTGACGACCGCACTCGCCGTGCTCGGCAAGTACTACTCGATCTTCCTGGTGATGAGTTTTGCCTTCGCCGCCATAGCGCATCCGCAGCGGCGCGCCTATTTCACGTCGGCTTCACCATGGATCTCCACGGTCGCCGGCCTCGCCGCGCTGTCGATGCATCTCGACTGGCTGGTCGGACATGACGCCGCGCCCATCCAGCACGCGCTGATGCACGCGCGCTCCACCCTGGCAACGTCGTCGCGGGATGCCCTGTTCTTCCTCTTGGGGCTCGCAGCCGCGATGGCCGTGCCAGCCGTCACCTGGCTGATCGTCGCCGGCGCCAGGATCAGGTCCTTCGCCACGGAGATGACCACGCTGAACGACGGCCTCCGGCTGTTGTCGTACATCGCCATCGGCACGGTCGGCCTGCCCGTCGTCAACGCGCTGATCATGGGGACCGACCTGCCATCGCTATGGGCGCTGCAGGGACTGTTCCTGTTCGTCGTGGTGGTCGTCTGCGGCGCAAGCTATCCGATTGCCCGCTTCCACACCGTCAACATCGCGGTGCTGACGGCCGGGATCGCCGTCCTGGCCGCGATCGTCGCGGCGCCGCTGCACGCCTTCTACCGCAACCGGCACGGCTATGAGGAAGGCCGCACCTTCTACCAGCAGACTGCACAGGAGGCGACGCGGCTATGGCGGGATCTGACAGGAACACCGCTCGCGCATGTCGGCGGCACCGAGAGCCTTGCGCTCGCGACCGCCTTCTACAGCGCTGACCATCCCGCTTACGGTCTGCCCATCTCAGCCCACAAGACCGGTGCGGACTCTGGGAGCGAAGGCTGGATTTCGCTGTGCTTTCGCGACCAGGCGGATTGTATCGGCGCCGCGGAAGCGGCGGCCGCCCGATCCGGCAACTACGTCAGGCGTGAGTTCACGGTGCAGGCGCGGCTGCTCGGCTGGACGGGTTGCACACGAACGGTGGTGGCCTTCCTGGTGACACGGCCGAGCGAACCATAGGGCTGACGCAACGAAGGACGCGCAACAGCGTCAACGGATCCGAGCATACAGATAAAAAGCAAGGCCCCGCATCGGCGGGGCCTCGCATCGTATGCTCGGGCGGCGGTCTCAGTCGTTGTCCCAGGAGCCGTCGGAATAGCCGTCGCGGTAGCCGGACAGATAGCCGTCGCCATAGTTGCCGTAGTCCGCGTCATACTCATAGACGCGGTGACCACGATAGACGACCCGGGGCGGCGGATAGTCCTCGTAGCTGTAGACATAGGTCGGTGCGGAACGGGCGGTTGCCGCAGACCCGATCAGGGCTCCGATCGCCAGACCGCCGACGACGCCGGCGGCGACCGCCGCTCCGCGATTTCCGCCGGCGTTGGCCGGCGTGGCGATCGTGCCCGCGATGGTCGAGGCCCCGATCATGAGCGCGCAAATTCGTTTCATTGGGTTCTCCTTGCGATCGGCTCAGCCGTCGTTGCGGGAGACTCGTGGCTGCGGCTTACAGCATCATTACAAACGGCGCAGCGAGAGTGTGAGCGCGAGCGTGACGCCAGGTCCATCATGGCAGGCCGTTCGGACGTGTGGGGCTGGGACACAAACCGAACGGCCCACTCACTGGACTCCGACGACGTTCGAAGCCATGCGGCGCCAGCTCATGATGGAAGGTGCCGCAGGCGGGACGGAGCCGACCTGATCTGGTCGGGCTTCAGGGCTGCGATGCCGCTCCAATGTCTTTCCGATCGGGCATCACATCGAGAGACGGCGAGCATTGGCTCATCATGACCCGCTGTCGATGGCGAAACCGATGTGATGTCGGTCGTAAGGACGCTTCGGAGTTAGCGTCACGCGCCTTACCGCAGGATTACAGTCCGACGCAGACGATCCGGGCATCTCATCAGTGCATGACCGGGAACAATTCCCGCGCGTTTGAACAGCCGGCTTCGACGTGATGGACGACGACGAGCCAGGCAGCGCGCTACTGCCCTCCACACGCCAACTGTTTCGCCTGCGCAGCGGCGATGTCGTTCCGTTTGAGCTACAGCGTCGGAAGCATCGACGTCCGCCGCATGCGCGCCCAGGAAATTGCGCAATTCCGCCGACGTGCGCGTCACAAGCCGAGCGTTGCACGCTTTGCCCAGTCCGTGCGACGCGAAAGGAAATCGGCGGGCGGCGCGCTCGAATTGTTGTGCGGCTCCACAACCATCTGCTAGGGAGTGCGGCATCGCGCGATCAGCCGGTTGGGAGAGTGGGTGTCTCTGACACGCGAACGAATCGAAGGGCTGGCGCCTGATCAGGCCTCACTCGCCGCAGCGCTGAAGCTGGTGAAGCCCGCCAACTGGCCGGTGCTGGCCGCGAGCAGCGATGCCGAGGTGCTGTGGGGCGAATGCCAGGGCTCCGGCGCGACACCGTATCGCGTGGTCACGGCAGCCGAAGGCAGCGGCTACAAATGCACCTGCCCCAGCCGCAAGTTTCCCTGCAAACATGTGCTGGCGGTGCTGTGGCTGCGGGTCGACAAGCCGGAGCGGTTCGAGACCACCAGCCCGCCGCAATGGGTCGACGACTGGAGCGCGCGGCGGCGCGGCTCGAGCGGCCGCGCGCCGGGCAAGCCGAAGCCGGAGGGCGATGATGCGGGCGCGCCGCCTTCGCTCGATGCTGCGCTGGCAGAGACCGCGACGATTGCTCCCGCCGATCCAAAGGCTGCCGCGCGCGCCGAGGCGCAACGCCAGCGCATCAGGGCCGAGCGCGAGGCCGCGATCCTCGCCGGGCTCGACGAACTGGAGCGCTGGATCGCGGATCAGCTCAACCAGGGGCTTGCCGATTTCGCTACCCGCGCCGCATCCGCCGCGCGCACGCTGTCGACACGGCTGGTCGATGCCAAGGCCGGCGGCCTCGCTGCGCGGCTCGATCAGCTCTCGTCCGAACTGTTTCGTGTCCGCGAGGATCGCCGCGCCGATCTCGCCATCGAGCAGCTCGGCACGATGACCTTGATCGCCTCGGCCTACCGGCATCAGGACCGCCTGCCGGCGCCGCTGCGCGAGGATGTCCGACGCGCGGTCGGCTGGTCGCTGCGCCGCGAGGAGCTGCTGGCGGACGCCGCGGCGCCGCGCGCAAGCAGCGTGTGGATCGTTGCCGCCAACCTGTCCGAGGTGCAGCCGGACAAGCTGCGCAGGCTCGAGACATGGCTCGTCAACACGAGCGATGACCTCAGCCAGCCGCGCGCCGCGGTGCTGGTCGATTTCGTGCCGGTGTCCGGCGGCGGCGCCGGATTTCCTTTCGCTCCGGGAGAGATCATCGACGGCGAGGTCGTGTTCTATCCGTCCGCCGCGCCGTTGCGCGGGCTGCTGGCGAGCCGCAAGACGGCGGCGACCGCGACCTGGCCGCGGCCGCTGCCGGGGCTCGCACCAGCGCTGCAGGACTACACCGCGCGGCTCGCCGCCCTGCCGTGGCTCGATCGCTGGCCGCTGCTGCTTGCGGGCGTCACGCTCCACACCGCCGGCAAGGGCGCGCTCGCCATCACCGACAAGGCCGGAGATGCGATCGCGGTGGAACGCAGCCAGTTCGACCAGCTGACCCCGCTGCTCGGCCTCGACGACCTGTCGCTGCTGTGTCTGTGGGACGGCCGCAGTGCGCAGGTGCTCGCCGCCGAAACGGCGCTCGGCCGCTGGCATTACGAGGGCTGACGATGGCGAGCGCGATCGATCCCCAGAGCCATGCCCGCCTGCGCCAATCCTTCCTGCTTGGCCTGGCGCGGCAGCCCTTGGCAACGCCGCCTGCGCTGGCCGAACTATTGCCGCAGGGGCGCGAGCCGGCGCTGCCCCTGCTGGCGCTGGCCGCACAATGGCAGCGCTTCGCCGGCGCGACGGCGCCTGTCGCCGATCCCGTCCCTGATGCCGCCCTGCGGCTGCACCAGGACGCGCGGCCCATCCTGCCCGAACCGGCGCGGCGCGCGCTCAAGGCCCTGGCGCGCAGCGTCGAGAAGTCGCTCGCGCCGAGCGCGTTGCCGCTCGCGCTGCGCCGTATCCAGGCCGCGGGCTGCCGGCCGCATCCGTTCGATCTGCCGGATCTCGTGCCGCACATCAAGGCCAACGCCGAGGACCAGGGCCTCGCCGAGCGCGCCTATCTGGCGCTGATCGCCTCCGACGCCGATGACGACGCGACGAAGGGCCTGTTCTTCGAACGCATCACCCTGGAGAACTGGACCACCTTCCCGAAGGCGCAGCGGCGCGCCTTCGTCGCGGAGCAGCGCCGCAACAATCCCGCCGACGGCCGCGCGCTGATCGAATCGGTGTGGAAGAGCGAGCCCGCGCCGGTCCGCGCTGCGCTGCTCGATGCGCTGATGGTCGGCCTCGGCCCCGATGACCAGCCGTTTCTGGAGAGCCTGAGCGCCGATCGCGCCGACAGCATCAAGCAGATCGCCGCACAGCTCCTCACGCGGATCGCCGAACGCGCCGAGCGCGGCACCCGGCTGAGCGAGGCCGCTCAGTGCTTCCAGCGCGCGGGCTCGTTCCTCGCCAAGATCGGCCTCGGCTCGGCGTCGACAGTGACCTTCAAGCTGCCGGCCGACGGCCTGAAATGGCAGGAGGCCGAGGCGTTGCGCGAGCGGCTGTTCGGCGGGCTGCAGCTGACCGCTCTCGCCGCGGCGGTCGGCGTGTCGCCCGAGGCGCTGATCGCGGCGCTGCCGCCATCCGAGCATCGCGTGCTCATGCTGTTGATGGATGCCGCCGCCGCCGAGGGCGACGACGACACCGTGCTACGCATCATCGGCGCGCGCCTCTGCGGCGGTGACGCGCTGCACGGATATGCGCTGATGTCGCTCGCGGCGAAGGCCCGCCAGCCGCTCGCAGCGCAGGTTGCCGAACGCGTGCTTGTGTCGCCGGTCTGGCAGAAGACGATCCAGGACCTCGCCGACGCGACGACGCCGGCGGCGCAGAAGGACGACGGCCGGCTGGTGCTGATGGCTGCGCTGATGCCGCGCGCGACGATGCCCGCCTTCATCGCCACGCTCACCCCGCTGTCCCCCGCCACCGCGCGGGCGGCCAAGGATTTCGCCGACCTCGTTCTCGCGTTGCCGACGTAACGCGCAATCAAAATGTCCGGAGCACACCCATGACAAATGCCGATGCGAGCCCGACCGACGGCCAGTTGCGCCGCTCCGCGGAAGCATTGCATGCCCACGAGCTCGAGGCGCTGGCGCAAGAGGACACGCGGGCGCGGCCGGCACAGTGGCGGCTGTCGCCGCAGGCGGTCGTGACCTATCTGATGGGCGGCCGCACCAAATCGGGGGTCGAGATCACGCCGAAATATATCGGCAACCGCCGGCTGATCGAGACCGCCGTGGCGACGCTCGCGACCGATCGCGCGCTGCTGATCCTGGGCGTGCCCGGCACCGCGAAGTCGTGGGTCTCCGAACATCTCGCCGCCGCGATCTCCGGCTCGTCCGAGCTGATCGTGCAATGCACCGCCGGCACCGACGAGAACCAGATCCGCTACGGCTGGAACTACGCGTTGCTGCTCGCCAAGGGCCCGTCGCGCGAAGCCATGGTGGCGACGCCCTTGATGCGCGCGATGGAGGCGGGACGGATCGTGCGCTTCGAGGAGCTGACGCGCATGCCGTCGGACGTGCAGGACACGCTGATCACGGTGCTGTCGGAGAAGCTGATGCCGATCGCGGAGATCAACGACGCCGTGCACGCCCGGCGCGGCTTCAACATGATCGCGACGGCGAATGCGCGCGACAAGGGCGTCAATGAATTGTCCTCGGCGCTGAAGCGGCGCTTCAACGTCGTGGTGCTGCCGCTGCCGGCCGACCTCGATGAGGAGGTGAAGATCGTCACCAAGCGGGTCGGCGAAATCGGTGGCGGCCTCGAGCTGCCGAAGATCGCGCCCGCCGACCAGGAGATCATGCGCATCGTCACCGTGTTCCGCGAGCTGCGTGACGGCCAGACGCTCGACGGCCGGCTGAAGCTGAAGTCACCATCCGGCTCGCTGTCGACGGCGGAGGCCATCGCGGTGACGATCGGCGCCTGGGCGGAGGCCGGCCATTTCGGCTCCGGCGTGATCGACGCACAGAGCATGGCGGCGAACCTCGTCGGCGCCATCGTCAAGGATCCGGTGCAGGACAAGGTCGTGCTGCAGGAATATCTTGAAACCGTGGTGCGCGAGCGCAAGCCATGGGCCGATCTCTACGGCGCGATCCGCGAAGTGATGTGACGTGGCCGCAGCTTCGTCCGATCGCCTGCACCTGCTCGGCATCCGTCATCACGGGCCGGGCTCGGCGCGCGCGGTGCTGGCGGCGCTCGACGCCGCCGATCCGGCGGTCGTGCTGATCGAGGGTCCGCCGGATGCCGATGAGCTGATCTCCTTCGCCGCATCGCCGGCGATGGTGCCGCCCATCGCCTTGCTGGTGCATGCGCAGGACGATGCGAGCAACGCCAGCTTCTTTCCGTTCGCGGTGTTCTCGCCGGAATGGCAGGCGATCCGCTGGGCGCTGGCGAAGCAGCGACCGGTCCGCTTCATCGATCTGCCGGCATCGCATCGGCTGGCCGAACGGGCCAAGGCGGCGAAGCCGGAGAGCGATGAAGGCAAGGCCACGCCGGAGGACGCCAACGCGGCTGCGCAGGAGCAGCCCGAGGCCACCGATCCGGAGCTGGCACAGATCCGGCGCGATCCTTTGGCCTATCTCGCGACGCTCGCCGGCTATGACGACAGCGAGTCCTGGTGGAACGCGATCGTCGAGCAGGGCACGCATGGACCGGAGATCTTTGCGGCGCTGGAAGCGGCCATCGCGGCGTTGCGCGAGACGATCGATCCCCTGCCCTATCAGCCGGCCGATGAAGCCCAGCGCGAGCTGCGCCGCGAAGCGCACATGCGCCTGGAAATCGCAGCGGCGCTGAGCGCGCAGGACGGCACGGTCGCCGTTATCTGCGGCGCCTGGCACGTGCCGGCGCTGCGCAAGAAGGTCGCGCTGAAGGATGATCGCGCATTGCTGAAGGGATTGCCGCAGATCAAGGTGACCGCGACGTGGGTGCCCTGGACCGAGACGCGGCTCGCCGCGAGCTCCGGCTATGGCGCCGGCGTGATCTCGCCCGGCTGGTACGCGCATCTCTGGCAAGGATTGCAGCACGGTCAGGTCGCCGCGCTCGACGCTACCGGCTTCACGACCCGCTGGCAGGCGCGCGTCGCCGAACTGTTGCGCCGGAATGGCCGGCCGGCATCGACGGCCTCCGTGATCGAGGCGTCGCGGCTGGCGATCACGCTGGCCGCGTTGCGCGACGTCGCTTTGCCGGGACTGGCCGAGATGCGCGAGGCGAGCCTTGCCACGCTTTGCGAAGGCGAGACGGCGCCGTTCCGCCTGATCGAGCAGCAGCTCATCATCGGGCAACGTGTCGGCGAGATCGACGACAGCGTGCCGCAGATGCCGCTCGCCGCCGACCTCGCGCGCTGGCAGCGCAAGCTGAAGCTTAAGCCCGAGGCGCTCGACACCGACATCGCGCTCGACCTGCGCAGTGAGGCAGGGCTTGCCAAGTCGCAGCTCCTGCATCGCCTCGCGCTAGTCCAGGTGCCGTGGGGACGGTTGCAGGGATCGGGACAGAGCCGCGGCACCTTTCGCGAGAACTGGCGGCTGCGCTGGGAGCCGGAATTCTCGGTTCGTCTGGTCGAGGCGCTGGTGCACGGCACGACCGTCGCGCAGGCCGCAGGCAACGCCGCCGTCACCCACGCACAGGCGGCGACCTCGTTGAACGCCGTCGCGGGCCTCGTGCGCGGCTGTCTCGAAGCGGGTCTGAGCGAGGCGGCCGAGGCGACGATCGCGCTGCTGCAACAGCGCTCGGCTGCGACCAGCGACGTTGCCGACCTCACCGAGGCCGTGCCGCCGCTCGCCGAAATCCTGCGCTACGGCACCGCGCGGGCGCTGCCGACCGAGGCGCTGCGCCTGCTGGTGACCAGCCTCGTCGAGGCGATCTGTGCCGGCCTCGTCTATGCCTGCCGCAACCTGCAAGCCGACGTCGCCGCCGATCTGCGCGGCAGGCTGGCGCGGCTCGACGTCGCGATCGGGCTGATCGAGGATCGCGGCCTGCGCGACGGCTGGAGCCGCGCGCTGCTGCATGTCGCCGCCGATGCGGCAGCGCATCCGCTGGTGAAGGGCCTGGCGGGCCGCCTGCTGTACGATCAGGGCATCGTCTCACCGGAGCAGGCCGCGCTGGCACTGTCGCGCGCGCTCTCCCACAGCGTGCCGACCCTGGAGGCCGGCGACTGGCTCGACGGGTTTCTCGGCCAGAGCGGCCAGGTGCTGCTGCACGACCAGATGCTGCGCCGGATCATCGACGGCTGGCTGGCTGCGATCGACGACGAGGCGTTCAACAACCTGCTGCCGGTGATGCGCCGTGCCTTCGCGAGCTTCGACCGCAACGAGCGGCGGCGCCTGCTCGACGAGCTGGCCAGGCAGCGGCCGCTGGCCGTCGCTTCCACTTCAGATGCGAGTCCGCTGCAGCCGCTCGCAGCGCTGTCGGCCAGCGCTGCCGGCTTCGATGCGGCTCTGCCCTTGCTGTTGACCATCCTGGGCGCCGACCGGCCGATCAAGGAGGCTAATCGATGAGCGACGACGCTGCTGCCGAGCGCAACCGCCGCTGGCGCCTCGTGCTCGGCGGCGACGACCAGGCCGGCCTGTCCGATCGCGATCGGCGGCTCGATGCGGCGCTGGCCGGACTCTATGACGCCGGCTCCGGCGGCAAGCGCGGCGGGGGCCGACGTGGCGGCCTCGGCGGCTCGGCGCCGCGCGTGGCGAGCTGGCTCGGCGACATCAGGGAGTTCTTTCCCGCGCCGGTCGTGCAGGTGATCCAGAAGGACGCGTTCGAGCGGCTCGGCCTGAAGGAGATGCTGCTGCAGCCGGAGTTCCTCGCCGCCCTCGAAGCCGACGTGCATCTCGTCGCCGACCTGATGGCGCTGCGCGCGGTGATGCCGGAGAAGACCAAGGCGACGGCGCGCCAGGTCGTCGCCAAGGTGGTGAAGGAGCTGATGGAAAAGCTCGACGCCCGCACCACCGAGACGATCCGGGGCGCGGTCGACCGCCGCCGCCGCACCCGCCGGCCGCGCGCCGGCGACATCGACTGGCCGCGCACGATCGGCAGGAATCTGCGCCACTGGCAGGCCGAGCATCGCACCATCGTGCCGGAGACATTGATCGGGCACGCGCGCGCCGCGCGCCGGACCAATCTGGAGGAGGTGATCCTCTGCGTCGACCAGTCGGGCTCGATGGGCACCTCCGTCGTCTACTCCTCGATCTTCGCCGCGGTGCTGGCCTCGATCCCGGCGATCGCGATGAAGCTCGTGGTGTTCGACACCAACATCATCGACCTCACCGAGGAGCTGGCCGATCCGGTCGAGGTGCTGTTCTCGGTGCAGCTCGGCGGCGGCACCGACATCAACCAGGCGCTGGCCTATTGCGAGCGCCTGGTCCGCGAGCCGGCGCGGACGCACATGGTGCTGATCAGCGATCTCATCGAGGGCGGCATCGCCGAGCAGATGCTGGCCCGCGCCAAGGCGCTGGTCTCGTCGGGCGTGAACCTGATCGTGCTGCTGGCGCTCAACGACGACGGCCGTCCGGCCTATGACGGCAAGCATGCCGCAATCCTGGCCTCGCTCGGCTGCCCGGTGTTCGCCTGCACGCCGCACCAGTTTCCGGAGTTGATGGCAACCGCGCTGAAGCGCCAGGACATCTGGTCGTGGGCCGCAGCGCAGGACATCAAGCTGGTGCGGCCGGAGGACGGCGTCTCGGGCGTGTGAATGAAGCGCCTGGTTCTCATCTGCATCCTGCAACTCGGGCGCTATGCGGTCCTGCCCGTGGTCGGTTTGGCCGGCGGATTGCTGGTCATCTGGCTGATGCTCCTCGACGACTCCACGAGGATTGCGCTCTCGGCCTGCCACACGGCATCATGCCGGCCATGAACGACGCAGCACAGCGCGCCCACCGCGGCATCGGCCATTCGACCAATCTCGTCGGGCGTCCCTCCGCGTGGCTGGCGAGCTGTGCCTTCAACGACAGCGCGGTGCCGCTGCACATCTGGGGCGTCACGGAGATGAACCCCAGCCTGTTCACGATGCTCGATCAGGCCGAACATCTCGCCGAAGCCGGCGAAGCCTTCACCACCTACATGATGGCGATGTTCGGCCTCGATCCTGAGCAACGCGCCACGACGTCCGGCGGCCAGCGGCGTTTCCGCTCGTCCTTCCTGCGGCTGATCCAGGGCTGGGGCTTCGACAGCAACGGCCCGGAAGGCGCCGTGCTCAAGGGCTGGGTCGAGAGCCGGTTCGGCCTCGGTCCGTCCTACCACAAGGAGATCATCGAACGCGTGGCAAGCCGGGCCTGGACGACCTATGTCCAGGAGAAGATGTCGAGCCGCTTCCACAACAATGCAATCTGGGTGCAACTCGATCTGCTGTTCGAATTCTGCCAATGGGCGATCCGCCGCTTCGCCTTTCCGGACGAGACGCATCTGACGCTGCATCGCGGCGTCAATTCGTTCGACGAGCATTGGATCGTGGAGCAAACGACACGGCGCGAGGCGGTGGTCCGGCTCAACAACCTCGTCTCGTTCTCCTCCGACCGCGACACTGCGGGCTGCTTCGGCGACATGATTCTCACCGCGAGGATTCCCGTCAGCAAGATCGTGTTCTTCAACGGCCTGCTGTCGTCACATGCGCTGAAGGGCGAAGGCGAATACCTCGTGATCGGCGGCGACTACCACGTGAGCGTCGACTATGTGTGAGCAGGCTCCGCATGACGCGCCCGATGTCGAGGAACGCGCGCTGGCGGCCATTCCTGCGCGCTGGCGCGACAGGCTCGACCGCGACGTGACGGCGGACATTCACGTGCAGGTGTCCCGGCTGCTGGAGATTGCGCGCGCTTCGGGCCTGATGTCTTGGAGCAAGGGCATCCAGACGTCGCAGAGTGTGCCGGCCGTGGCGGATCCGCTCCGACCGATCGTCGTCTCAGCCACGGCCCTCAACCGTTCTTCGCCAGCACCTCGCGCAGCGCGTCCGTCAGCCGCGCAAGCTCCGTCTCCGAGCCGATCGTGATGCGCAGATAGTCCGCGATCTGCGGGGCGGTGAAATGGCGGACGAGCACTGCGCGCTGGCGCAAGGCTGCGGACAGCGCCTGGCCGGAATGGTCAGGATGCCGGGCGAAGACGAAATTGGCGCTGGACGGCAGCACCTCGAAGCCGAGACGAACCAGCGCGGCGGTGAGGTCGGCGCGGTTCTTCATGATGACCGAGCGCGCCTGCTGGAAGTGCGCCTCATCCTCGATCGCGGCGATCGCGCCGGCCTGGGCGGGCCGGCCGAGCGGGTAGGAGTTGAAGCTGTCCTTGACCCGCGTCAGGCCTTCGATCAGCGCGGCATCGCCGATCGCGTAGCCGACGCGGAGTCCTGCGAGCGCGCGCGATTTCGACATCGTCTGCACCACCAGCAGGTTGGGGTAGTCACGGATCAAGGGAATCGCGGTCTCGGCGCCGAAATCGACATAGGCCTCGTCGATGACGACGGCCGCGTCGCGACGCGCCGCCGCGAGTCGCGCGATCTCGGCGCTCGGCAGCGCGATGCCCGTCGGTGCGTTCGGATTGGCGATGATCACCGGGCCGGGGCGACCGACATAATCGTCGATACGCACGCGCATCTCGGCATTGAGCGGAACGGTCGTGTAGTCGATGCCGAGCAGGCGACAATACACGGGATAGAAGCTGTAGGTCACGTCGGGGAACAGCAGCGGCGCGGGTTGCTTCAGGAGCGCCGCGAAGGCATGCGCGAGCACCTCGTCCGAACCGTTGCCGACGAACACCTGCTCGGGTGAGACCTTGTGATAGGCCGCGAGCACCTCGCGCAGCCGCGTTGCCTGCGGATCCGGATAGAGCCGCAAGGTGTCGGCGGCGGCGGCCCTTATGGCCTCGATCGCCTTGGGCGAGGGACCGAACGGGCTCTCATTGGTGTTGAGCTTGACCAGGCCCGGGATCTGCGGCTGCTCGCCGGGCACATAGGGCGACAGCCCATGAACGAGCTCTGACCAGAAGCGACTCACGATTGTTCTCCTGCGCACCCGAGATCCGCCGATCGACGCATCGATCGGAAGCGATGGTCGTGCGAACTGAACGTGGTGTGGATCATCGGCAAATGGCGCGCCCGGAACGATTCGAACGTCCGACCCTCAGATTCGTAGTCTGATGCTCTATCCAGCTGAGCTACGGGCGCGTTTTTCGCATTTGGCAGGCTCCGGGCCAGGGGCCGGATCCCGGAAGGCCGGAGCGGCAAACGCCGGCAGGCCTCGCGAAGGGCCCCTGACTAACGGCTCGGAGACCGCTTGGCAAGGCTGGAGCGGGACATTTTGCGACCATTTTTCCGCAGACGCGCCGGCACGGTTCGGCATGGCCGGAGCGGACGGGCTCGTTCCGACACGCCAGGAGTTCCGGGCTCGACGCCTGCGGCATCGGCCGCCGGGATGGCAGGTGGGACCGGTCCGGTTCAGGCGCTGGCGCGCTCGGTCCAGAAAGTCTGCAACTCGACGGGGCGGTCAGGGATCGTGATTCGGAAGGTGGCCCCCAGGGTCCCTTCGACCAGTTGGATGTCGCCATCATGGGCCCGGACCAATTCGGCCGCGATCGCAAGGCCCAGCCCCGAGCCGCCCGGACGACCGGCACCGCGGAAGGCCTCGAACAGGTGCTCTCGCACCTTCGCCGGAACACCGGGACCCGTGTCCGAGACCTCCAGGATCGCCACCCCGCCCTCGCGGCGGCCGGTGATGCGGATCTGGCGCACGCCCGCATCCGCCGCGAGGCTGTCCAGGGCCTGGGCGGCATTGCGCACCAGGTTGAGCAGCACGCGGAACAACTGGTCGGGATCGGCATCGATCTTCAGCCCGCGCTCGATCGCCGCGATCCAGGTGATCGAGGCATCCGGCGACAGGCCGGCGGTCTCCCGCACCTCCGCGACGACAGGCTCGACTACCACCATGCGGCGGTCCGGCGCCGGCTCCTGCACCTTGCCGTAGGACAAGGTCGACTGGCAGAACGCGATGGCGCGCTCCAGCGAGCGCATCAGCTTCGGCGCGAAGCGCTGCACCCGCGGATCCGGCACGCTGGCGAGCTGGTCCGACAGCAGTTGCGACGAGGCCAGCAGGTTGCGCAGGTCGTGATTGATCTTGGACACGGCGAGGCCGAGCGCGGCGAGCCGGCTCTTCTGATGCAGCATCGAGACGAGGTCGCGCTGCATGTCGGCAAGCTCGCGCTCGGCGACGCCGATCTCGTCGGAACGCTGGCTCGGCACGATGATTCGCGCCACGCTCTCCGGATTTTCGTGGAAGCCGACGAGGCTCGCGGTGAGGCGCCGCATCGGCCGCACGAACAGGAAATGCAGAGCAAGATAGACCAGCGCCGCGGTCAGCACCGCGAGCAGCAGCGACACGCCGAGCAGGTTGCGCGAGAACCGGTACATCGCCTTGCGCAGCGGCTTCTCGTCGGTGACCACCTCGATGAACTGGGCCCGGCCCGGCGCCGGCCCGATCACGCGCATGGTGTGATCGCCGGTCTCCGTCATCATCGTCAGCGAATTCACGATCGACGACCACGCCGTCATGTCGCGCATGTCGAAGTCGTGGTCGATCGAGGCGGGCAGGTCGGCGCTCGCGAGCAGGCGGCGCTGCTGGCCCATCTTGATGGCGACGCCGCGCGCGTTGATGGAGGTGAGGATCTGCCGCGCCAGCGAATCCGGCACCATGCCGGACGGTGCGGCGTCGAGCACCAGCGCAGCGGTATTGGCGGCCGCCAGGCGGTCGTTGAGCCGGTTGGTCCAGAAATTGGCGATCGCCGGCACGTAGATCAGCACCTCCGCGATCATCACCAGCGGAATGGTCAACAGCAGCAGCTTTCCAGACAAGCCGAGCCGGCGCGACCGTTTCGGTCGCAGACGCTCCAGGATCGGCTGGTTGTCGCTCTCGGTCACGTATCGCCCTTGTAAGAGACACCCCCACCCTTACGGGACCGCAAGATGGGACTGCACCGGAGTCCGGTCAAATTACGGATCGCTCATGTTCCGGTTTCCAAATCGTTCATAATGGAACCCAAAACTGCACGATCTCTGACATCTTCAACCCCGCCGCGCCGAGGCTATTCTTGCCTTCGTCTTGTGCGCAGGGTCTTGTGCGCAGGGTCTTGTGCGCAGGGTCTTGCGTTCTCGTCCTGCCTCGTGTCGTTCGCGACGCTGACCCGCGGCTGGTGACGAAGGTCTTTACGGGATCTCGGCGTCGTCGATCCCTGCACCGCCTATGACGCCTTGCCGCGATTGACGAAGGCGGGACGCTCCCTTATAAGCCGCGCCAACCGTCCGCGATGACCCGGCTCGCCCGGGAGCGGCTCGATTTCAGGGCCGGCAGCGGTCCATTTCGGGCCCGGAAGCATCACCGGACATCAATCGACATTTCAAGCAGGCAAGTTGTCAACTGGCAAATTGCCCGTCAGCGGAGAACGACCCGTGAAGCGGACTTATCAACCCAGCAAACTGGTGCGCAAGCGCCGTCACGGCTTCCGCGCCCGTCTCGCCACCACCGGCGGCCGCAAGGTCCTTGCCGCGCGTCGCGCCCGGGGCCGCAAGCGTCTCAGCGCCTGAAGCCAGGGCGTCTGTCCCGGAGATTTCCATCATGGATCGGCTACGGCAGCGGGCGGACTTCCTCGCCGTTGCCGATGGCGTGCGGGCGAACAGCCCTGCCTTCGTGGTCCAGCGCCGGGAACGGCCGGACCAGGGCCCGGTCCGGATCGGCTTTACCGTCACCAAGAAGAATGGCACCGCCACGGAGCGTAATCGCATCCGTCGGCGGTTGCGCGAGCTTGTGAAACGGCTCGATCCCTTGTCGATGCGGCCGCACAGTGACTACGTGCTGGTCGGCCGGCGGGATGCCCTGTCACGCGATTTCCAGACCATGCTCGCCGACCTCCAGGCGACGCTCCGCCGCCTCGACCGGCCGCAGGCCAAGCCGCAGCCGCGCAAGCTGAACCAGCAGAACGCTTCCGCTCCGGACGCGCATTCCCGCAAACCGGATTGAACGACGAGACGATAAGAAAACGATGACCGACAATCGCAACACCATCCTCGCCGTTATTCTATCCGGCCTCGTGCTGATCCTGTGGCAGGTCTTCTACAACGGCCCGCAGATGGAGAAGCAGCGCGCGCAGGCGCAGATGCAGGCCGAGCTCGCCAAGAAGCAGGCGCCGGCAACCCAGCCCGACAGCGCCGCGCCGTCAGCCACCCCGCAGCCGGGCGCGACCGCGACCGGCAGCCCGAGCGCGCCGGGCGGCGCCGTGACCAGCACCGGCGTGATGCCGCGCGACACCGCCATCGCCGCCACGCCGCGCGTCAAGATCGACACGCCGCGGCTGACCGGCAGCATCTCGCTCAAGGGCGCGCGGATCGACGATCTGGCCTTCGTGCAGTACCGCGAGACGGTCGATCCGAAATCGCCGGCGATCGTGCTGTTCTCGCCGTCCAACACCGCCGAACCCTATTACGCCGAGTTCGGCTGGGTGAACGCCGCCGGCGCCAAGGTGCAGGTGCCCGACCAGAACACGGTCTGGCAGCAGGACGGCTCGAATGCGCTGACGCCGTCGACCCCGGTGAAGCTGACCACTACCAACGGCGACGGCCTGACTTTCCAGCGCACCATTTCCGTCGACGACCACTATCTCTTCACCATCAAGGATGACGTCACCAATGCCGGCAACGCGCCGGTGACGCTGTATCCCTACGGCCTGATCTCGCGCCACGGCACGCCGCACGTGTCCGGCTACTACATCCTGCACGAAGGCCTGATCGGCTATCTCGGCGAGAAGGGCCTGCAGGAATTCACCTACAAGAAGATGGACGACGAGAAGGCGGCGAAGTTCGACGTCACCAATGGCTGGCTCGGCATCACCGACAAATATTGGGCGGCGGCGCTGCTGCCGATGACGGATGCCCGCCTGCAGGCGAACTATTCGTCGAAGCTGGTCGACAACCAGCATCGCTACCAGACGGACTATGTCGAGACCCCGCAGACGGTGCCGGCCGGCGGCTCGACCAGCGTCTCCACGCGGCTGTTCGCCGGCGCCAAGGAGGCCGGCGTCGTCGGCATCAACTTCCCGATCGGCGGCCTCGGCGGCTACAACCAGAAGCTCGGGCTGAACCATTTCGATCTCCTGATCGACTGGGGCTGGTTCTACTTCCTGACCAAGCCGATGTTCCTGGCGCTCGACTTCTTCTTCCGTTTCTTCGGCAATTTCGGCATCTCGATCCTGCTGGTGACGGTGCTGGTGAAGCTCCTGTTCTTCCCGCTCGCCAACAAGTCCTACGCCTCGATGGCGAAGATGAAGGCGATCCAGCCGCAGCTCCAGGCGCTCAAGGAGCGCTATCCGGACGACCGGATGAAGCAGCAGCAGGAGATGATGGAGATCTACAAGAAGGAGAAGATCAACCCGGTCGCCGGCTGTCTGCCGGTCGTGCTGCAGATCCCGGTGTTCTTCTCGCTCTACAAGGTTCTGTTCGTCACCATCGAGATGCGACACGCGCCGTTCTATGGCTGGATCAAGGACCTCTCGTCGCCGGATCCGACCAATCTGTTCACGCTGTTCGGGCTCCTGCATTTCGATCCGACCCAGCTGCCGCTGTTCGGGCATTACCTCGCGCTCGGCATCTGGCCGATCATCATGGGCATCACGATGTGGTTCCAGATGAAGCTGAACCCCACGCCGCCCGATCCGACCCAGGCGATGATCTTCAACTGGATGCCGCTGATCTTCACCTTCATGCTCGCGGGCTTCCCGGCCGGTCTCGTGATCTACTGGGCATGGAACAACACGCTGTCGGTGCTGCAGCAGGGCTTCATCATGCGCCGCAACGGCGTCAAGGTGGAGCTGTTCGACAACATCCGCGGCACGTTCAGAAAAAAAGCGGCTTGACGACCAAGGCGGTGTGAGCTGCTGAAGCAACGAACCATCTACCGTGATGGCCGGGCTTGTCCCGGCCATCCACGTTTTGATATCCCGCGCAATGGCGTGGATGCCCGGGCCTTCGCCGCGCCGAAGGGGCTTCGGCCCCGCAGGCGGGTCAAGCCCGGGCATGACAAAGAGCGAAGGCTTGTCATGACCACCAGCGCCGATGCAGACGACCGCCTGATCGAGAAAGGCCGCAAGCTGTTTGCGCAGGCGTGGCGCTTCACGCACGCATCGCCGTCGATCGAAAGCCTGCCGCCGATGGGGGCGATCGAGGTCGCCTTCGCCGGCCGCTCCAATGTCGGCAAATCCAGCCTGATCAACGCGCTGACCGGCCAGAACGCGCTGGCGCGCACCTCGCATACGCCGGGCCGCACCCAGGAGCTGATCTTCTTCGAGGGGCCCGAGCATGCGCCGCTGCGGCTGGTCGACATGCCCGGCTATGGCTATGCCGCCGCGGCGAAGACCAAGGTCGCGTCCTGGACCGAGCTGATCCACAAATTCCTGCTCGGCCGCGCCTCGCTCGCCCGCGTCTATGTGCTGATCGATGCCCGTCATGGGCTGAAGGAAGTCGATCAGGAGATCCTCAAGACGCTGGACCGGTCCGCCGTCAGCTATCAGCTCGTCCTGACCAAGGCCGATCAGATCAAGCCGGCCGAGCTCGCAAGCCGGATCGCCGAGACCGAAGCCGCGCTCGCCAAGCATCCGGCGGCGTTCCCGCAGGTGCTGGCGACGTCGTCACGATCCGGCACCGGCATGCCGGAGCTGCGCGCCGCCATGGTGCGGCTGCTGGAAGAGCGGAGCACATGATGACGCCGTGGCGAATCCTGGTCGCAATGGCCGGGCTGATGGGCGCCGCCGGCGTCGCGCTGGCGGCCAAGGCCGCGCACGATCCCGATGCATCGCGGCTCGCGACCGCCTCGACCATGCTGCTGTTCCATGCCTGCGCCCTGCTCGGCACCATTGCGCTGGCCGAACGCAGCGTCGTCGCGAGGCGCATCGGCCTGGCCACGGCGATCGGCTTCGTGCTCGGCCCAGCCCTGTTCGCGGGCGACCTCCTGATGCGGCAGTTCACCGGCGACCGGCTGTTTCCGTTCGCAGCACCGATCGGCGGCAGCCTGCAGATCGCGAGCTGGCTGGCACTCGCGGTCTGCGCGCTGTGGCCGCGGCGGGCCTGATCCGGCGCTTTGCGCCGCGGGCTCCAATCGGCTAGAACGCGGCGCGACGCCCCCGACAGCCGAGACCTCCCAGACATGACCGACGCGACCACCATCAGCCCGCTCGATCAGGCCCGCATCCTGTCCGAAGCGCTCCCGCACATGCAGGAGTATGACGACGAAACCATCGTCATCAAATATGGCGGCCACGCCATGGGTGACGAGGACACCGCGAAGGCGTTTGCGCGCGACATCGTGCTGCTCGAGCAGACCGCGATCAACCCGGTGGTGGTGCATGGCGGCGGGCCGCAGATCGCGACCATGCTCAAGCGCCTCGGCATCGTCTCGGAATTCGCGGCCGGCCTGCGCATCACCGATGCCGCGACCATCGAGATCGTCGAGATGGTGCTGGCCGGCTCGATCAACAAGCAGCTGGTCGGTTACATCAACGAGGCCGGCGGCAAGGCCGTCGGGCTGTGCGGCAAGGACGGCAACATGGTGCGCGCGGTCAAGGCGACCCGCACCATGGTCGATCCCGACAGCCACATCGAGAAGGTGGTCGATCTCGGCTTCGTCGGCGAGCCGGACAAGGTCGACCTCACGCTGCTCAACCAGCTGATCGGCTACGAGCTGATCCCGGTGCTGGCGCCGCTCGCGACCTCGAAGGAGGGCCAGACCTTCAACGTCAATGCCGACACCTTCGCCGGCGCCGTCGCCGGCGCGCTGAAGGCCAAGCGGCTGCTGCTGCTGACCGACGTGCCCGGCGTGCTCGACAAGTCGAAGAAGCTGATCCCGGAAATCTCGATCAAGGACGCGCGCAAGCTGATCGCCGACGGCACCATCTCCGGCGGTATGATCCCCAAGGTCGAGACCTGCATCTACGCGCTCGAGCAGGGCGTGCAGGGCGTCGTCATCCTCGACGGCAAGGTGTCGCACGCGGTGCTGCTCGAGCTGTTCACCAACCAGGGCACGGGCACGCTGATCCACAAGTGATGGACACGGCCGCCACCACATTAAAGGTCGTCATGCCCGGGCTTGACCCGCCTGCGCGGCCGAAGCCGCTTCGGCGCGGCGAAGGCCCGGGCATCCACGCCTTACTCTCTGGTGCTCGCAAAAAGATGGATGGCCGGGTCAAGCCCGGCCATGACGGCGGAGAGGGTGGACGAGCGAAGTCCATCCTGGCGCGCGCTTTACTTGCCCTAACGGTCCTCCTTCCGCTCCTCACCTTCACCACCCCTGCCCGCGCCGACCTCAAGCTCTGCAATCGCATGAGCTACGTTGTGGAGGCCGCAATCGGCATCGACGAGAAGGCGGCGACCGCAACGCGCGGCTGGTTCCGGCTCGATCCGGCGACCTGCCGCGTGGTGCTGCAGGGGACGCTGACCGCCGACCGCATTCTCTTGCATGCGCGTGCGCTCAGCCTCTACGGCGCGTCGCCGCTCGCCGAGAACGGCAACGACCAGCTGTGCGTGGCGCCCGACAATTTCGTCATCGCCGCCGCCCGGCAGTGCCGCACCGGGCAGACGCCGGCGGCCTTCACACAGGTCACGCCGAGCAAGACCGATGACGGCACCCTGATCGCCTATCTCGCCGAGAGCGCCGAATATGACGACGAGCAGGCGCGGCTCGCCGGCATCCAGCGGCTGCTCGGCATCGCCGGCTATGACGCCTCACCGATCGACGGCGTCGACGGACCGAAGACGCAGGCCGCGCTCGCCGCCTTTCTGAAGAGCCGAGGCCTGTCCTCCGATGTCGTCTCGCAGCCGACGTTCTTCGCCACGATGGTGGACGCGGTACAGACACCGTCGCCGACCGGCCTGACCTGGTGCAACGACACACCTCACAAGGTGATGGCCGCGGTCGGCACCGACGACGGCCGGACTGTCGTCAGCCGCGGCTGGTACCGCATCGATGCCGGCAAGTGCCTGCATCCCGACATCACCGGACAGCCGAAGAAGGTCTACAGCTTCGCCGAGGCGGTCGACGATGAGAACCGCACCATCAAGCTGAAGAACAAGCCGCTGAACTGGGGCGGCCTGGTGCAGCTCTGCACCCGCGAGAACAAGTTCGAGACCTCCGAGCAGGGCGACTGCCCGAGCCGCGGCTTCGCGGCCACCGGCTTCACTTCGGTCGACATCACCCGCGGCGGCAAGACGCTGCGGTTTGCGTTGCCGTGATGGACGCATCGATGAGTCCCGGGATACCGCAACAAATTCCGCCGTCATCCCGGCGAACGCCGGGATCCATAGCCACCGGCCGTGGTTTGGGCCGCCAGCGTCAGCCATCCTGCCTCAAGACAGATCACGCGGTATGGGTCCCGGCGTTCGCCGGGACGACAGCGGAATATGCCGCGCCACTGTGGCCGAATGAACCCACGCATGATGGACCGAGGCACACATGACAAAGTCCCCCCGCGCCTTCGATCACGTCGACACCTGGGTGTTCGATCTCGACAACACGCTGTATCCGCATCACGTCAATCTGTGGCAGCAGGTCGATGCCAGGATCGGCGAATTCGTGTCCAACTGGCTCAAGGTCGATGCGGACGAAGCGCGTCGCATCCAGAAGGACTACTACCGCCGCTACGGCACCACGATGCGCGGCATGATGACCGAGCACGGCGTGCATGCCGACGACTTCCTGGCCTACGTGCACAAGATCGACCATTCGCCGCTGGAGCCGAACTCGGCGATGGGCGCGGCGATCGAGCGGCTGCCCGGACGCAAGCTGATCCTGACCAACGGCTCGGTGGACCATGTCGGCGCGGTGCTGAGCCGGCTCGGCATCGCAGACCATTTCCATGGCGTGTTCGACATCATCGCCGCCGAATTGACACCGAAGCCCGCGCGCGAGACCTATGACAAATTCGTCCGGCTGCACGATGTCGATCCGACGCGCTCCGCAATGTTCGAGGACCTCTCCCGCAACCTCGTCGTCCCGCACGACCTCGGCATGACCACGGTGCTCGTCGTACCGGACGGCACCAAGGAGGTGGTGCGCGAGGATTGGGAGCTGTCGGGCCGCGATGATCCGCATGTGGATCATGTGACGGACGATCTGACCGGGTTCTTGCAGCGGCTGGTGAAGGCCTAACCCTCGCTGTCGTCCGGACAAGCGAAGCCGCCGGCGGTCCTGAGGTGCGATGGGCGTCCGACAAACTCAGTGTCGTCCCGGGCTTGACCCGGGACCCATAACCACCGGCGGATGTGTGGGCACGCAAGTGGCTAAGGATGTGCCCAACACGTCTCCCTGTGGTTATGGGTCCCGGATCGGCGCTCGCGATATAAAGTCGTCTCAATAGCGACAGCCGGGCGCTCCGCTTGTCCGGGACGACGCCGGTGGGTGCCTTGACTCCCTTACCCCAAACCCGGAAAAAGCCGCCCTGCCCCCAGCTTCTACAAGTCTATCCCGGTCGGCCCGGGACCAAGCGAGGATCGACCGATGTCACTGTCCGCCCTGGAATCCACCATCAACAGCGCCTTCGATGCCCGTGATGGCGTCTCGACCACGACCAAGGGCGAGGTCCGCGACGCCGTGGAGAGCGCGCTGGAGCTGCTCGACAAGGGCGAGGCCCGGGTCGCCGAGCGGGGCACGGACGGCAAGTGGAGCGTCAACCAGTGGCTCAAGAAGGCGGTGCTGCTGTCGTTCCGCCTCAACGACATGAGCGTGATCCCCGGCGGCCCCGGCCAGGCGTCGTGGTGGGACAAGGTGCCGTCGAAGTTCGAGGGCTGGGGCGAGAACCGTTTCCGTGACGCCGGCTTCCGCGCCGTGCCCGGCGCGATCGTGCGCCGCTCGGCCTTCATCGCCAAGAACGTCGTGCTGATGCCGTCCTTCGTCAATCTCGGCGCCTATGTCGACGAGGCGACCATGGTCGACACCTGGTCGACGGTCGGCTCCTGCGCCCAGATCGGCAAGCGCGTGCACATTTCCGGCGGCGTCGGCATCGGCGGCGTGCTGGAGCCGCTGCAGGCCGGTCCCGTCATCATCGAGGATGACTGCTTCATCGGCGCGCGCTCGGAGGTTGCCGAAGGCGTGGTCGTGCGCAAGGGCGCGGTGCTGTCGATGGGCGTGTTCCTGGGCGCCTCGACCAAGATCGTCGACCGCGAGACCGGCGAGGTTTTCGTCGGCGAGGTGCCGGAATATGCCGTCGTGGTGCCGGGCGCGCTGCCGGGCAAGCCGATGAAGAACGGCCAGATCGGCCCCTCCACCGCCTGCGCCGTCATCGTCAAGCGCGTCGACGAGCGCACCCGCTCCAAGACCTCGATCAACGAGCTGCTGCGCGACTGATCGTCCACGTCCGGGCGGCCGCACTAGCCGCCGCCCGAACGCCCATGTTAAGCGAGGGCATGACCGATGCCCTCACCATCGCCCGCGACCTGATCCGCTGTCCCTCCGTGACCCCCGCCGATGCCGGGGCGCTCGGCGTGCTCGAGGACCTGCTGAAGCAAGCCGGCTTCCAGACCCATCGCGTGACCTTCTCGGAAGCGGGCACCGCCGACGTCGACAATCTCTACGCCCGGATCGGCACCGAGGGGCCGCACATCACGTTCGCCGGCCACACCGACGTGGTGCCGCCCGGCGACGAGGCTGCATGGAGCCTTGGCGCATTCTCCGGCGAGGTCAAGGACGGCTACATCTATGGCCGTGGCGCCGTCGACATGAAAGGCGGCATCGCCTGCAGCGTGGCGGCTGCACTCGACTATCTGCGCGACAATGGTGGACGGCCGAAGGGCTCGATCTCGTTCCTGATCACCGGCGACGAGGAGGACGTCTCGATCAACGGCACCATCAAGCTGTTGAAATGGGCGGCCGAGCGCGGCGAGCGCTTCGACCATTGCGTGCTCGGCGAGCCGTCGAATCAAGAAGTCATGGGCGACTGCATCAAGATCGGCCGCCGCGGCTCGCAGTCCGGCACCCTGATCGTCGAGGGCAAGCAGGGCCACGTCGCCTACCCGCACCGCGCCTCCAACCCGGTCCCGGATATCTCGCGCCTGATCGTCGCGCTTTCGGACGAGCCGCTCGACCATGGCAGCGCGCAATTCCAGCCGTCGAACCTCGAATTCACCACGGTCGACGTCGGCAACACCGCGACCAATGTCATCGCGGGACTGGCGCGGGCGAAGTTCAACATCCGCTACAACGACTGCCATACGCAGGAGTCGCTGCGCGCGCTTGTCGAGCAGCGGCTGGCCAAGGCTTGCGGCAACCGCATCCGCGCCCGCATCGACTGGATGCCGTCGAACTCCAACGTGTTCCTGACCAAGCCCGGACCGTTCACCGACCTCGCGGTTGCCGCGATCAAGAGCGTGACGGGCCGCAAGCCCGAGCTATCGACCACCGGCGGCACCTCGGACGCGCGCTTCATCTCGAGCTACTGCCCGGTGATCGAGTTCGGCCTGGTCGGCCAGACCATGCACCAGATCGACGAGCGCGCCTCGGTCGCCGACATCGCCACCCTGACGAAGATCTATCGCGGCATTCTCGATCGCTACTTCGCGTGAGCGGCGTGCCGCTCCGATCAGGCGGCCTTCACCTCCGCCAGGAACTGATCGACCTCGCGGCGCAAATCCGTCGCCTGGCCGGCTAGGCTGGCAGCAGAATCGAGCAGTGAGCGCGCCGAGCCGCGGGTTTCGGCTGCGGCCGCGCTGACCAGCGCAATCGACGACGAGACGTCGTTGGTACCGCTCGCCGTCTGCTGCACGCTGCGGGCGATCTCGCGTGTCGTAGCGCTCTGCTCGGCCACGGCCGTCGCGACAGCTCCCGTGACGCCGCTGATCGTATTCACCACGGCTGCGATCTTCTCGATTGCAGCGACCGTGCTGCCGGTCTCGTCCTGAATCGCGGCGATCTGGCTCTCGATCTCTTCGGTGGCCTTGCTGGTCTGCGACGCCAGGCTCTTCACCTCGGATGCGACGACGGCAAAACCCTTGCCGGCCTCGCCTGCGCGCGCCGACTCGATCGTGGCATTGAGCGCCAGCAGATTGGTCTGCGAGGCGATGGCGCGGATGAGCTGGACGACGTCGCCGATGCGTGTCGCGCTGCCGGCCAGCGTGCGGACCTTGTCGGTGGTGTCGAGCGCCTGGCTGGTCGCGTTGGAGGATTCCGACGCGGCTTCCGCGATCTGCCGGGTGATCTCCTTCATCGAGGCGTCGAGCTCCTCGGAGGCCGCCGCGACTGTGTTGACGCCGGAGGTTGCCTGCGCCGCCGCATCGGCCACGGCGGTGGCACGTGACGCCGTGGTGCTGGCGGAGCCGTCGAGGGTCTCGGCCGAGAGTTTCAGGCCACTGGCGGCGTCGCTCAACCGGCCGCAGAGCGTGTCGATGACGTCGCCGAAGCGACGGGTGAGCGCCTCGATCTTTTGCCGCCGCGCATCGCGCCGCGCCTCGGCATCAGCACCCTGCAACGCCAGCCGATCGGCCTCGGCCGACATCTCCTGCAGAACGCCGATGGCGTGGGCGAGCGTACCGACCTCGTCGGTGCGGTCGCGGTAGGCGATTTCCACGTCGCGCGCGCCGCTGGCGATGCGCCCGATCAGCTCGGTCAGGTTGGACAGAGGCTTGATGACCCGAGCGTTGAACCAGAGTGTTCCGAGCGCAGCGGCAGCAATGTTGACGACGAGCAGAATGAGCGCCAGCACGAAGCGGAGCTGGGCGTCGCCGATCGCGGCCTCGCTCTGGCGCAGCGCCTCGGTCAGCGCGGCATCACGCAGCGGCAGGATGGTGTCGAGGATCGGAAACAGCGAGCGCAGGAACTGATCGGGGTCGAGCTCGAGCACCTTGCCGCGATTCGGCGCCACCTGCGACGTATACAGCTCGCCGCCGCGCGCCCAATAGCCGTTTTCCACCCCGGTCATCGCCGCGAAGATCGGCTTCTGATCGATCTCGGCAGCGGCAAGCTTAGCCGTCGCCCAGATCCGCTCAATGCGTCCCTTGAACGCGGCGAGCGCCTCGGCCGGCTCGCCGGCCATCGGCTGCTTGGTGGCGATCATGCGAATGAGCGTCGTGGTGGCGCGGCCGGCCCAATCGCGCAGATCCCATCCGATCACGGCGAGCCGTGCGGCCTGGCCGACGGCGGGGTTGGCCGCGTTGATCCGGCGCACGATCACCTCGACGTGGCTGCCGGTGGCTTCCTGGACCGTGAACATCTGCGGCACGTAGTCGCGGACGACAGCCTCAGACCGGGACGCCTTGGGCTCGGCCACGGCATCGAGCGCCGCGCCGCGCAGCGTGCGCAGCTTCTGCTCGATCGAATCGAGCGCTGCGACGTCCTCGCGAAGCTGCGCCAGGCTGCGCGCCTTGGCGAGCGCCTCATCGGAGCCGCCGGTGATCTTCTTGAGCCCCGCGAGCTCCTCCGCCGTCGCCGGGTTGGCCGATGCCAGTCGCGGATTGATCCAGGCGCGCTCCACATTGAGCTTTTCCGGGAGCCGCAGCATGGCGGCCAGCAGTTGCGCATCGGCGCCCGCGGTCCGGGCCGCTTGCAGCGAGGTCAGCTGCTGCCAGGCGAACAGCACGGTGGCGAGCAGGCCGATGACAGCCCCGAGCAGCAGAGAGAGCAGGAAGACTTGACGAATGCGCACGATCGACCTCGCTGGAGAGCAGCCTGAGGTCCGGATAGCAGGGAGGGATTCAATTTGAAGTTAATGAGGCCTATCGCGCAACTCGAAGCAGCAACTAATTAGGACAGCCTCCCGTCGCGGTACGCGACGGGCCGGGTTCCACGCGGGAACGACCTCAATAGTCGACCTTCACGAGATAGAGCCCTTCCGGTGGCGCGACGACGCCACAGGCGGCGCGATTGCGCGCGGCGAGCGCGGCGGCGAGATCATCTGCGGTCCAGCGGCCCTGCCCGACCCACACCAGCGAGCCGACCATCGAGCGCACCTGGCTATGCAGATAGGAGCGCGCGGAGGTGAGGATGGTGATCGCATCGCCGTCCCTCACGACATCGAGTTGATCGAGCGTCTTCTCCGGCGATTTCGCCTGACATTCCGCATCGCGGAAGGTCGTGAAATCATGCCTGCCGAGCAGCCGCTGCGCCGCCGCATGCATCGCCTCCGAATCCAGCCGCTGCGGCACGCGCCAGACGCGACCGACCTCGAGCGCAAGATTGGAGCGGCGATTGACGATGCGATAGCGATAGTGGCGCTTCCGCGCGGAGAACCGCGCTTCGAAGCTGTCGGGTACGATCTCGGCATGGAGCACCGCAACCGGGTTCGGCCGCAGATGCGCGTTGAGTGCGTCGCGCAGCTTGTCGGGGCGGAACTCCTTGGCGATGTCGCAATGCGCGACCTGCCCCATGGCGTGGACGCCGGCGTCGGTACGGCCAGAACCGTGCACGCGCGTCGGCACGCCGCAGGTCGCCTGCACCGCCGCTTCCAGCGCGCCCTGCACCGACGGCAAGGTCGCCTGCAGCTGCCAGCCGCAGAACGGCGCGCCGTCATATTCGATGGTGAGCTTGTAGCGGGGCATCGCCTCGATCGCGTTTGGCCGTCATTGCCGGGCTTGACCCGGCAATCCATCCATGGACGAAGCTTGTTCGCGAGATGGATGCGCGGGTCAAGCCCGCGCATGACGAGCTGAATTGGTCAGCCGAAGCGCAGGCCCGGCGCGACGGGCGTGCCGCGCAGGAAATCCGCAGCCTTCATCGGGCCCTTGCCGGCGCGCTGCAGCTCGGTCACGCGGATGGCGTCGTCGGCGCAGGCAATGGTGAGCTGCTCGTCGAGCACGGCGCCCGGCTCGCCCCGGCCGTCGGCGAGCGCGCAGCGCAGGATCTTCAAACGCACCGCCTCGCCATCGAGCATGACCGCGCTCCAGGCGCCGGGGAACGGCGACAGGCCGTGAATGTGACGCAGCACCGTATGCGCCGGCTTCGTCCAGTCGATCCGCGCCTCGGCCTTCTCGATCTTGGCCGCATAGGTCACGCCATCCTCGGCCTGCTTCGTCAGCGTCAGCCCGCCCCGCTCCAGCGCGGCCATCGCGCGCACCATCAGGTCGGCGCCGATCCGCGACAGGCGATCGTGCAGATCGGACGCCGTCATCGCATCGGTGATACCAAGACGCTCCGCCATCGCGACGTCGCCGGTGTCGAGACCGACATCCATCTTCATGACCATCACGCCGCTTTCGGCGTCCCCTGCCATGATGGCACGGTTGATCGGCGCAGCGCCGCGCCAGCGCGGCAGCAGCGAGGCGTGGAGGTTGTAGCAGCCGAGTTTTGGTGCATCGAGAATCGCCTGCGGCAGGATCATGCCATAGGCGACGACGACGGCGGCGTCGGCCTGGTGGGCGCGGAACGCAGCCAGCGCGTCCTCGGTCTTCAGCGTCTTCGGCGTGAGCACGGGAATGCCGAGCCGCCGCGCCTCGGTCTCGATCGGAGTCGGGACCAAGGCCAAGCCACGGCGGCCACCCGGCTTCGGCGCGCGCGTGTAGACGGCCACGATCTCGTGGCCGTGGCCGGCGAGCTCGAGCAGGGTCGGCACGGCGAAATCCGGCGTGCCCATGAAGATCAGGCGAAGCGGCATCTGGTGCGCCCCTCAAGGCTTCATCCTGCCGTCATTGGCCGGGCTCGTCCCGGCCATCCACGTCGCAATGCCAACGCGAGAGGCAAGACGTGGATGCCCGGGTCAAGCCCGGGCATGACGGAGGAGAGAGTTGATCGTTACTCGCCGGCGCGCTTGGCGGCCTTGGTGAACTTCTTCATCACGCGGTCGCGCTTGAGCTTCGACAGATAGTCGATGAACAGCACGCCGTTGAGATGGTCGATCTCGTGCTGGATGCAGGTGGCGTAGAGCCCCTCCGCATCCTCCTCGCGGACCAGCCCGTCGAGATCGGTGAAGCGCACGCGCACACGCGCCGGCCGCTCGACCTCCTCGTAATATTCGGGGATCGACAGGCAGCCTTCCTCGTAGACCGACAGCTCGTCCGACTTGGCAACGATCTCCGGATTGATGAAGACGCGCGGCTCGCGCTTGCCTTCCCCGTTCGCGTCGGGCTTGGCCAGATCCATGGTGATGACGCGCAGCGGCTGCGCGACCTGAATCGCTGCGAGCCCGATGCCTGGCGCGTCGTACATGGTCTGAAACATGTCGTCGACCAGCTGCCGGATCTCCGGCGTGACCTTCTCGACCGGCTTGGACACCAGCCGCAACTGCCGGTCCGGCAGGATGATGATTTCTCTTAGGGACATGGCGCGCGATTTAAGCCGCGGAACCGGCGCGGTCAATGTGATGGCCCGCAGTTAAGACTTCGCTAACCATGAATTTCAATGTCTCGTTAACCATGATTCTTTACCCGGCCTTAACCATAAATGTTCTCTCTTCGTTCGCGAGCTCTTGCGAATCGGATAGATGGGGGGTGATGACCGCCAGCCAGTCCCTCAATCCTGTCGTCGTCATGATCGGCGATCTGCCCGTGCGCGCCAGCGACGCGCTGATCGGGTTTGGCGTGCTGGTTCTGCTCCTGCTGCTGATGATCGTCGCGGCCGTGGTGCGCTCCGGCCGGCGCGGCGCCGAGCTCGCGGCCCAGCAGGCGATACGCGCCGATGAGATCGAACAGCGGTTCGGCGAGATGATCCGGGTGCAGAGCGAGGCCTCCGGCCGGGTCGACGCGATGGCGCAGCTGCTTGCCGGGCGGCAGGTGGACCTGGCGCGCAGCGTCAACGAGCGGCTCGACGCCGTCACCCATCGCGTCGGCCAATCGATGGAGCAGACCACGCGCCACACCATGGATTCCTTGCGCGTGCTGCACGAGCGGCTCGGCATCATCGACAACGCGCATCGCGATCTCAGCGAGCTCACGACACAGGTCACGACCTTGCGCGACGTGCTCGCCAACAAGCAGTCGCGTGGCGCATTCGGCCAGGCGCGCATGGAGGCGATCGTCCAGGACGGGCTGCCGAAGGGCAGCTACGCCTTCCAGTACACGCTCGTCAGCGGCAAGCGGCCGGACTGCGTCGTGTTCCTGCCCGACACCAGGCCGCTGTGCATCGACGCGAAGTTTCCGCTGGAAGCCGTGACCGCGTTGCATGATGCCGAAACCGAAGAGGAGAAGCGCGCCGCCGCGCAGCGGCTGCGCACCGACGTGCTGCGCCACGTCAACGACATCGCCGAGAAGTACCTCGTGGTCGGCGAGACGCAGGACACGGCGCTGATGTTCGTGCCGTCGGAATCGGTCTACGCCGAGATCCATGACGGCTTCGACGACGTCATCCAGAGAGCCTATCGCGCCCGTGTCGTGCTGGTGTCGCCGTCGCTGCTGATGCTCGCGATCCAGGTCATGCAGCAGATCATGAAGGATGCGCGCATCCGCGACGCCGCCGACCAGATCCGCAACGAGGTGATCCATTTGGGCGACGACCTCGGCCGCCTGCGCGAGCGCGTGCTCAAGCTGCAGAAGCATTTTGGCGATGTCGGCGAGGACATCCGCCAGATCCTCATCTCCGCCGACAAGATCGAGAAGCGCGCCGCGCGGATCGAGGAGCTCGATTTCAGCAAGCCGGATGCGCCGGCGGACTCTCCGCGCATTGCGCCGGGCGCGGGCGCGACGCCGGACCTGTTTCCGCTGGCGGGGCGGATGCAGGCGGGGGAATGACCGCGGCGTCGCGAAAGCTGTCCAGATCTGCTACCACCCACCGATGACCGCACCTGACGCCGCCTCCGACATCAGAGCAACCGCTGCAAAGCCTGAGGCCAAGCCCGCCCCCACCTGGCGCGAGAGCATGGCCGTCTACCTGCAGCCGCGCGTGCTCGTGGTGCTGTTCCTCGGCTTCTCCTCGGGTCTGCCGCTGGCGCTGTCCGGCTCGACGCTTCAGATCTGGATGCGCGAGCTCGGCGTCGATCTCGGGACCATCGGGCTGTTCGCGCTGGTCGGCACGCCCTACACGCTGAAATTCCTTTGGGCGCCGCTGGTCGACGCGCTGCACGTGCCGCTGCTGACGCGCGCCTTCGGGCGGCGGCGCGGCTGGCTGGTGTTCGCGCAATTGCTGCTGATCGCGGCCATCCTGCTGCTGGCCGTGACTGACCCGGCGCATGCGCCGTTCATGGTCGCGCTGGCCGCGCTGCTGGTCGCCGCGATGTCGGCGACCCAGGACATCGTGGTCGATGCCTTCCGCGTCGAGAGCCTTCCGGAGAGCGAGCAAGCCGCGGGCATGGCGGCGTATGTCGCCGCCTACCGCATCGGCATGCTGGTCTCGACCGCCGGCGCGCTGGTGGTGGTCAGTGCATTCGAGAACTCGGGGTTGACGCGTCCGTCGTCCTGGATGTGGGGCTATGTCGCGATGGCCGGAATGGTGCTGATTGGCACGATCACGGCCCTCGCGGCGACCGAGCCGGCACAGTCGCAGCAGGCGGAGGCCGCGATGGGCGCGGACACCGCGCTCACCCGCGTGATGCATGCGGCCGCCGGAGCCTTCGTCGAGTTCCTCAGCCGACGTGATGCGCTCACGGCGCTCGCCTTCGTCGTGCTGTTCAAGTTCACCGACGCCTTCTCCGGCACGATGACCGCGCCGTTCGTGATCGATCTCGGCTTCAGCAAGGTCGACTACGCCGCGATCGTGAAAGGCGTCGGCCTCGCCGCCACGCTCGCCGGCGGCTTTGCCGGCGGCTTCGTCGCGCGGCGCTATTCGCTCGCCACCAGCCTGTGGATCGGCGGCATCGTGCAGGCGCTGGCCAACCTGTCGTTCTCATGGCTCGCCATCGTCGGCGTCAATCAATGGGCGCTGGCGCTGGCGATCTCTGCGGAGAACTTCACCAGCGCGATCGGCACCGTGATCTTCGTCGCCTATCTCTCTGCGCTGTGCCAGAATCCGCTGCACACCGCGACCCAATATGCGCTGCTCACCGCACTCGCCGCGGTTGGACGAACCTATCTGTCATCGGGCGCGGGCTATGTGGCGAAGGCGACCGGCTGGCCCACATTCTTCGTCATCTGCGCGCTCGTCGCGATCCCGAGCCTCGTGCTGCTTGCTTGGCTGCAGCGGCGCGGGCATTTCGATGAATTGGGGCCAGTGAAGGTCTAGCTGCCGCCTGGAGTTAGACTGTCATCCTCCGCGAAGGCGGGTGATCCGGCATTGCGGAGACGTCGGCGATCGACCGCGAGACCGCGGCGTACTGGATCGCCCGGTCAAGCGGGGCGATGACAGCGGAAATCGTGGCGTTGCATTCGCGTGAATGCTCCCAGCGGCCTCAACGCTTCACCAAGCTCCACTTGGTCACGACCGCCTCGCTCATCTGTCCCGCATCCTGCGCGCAGGCGATCTCGTCGACCTTGACCGCGATCTGCTTGCCGAGCAGCCCCTTGAGCTGCGACGCCTGCGCCGTGTTCGCGGTGACGAGCTGGAACGTCTCCGGGCCGGTCTCGAGATTGCACAGCCCGCTCGGCGGCGGCAGGCGGCGCGGCTCGCTGGTGATCTGATAGGCGGCGGAGGGCTGGCCCGGCTTGGCGCCTTTCAGCTTCAGCGCGTTCAGCTCGCCGGACAGCACGTCACCAGCATTGAGCGGCTTGCCGACCTTCTGCGGTGTCTCGCTCTGCTGCGCCAGGACGGACGGAGCCGAGAGCGCCACCCAAATCGCGCCCAAAGCCAGCCGTTTGCCGAATCCGCGTTTCGTCATCATTCCACTTTCGTCTGTGCCTAGAACAAGGTCCGCTGCCGCATCGCGGCCGAGAGCGTGCCTTCGTCGAGATAGTCGAGCTCGCCGCCGACCGGCACGCCATGCGCCAGCCGCGTGACCTTGACGTTCGCCTCCTGCAGGAGGTCGGTGATGTAGTGGGCGGTGGTCTGGCCATCGACCGTCGCGTTCAATGCGAGGATGATCTCCTGCACCTCCGGCGCATGCGCGCGCTGCACCAGCGCGTCGATGGTGAGGTCCTGCGGACCGACTCCGTCGAGCGGCGACAAGGTGCCGCCGAGCACGTGATAGCGGCCGTTCGAGGCCTTGGCGCGCTCCAGCGCCCAGAGATCGGCGACATCGGCGACGACGACGATCATCGCGGGATCGCGCCGCGGATCGGTGCACACCGTGCAGGGATTCTGGGTATCGATGTTGCCGCAGGTCTTGCAGACCTGGATGCGGTCGATCGCGACCTGCAGCGCCGAGGCGAGTGGCACCATCAGCGCCTCGCGCTTCTTGATCAGATGGAGCGCGGCACGCCGCGCCGAGCGCGGCCCGAGGCCGGGCAGGCGCGCAAGCAGCTGGATCAGGCGTTCGATCTCAGGACCGGCGACGGCCATCAGTTCACGAATGTCATCGGGTCAACTAACCAAAACCGAAGCCTGGCGGCAGGCCGAGCTTGCCGGTGATGGCCTGCATCTTCTCCTGCATCGCGGCTTCCGCCTTGCGCCGCGCGTCGCCGTGCGCGGTGACCAGCAGGTCTTCCAGGATCTCGGCCTCCTCCGGCTTGAGCAGCGACGGATCGATCTTGATGCTCTTCACGTCCATCTTGGCGGTCATGCGCACGGCGACCAGACCGCCGCCCGAGATGCCCTCGACCTCGACGTTGCCGAGCTCCTCCTGCATTTCCTGCATCTTCGTCTGCAGCTGCGCCGCCTGTTTCATCATGCCGAGAAAGTCAGCCATCGGAGCACCTCATCATCAGCCTTCTTGTTGAGCATGATCTTTCGGAAGACCGGTTTCCACGTTTCCGGATCATGCTCTAGAAATCGTCATCGTCGGACTCGTCGGGCGGCTCGACAGCACTGGCGTCCGATTCGGGCGGCTCGGGGGCGAGCCGGCGCACTTCGACCACCTTGGTGCCCGGGAACCGCGCCAGGATCTCCTGTACGCGCGGATCGGCCTCCGCCGCCGCCTCGCGCTCGCTCTTGGCGCGCAGATTCTGCTCGCGCAAGGTCGCCTGACCCGGCTCGTTGGAAACGATCACCGTCCAGCGCCGGCCGGTCCAGTCTTCCAGCTTGCGGCCGAGGTCCGAGACAAGCGAGCGTTGCGCCGTCCGTTCCAGCGCGATCTCCAGCCGTCCCTCTTCGAAGCGGACCAGCCGCACGTCCATCTCCAGCGCGCTCTTGGTGATCAGGTCACGATTCTTGCCGGCCAGCGCGACGAGTTCCTGGAAGCTCGCCAAGCGCAGCGCGGGCTGGTCCTGCGATGCCGGTGACGGCTGCGATGACATCGCCTGCGGGCGCATCGAACCGCCGACCGCGGCGAGCGTCGGGCCTTGCGCGCGCGGCGCCTGCATCGGCGCCGACGTCATCACAGGCGGCGTTCCCGCGCTCATGGTGGATGCCGGCGCAGGACGCGCCCCGCCGCCGTTCGTGACGATCGGCGAGCCACCACCGTTCTGGTCGATCATCCGAATGGCTTCGTCAGGCGTCGGCAGATCGGCCGCATAGGCAATCCGCACCAGCACCATTTCCGCCGCTGCAGCCGGGCGCGTCGCACCTTGCGTCTCGGCGATGCCCTTCAGCAGCATCTGCCACATCCGCGACAGCACCCTCATCGACAGCTTGGTGGCGAAGTCGCGCGCACGCAGCCGCTCGGTCTCGCTGAAGGCGACGTTGTCAGCCGTGGCCGGCACGACCTTCACCCGGGTGACGAAGTTCACGAACTCGGCCAGGTCCGACAGCACGACCACGGGGTCGGCGCCGACGTCATATTGCTCGCGGAATTCCTTGAAGGCGGCGGCGATGTCGCCGCTGGCGAGATGGTGGAACAGGTCGATGACGCGAGTGCGGTCGGCGAGGCCGAGCATCTGCCGGACATCGTCGGCACGGACCTCGCCGGCGCTGTGCGCGATCGCCTGATCGAGCAGCGACAAGGAATCGCGCACCGAGCCTTCGGCGGCGCGCGCGATGATGCCGAGCGCCTCGGGCTCGATCGTCACGCCTTCCTTGGTCGCGATGCCCGAAAGATGTTTCATCAGCACGTCGGCCTCGACCCGCCTCAGGTCGAAGCGCTGGCAGCGCGACAGCACCGTCACCGGGACCTTGCGAATCTCGGTGGTGGCGAACACGAACTTGGCGTGCTCCGGCGGCTCCTCCAAGGTCTTCAGGAAGGCGTTGAACGCCGCCGTCGACAGCATGTGGACTTCGTCGATGATGTAGACCTTGTAGCGCGCGCTGGCCGGCGCATAGCGGACGCTGTCGTTGATCTGGCGGACGTCGTCGACGCCGGTATGGGACGCCGCGTCCATCTCCAGGATGTCCATGTGCCGGCTTTCCATGATCGCCTGGCAATGGGTGCCGAGCACCGGCATGTGGATCGTCGGGCCCTTCACCGAACCGTCGGGCAGCTCGTAGTTCAGGGCGCGGGCGAGGATGCGGGCGGTGGTGGTCTTGCCGACGCCGCGGACGCCGGTCAGGATCCAGGCCTGCGGAATCCGGCCGGTCTCGAACGCGTTCGAGACCGTGCGCACCACGGCCTCCTGGCCGATCAGATCCGCGAAGCTGGAGGGGCGGTATTTGCGCGCCAGCACCCGGTAGGGCTTGGCGGGAGCGTCGGCGCTGTCAGGCGGAACAGGTGGGGCGCCAGCGTCAGTCATCGAGCGATCCGCAAGTGAGCATTCCAGTCCGGCATCGATCGCGATCGTCGACGCCATCAGCCTCGACGCAATCAACCGGAGCGCGGTCGAGCGCCCGCCCTGCGCGGGGTCCCCGCCATCTTTGCGCGATTCGCTCGAAAAAACAGGTAGGAGACTGACGAGCGACCCGATCCGGACCTCGTTAGGGCTGCTTCCTTCCGGACCTGACCCGGTTGGCGAGTGGCTCGTCCACCGCCAATCTCCCGCTGCCTATTTGGGGCCAAATGGTCCGGAAAGCAAGCGCGAGCTTCGCCGGCCCGCTCTACCGCCCCGCGGGCTTGTGCCGCAGCTCGGAAAGGCTTTAGGTGCCGTCGAGCTCCCGCCTGACCATCCGCCAGGAACCGCCGCATGCCCGAATCAGCCTGGTCGCTGCATCCGCAACTTGCGAAGGATACGATCGACATTGGCGACCTGCCGCTGTCCCGCGTGCTGGTGATCAAGGACGCGAACTATCCCTGGCTGCTGCTGGTGCCGCGGCGCGAGGGCGCGGTCGAGATCATCGATCTCGACGAGGTCGCGCAGGCGCAGCTGATGACCGAGATCACGCGGGCGTCACGCGCGCTCAAAGAGATCACCAAATGCGACAAACTCAACGTCGCCGCGCTCGGCAACATGGTGCCGCAGTTGCACGTCCACATCATCGCGCGACGCACAAGTGACGTGGCCTGGCCGCGACCGGTGTGGGGCGCCGCGCCGCCTGTGCCCCACGATGCGCAGGAGGTGCAGCAGTTCATCAGCGCTATCAGGCGCAAGATCTGGCTAGGGTGAGAGATGTCGCCATTCGACTTGTTTCCGCTGGGCAAGCCGGCCTTCGTCGGCCATCCGATCGATCGCGCCGCCCATCTGCGCTTCCACGACGACAAGCTGATTGCCTTCGAGAGCAAGCCGTCGACGCGGGCCTATGTCGTGCATCGCGATTCGCTGGTGCTGAAGCGCGAGGGCGACCAGCTGCGCGCGCTGCTGTCGATCGACGAGGCGCTGAAGTTCGGTGCCAATCCGGGAACGATCTTCCTCGGGCTGCAGGACGGAGCGGCCGTGTTCGGCATGGGCATCTCGCCGGCCGCGGTCGAGAAGCTCGCCGGGCGCGAGGACGTGTCCGTGACCGAGCTGCGCGGCATGGCGATGCAGGGCGCGATCCCGGTCGACCAGCTCGCCACCATCGCGATGGCCAAGTCCCTGGTGTCCTGGCATCAGCGCCACGGCTTCTGCGCCAATTGCGGCGCCAAGACCGCCATGCGCGAGGGCGGCTGGAAGCGCGAATGCCCGAGCTGCAAGACGGAGCATTTCCCGCGCACCGATCCGGTCGTGATCTCGCTGGTCGCCTCCGGCGACAAGTGCCTGCTCGGGCGGCAGAAGCAGTTTCCGACCGGCATGTATTCCTGCCTCGCCGGCTTCGTCGAGGCGGCTGAGACGATCGAGGACGCCGTCCGGCGCGAGGTGTTCGAAGAATCCGGCATTCGCTGCACCGACGTGACTTATTACATGACCCAGCCCTGGCCCTACCCGTCGTCGCTGATGATCGGCTGCAGCGCCCGGGCACTCAACGAAGACATCGTCATCGACCGCACCGAGCTCGAGGACGTGCGCTGGTTCAGCCGCGACGAGGCCCGGCAGATGCTGCTGCGGCAGCATCCGGATGGCTTGGCAGGACCGCATCCGTTCGCCATTGCTCATCATCTGGTCGGCCGCTGGTTGAAAGAGAACGACGAGCGGTAGCAGGAAACCACCCCACCCCGCCGCGGAAACCGTCAGCCCCGGCCGCAAAGGGCTGAACGGCCAACCCTTGTCTTGGAACGATTTTCTCTATATGTGGGTCATATAGCCTTCATATGGAACAAATTTCTCCATGACCGATTTCGCCGCCCAAGGCTCCGAGGCCAATCGCCGGCTCGATGCGATTGACCGCAAGATTCTGATGGTCCTGCAGGAGGACGCATCGCTGTCCGTCGCCGAGATCGGCGATCGGGTCGGACTGTCGTCGACACCGTGCTGGAAGCGCATCCAGCGGCTGGAGGCCGATGGCGTGATCCTGCGCCGGGTGGCCCTGGTCGATCAGAACAAGATCGGGCTCGGCATCTCCGTGTTCGTGTCGGTGGAGAGCGCGGACCATTCCGAGGCCTGGCTGCGCAAATTCGCCGAGGCGGTCAGCTCGATGCCGGAGGTGATGGAGTTCTACCGGATGGCCGGCGACGTCGACTACATGCTGCGCGTCGTCGTTGCGGACATGCAGAGCTACGATGTCTTCTACAAGAAGCTGATCAGCGCGGTGCCCCTCAAGAACGTCACCTCGCGCTTCGCCATGGAGAAGATCAAGTCGGTCACGGCGCTGCCGGTGCCGCCGGTCTGAGCCGAGCATTCCGGGCCGCTTCGATGTTGCAGCGCTAGCGTCCCCAATCTCAGTCGTCATCCCTAACGAACGTTTACCGGAAGTTATTCCCATCCCTCTATTCTTGGATGCGATGACGTCCGGTGCAACCATACCTCAGTCTTCGCGCCCGTGGCTCAATGCCACGGCGCTTCTGATCGCGAGCTTTGTCGCGGTCGCCGCGCTGTCACTCCAAGTGCGCGCGGGGAGCGAAATCGTGGCCGTCGCTTTCCCACCCTGGTGGAGCGCGCAACACGCGATGCTCGCCGCGGCCTCGGCTGACGCCGCGCTCGTGCGCACAACGGCCATTTCATCGCTGCTGGTCGTTCGTCCCGGCGAACATGACGGCTCGGCGCGGCTGCGCGAGGCCGGAGCCTGGCTCATCATCGATCCGCAGGCGGTCTCTGCCTGCTTTGCAAAATGATCTCTTTGGGGGAATCGGAAATGAACGTCGAGACCAGCGATCTGGCAACCCTCCGGCACACGACCAGCAAGCTTCTGCTGGCGATGCTCTGGGTTCACGTTCCGCTCTCCCTCATCATCGGGCTGTCGCGCGGCGACTGGCTGATGCCGACCATGCTCATGGTCGTCATGGCAGTGGTGGCAACCCTTTCCTGGCGCAGCGCCGGCGACGCCTTGTCGACCCAGCTCACCGTCGCAGTCGCCGTCATGGGCGGCGTATCCGTGCTCGTCTACCAGATGTCCGGACATGCCTGGCAGATCGACCTGCACATGTATTTTTTCGCCGCGCTCGCCTGTCTGGTCGCATATTGCGACTACCGGCCGATCCTGGCCGGCACGGTCGCCGTCGCGCTTCATCATCTGGTCCTGAACTTCGTGTTTCCTGCAGCGATCTACCCGGGCGGCGCTGATTTCGGCCGCGTTGTGCTGCATGCGGTCATCCTGCTGATCGAGGCCGGTGTTCTCATCGCCCTTGCGCTCAAGCTGACGCAGCTGTTCGAAACCAGCGCGCGCAAGACCGCGGAAGCCGAATCGGCGATCGCTGCCGAGGCGCGCGCCAACGCCGAGCGGTTCGAGGCCGAGCAACGCGTCAAGCAGCAGGCGGACCTTGCCCGTCGCGAGCTCGCCGAAGGCTTCGAGCGCAAGATCGGCGGCATCGTCGAGGCGGTGGCCGTCGCCGCCAACGAGATGCAGAGCCTGTCCTCGTCGATGAGCCGGAGCAGCGCGGAGTCCTCGCGCCAGACGTCGGCCGCGGCCGGCGCCTCGCAACAGGCGTCGACCAATGTCGAGACGGTCGCTGCCGCAACGGAAGAGCTGACCGCGTCGATCAACAATATCTCACAGCAGGTGACGCGGTCGGCGGAGATCGCCGCGAAAGCGGCGGACGAAGCTCGCCGCACCAACACGGTGGTCGAGAGCCTGGCTGCCGGCACCCAGAAGATCGGCGAGGTGGTGACGCTGATCCAGACGATCGCCAGCCAGACCAACCTGCTGGCGCTGAACGCCACCATCGAGGCGGCGCGCGCCGGCGAGCACGGCAAGGGTTTTGCCGTCGTGGCAAGCGAGGTCAAGGCGCTCGCCAACCAGACCGCGAAGGCCACCGAGGAAATTTCCAGCCAGGTGCAGAGCATTCAGAGCGCAACGGGTGACGCCGTCTCCGCCATCCAGGCGATCGGGGGAACGATTGCCGAGATCGACGACATCTCCAAGGAGATCGCCACCGCGGTCGAGCAGCAGGGCCTCGCCACCGGGGAAATTTCCGGCAACGTACAGCAGGCGGCCGAAGGCACGCGGCTGGTCAGCCAAAGCATGGGCAGCGTGACCCGCGCTTCCGACGAGACCGGCAGCGCCGCCTCGCGGCTGCTGGAATCCGCGAACGGACTCACCTCGCAATCGAGCCGGCTCAAATCCGAGGTCGATCAGTTCCTGAGCTCCCTGAGGGCCGCTTGATCCCATCGAATGGGATGGGATCGGCGCGAGCATCGACCCTAGCGGGATATCATCAACGCGGCCTCAGATCGTCTGGTTGTAGGCGCCGACTTCGGGATGCGTCCGCAGCACCTCGTTGACCGCCTCGAACATGTCGTGCATGCGCCGCTCGGACACCGGGCTTTCGACCACCACCACGAGTTCGGGCTTGTTCGATGAGGCCCGCACCAGACCCCAGCTACCGTCTTCGACCGTGACGCGGACGCCGTTGACGGTGACGAGATCGCGGATCTGCTGCCCCGCCACCTTGCCGCCCTGCCGCTGCAGCGCCTGGAAGTGCTTCACGACGGCGTCGGCGACGCCGTATTTGACCTCGTCGCCACAATGCGGCGACATGGTCGGCGACGACCAGGTCTTTGGCAGCGCGTCCTTCAGGTCGGCCATCGACTTGCCCGGCGCCCGATCGAGCATCTCGCAGATCGCGATCGCCGAGACCAGACCGTCGTCATAGCCCCGCCCGAACGGGCGGTTGAAGAAGAAGTGGCCCGACTTCTCGAAGCCGGCAAGCGCACCGAGCTCGTTGGTGCGGCGCTTCATGTAGGAATGGCCTGTCTTCCAATACGCCGTCTTCGCGCCCTGCGCCTGCAGCACGGGATCGGTCATGAACAGGCCGGTTGACTTCACGTCGACGACGAACTGCGCGTCCTTGTGGATCGCAGACATGTCGCGCGCCAGCATCACGCCGACCTTGTCCGCGAAGATCTCCTCGCCGGTGTTGTCGACTACGCCGCAGCGATCGCCGTCGCCATCGAAGCCGAGGCCGACATCGGCCTTATGCGCGAGCACGGCATCGCGGATGGCGTGCAGCATCTCCATGTCTTCGGGATTGGGATTGTATTTCGGGAAGGTGTGATCGAGCTCGGTGTCGAGCGGAATGACCTCGCAGCCGATCGCCTCGAGCACGTCAGGCGCGAACGCGCCGGCGGTGCCGTTGCCGCAGGCCGCAACGACCTTGAGCCTGCGCTTCAGCTTCGGCCTGCTGGTGAGGTCGGCGATGTAGCGCGCCGGGAAATTCTCGTGGAACTGATAGGATCCACCGCCGGCGTTCTTGAACTCGGCGTTGAGCACGATCTCCTTCAGCCGGGTCATCTCTTCGGGGCCGAAGGTGAGCGGGCGGTTGGCACCCATCTTCACACCGGTCCAGCCATTGTCGTTGTGCGAGGCGGTCACCATGGCGACGCAGGGCACATCGAGATCGAACTGGGCGAAATAGGCCATCGGCGTCACCGCAAGGCCGATGTCGTGCACCTTGCAGCCGGCGGCCATCAGGCCCGAGATCAGGGCGTATTTGATCGAGGCGGAGTAGCCGCGGAAATCGTGCCCGGTCACGATCTCCCGCTGGACGCCGCGTTCGGCGATCAGCGCGCCCAGCCCCATGCCGAGCGCCTGCACCCCCATCAAGTTGATTTCCTTGTTGAACAGCCAGCGCGCGTCATATTCGCGGAAGCCCGTCGGCTTCACCATCGGCTCGGATTCGAAGGCGTAGGTATTGGGAACCAGGACGGGCTTGGGTTTCGGAAACATCAGGAGACGGCCTCGGGAAATCACATCAACGGAAGAATGCAGTCGTGCCTGATACGACGTCGGACGACAATGGCAGAAGGCAGATGAATGCAGGCAACAATCAGGCGGGACCGCCCCGTCCGCTGAACCAATCCGCCTGCCGGTATATGGGGGCCGTCACTGCATGCACCAAGATGCGGTGAAGGCGCAGCCTACTGCTCCAACACCATCTGGCCGTTGGCGTAGGCGAAGCGCTTCAGCTTGGACAGGAAGGACAGGCCAAGCAGGTTCTCCGACAGCGCGGTATCGGGCAGCACCAGGGCATCGACGTCGCGCACGGTGAGCTCGCCGAGCTCGACCATCGCGAGCCTGGCGCGGGCCGCCTTCACGGTGCCGTTCGCCGTGGTCACGGTGGCGGTGTAGTCGCCGCGCGCCGGACGGAGGCCGAAGCGGGCGGCCGAACTCTCGTTCAGCGCGACCATCGAGGCGCCGGTATCCACCATGAAGCTGATGCGCTGACCGTCGATGCGGCCGTCGGCGCGGAAATGACCGCGGCGGTCGGTCGGAATGCTCAGGCTGCGCTGGCTCGCAGCCGACGGGTCCACCGCGGCCGCGCGCACCGACGGCGTCGCGGATGCCGACGCCGGGGTCAGGCGATCGGCCAGTTGCGCCATGAAGGTGCCGAGACCGACGAGAACGGCCGCGAAGATCATTATGTTACGCATGACGCAAACGCCCGACTTTACCCCGCAACCGATTTGACCATCAAAGCCGCTGACGGGCGACTGCGAGCGACCGGCTGCCGCCGCCATTTTGGCGAAAACGATGAGTGAAGCGTTAACGACAACGACGGCGGCGGTACAATTTGCATGAGCTATGTCCCCCGCGGCTTGGCCCGCCGGGTCGGCTCGGCATGGGCGGGATCGTCGGGCCAGGGATGGCGTGGATAGCGGCCGCGCAGGTCGGTGCGGACCGCGGCATAGGAGCCGCGCCAGAAGCCGGGCAGGTCGCGCGTCACCTGCACCGGCCGCTGCGCCGGCGACAGCAGCTCCAGCACCAGCGGCACCGCGCCGCGCGCGATCGAGGGATGGACGTTCAGGCCGAACAGCTCCTGCAGCCGCACCGCGATGGTAGGCCCCTGCTCGGCCTCGTAGTCGATCGCCAGCATCGTGCCGGTCGGCGCCTCGAAATGAGTCGGCGCCTCTCGGTCGAGCCGGGCGCGGAGATCCCAGGGCAGCAGCGCCATCACGGCATCGGAGACGTCGCCGGGCGATATGTCCTTGAGCGCGGTCTTGTCGGACAGCAGCGGCACCAGCCAGTCCTCGCGCCGCTCGGCGAGGCCCGCATCCGACAGGTCAGGCCAACTGTCGCCTTCCGCCCTGCGCAGGAAGGTGACGCGGTCACGCCACTGCCTGGCGGCCTTCGACCACGGCAGCCGGTCGAGCCCGGCCGCGCAGATCCCTTCCGCGAAGATGCGCGCGGTCTCCTCCGACGGCGTCAGCGCGACCGGCGCATCGGCCATGGTGATCGCATGCAGCTTGCGCCGTCGGCGCGCCCGCAACGCCATCGCGTTTTGATCGAAGCTGATCTCGTCCTTGGCTTCGATGTGCGCGGCGAAGTGGCGCTCGATGTCCTCGATCGCCAGCGGCGCCGCCAGCAGGATGCGGCCGTTGGCCGCCGTTCCGGTCAGCTCACCGACCGCGATATAGGGCACGCGCGCCAGCGACGAGGCTGGGTCGACGGCGGCGCCGCGGCCGTTGGCGAGCACGAAGCTGCCATTGCCGCGATTACGCGCGACCCGGTCGGGAAAGGCGAAGGCAAGCATCAGGCCGGTGGAGATGTCCGCTTCTCCGGCGCGGGCGGACGCGGACGACACCTGCTGCGCCCACCGCCGCGCCAGGTCGCGGGCACTTTGCGCGCGCGGCGAGCGGTCGCGGCGGAACTGATCGAGCCGCACCTCGAGATCAACGCTGTCGCCGCCCAGCCCGCGCTCGGTCAGGATGGCGGCGATGTCGGCGGCCTGCGCCGCCGCGCCGTGGTCGGCGGCATCGACGATCATCCGCGCCAGCCGCGGCGGCAGCGCCAGCGCCCGCAGCCGCCGGCCCTCGTCGGTCAGCCTGCCATTGGCATCGAGCGCATCGAGCTCGCGCAGCAGGTCCCTCGCCTCCTTCCAAGCCGGTTGCGGCGGCGGATCGAGGAAGCTCAGCGTGGAGGGGTCACTGACACCCCATTGCGCCAGATCGAGGACCAGCGAGGACAGGTCGGCGCTGAGAATTTCCGGCTGCGTATAGGCCGCCAGCGAGGCCGTCTGCGGCTCGTCCCATAACCGGTAGCAGACGCCAGGCTCGGTGCGGCCGGCGCGGCCGCGGCGCTGATCCACGGCGGCGCGCGAAGCCCGCACCGTCTCCAGCCTGGTCAGGCCGATGTCCGGCTCGTAGCGCGGCACCCGGGCGAGGCCGGAATCGACCACGATGCGCACGCCCTCGATGGTCAGCGAGGTCTCGGCAATCGAGGTCGCCAGCACCACCTTGCGCTGCCCCTTCGGGGCGGGCGAGATGGCGCGGTCCTGCACGGCGGAATCGAGCGCGCCGAACAGCGGCACGATCTCGACGCTGGCATCGTGGACGCGCTCGGCCAGCATGGTCTGGGTGCGCCGGATTTCGGCGGCCCCCGGCAGGAACGCCAGCACCGAGCCCGCGTCGGCGCGCAGCGCGGCCGCGATGGTCTCAGCCATCTGGCGTTCGACCGGCGCATCCGGCTTGCGGCCGACATAGCGCGTCTCGACCGGATAGGCGCGGCCTTCGCTCTCGACCACCGGCGCATTGCCGAGCAGGCTGGCGACGCGGGCGCCGTCGAGCGTCGCCGACATCACGAGGATGCGGAGATCCTCGCGCAAGCCCTGCTGCGCATCGCGTGCCAAAGCGAGGCCCAGATCGGCATCGAGCGAGCGCTCGTGGAATTCGTCGAACAGCACGGCGGCGACGCCGGTGAGCTCGGGATCGTCGAGGATCTGCCGGGTGAAGATGCCTTCGGTGACGACCTCGATGCGGGTCGCGCGCGAGACCTTCGAGCCGAATCGTACGCGATAGCCGACGGTCTCGCCGGCACGCTCGCCGAGCGACTTCGCCATCCGCTCGGCGCTGGCGCGGGCGGCGATCCGGCGCGGCTCCAGCACGATGATCTTGTTGGTCCCGACCCACGGCGCATCGCGCAGCGCCAGCGGCACCCGGGTCGTCTTGCCGGCACCAGGCGGCGCCACCAGCACGGCGGTGCTGCTGCGTGCGAGCGTGCCGGACAGTTCGTCCAGCACGGCATCGATGGGCAGCGGTGTATCGAAGCGAAGCGGCAATCGTCGAACCCGTCATTGCCCGCGAAGGCGGGCCATCCAGTAAACGCAGATCTCGCAGATGACGAAGATCGGGCGTACTGGATACCCCGCCCTCGCGGGGTATGACAACGCCATGTCACGCACGCCGCATCACGCGCCCTTCACCGACGGCCGGCCCACGCTCTCGTAGACGAAGCCGTGCGCCGCCATCTCGTCCGGGCGGTAGACGTTGCGCAGGTCGACGACGACAGGACTGGCCATCACCTCCTTGAGGCGATCGAGGTCCATGGCGCGGTACTGCACCCATTCGGTCACCAGCACGATCGCATCGGCGCCCGTCGCGCACGCATAGGGATCATCGTAATAGGCGATCTCCGGCAGCTCCTTCTTGGCCTGCTCGATGCCGACGGGATCATGCGCCCGCACCTTGGCGCCCATGTCGAGCAACCCGGTCACCAGCGGGATCGACGGCGCCTCGCGCATGTCGTCGGTCTCCGGCTTGAAGGTGAGGCCGAGCACAGCGACTGTCTTGCCGCGCAGATTGCCGCCGACGGCATGCGCCACCTTGCGCGCCATCGCACGCTTGCGGTTGTCGTTGACGGCCAGGACGGATTCGACGATGCGCAACTGCGTATCGTAGTCCTGCGCGATCTTGATCAGTGCGCGCGTGTCCTTCGGGAAGCACGAGCCGCCGAAGCCGGGACCGGCATGCAGGAACTTGGCGCCGATGCGGTTGTCGAGACCGATGCCGCGCGCCACCTCCTGCACGTCGGCGCCGACCTTCTCCGCGAGATCGGCGACCTCGTTGATGAAGGTGATCTTGGTCGCGAGGAACGCGTTGGCGGCGTATTTGATCAGCTCGGCGGTGCGCCGCGCCGTGTACATGACCGGCGCCTGGTTCAGCGATAACGGCCGATAGATGTCGCCGAGCACCTTGCGACCGCGGTCATCGTCGGTACCGACCACGATACGATCGGGCCATTTGAAGTCGCGGATCGCCGCACCCTCGCGCAGGAATTCCGGATTGGAGGCGACCACGACGTCGGCCGCCGGATTGGTCTCGCGGATGATGCGCTCGACCTCGTCGCCGGTACCGACCGGCACGGTCGATTTGGTCACGACGACCGTGAAGCCAGTGAGCGACGCGGCGATCTCGCGCGCCGCGGCATAGACGTAGGTGAGGTCGGCGTGACCGTCGCCGCGCCGCGACGGCGTACCGACCGCGATGAACACGGCGTCGGCTTCCGCGACCGGCTGCTTGAGATCGGTGGTGAAATCGAGCCGCTTGGCCTTCACGTTGGCCGCGACCAGCGCATCCAGCCCGGGCTCGAAGATCGGGATTTCTCCGCGATGCAGCGCGGCGATCTTGCTCTCGTCCTTGTCCACGCAGGTCACCTGGTGACCGAAATCGGCGAAGCAGGCACCGGACACCAGACCCACATAGCCCGTGCCGATCATCGCAATTCGCATCGAAACCCATCCTTCAAGGTTAATACTTTCGCGTCTTAAACCATTTGCGGTTCAAGGGGAATTTAGAAAACGGCATGACGTTTGGATGACAGAGAGGAGTATTAACGGCTCTGCCCGACAATGCGGCAGCTCCGCGCCAAAGAGGGACAGCATGACCGCGAATGGTACGCCGAAAACGGCCGGAACCGAGACGCGCATCGACTGGGTGGACTACGCCAAGGGTATCTGCATCATCATGGTGGTGATGATGCATTCGGTGCTGGGCGTCGAGCTCGCCGCCGGCGAGACCGGCTTCATGCACGCCGTCGTCGCCTTCGCCAAGCCGTTCCGGATGCCCGACTTCTTCCTGATTTCCGGCCTGTTTCTGCCACTGGTCATCAACCGCGACTGGCGCACCTATCTCGACCGCAAGGTCGTGCATTTCGCCTATTTCTACGTATTGTGGGTGACCATCCAGTTCGGCTTCAAGGCGCCCGGCTTCGCCGCCGCGTCCGGCTGGCCGCACGCCGGCTATATGTATCTGGAATCCTTCATCGAGCCGTTCGGCACGCTGTGGTTCATCTATCTGCTGCCGATCTTCTTCGTCGTCATCAAACTGACACGGAGGCTGCCGGCGCCGGTGATCTGGGGCATCGCGGCCGGCCTCGAAATGGCGCACATCGTTACCGGCTGGACCGTGATCGACGAATTCTGCGCCCGCTTCGTCTACATCTATTCGGGCTATCTGTTCGCGACCTACATCTTCGCAGTGTCGGACCGGGCCCGCGCGCAGCCCATGCTCGCGATCATCGGCCTGCTCGCCTGGGCTGTCATCAACCAGTCGCTGGTGAACCTCGGCGTCAGCGAGTGGCCGGCTGTCTCCCTCATGCTCGGCTATGCCGGCGCCGTCGCCATCATCATCGCCGGCACGCTGCTGGCGCGCGCGCAGCTCCTCAACGCATTGCGGTTCTGCGGCGAGCATTCGATCGTGATCTATCTCGCCTTCTTCCTGCCGATGGCGGCGACGCGTACGGTGCTGCTGAAGACCGGGATCATCACGGACATCGGAACGATCTCGCTGCTCGTCACCATCGCCGGCGTGCTCGGCGCGCTCGCGATCTGGCGCCTCGCGCTGCGTACCGGCGCCCGCTTCCTGTTCGAACGCCCGATCGCGTTCTGGATCGCGCCGCCAAAGCCGAAGGCTGTGTTGCAGCCGGCGGAGTAGCCACATCCATGGTGTCGTCCCGGGCGAAGACCCGGGACCCATAACCGCCGTCCTCCATGTGAGGCACGCTGTGGCTCCAGCATGCCGCCTCATCACCGCCTGGGAGTGTAGGTCCCGGGTCGGCGCCCCGCCAGCGCTTCGCGCCGTCGGGGCTTGCCTGGGACGACAGCGGAGTTTTTGGCGCGAGCACGGCTCGCAGCCGGCGCCGATTTGCGTGGGGAACGCGCCGGATTCTGCCGTTCCGAGGGTGTCAATCCCGGCCAAATTCCCTACATTGCGGCCATGCCCAAAGCTCCCCAGAAAGCCGCCGCCACGCCCGCCGCCCCTGTGCCTGCCGCCGCCAAGAATTTGGCGAAGGGCGCGGCCAAAGGCGATCATGTGTTCCTGGTCGACGGCTCGTCCTACATCTTCCGCGCCTATCACGCGCTGCCGCCGCTCAACCGCAAGTCCGACGGTCTGAATCTCAATGCCGTGCTCGGCTTCTGCAACATGCTGTGGAAGCTGCTGCGCGACATGCCCGAGACCGACCGGCCGACGCATCTGGCGATCGTGTTCGACAAGTCCGAGGTCACGTTCCGCAACAAGATCTATGCCGACTACAAGGCGCACCGGCCGCCGGCGCCCGACGACCTGATCCCGCAATTCGCGCTGATCCGCGAGGCGGTCCGCGCCTTCGACCTGCCGTGCCTGGAGCAGTCGGGCTTCGAGGCCGACGACCTGATCGCGACCTATGCGCGGCTCGCCTGCGAGCGCGGCGCCACCACCACCATCGTGTCCTCCGACAAGGACCTGATGCAGCTCGTCAACGACTGCGTCACGATGTACGACACGATGAAGGACCGACGCATCGGCGTCGCCGAGGTGATCGAGAAGTTCGGCGTGCCGCCGGAGAAGGTGGTCGAGGTGCAGGCGCTGGCCGGCGATTCCACCGACAACGTGCCGGGCGTGCCCGGCATCGGCATCAAGACCGCGGCGCAGTTGATCACCGACTATGGCGACCTCGAAGGCCTGCTGACTCGCGCGGTCGAGATCAAGCAGCCGAAGCGACGCGAGGCTTTGATCGAGAACGCCGAGAAGGCGCGGATCTCGCGCCAGCTCGTGCTGCTCGACGACAAGGTCGCGCTCGAGGTGCCGCTGGACGATCTGGCCGTCCACGAGCCCGATCCGCGCAAGCTGATCGCCTTCCTCAAGGCGATGGAGTTCTCGACGCTGACGCGACGCGTCGCGGAGTATTCGCAGATCGATCCGGCGGATGTGACGGCGGATGAGCAGTTGAAAAGTGGCGCAGGCACTGCTCCCTCCGTTCCCTCCCCCCTTGTGGGGGAGGGTCAGAGAGGGGGGCGCTCCACGAGCGGTCCCTCCGGAGCACCCCCCTCCCCAACCCTCCCCCACAAGGGGGGAGGGAGCCCTCGCACCGGAGATCCGCGGATAGACAAGTCCGCAATGAGCAAGGGCACGCCCGCTGGTCTCGCCGAGACCAGGGCGGAGGCGGCCAAGAGCGCGCGGATCGATCGCGACAAGTATCAGACTGTCCGCAGCCTGCCCGAGCTGAACGCCTGGCTGGCGCGCGTGCACGATCTCGGCCGCGTCACGATCGATGTGAAGGCCAGCTCGATCGACCCGATGCAGGCGAGCCTGTGCGGCCTTTCGCTGGCGCTGGCGCCGAACGAGGCCTGCTACATCCCGCTGGCGCATCGCCAGGCCGGCGATGGCGGCGGGTTGTTCGATGCCGGGCTCGCGCCCGACCAGATCAAGGAAAGCGATGCGCTTGCGGCGCTGAAGCCGATCCTCGAAACGACCGGGCTGCTGAAGATCGGCTACAACATCAAGTTCCTCGCCGTGCTGCTGGCGCAACACGGCATCATCCTTGCGAATGTCGACGACATCCTGCTGATGAGCTACGCGCTCGACGCCGGACGCGGCTCGCACAAGCTCGACTCGCTGGCCGAGCATGTGCTCGCCCACGCGCTGCTCAGCGAGAGCGAGCTGATCGGCAGCGGCCGGAACAAGCTGACCTTCGAGCAGGTCGCAATCGATCGCGCCACCGCGCATTCCGCGGAAGCCGCCGATGTCATCCATCGGGTCTGGCGCGTGCTGAAGCCGCGCCTCACGGCCGAGCGCATGACCGCCGTCTACGAGACCTTGGAGCGGCCGCTGGTCTCCGTGCTCGCACGCATGGAGCGGCGCGGCATCTCGATCGACCGGCAGGTGCTGTCGCGCCTCTCCGGCGACTTTGCCCAGACGGCGGCGCGCGTCGAGGCCGAGCTGCAGGAGCTGGCCGGCGAGCCGATCAATGTCGGCAGCCCCAAGCAGATCGGCGACATCCTGTTCGGCAAGATGGGGCTTTCGGGCGGCACCAAGACCAAGACCGGCGCCTGGTCGACATCCGCATCGATCCTCGATGACCTCGCCGAGCAAGGCAACGATTTCGCGCGCAAGATCCTGGAATGGCGCCAGGTCTCGAAGCTGAAATCGACCTACACCGATGCGCTGCCGACCTATGTCAACCCGCAGACGCATCGCGTGCACACCACCTATGCCCTGGCGGCGACCACGACGGGACGGCTGTCGTCGAACGAGCCGAACCTGCAGAACATCCCGGTCCGGACCGAGGACGGTCGCAAGATCCGCCGCGCCTTCATCGCCGCACCCGGCCACAAGCTGGTGTCGGCCGACTACTCGCAGATCGAGCTGCGGCTGCTGGCGGAGATCGCCGACATTCCCGTGCTGAAGCAGGCGTTCAAGGACGGGCTCGACATCCACGCGATGACGGCCTCGGAAATGTTCGGCGTGCCGATCAAGGACATGCCGAGCGAAGTCCGCCGCCGGGCCAAGGCGATCAATTTCGGCATCATCTACGGCATCTCCGCCTTCGGCCTCGCCAACCAGCTCGGCATCGCCCGCGAGGAGGCTTCGGCCTACATCAAGCGCTATTTCGAGCGCTTCCCCGGCATCCGCGACTATATGGACGAGACCCGCGAGTTCTGCCGCAAGAACGGCTATGTCGTCACGCTGTTCGGCCGCAAGTGCCATTACCCGGAGATCAAGGCGTCGAACGCCTCGGTCCGCGCCTTCAACGAGCGCGCCGCGATCAACGCGCGGCTGCAGGGCACGGCTGCGGACATCATCCGCCGCGCCATGACGCGGGTGGAAGAGGCGCTGGCGCAAAAGAAGCTGTCGGCTCAGATGCTGCTGCAGGTGCATGACGAATTGATCTTCGAGGTCCCGGACGACGAGGTCGCGGCAACTCTGCCGGTCGTGCAGCACGTCATGCAGGACGCGCCGTTCCCGGCCGTGCTGCTGTCGGTCCCGCTGCACGTCGACGCACGCGCGGCTGATAATTGGGACGAGGCGCATTGAGCTGATAACACGGCGCCCTCCTGCATCATCGACGGTTGGTGGAGGCCTCGCTGTATCGCCGCCCCCTTCTGTCGTCCCGGCCTTGAGCCGGGATCCATACCCCCAGGGAATGGTTTGAGGCGCACTGGTCATTGGCCCTTTGCCCGGCACGACCGCCGCGGCGTATGGGTCCCGGATCGGCGCCGTGCCGCGCTGGCGCGCGTCACGGCTTGTCCGGGACGACAGCGGGGCGAGAAGACGCATTCACGTTTCAAACAACTGACGACAGAATAAGGACAAGGCTTTGCATTCTCGCGGCACATCGTGCCCGAGGCTTGCGATCAGTCGGCCCTTTTGCAACGGCGCAAAGGGCGCAGGGAAGGCCGGGCCCCGACTGAGGCCCGTGGCCCGCCTGCGAAAAAAATGCAGGCGGCAGGTACCACAGGTTCAGCCGGACAGACCCGGCCCTCCCTGCGCGATGGGTTGAACGTCTGCTCCGCGCTCTCCCCGGGGACCGGCTTGTTTGCCCCCGTCACCAGCGCGACACGTGATGTCACGCAGGCTTGGCGCCAGCTTCGGGGCGCCAGGACCACACGGCTTGAACGTCCGCGAGCTGCCAATCGTCCAGCGCATCAGCACCTGACAGGCCCGCGGCCACCGCTCCCCGCCTCTACGTATCGTGACGACGCGTACGCCCCTCTGCATGAGGACGGGATGCACGGATCAAACCATGATTTCGGAAAAATAGCAACAAGAAAGTTTTGGGGCGAGAACGTTGCTTGATGCGGCGGCGACGCCGGCCCCCAACCGAGGTCACTCGGCCCCCGCGGCGATTTTACCTGTCGTTAGGCACGATGAGATCGCGCCTGGTCATCCGGACGACCGGTAACACGGCGTGCAGCGAGCCCTGGCAGGGTTGGAGGGGCACCGCGTGCGCGTGATCGCGTGACGGCATCGACCAACCCTACGCCACGACTGCGCCGATGGCGCCGAACACCCTTGCCTCGACAGGCTCCCATGACCGCGATCTCATCCGCAGCCCACCCCGAGATGCGCGACCGGCGCGCGCTGCTGATCGTGCTGGTCGCGCTCGTGCTCTACAATGGCGCCTATCTCGTCAGCTGGGCGCTGTCCTCGCCGCAGCCGGCGTTCGGTGACTTCTTCGGCCTGTGGTCGTTCGGCAAGTATGCCGCGCTGTCTGGCGCCGGCATCTACGATCCTGTCGCGCTCGCGCGCTACCAGCAGACGCTGGATCCCGCCCTCGGCGGCGGCGGATTTCCCTATCCTTACCCGCCGACCTTCCTGCTGGCGTTGATCCCACTGGGGATGCTGGCGCTGCCTGTCGCCTATGTCTCTTGGATCTCGGTGACGTTCGCGCTGCATGGCCTGGCGACGCTCGGCCGCGACTGGCGCTCGCTGTCGGGCCTTGCGCTGCTCGCCGCGCCGACGACGCTGATCAACGCGATCACCGGCCAGAACGGTTTTCTCTCGGCGGCCTTGCTGATCGGCGGACTGCGCCTGCTCGCGCGCCATCCCGTCATTGCCGGCGTCCTGCTCGGCCTGCTCGCCTACAAGCCGCAATTCGTGCTGTTGATGCCGGTCGTGCTGCTGGCGTCGCGCAACTGGCGCGCCATCCTGTCGGCCATCGCCACGACCGTGATCGTCGCGGTCGTTACCAGCGCTGCGCTCGATCCGTGGATCTGGCTCGAATGGATCGTGAAGTTTCCGAGCTATCAGGCGCAATTGCAGGCCAACCAGCCCAGCCTCGATCACATGATGCCGACGGTCATCGCGGGCCTGCACACGCTCGGCGCGCCGCCGCCGATCGGCTACCTGGTTCAGCTGCTGTTGTCCTGCTCCATCGTCGTGATGGTCTGGGATGCCTGGCGACGCGGCTCAACGCAGCAGGCGATCGCGCTGGTCGCGGTCGGCAGCATCATCGCCACGCCCTATGCGATGATCTATGACATGCCGATGGCGGCGGCGGGGATCGCGATCCACTGGAAGGCGCGGAGCGACGCCGGAGAGCCGATCGCGCCGCTGGAGATCGGCGTGGTGATCGCGCTGGGGGCCTGCCTGCTCGCCATGATCGGGCACTCCGTGCCGCTCGCGGCGGCCATTCTGCTGGTGCTGCTGGCATTGAGCATCGCCGGTGTGTTCGACCGCTCCGGCAGACGGCTGCCGGCGCTGAACGCCGCGCCGCCGCCGGCGGGCTGATTGCTCTCGGTGCAATCGATCGGATGACGATGCGTGATCGTCCGCGCTAAAGCAGGCGGCAGAGATCCCGATCATCGAGCCAGTCATGCCGCACACATCGTCCCTGCTCGCCTTCGCGCTCGTCTCGCTCGGCATGGTGCTGACGCCCGGGCCGAACATGATCTATCTGATCTCGCGCTCGATCACGCAGGGCCACGCCGCCGGCCTGATCTCGCTCGGCGGCGTCGCCACAGGCTTTCTGGCCTACATGCTGGCCGCGGCGTTCGGCATTACGGCGCTGCTGTTTGCCGTGCCGTTCGCCTATGACGCGCTGCGCCTCGCCGGCGCGGCCTACCTGCTTTATCTGGCCTGGCAGGCGGTGAAGCCGGGCGGACGCTCGCCATTCCAGGTGAGGAAGCTCGCCATCGACAGCCCGCGTCGGCTGTTCCTGATGGGGCTCGCCACCAACCTGCTGAACCCGAAGATCGCGATGCTGTATCTGGCGCTGCTGCCGCAGTTCATCGATCCCGCTGTCGGCAGCGTGCTGACGCAGTCGGTGGTGCTGGGCGCGATCCAGATCGTGATCAGCGTCAGCGTCAACGCCATGATCGCCATGGCGGCGGGATCGATCGCGCTGTTCCTGGCGACACGGCCGAGCTGGGCGCTGGTACAGCGCTATCTGATGGGCACGGTGCTCGCGGGACTTGCGGTGCGGATGGCGCTGGAGGCGCGGCGCGGGTGATTTCCATCGGCTCCTCCGTCCTGTCCGCCGAAGCTCCCTTTAGCGACGGGGGATGTGGAAGAGGCCGGCTCACGCGCCGGCATGCGACGGGGCGGGCATGTTCGCGCTAGAGCGATACCGCCCGCGTGGCTCCCCCTCCCCGACCCTCCCCCGCAAGCGGGAGAGGGAGCGCACCGCCGGCGCCGAAGACAGCATCGCCCCCCAGCGACAGAGCAGCGGCCATCAATCCAGCTTCGCCTCCATGCCGCGCTTCACGGCGGGGCGGGCCATCAGGGTATCGTACCAGCGCTTGACGTGGGGGAAGTCGGCCAGATCGACCTTGTGGCGCGGGTGGCGCCAGGCCCAGCCGAGAATGGCGAAGTCGGCGATCGAGAGCGCGCCTGCGACGAACTCGTGCTGCGCCAGCCGGCGGTCGAGCACGCCATAGAGCCGGACCGTCTCGGCCATGTAGCGCTTGAGGCCGTAGGCGCGGTCCTGTTCGTCGGTCAGCGCGATGAAATGGTGCACCTGGCCGGGCATCGGGCCGAAACCGCCCATCTGCCACATCAGCCATTCATAGACCGGGATCCGCTCGGCGACGGATCCCGGCAGGAACTGGCCGGTCTTCTCGGCCAGATAGAGCAGGATGGCGCCGGACTCGAACACGCTGACCGGCTTGCCATCCGGGCCGTCGGGATCGACGATCGCCGGGATCTTGTTGTTGGGGCTGATCGCCAGGAACTCCGGCGCCATCTGGGCGCCCTTGGTGATGTCCACCGGAATGACGCGGTAGGGCAGCGCCATCTCCTCCAGCGCGACCGAGATTTTGCGCCCGTTCGGGGTGTTCCAGGTGTACAGCTCGATCGTCATACGGGCATCCTTCCCAATCGTCCTTGCTTGGTCGCGGGCTCCCATTAGCTCGAAACTGCATCCGGCTTCAAACGTAGCGTTGTTGATGGGACATCGTGGCGGCTGGCCTCCGCCGCCCGCCCCCGATAGATTGCGACACCCAAGAATCCACCCTCAGGGGAAACGCCGTGTCCAAATCCGCCTCCCGCGCCCGCCTTCTCGAGATCATCCGCAGGCGCTCGTTCGGCCGTGGCGAGATCACGCTGGCCTCCGGCCGCAAGAGCGACTTCTATTTCAACCTGAAGCCGACCATGATGGACCCGGAGGGCGCCACGCTGCTCGCCGAGCTCACCTATGAGGCGCTGAAGGACGAAGGCTTCGATTATATCGGCGGCCTGGAGATGGGCGCGGTGCCGCTGGCCGGCGCCATCGCCCAGATCTCCTGGATCAAGGGCCATCCGATCGCGGCCTTCTTCGTGCGCAAGAAGCCGAAGGAGCACGGCGCCAGGCTGGCGATCGAGGGCCTCGCCCGGGACGAGACCCTGGCGGGCAAACGCATCGTCGTGGTCGAGGACGTCACCACCACCGGCGGCTCGGCGATGAAGGCGGTGGAAACCCTGCGCGAGGCCGGCGCCGAGGTGGCGCTGGTGTTCACCATGGTCGATCGCGAGGAAGGCGCCGCCGAGACCTTCGCCCAGGCCGGCCTGCCGTTCCAGGCGCTCTACAAGGCGCGCGAATTCCTCTGAGGCGCCTGGCGCGCGGCGCAATTCACTGCCCGCGCATACCGCTCATTTACCAACGCCCGTTAAGGTTACCGCAAAGCTGATGACGCCGTGCCTTGGGCATGGCGCGTTCGATCGCACATGATCGGGCGACGTGGGTTGCCGCGTCACGGCGTGGCTTTGCGGTGAAGATCCTGGCGATGGAGCGGGCGTTGCGTAGCGTGTTGTCGTTTCGGCGGAGGTCCCGCCACGTCGCTGTCGCGGCGACGGTCGGCCTCGTCGCCGCCGGCGCGCTGGCGCCGCGGATGGCGTCGGCCCAGGGCCTGTTCGACTTCCTGTTCGGCGGCTTCAACAAGCCGCAATCGCAGCGGCCAGCGCAGGGCAGCTCCTTCGATCCGTTCGGCACCAACCCGCAGGCCGCCCCACAGCCGCGCGTGGCGTCTGGATCAGGCGCGGCGTTCTGCGTGCGCACCTGTGACGGCCGCTATTTTCCGCTGACGCGCGGCCTCGCCTCGCCGGCGCAGATGTGCCAGGCGTTCTGCCCGGCGAGCCCGACCAGGATCTATTACGGCTCCAACATCGACTACGCGACCGCCAGCAATGGCGAGCGCTATGCCGACAGCGAGACCGCGTTCGCCTATCGGCAGGCGCTGCGCGCCGACTGCACCTGCAACGGCCGCGATCCGGCCGGGCTGGCGCCGGTCGACCTGTCGCTCGACACCTCGCTGCGTCCCGGCGACGTGGTCGCCACCAGCGACGGCCTCGTCGCCTATTCGGGCACGCGCGGCAGCGGCGGCCAGCCGGCCGACTTCAAGCCGGTCGCCTCCTATCCCGGGCTGACCTCGGACACGCGGGCCAAGCTGAGCGAGATGAAGGTGGCGCCGGTGCGCGCCGAGATGCTGGCGGCCGATGCGCTCGCCGCCATGCCGCCGCCCGAGGCCAATGCCGGCAATGTCAGCGTCGCGCCGCCGATGGCAATCGCGCCGAAGCCGGCCACGGGCCGCGCCAAACGCGCGGACGTGGATTGAATTTTAGTCCTCGTCATTGCGAGCGCAGCGCAGCAATCCAGAGTCTCGCACTCCACCCTGGATGCTTCCGCCTTCGCCCTGCGGGCTTCGGCGGATACGTCGCTGCGCTCGCAATGACGGAACGCTGACCTAGCGTCCCACGATCACGCCGATGACGTTCGGCGCTTCCAGGTACTTTTCCTCGATCGCCGCCCGCGCGGCGGCGCGGTTGTCCGGCGTCAGCAGGCCGCGCTTCTCGGCGAGGATCATCCAGCAGAAGCCCCACCAGTCCGACAGCATGCCTTCGTCGTCGACTAGGTCGTAGCCTTGCTCGGCGGCAAAGATGCGCGCCCGCGCCTCGTCCAGGCCATCGAGGAAGGTGTGGTCGGTGGCCGAGAACAGGTCGTCGGAAATGTCGTCGGTGGTGTAGCCCCAGACCGACATGCACACCGCGTTGAACGCGCGGTCGATCTGGTCGTCGTCGACGGCCCGCCGCCGCGCGGTCTTGTGCAGCCGCGTCAGACTGCGCGCGAAGTCGGCAATGCGGGTCAGGGCCAGAGGATCGAAGGCGATATTGGACATGGGTGTCCTCGCGGGATGCACTGATGCCGGGGGCTGGCGGATCGAATCGCTGTAGGGATAACGATCGCTTGCTAAATTGTTCTTAATTTGTTCTATTTGAAAAAGGAAGTCAATTGTCGTCGTCCCGGCCCCCGAGCCGGGACCCAGACCCACCGCAGCCGATTGTTTGGCACGCGCTATGAGCACTGAGGCCGCATGGACGGTCTACATTCTTGCCAGTGGCCACCACGGCACGCTGTACATCGGGGTGACCAACGATGTCAGGAAGCGCCTTGAATACCACCGTGCCGGGCGAGGGTCCAAGTTCGTCAGCAGGTACAAGGTTTTTCGGCTTGTCTATGTCGAACGTTTCGCGCGCCCGCTAGAGGCGATCGCCCGCGAGAAGCAGCTCAAGAATTGGCATCGCGACTGGAAGGTCGAGCTGATTGAGACGGACAACCCTGATTGGAGTGACTTGTCGGGCCTGATCGTAGGCCGGTGAGTCTGGATCCCGGCTTTCGCCGGGATGACGACGGTCGAGAGACCTCGATCCATCTCTCCCACGCACCCGCAGCAACAGCCTTCCGCGTTCCCTGCCCGGAACCCGGCCTGAACTTTGCATCATTTTCCATCACCTTGCTGTGCGGACCAGCCTTTCCCCGGGTTTCGGACCGCGCGCAACCATCGTATGCTTTTACCGGTTCCTCGTAGCATCACAGGTTTCCAAGGTGACAGATCAGCCGTCCCAGCGCAGCTTCGTAAGCACCGGCCAGCCCGTCGACGAATTGGCGGTCGCTGAGATCAAGAGCGACATCCTGGCCAAGCTTCGCCTCGCCATCGGCAAGGAGGCGAGCCAGGCGACGCAACAGGACTGGTATCACGCCGCGGCGCTGACCTTGCGCGACCGCATCGTGCATCGCTGGCTGACCGCGGACAAGGAGAGCTACGATGCCGGGCGCAAGCGGGTCTATTATCTCAGCCTCGAATTCCTGATCGGCCGTCTGTTCACCGACGCGCTCAACAACATGGGCCTGATGAAGGTGTTCGAGACCGCGCTCGGCGATCTCGGCGTCGGCCTGATGGACCTGCGCAAATGCGAGCCGGATGCCGCGCTCGGCAATGGCGGCCTGGGACGACTGGCGGCCTGCTTCATGGAAAGCATGTCGACGTTGCAGATCCCGGCGATCGGCTACGGCATCCGCTATGATTTCGGCCTGTTCCGCCAGGTCATCGTCGACGGCTGGCAGCACGAATATCCCGACGTCTGGCTGTCGTTCGGCAATCCCTGGGAGTTCCAGCGCCCCGAGGTGGTCTATCACGTCCATTTCGGCGGCGGCGTCGAGCATGTCGACGACAAGGGCCGCGACCGCGCGATCTGGCATCCCGGCGAAACCGTGCAGGCGGTCGCCTATGACACGCCGATCGTCGGCTGGCGCGGCCAGCATGTGAATGCGCTCAGGCTGTGGTCGGCGCGCTCGCCCGACCCGCTGAAGCTCGACGTGTTCAACTCCGGCGACTATCTCGGCGCCTCCGCCGAAGAGGCGCGCGCCGAGGCGATCTGCAAGTTCCTGTATCCGAACGACGAGAGCCCGGCGGGACGCGAGCTGCGGCTGCGCCAGGAATATTTCTTCGTCTCGGCCTCGCTGCAGGATCTCGTCAAGCGCCATCTCGGCTCCGACGGCCAGTTGCGCAGCCTGGCGCAGAAGGCCGCGGTGCAGCTCAACGACACGCATCCTTCGCTCGCGGTCGCCGAGCTGATGCGGATCCTGGTCGACCTGCACAATTTCCGCTGGGACGAGGCGTGGAAGATCACCATCGCGACCTTGTCCTACACCAACCACACGCTGCTGCCGGAGGCGCTCGAGACCTGGCCGGTCGAGCTGTTCGAGCGCCTCTTGCCGCGCCATCTCGAGATCATCTACCGCATCAATGCGCAGCATCTCGCGCTCGCCGAGCAGCGCGCGCCGGGTGATATCGACTACCGCGCCTCGGTGTCCCTGATCGACGAGAAGAGCGGCCGCCGCGTGCGCATGGGCCAGCTCGCCTTCGTCGGCTCGCACCGCATCAACGGCGTCTCGGCGATGCATTCCGACCTGATGAAGGAGACCGTGTTCCACGATCTCAACCATCTCTATCCCGGCCGCATCACCAACAAGACCAACGGCATCACCTTCCGCCGCTGGCTGACCCTGGCCAATCCCAAGCTGACGAACCTGTTGTGCGAGGCCTGCGGCGACGCCGTCGTCGACGATCCGACCTTGCTCTCGAGCCTCGAGAGCTACGTCGCCGACGCCGGCTTCCACCAGAAGTTCCGCAGCGTGAAGCACCACAACAAGGTGCTGCTGGCGCGCCTGATCGGCGAGCGCATGAACGTGCGCCTCGATCCGGGCGCGCTGTTCGACGTGCAGATCAAGCGCATTCACGAATACAAGCGCCAGCTCCTGAACATCCTGGAAGCGGTCGCCCTGTACCAGGACATGAAAGATGATCCGCAGCGCGACTGGGTTCCGCGGGTGAAGATCTTCGCCGGCAAGGCGGCGGCGAGCTACCGCTACGCCAAGCTGATCATCAAGCTGATCAACGACGTCGCCGAGGTCGTCAACAACGATCCCGCGATCGGCGGCAAGCTGAAGGTCGTGTTCATGGCGGACTACAATGTCAGCCTGGCCGAAGCGATCATTCCCGCGGCGGATCTCTCCGAGCAGATCTCGACCGCCGGCATGGAGGCCTCCGGCACCGGCAACATGAAGCTGGCGCTGAACGGCGCGCTTACCATCGGCACGCTGGACGGCGCCAACATCGAGATCCGCGACAATGTCGGCGCCGACAACATCGCGATCTTCGGCATGGAGGCCGACGAGGTCATGCTCCGCCGCAAGCAGGGGCTGGACGCGACCGACGTGATCCACCGGTCACCGCGGCTGGCGCGCGCGATCGATGCGATCGCGACCGGCGCGTTCTCGCCGGACGAGCCCGGCCGGTTCGAGCCCATCGCACATGCGCTGCGCCATCTCGACCACTACATGGTCTCGGCCGATTTCGATTCCTACTACGAGGCCCAGCGCGGCATCGATGCACGCTGGCAGACCGTGCCGGCCTGGACCCGCGCCTCGATCCTCAACGTCGCGCGCATGGCGTGGTTCTCCTCCGACCGCACCATCCGCGAATATGCCGACGACATCTGGAACGTGCCGGTCGGCCCGGTGATGGCACCGGTGCACGCGCAGCGGGCGTGACGGGCCCTTCCCCTCGCCTTCAGCAATGACCCATGACGTCATTGCAGAGGCGTTCCATTGCGTTTCACCTGACGGCCATCATACGATGACCGTCAGGAGGAATGCATGACCGAACCGCCAGTTCACCTGTTCGACGAGGCCACCCGCGTCACCGCCGGCGACAGCCGCTGGCAGGGAAGGACCAGCCCGGACTACTGGGCTTTCGTCGGCCCGTTCGGCGGCGTCACGGCGGCGACCGTGCTGCGCGCCTTGATCCAGCATCCGCAAATCGCCGGCGATCCGCTGGCGCTGACGGTCAACTACTGCGCGCCGATCGCGGAAGGGCCGTTCGATCTCGACGTCCGGCTGGTGAAGGCCAACCGCTCCTCGCAGCATTGGTGCGTCGAGCTGAGCCAGGGCGATGCCGACGCGGCCACACTGGCGACCGCTGTCTTCGCCGAGCGCCGGCCATCGTGGTCGCACCAGCCGGCCGTCAAGCCCGACGCGCCGCCGTTCGATCAGGTCAGGCGCTATCCTGATGCGGGAATGTCCTGGACCAAGCAGTACGACTTCCGCTTCGTGGAGGGACGGCCGGAGTTCGGCAGTCGTTCAGACGAACCGCGCAGCGCCTATTCGCGGCTGTGGATCTCCGACCGCAAGCCGCGCAAGCTGGATTGCCTGTCGCTGCTGTCGATGTCGGATGCCTTCTTCGGCCGCGCGTTCCATGTCCGTGGCGAGTTGATTCCGTTCGGCACGGTGTCGCTGACCACCTACTTCCACGTCAGCCGCGAGGAACTGGCCGCCGAGGACATCACGCATGTGCTCGCGACCGCAGACGCCAAGGTGTTCAACCGCAGCTACCAGGACCAGCATGGCGAGCTGTGGTCGCCGTCCGGCCGGCTGCTCGCGACGACGACGCAGATCGCGTATTTCAAGGCGTGAGCCTGGACGCCGGCAAAATGAACGGTGTCGTCCGGCCTTGAGCCGGGACCCATAACCACCGTCGGCAATTTGGCGAAGGCTGGAGCGGCCAGCATGCCGCATCACACCGCCCTGTGGTTATGGGTCCCGGCGTTCGCCGGGACGACAGCGGTGGATGGGGCTTGAGTTCGCCCCTCTCGTGCATCAGCAGAGGGAGCGGGAAAATAGTAAGAGCCAGCCGCAATGCGGCTGGCCCATTTGCGTTTGCAGCCCTACTCCGCAGCCAGCTTCAGATCCGGCGCCGCAGCGCGGACGTCGGCGTCAACCTGGGCTTCGAACTTGGCAAAATTCTTCTGGAACATGCCGACCAGCGCGCGCGCGGTCTTGTCGAACTCGGCCTTGTCCTTCCAGGTGTTGACCGGGTCGAGAATCTCGCTCGGCACGCCCGGCAGCGCGGTCGGCACCGCGAAGCCGAAATATTTGTCGGTGCGGAACTCGACGTTGCGCAAGGAGCCGTCGAGTGCCGCCGTCAGCAGCGCACGCGTCACCTTGATGGGCATGCGCGAGCCCGTGCCGTACTTGCCGCCGGTCCAGCCGGTGTTGACCAGCCAGCAGTCGACATTGTGCTCGGCGATCAGCTGCCGCAGCATGTTGCCGTAGACCGACGGATCGAGCGGCAGGAACGGCGAGCCGAAGCAGGTCGAGAACTCCGGCTGCGGCTCGTTGCCGAGGCCGCGCTCGGTGCCGGCGACCTTGGCGGTGTAGCCGGACAGGAAGTGGTACATCGCCTGCGCCGGCGACAGCTTTGCGATCGGCGGCAGCACGCCGAAGGCGTCGGCGGCGAGCATCACGACGTTCTTCGGATGCGGCGCGCGGCCCGTGCGCGAAGCGTTCGGAATGAAGTCGAGCGGATAGGCGGAGCGGGTGTTCTCGGTCTTGGAGCCGTCGTCGAAATCGGGGACGCGGTTGTCCTCGTCGAGCACCACGTTCTCGAGCACGGCGCCGAAACGGGTCGACGCCGCGAAGATCTGCGGCTCGGCTTCCTTCGACAGCTTGATGCACTTGGCGTAGCAGCCGCCCTCGAAGTTGAACACGCCGGACGGGCCCCAGCCGTGCTCGTCGTCGCCGATCAGGGTGCGGTTCGGATCGGCCGACAGCGTGGTCTTGCCGGTGCCGGACAGGCCGAAGAAGATCGCGGTGTCGCCCTTCGGCCCAACATTGGCCGAGCAGTGCATCGGCATCACGCCGCGCGCGGGCAGATAGTAGTTGAGCGTCGTGAACACGCTCTTCTTCATCTCGCCGGCATAATAAGACCCGCCGATCAGGACGATCTTGCGGGCGAAATCGATCGCGACGACGTTCTGCGAGCGCACGCCGTGACGTTTCGGGTCGGCGCGGAAGCTCGGCATGTCGATGATCGTGAGCTCCGGCACGAAGGTGTCGAGCTCGATCTTTTCGGGACGGATCAGAAGCGTGCGGATGAAAAGCGAGTGCCAGGCGAGCTCGGTGAAAACGCGCGTCTTGATGCGGAAGGTGGGGTCGGCGCCGCCATAGAGATCCTGCGCGAACAGGGTCTTGCCTTCGGCGTGCTTGATGAAATCCTGATGCAGCGCCTCGAACTGCTCGGGCGTGATCGCCTGGTTGCCCGCCCACCACATTTTTTCGGTGGAGGCGTCTCGCACCGTGAACTTGTCCTTCGGGCTGCGACCGGTGAACTCGCCAGTATCCGCGCAAAGCGCCCCGTCGGCCGACAGCACCGCCTCGCCCGCCGCCAGCGAATACTGATAGAGCTGGGGAGCGCCGAGATTCCAGTGCACCTGCTTGAGGTTCTTTAAGCCGAACTTGTCGGCACCGAAGGCGCCGTTGCGAATACCCGTCTCTTGCACGAAGATCCCTCCTGAGAGCCCGCGTCTGTTGCGCGCAGTCGCGCGCGTTGCGCGGTGACCGTTGCCGTTACATCGCCTTATCGAAGCGCGGTCGCCGACCTAATACTGATCAACGCTGGTCTTGCCAAGACGATCCGGCCCAATTGGTTATTGGCAATTCGTGATGCACGTAGCTCATCTTTTGCCGCGCCATGCACATTCCAGCAGCAGCCACCTGCGCCGCGCTCAGATGCTGCAACGCAACAGATATATCAGCGCGGTTGGGTTTCACGAGGAACGACGAACGACGCTCGAATCGACGGATTCGCGCAGGCAAACGAAGACCAAGCGACGACCGGGCATCCGGCAGCGGCTGTCGCAGCGCCTCGCGGAAACCGATCAAGGGAGGCCGCCCGAGCCGACGGAATGTGCCGGTGATCGGCCGTGTCGTCGCCACACCCGATCAGCCAGCTTCCCTTCACGATGGCCTCGCGCCTGCGGGATCACATCGTCCGATTCTCCCGGCCGCGACGTCAACGAGCTCACTCGCGCCCACGCCACGAAGTTTGCGCGACGCTCACCCTCTGCAGGACATGGAGCGCGCACATCGAGATTCACCACAAGCTGCCTTCATGCGTGAACTTCGCCGTCTTCCGTCACGGGAGATGAGCACAGTCATCAAAGTGGGCTCGAACTACACCTCACTTCGCGCGGGCCTCGTCAGCAAGCCGCACCAGCATCTTGCGCAACGCCCCGGGCGTGGTCACGCGCTCGGGAAACTCGAGCCGCAGCGTCCTGCCGTCGGCCATCAGATCCAATCCCTCCGGGTCACAGCCGCTACACCGCCACTCCGCTGCTTCGGCGCCGAGCAGCTTCGTCGCGTAGAGGGCGAGCGCCTCGCGGTGATCTTCGTTCATGTGATCGACGGCGCCCTGCTCTGCCAGAATCAGTTCGTCAGCAACGGATATATCCGTGAGAAACTGCTCCGGCTTGAGATCGACGATGCGGCCGAATCCGGCGACGAGATGCGCGCCTGACGGACGAATCACGAAGAACGAGAAGTCGGCGAATTCAGCATAGTCCGCAGCGGACGGATGCGCATTGAGATACCGACGGCGCAGCACCTCGCGATTGTCGTCGGTGGCCTGCTCGGCCTTGCCCGACAGCATGATGCGAGATCCCTCGAGCGGATCGCCCGGCGCGCGTTCATCGAGCATCAGCGACACGCGCGAATCGGCAAGTAGATTTCTGGTGTGCACAGCTAATCGCGAAATCAGGATGATCGGAGCACCATCGGACGCGGTGGCGACGTTGACGAGGGAGCAGTAGGGATCGCCAGAACCAACCATCAAGGTCGCAAGGGCGCCCTGCCGGCTTCGGCGCAGCAGGGAATGCGTGACGCGGTTAGGGTTAAAGCTCGCAGACATCGTCTTTCCCTCGTCCATCCAGTTGCAATGAAGGCCTTTTTTCGGCTAAACGGGCCACAAACCTGGGCACGGCACAAGACTTTGCCATGGTATTTGTGGAACTCGGTCACACTTCAGCCCAGCTTGCATTGCTCGTTGACCATGTTCGAAGCCCAAATACGCGGCCCTTATCTTGATTCTCGAAGTCTCGGCGTAACCAGACTCTGAAAGCAGGCTCATGCCCACAATCGCCTTGGTCGATGACGACCGCAACATTCTGACATCCGTCTCCATCGCGCTCGAGGCCGAGGGTTATCGGATCATGACCTATACCGATGGTGCGTCGGCGCTCGACGGTTTTCGGACCAGCCAGCCTGATCTCGCCATCCTCGACATCAAGATGCCGCGCATGGACGGCATGGAGACCCTGCGGCGGCTGCGCCAGAAGTCCGACCTGCCGGTGATCTTCCTCACCTCCAAGGACGAGGAGATCGACGAGCTGTTCGGCCTGAAGATGGGCGCGGACGACTTCATCCGCAAACCGTTCTCGCAGCGCCTGCTGGTGGAGCGCGTCAAGGCCGTGCTGCGCCGCTCGCAGCCCAAGGATCCGACGGCGCTGCCGAAGGAGAACGACGCCAAGGCGCTCGATCGCGGCCTGCTGCGCATGGATCCGGAGCGCCACACCTGCACCTGGAAGAACGAGCCGGTCACGCTGACCGTCACCGAGTTCCTGATCCTGCAGGCGCTGGCGCAGCGTCCGGGCGTGGTCAAGAGCCGCAATGCGCTGATGGACGCGGCCTATGACGACCAGGTCTATGTCGACGACCGCACCATCGACAGCCACATCAAGCGGCTGCGCAAGAAGTTCAAGATGGTCGACGAGGAGTTCGAGATGATCGAGACCCTCTACGGCGTCGGCTATCGCTTCAAGGAAACCTGAGGCCAAGGCCTGAAGCAGGGACCTGAAGCATTGCCTTGCGCGACGTCATGCGAAATTGCGCGCTGACGTCGCGGTCTCGATTGGATAGGCTACGCCTCCTGCGCGTTTATCCGGGCGCAGATGCCGGAACGGGGCCATTGTTGCGGCGAATTCGGGTGCGGCAAGTCGAGTTCTCACGGGAATTCGCCGCACAACCCCTACGAAATTCGGAATCGGAGCACTCACATTGCTCGATCGCACGCAGCTTGACCCAGCAGTGAATGGCCACGACGCCGCGGCGACGATCGCGTCCGACGCGGCGGAGGAGACCCCGAGGGTCTCCGGCTGGCAGCGTCCGCTGAGCTGGCTGCGCCGCGCCGGACAGTTCCTGTTCGCGCTGTCGTTCTCGAGCCTCACCCGCCGCATCGTCTCGCTGAACATCGCCGGCTTGCTCGCACTGGTTGCAAGCATTCTGTATCTGTCGCAGTTCCGCGCCGGCCTGATCGACGCGCGCGCGCAGAGTCTGCTGGTGCAGGCCGAGATCATCGCCGGCGCCATCGCCGCCTCGGCAACCGTGCAGACCAACACCATCACCATCGACCCCGAGCGCCTGCTCGATCTCAAGCCGGGCGAGAGCTACGGCGCGCCGGACGAATATTCGCCGCTCGATTTCCCGATCAATCCGGAACGCGTCGCGCCGGTGCTGCGCACGCTGATCTCGCCGACCAAGACGCGCGCGCGCATCTACGATCCGAATGGCGGGCTGCTGCTCGACAGCCGCAATCTGGAGAACGTGCTGCGGTTCGACCTGCCGCCGCCGTCGAGCGAGAAGCCCGGCTTCGTCGAGCGCGCGCTGATCTCGGTGCGCACCTGGCTCAATCGCGGCGACCTGCCGCTGTACCGCGAATACGGCCCCGAGAACGGCAACGGCTACGAGGAAGTCGCCGACGCGCTGAAGGGCCAGAAGCGCAGCATGGTCAGGGTCAACTCGCGCGGTGAAGTGATCGTCTCGGTCGCGGTGTCGGTGCAGCGCTCGCGCACCATCCACGGCGCCCTGATGCTGTCGACGCAGGGCGACGACATCGACCAGATGGTCACCGCCGAGCGGCTTGCCATTCTGAAGGTCGGCGGCGTTGCCTCCGCGGTGATGATCGTGCTGTCGCTCTTGCTCGCCAGCACCATCGCAGGTCCGGTGCGCCGGCTCGCCGACAGCGCCGAGCGGGTCCGCCGCCGCATCAAGACCCGCGTCGAGATCCCCGACTTCACCCGCCGCCGCGACGAGATCGGCCATCTCTCCGGCGCGCTGCGCGACATGACGGACGCGCTCTACAACCGCATCGAGGCGATCGAGATGTTCGCCGCCGACGTCGCCCACGAGCTCAAGAACCCGCTGACCTCGCTGCGCTCGGCGGTCGAGACCCTGCCGCTGGCGCGCAACGACAACAGCCGCGCCCGCCTGCTGGCCGTGATCGAGCATGACGTGAAGCGGCTCGACCGGCTGATCTCCGACATTTCCGACGCCAGCCGGCTCGATGCCGAGCTGCAACGCCAGGACATGACCCTGGTCGATCTGCGCCGCCTGCTGAACACGCTGACCTCGGTCGCCAACGAGACCAAGCTCGGCACCGACGTCACCGTCGAGGTCCGCTTCGAGGGCCGCGGCGCCAACGACACCTTCTCGGTGCCCGGTCATGATTCGCGGCTCGGCCAGGTGATCTCCAACCTTCTGTCGAATGCGCAATCGTTCTCCGCCGCCGGCGGCAAGGTGCGCATCACCTGCCGGCGCGTGCGCTCGGAGATCGAGATCACCGTCGATGATGACGGTCCCGGCATTCGCGAGGACGCCCTGCAGCGCATCTTCGAGCGGTTCTATACGGACCGGCCGCACCAGGGCTTCGGCCAGAATTCCGGCCTGGGCTTGTCGATCTCCAAGCAGATCATCGACGCTCATGGCGGGCGGATCTGGGCCGAGAACCGGCCCGGCCCTGTCGACGCCGACGGACATCCGACCTCGGCCGGGGCTCGCTTCATCGTCCGGCTGCCGGCGTCGTGACGAACGAAACGGCGAGCATCCATGCATCTGCCGTCCAGGTGGGGGAGCAGGCCGTCCTGATCCGGGGTCCCTCCGGTTCCGGCAAATCCCGACTCGCCTTCGATCTGATCCTCGCCGGACGCGCGGGGCAGCTGCCGCCAACGGTTCTGGTGGGCGACGACCGTGTTCATCTCGCCACACGCAGCGGGGAAATGTGGGTGAGCCCCGCGCCCGCCCTGGCCGGGCTGATCGAGATCCGCGGCCTTGGAATCCGCGCCTGCGACCATGTGTCGGAGGCGAAACTTGGGCTTGTGGTTGACCTGATGGCCGAGGACGCTGCCCGCCTGCCGAACGCCGAATCGCTTCGGATTCACCTCAACGGTATCGAATTGCCACGGATACCCGTGGGGCCGGGTTTTTCACCCTTCCCGATGGTTGTGGCGGCACTTATTACCACCCAGACTTTCATGTTCCGGTAATCTTTCGGCCGATTGTGTGGAGCAAATTGGTAACCATATCAGCCCCACTATCGCGACCGATTAGACCGCCGCCAGCTCCCATTCTGTATGCCAGAATCCGGGAGACTCGCGAATATGCCCCCTTGCGCGAGGGCTCCGGATGGTCAAAGTGGCGCGTTCGTGCGGTGCACCCAAGGCGCCCGCGAGGAGTATCCGATGATTGGCCTGGTACTGGTGACCCATGGGCGCCTCGCCGACGAGTTCAGGGCGGCGCTGGAACACGTCATGGGTCCTCAAAAACAAATCGAAGCGGTCACGATTGGCGCCGACGATGATTCCGATCTCTGTCGCAGCGACATCATCGAAGCCGTGAACCGCGTCGACACCGGCGACGGTGTCGCCATTCTCACCGACATGTTCGGCGGCACGCCGTCGAACCTCGCCATCTCCTGCATGAGCCGGCCCAAGGTCGAGGTGCTCGCCGGCATCAACCTGCCCATGCTGGTGAAGCTCGCCAAGGTGCGCGAGGAACGCTCGCTGCCCGACGCCATCGCCATGGCGCAGGAGGCGGGCCGCAAATACGTCACCATCGCCAGCCGCGTGCTCGCCGGCAAATGAGCGACGAGGATGCTCCGCAGGACAACGTCGCCGGCCCGGCCGTCCCTGCCGGAGCCCTCTCGCGAGAGCTGCTGATCACCAACAAGCGCGGCCTGCATGCGCGGGCCTCGGCGAAATTCGTGCAGATGGTCGAGAAGTTCCAGGCCGAGGTCTGGGTGACGCGCGGCGGCGAGACCGTCGGCGGGCGCTCGATCATGGGCCTGATGATGCTGGCGGCGGCGCCGGGAACCAAGATCCTGGTCTCCGCCACCGGCCCCGAGGCCGACGCCGCGCTGCAGGCGATCACCGACCTGGTGAACGACAAGTTCCACGAAGAAGGCGTGTGACCACCTAGGATCGTCATTCCGGGGCGCGCGAAGCACGAACCCGGAATGACGTGCTCTGGGTTACCTGCCCGGTCCCTGAATATACACCTTCCAAACGATTGCAGGGCCCGCCTGGCCGTGGAAGAAGCGCTGGGTGGTCATCACCAGCGGCTCGGCCTTCGGGGCCTCCTTGGCCATCCAGGCCTCGCAGGCCGCGATCCGGTTGTCGGTGGTGTCGCAGATGCCGATGAACCCCTCGCGCTCGAGGTCTTCCAGCGTGCTCAGGCCGGAACTCCAGGTTTCCTCTGCCGTGTAGGGCACGGTGAACGGCCGCGGGTGGTCCGGGCTGTAGAAGGTCATCGGCGTGTTCATCTCGGAAAAGCCGGCCACCAGCGGCCACGGCGAGCCGAATCGGGCGTGCCAGGCTTTGGTCAATTCCCGCGCCAGCTCCGAACGGGCGCCGTAGCCGGTGGCGCCGTTCGGATTGGCGGCCATCTCGCGCCGGGCAATCCAGGGCGAGACGATCAGCGTGAGCAGCGACAGCACCAGCCAGACGGCGGCGAGCCGCGGCAGCATGACCGACCGCAGCCTCAGCGCAGGGATCGCGATCAGCGCCAGCGGCACCAGGAAGAACAGCGAGATGCCCCAATCGGTCTTCATGTAGATCGTGAAGGCGAGGCCGCCGAGCGGCGGCCCGACGGCAACGATCGCCTGCACCAGCCAGACATTGATCGCCTGGCTCACATTCACGCCGGGATTGGGACCGCCGCGCCAGTTGCGGAAGGCGAAGCGCGGCGGCCAGGCCATCACCAGCGCCGCCAGCGCCAACGGCAAAGCCAGCAGCGCCAGATTGTGGCCGACATAGCCGAGCACGAGCTCGGCGGCCCGGCCGCGGTCCGACAGCGTATAGACATCCCCGGCATAGGTGATGGCGACGAAATCGACCCGCCACAGCCACACCAGATGTGGGATCATTGCCACCAGCATGGCGACGATCGCGACCCACGGCGCGGGCGACGCCAGGAAGCGCAGCCGTTCCGGGTGCAGCAGCGCGGCAAGGCCGATGGCGCCGATCATGGTCAGCACCCAATATTTGGTCATCAGCGCGGCCGCGCCGGCGAGGCCGAGCCACAGGCCGGAGGCGGCGCTGCGCTTTTCGAACGCGTTGAGATAGGCCAACACCAGCAGCGGCAGGGTCAGCAGCTGCACCAGGTCGGCGTTGTACTTGAAGCCCTTGAAATTGAAGATCGGGTACAGCGCGACCATCACCATGACGAAGAAGGCGCGGCGGCGGTCGACCACCTTGAGGCTGGCGAGCCAGACGATGACGAGGCCGCTGCCGTTCACGGCCATCGCCAGCGCATAGGTCGCCCAGTCCTTGACCGGAAACACCGAGAACCACAGCCCGGCGATCCAGCCCGACAGTGGCGGATGCTTGCCGTAACCGAACAGGAAGCGGCTGCCCCAGGCATAGGCCTCGGCAACGTCCATGTGGACGTCCTGCGCCGCCTTCAGATTGGTCAGGATCGCGGTCCACAGCACGGCATGGACGACCACGAAGGCGATGACCACCCAGGCCGACGTTGCAGGCGCCGTGGCGCGCGCCACCAGCCAGGCGGAGATTCGCCGCGGTCCGAGACGGCCGCGCATGCGCGCCGCGAGAGGCGGAAGAGAGGTACTCGACATCCGCCCTCGGTAGCCTGTTTTCGGGCCACGGGGAATCAGCTTGGCGTGAAGAAAGGCCCTGGAAATTCAGCAATATGGTTGCTGGTTGGGGGCTCGGGATGCTATCTGCGCGACCCATGACGACCGTCCCCATTCCCAACTTCCGCAACTTCTCCATCGTCGCCCATATCGACCATGGAAAGTCCACGCTCGCCGACCGCCTGATCCAGATGACGGGCGGCCTGTCGGACCGCGAGATGGCGGGCAAGGAACAGGTGCTCGATTCGATGGATATCGAGCGCGAGCGCGGCATCACCATCAAGGCGCAGACCGTGCGCCTGCAGTACCGCGCCAAGGACGGCAAGGACTACATCTTCAACCTGATGGACACGCCCGGCCACGTCGACTTCGCCTACGAGGTGTCGCGGTCGCTCGCCGCCTGCGAAGGCTCGCTGCTGGTGGTCGACGCCAGCCAGGGCGTCGAGGCGCAGACGCTCGCCAATGTCTACCAGGCGCTCGACAACAACCACGAGATCGTTCCGGTCCTCAACAAGATCGACCTGCCGGCCGCCGAGCCCGAGAAGATCAAGCAGCAGATCGAGGATGTCATCGGCATCGACGCGTCCGACGCGGTGATGATCTCGGCCAAGACCGGCCTCGGGATTCCCGACGTGCTGGAGGCGATCGTCACCCGGCTGCCGCCGCCGAAGGGCGACCGCGATGCGACCCTGAAGGCGCTCTTGGTCGACAGCTGGTACGACGTCTATCTCGGCGTCGTCGTTCTCGTGCGCATCGTCGACGGCGTCATGAAGAAGGGCCAGCGCGTCCGGATGATAGGCACCGGGGCCGCCTATGACGTCGAGCGCGTCGGCTTCTTCACGCCAAAGATGCAGCAGGTCGACGAGCTTGGGCCCGGCGAGATTGGCTTCATCACCGCCGCGATCAAGGAGGTGGCCGACACCCGTGTCGGCGACACCATCACCGACGACCGCAAGCCGGTCTCGGAGATGCTGCCGGGCTTCAAGCCGGCCATCCCGGTCGTATTCTGCGGCCTGTTCCCGGTCGACGCCGACGATTTCGAGACGCTTCGCGCAGCGATGGGCAAGCTCCGGCTCAACGACGCCAGCTTCTCGTTCGAGATGGAGACATCCGCCGCGCTCGGCTTCGGCTTCCGCTGCGGCTTCCTTGGCCTGTTGCACCTCGAGATCATCCAGGAGCGGCTGTCGCGCGAGTTCGATCTCAACCTGATCGCGACCGCGCCCTCCGTCATCTACAAGATGAAGCTGACCGACGGCGAGGAGATCGAGATCCACAACCCCGTGGACATGCCCGACGTGGTCAAGATCGCCGAGATCCAGGAGCCCTGGATCGAGGCCACGATCCTGACACCGGACGAATATCTCGGCAGCGTGCTGAAGCTGTGCCAGGACCGCCGCGGCAATCAGAAGGAGCTCACCTACGTGGGCGCCCGTGCGATGGTCAAATACGACCTGCCGCTGAACGAGGTCGTGTTCGATTTCTACGACCGGCTGAAATCGGTCTCCAAGGGCTACGCCTCGTTCGACTATCATTTGACCGACTACAAGCCGGCCGACCTCGTCAAGATGCAGATCCTCGTCAACAACGAGCCGGTCGATGCGCTGTCGATGCTGGTGCACCGGACCCGCGCCGAAGGGCGCGGCCGCGCCATGGTCGAGAAGATGAAGGACCTGATCCCGCCGCACATGTTCCAGATCCCGATCCAGGCGGCGATCGGCGGCAAGGTGATCGCGCGCGAGACCGTGCGCGCGCTGCGCAAGGACGTCACCGCCAAGTGCTACGGCGGCGACATCACGCGCAAAAGGAAGCTTCTGGAGAAGCAGAAGGAAGGCAAGAAGAAGATGCGGCAGTTCGGCAAGGTCGACATCCCGCAGGAAGCCTTCATCGCCGCGCTCAAGGTCGATAGCTGAGGCGCGGGTCCGCCCCCTGTCCTGGTTTCATCAGCACCATAGGCTGAAGAAAAACCGGATTCCAAAGCGGAACCAGCGCTCCCGTGCAACTACGGTATCTGTTCCTTAATGGTATTCTGGGACCCTTGCTGCAAAGCAAGGAATGCCCCGAATGTCCCGTCTCCGGTCGATCTCCGCCCGCCTGATCATCGCGCTCTCGCTCACCGTCGCCATCGCCTGTGCCGTGCTCGGCACCTTCTCCGTCATCCAGCAGCGCGCCCTGACCCGACTGGCGCTGGAGCAGCAGTTGAAGCTGCAGTTCGACAGCGTGTCGGCAGGCATCGACTATGAAGGCCGCGCCGCGCTGGCGGTGAGCTCGACCCTGGCGGCGCTGCCGCCGATCGCCGATGCCTATCTCAAGGGTGACCGCGACGCGCTCGGCGCCCTGCTCGGCGGCGCCATGACGTCGCTGAAGGCGCAAGGCATTCCGCTGGTGAACGTATGGGCGCCGCCGGCCACCAATTTCTATCGCGTGCATGAGCCGAAGGTGTTCGGCGACGACACCTCGAAGCGCCGCATCACGGTGGTGCAGGCCAACCAGACCGGCCGCCTGATCGCCGGCGTCGAGCAGAGCCGGCTGTCGCTCGGCATCTTCGGCATGACCCCGATCGTGCGCGACGGCAAGGTGATCGCGACCGTCGACGTCGGCGCCGCCTTCGGCAAGGAATTCGTCGAGCGCGCCAAGCAGCGCTTCGGCATCGATCTCGCCGTCTACTGGATCAACGACGGCCAGCCGAAGCGGCTGTCCTCGACGTTCGGCGACGAGACCGTCGCCACCCCGGACGAGGTGCTCGCAGTGTTCAAGGGCACGGCGCTGCTGCGCGATGCCACCCTGGCCGGAAAGCCCGCCGCGGTCTATGCCGGCCAGATCAGGAACTACGCCGGCGACCCGATCGCCGTGCTCGAGCTGATCAAGGACACCACGGCTTACGAGGCCGCCGCCGCCAGCGCGCAGCAGCAGCTGATCATCGGCACGGTCGTGATCCTGCTGCTCGCCGTCATCGTTGCGCTGTTCGTCGCCCGCGGCATCTCGCGCCCGCTGGTCGCCATCACTGCCGTCATGCACCGGCTGTCGAGCGGCGACACCGAGGTCGCAATCCCCGGCGGCCAGCGCAAGGATGAGCTCGGCACGATGGCGCAGGCGGTCGACGTGTTCCGCCGCAACATGATCGAGACGGCCAGCCTGCGCGAGTCGCAGGAGGCGACGCAACACCGCGCCGAGCAGGAGAAGCAGGCGCTACAGCGACAGATGGCCGACCGGTTCGAGGCCGACGTCAAGGGCGTCGTGTCCTCGGTCGCCAAGGCGACGGCGGACATGGAGCGCGTCGTCCACGAGATCACGGTCAGCGTCAACGGCACCTCGCAGCGCACGGCGGCCGCGGCGGCGGCGTCCGAGGAAGCTTCCAGCGGCGTATCGACCGTCGCCGCGGCCTCGGAGGAGCTCGCCTCCTCGGTGACCGAGATCGGCCGCCAGGTCGCGCATTCCAGCAAGGTCGCCGACGGCGCCGTGATCAAGGCGCGGCAGACCACCGAGATGGTCGAGAGCCTCGCGGCCGCCGCCGAGCGGATCGGCGACGTGCTGCGCCTGATCGACGCGATCGCGAGCCAGACCAACCTGCTCGCGCTCAACGCCACCATCGAGGCGGCGCGCGCCGGCGAGGCGGGCCGCGGCTTTGCGGTCGTCGCCGCCGAGGTCAAGGAGCTGGCGGGTCAGACCGCCAAGGCGACGGAAGAGATCGCCGGCCAGGTCACCTCGATCCAGGCCGCGACGTCCGACTGCGTCAGCGCCATCGGCGGCATCAGCGGCACGATCCAGGAGATCAGCGGCATTGCCGCGACCATCGCCGCCGCCGTCGAGCAGCAGGGCTCGGCGACGCGCGAGATCGCGCGCAGCGTCCAGCAGGCGGCGTCCGGCACCAACGAGGTGTCGCAGAACGTCGTCGGCGCCAGCGACGCGGCCGAGCAGTCGCGCCAGCTCGCCGATCACGTCATGGTCGCGACGCGCGACCTCGGCAAGCATGCGAACGACCTGTTCAAGAGCGTCGACACCTTCCTCGCCGGCTTGCGCAAGGCGGCGTAGTGATAGTTGCCGACGCTGCGCCCCCGAAAACCGGTGTCGTCCCGGCCCCTTGAGCCGGGATCCATAGCCACCGGCTGGCGTGAGGCAGACAACTGCCAGCCCCCGTCCCTCGATAGCTCCCGCGGTATGGATCCCGGCGTTCGCCGGGACGACACGGAGGATGGCGTAAGAACCGGGTGCTCAGGTTCAATCGCCGGTCGTGAGCGCAAAGCCCTCGTCCTGCCAGCCGGTGATGCCGCCGATCATCATCTTCACGGGCCGTCCCAGCCGCGCAAGCCGGATCGCGGCGCGGTTGGCGCCGTTGCAGTGCGGGCCGGCGCAGTAGACCACGAACAGCCTGTGGTTCGCGTACTCGGCCATCCGCTCCGCGGTCATGGTCCGGTGCGGGATGTTGATGGCGCCGGCGATATGCCCCCTGGCAAACGAGGCCGGGCCCCTGACATCCACCAGGATGAAGTCCGGAGCTGCTGCATGCAGACTCTCGTGCACGTCCCAGCAATCGGTCTCGAAGGAGAGCATCGCCTCGAAATGGGCGAGCGCCTGGGCTGACGGGGCTGCGGGCACCTCGGTGACATGGGTCGTCATCGTCTCTCTCCTGCGACGTTGCGTGAGCTCCAATCTCGCGCGCTACGCCGGGCGACCCAAGTGACGGATCGGACAAAGTCCGGTAGGTTTCCGCCAATGCAGTCAGCCGCAGCCAGCAGCCCTCCGCACGATCCCGGCCTCGTCGCCGTCATCGCCTATGACGGGCTGTGCACGTTCGAGTTCGGCATCGCGGTCGAAGTCTTCGGGCTGCCACGGCCAGAGTTCGATTTCCCGTGGTACCGGTTCAAGGTGGTTTCGGCCGAGGGACGAAGGTCACGCGCCATCGGCGGCATCGTGGTGGAGGCCGGCGCGCCGCTTGCGCGGCTGAAGGATGCCAGCACGATCATCGTGCCGGGATGGCGCGATCGCAACGAGCGGCCGCCCGAGCGCCTGCTGCGCGCCATCGCGCAGGCGGCGGCGCGCGGGGCGCGGTGCCTGTCGATCTGCTCGGGCGTGTTCGTTCTGGCGGCGGCAGGGCTGCTCGACGGCAGACGCGCCACCACGCATTGGCGGCACATCCCCGACCTGAAGCGACTCTATCCGAATATTCGCATCGAGGAGGACACGCTCTACGTCGACGAGGGCAATGTCATCACCTCGGCCGGCAGCGCGGCGGGCATCGACGCCTGCCTGCATCTGGTCCGGCGTGACTTCGGCAGCAAGGTTGCGAACAGCGTTGCCCGGCGGCTGGTGATGCCGCCGCACCGGGACGGCGGGCAGGCGCAGTACGTCGTCGCACCGGTCCAGGCCCGCCCGGGACGGACGGTCGGCGACGTCATGGATTGGGCACGGGCGCGACTGGCGCAGCCGATCGCGATCAGCGCGATGGCCAAACGCGCCGGGATGAGCGAGCGGACCTTGCTGCGGTCGTTCAAGGACAGCACGGGCGCGAGCCCTGCGGCCTGGCTGCAACAGGAGCGCATGACGCGGGCGCGGGAGCTGCTGGAGAATGCGTCGCTCTCCTTGGCCGATATCTCCGCGCAGTGCGGCTACCGGTCGCTCGAAACGTTTCGGGTCGCTTTCCGGCGCATCGTCGGAACATCACCCGCGGCGTATCGCCGGCGCTTCGAGGCGCGTCCGACATCGGCCGGCGTCGCTCGCTCAAGCCACCAGCGCGTTGCCGGGTGAGGCGCCGTGCATGGCGTCCCGCTGCGCCTGCAACAGCCGGACGATGTCGGCATTGGGCCGGGGCCGGCTGAACAGATAGCCCTGCCCTTCATGGCAGCCCTCGGCGCGCAGACAGCGCAGCTCCGCCTCCGTCTCGACGCCCTCGGCCGTGATCGTCACGCCGAGCCCCTTGCCGAGGCTGACGATCGAGCGGACGATCGCCTGCGCCTCGCGATTGGCGGCGAGACCGCGGATGAAGGACTGATCGACCTTGATCTTGTCGAACGGAAAGCTGCGCAGATAGCTCAGGCTGGAATAGCCGGTGCCGAAATCGTCCATCGAAATGCGGACGCCCAGCGCGCGCAACGCATGCAGGGTGGCCAGCACCTGGCCGCTCTTCTCCAGCACCAGCGTCTCGGTGATCTCGAGCTCGAGCCGGCTCGCCGGCAGGCCCGACTGCTTGAGCACGTCCATCACCAGCGACAGCACATTGCCGACGCGGAACTGCAGCGGCGACATGTTCACGGCGACACGGACGTCGTCCGGCCATTTCGCCGCGTCGTTGCAGGCCTGGCGCAACATCGCGCGGCCAAGCGCCGAGATCAGGCCGGTCTCCTCGGCGACCGGGATGAACTCCGACGGCGGGATCATGCCGCGCTCGGGATGCGGCCAGCGCGCCAGCGCCTCGAAGCCGGTGATGCGTCCGGTCGAGAGGTCGATCAGCGGCTGATAATGCGGCTGTAGCACGTCGCGCTGGATGGCCTCGCGCAGCTCGGATTCGATCTTGCGCCGGCTCTGCGCCCGCGCATCCATGCCGGATTCGAAATAGCTGAAGGTGCCGCGCGTCTCGTTCTTCGCGCGCGACAGCGCCATGTCGGCATTCTTGAGCAGCTTCTCGGCGTCGTCGCCGTCGTTCGGCGCCATGGCGATGCCGATCGTGGCGCCGATCGTCACCGAGCTGCCGTCGATGAGATAGGGATCGGCGATCGCCTCCAGCAGCCGGCGGCAGAGCTGGGCCGCATCCTCCGGCCGCGCCTGCCCTCCCTGCACCACCGCGAACTCGTCGGAGTTCAGTCGCGCGACGATGTCCTCCTGACGCAGGACCGAGCGCAGCCGCTTGCCGACCCCGCGCAACAGCCGGTCGCCGACCGCGTGGCCGAGGGTATCGTTGATCGACTTGAAATTATCGAGGCCGAGCACCAGCACGGCGATCTTCTCGGAGCCGCGCCGCATCTGGGCGAGCTTGTCATCGACCTTCTGGCGCAGCAGGTTGCGGCTCGGCAGGCCGGTCAGCGCGTCGTGCTGGGCCAGGAAGGCGAGCCGCGCCTCGGCGCGCTTGCGCTCGGTGATGTCCATCAGCGCCAGCAGCACCGCGGGCTGGGCGTTGTGGACGAGATGGCGCGAATAGATCGCGAGATCGATCAGGGCGCCATCGGCGCGGACATGCTTCCAGGTGCGCGCCGCCTGCTCCTCGCTGGACTGCTCGCCGGCCCAGGGCGGCTCGCTGTCATAGGCCTGCAGGCTGCGGATGCTGAGCCGCTCGAAGGCATCCCGGCTGTAGCCGTAATGCTGGGCCGCCGCTTCGTTGACGCCGAGCACGCGCCCGTCATCGGTCGCGCAGACGATCATCGGCACCGGATTGCCGTCGAACAGCAGGCGGAACGACTCCTCGCGCTGCTTCAATTCGGTGATGTCGACACGCAGGCCGACGATGCCGCCATCGCCGGTCAGGCGCTCCTCGATCAGGATGGTGCGGCCGTCCGACAGCTTCTGCTCGTGGCGACCGCTCGGATGGAACAGCTTTTCGAGCCGCTCGGCGATCCACTCCTCCTCGCGGCCGGCGGCTTCCGGATAGTCGCCGCGGGCAACGCCGATCCGGATCGTATCCTGCAGCCGGGCGCCGGATTCGAACAGGTCCGAGCTGCGGTTGTAGATTTCGGCGTATTTCTTGTTCCAGAGGATGTAACGGCCGTCGGCGTCGAGGAACACGATCCCCTCGGGAAGAAGGTCGATCGCTTCGATCAGCCGATCATGCGCCTTCTTAGCCTCCGCCATCGCCATTTCGGCGCACTTGCTCCCATCGCCAGGGCCAAGCTTGCGCAGGTTGTGCCGCCGCAATTTCGGGCTTGGCTTGACCGGGTGAACTGCATCGCGGGCGCTTGGCACGCGATTGCGCTTTTTTGCCGTGGGTGGCCGAACGGGCCGCATCGCGTGCCTCACTCTCCTTCTCAAAAGGCAGTTTTCAGCCACGTTTCTGAAAAAATGGTATCTTGATGCAGAACACGACAGCCATTGGTTACGGGAATAGGGAGATGCACTCGCGTATTTGGAGAGTTGAGCCTTGCGCCGAGGATCAACCAAGGGCTGCGGTACAACCAGCGATATGTGACGTCGGTTGCCACCGGCCAGAAAAGACCCGCATACCGTGCAGTGGCCTTGCGCTTATTGTTCATTTACCGAACGAACTCACGCAATTGAACCGAGTTCAGCCAGTTCCGCCAATCCGGCAGCAGGGTTAGAGCCAGGTTAAAATAGCTTGAATGACCTGCTGTTGACGTAGAATTGGGCAACTCGGCCGGTCGGCAAACGCTACACTGGCTTCATGCATGTCCGCCTGATTCTGGTCGCCATCATCAGTTCGGCCGTCATTGCCGCGGCGACCCCGGCCAATGCCCAGGACAAGGGCAGCGTCGAGCCAAAGGCCCTGCCGCCATTGGCGCATCCGGACGATCCGAATACGCCGGCCAAGGAGCTGTTCGCTCGCAGGATCCTGCCGTCGGCGCAACCGACCAAGGTGATTGGAACCTACAATCGCGGCTGCATCGCCGGCGCCGAGCGAATGCCGATCAATGGCGAGGGCTGGCAGGTGATGCGGCTGTCGCGCAACCGCAATTTCGGCCATCCCAACCTGATCGCGCTGCTGAAGCGGCTGGCGACCCGCGCGCACAAGGATGCTGGCTGGCCCGGCATCCTGGTCGGCGATATCGGCCAGCCGCGCGGCGGTCCGGCGCTGAGCGGCCATGCCAGCCATCAGATCGGGCTCGACGCCGACATCTGGCTGACGCCGATGCCCGACCACAGGCTGTCGCGCAACGAGCGCGAGGAGATGTCGGCGGTCATGATGGTTCGGCCCGATCGCCTCGATGTCGATCCGCGCGTGTTCACGAAGGGCCACCTCGCCGTGATCCGGGCCGCCGCCCAGGAGCCGTCGGTGCAGCGCATCTTCGTCAACGCCGCGATCAAGAAGGCGCTGTGCCGGGACGCCAGGGGCGACCGCAGCTGGCTCACCAAGGTGCGGCCGTGGTGGGGACACGACTATCACTTCCACATCCGCATGGTGTGCCCGCCGGGCAACCCGGACTGCCACGGCCAGACCAACCAGGAGGGCGGCGATGGCTGCGGCGACCTCGACTATTGGTTCTCGGACGCGGTGCTGCATCCGCTGCCGCCGAAAGAGCCACCCAAGCCGCCGCAACCGATTACGATGGCGCAACTGCCGCCTGGCTGCCGAGCGGTGCTGCATGCGCCGGACGCCAAGAATTGATTCAGCGACGGCTGACGCGGCGCAGGAATCGCAGTAAGGCTGAATCGCAGTAAGGCTGGATTGCTTTAGAATGACATCGTTCGCGCCGTGAGCGCGACGATCGAAGGGGATGACGGTCCCTCCACCTCCTGTTATCGCGGTATCGAAATGCCGCGCGCCGCTGCGCGGCGCAACAGTCGCGAGTCCGTCATGATCCTGATCCGTCCCGCCACGACTGCCTTCCTCCTCACGCTGGCCGCGAGCTCGGCTGCGGTTGCCGCCGAACCGAGCGGCTGCGACAAATTCAAATGGGACATCGCGCGCGAGCGTGCCGCTCTGACCGCGGCCAACCGCGAGAAGCTGGTATCGGGCGCCGAGATCGCCGCCATCCCGGCCACCGGCATGGTGCTGGAGCTGCGTCCGACGGCCGAGGCCAGGCTGGCGATGCCACCGGAACGCGCGCCCAAGGACGGCACCTTCGCCGGCCTCACGCGGATCACCGCAGCGCCCAAGGCCGGCGTGTACACGATCAGCCTGTCGGCCGCGGCCTGGATCGACGTCGTGCAGGACGGCAAGATCCTCAAACCCGCCGGCTTCAGCGGCGCCACCGATTGCGACGGCATCCGCAAGACCCTGAAGTACGAGCTGGGATCGCATCCCCTGGTGTTGCAGGTCAGCGGCGCGCCGGACAATGCGATTTCGATCGCGGTCCTGCCCGCGGCAGAGTGACGCTCACACTCCCGCAACCGACGACCAGACTTCGGCCAGTCTGCGCTTCATCCGCTCTTTGCGCGTCAGCACCGGCACCTCTTCTTCGTCCTCCGGCAGGCGCAGGCCGACGACGTTGACGCGGCCGCCGGAGATCGAGCGGGCGACCAGCACGATGGTGTCGAGCGCCACGGTCGCGCCTTCCTTCGGCGCGTTGTCGAGGTGGATGTCGAAATAGTCGGCCAGCGTCAGCTTGTCCTCGCCCTCGCCGAGCCTGACGCCATAGATGCCGGCGACCTCGTCGAGCGTATGCTCGGCCGAGACCATGAAGTCGCCGAGCAGATGCGGGTCGGGCGCCGCCGACGGCGGCATGTCGACGAAGAAGCGGTCGAGCGACTCGGCCTTTTCCGGCGGCGCCAGCAGATAGAGGTAGTCACCGGGCGCGATCGGCTCGGCCTCGGGCGGCGACAGGATCTGCTGGTTGCGGATCACCAGGGTCGGCTTCGACCAGGACGGGATCAGGCCGCGGCGGAAGTACAGGCTCTTGGAGCGGATCGAATAGCCGACCAATTGCTGCTCGAGCTGGCCGGGCAGATCGAGTTCGATGCGGCGCGGGCCGCGATCGGTGCGCGGCAGCGCCACGTGCAGCTTGCGCGCGGCGATGCCGAGCGTCCAGCCCTGCGCCAGCAGCGAGATGATCACGACCACGAACGCGACGTCGAAATAGAGATAGGCGTTGGACAGACCGACCAGCAGCGGGATCGAGGCCAGGAAGATCGCGACCGCGCCGCGCAGGCCGGTCCAGGCGATGAACGCCTTCTCACGCCAGTTGAACCGGAACGGATAGAGGCAGAGAAACACCGCGACGGGTCGCGCCACCAGCATCAGCATCAGCGCGACGGCAATCGCCGGCAGCAGGCTGTCGAGCAGCCGCTGCGGCGACACCAGCAGCCCGAGCAGCACGAACATCACGATCTGGGCGAGCCAGGTCGCGGCATCGAGGAAGGTGACGACAGAGTTGTGCGCCCGCGTCGGCCGGTTGCCGACGATCAGGCCGGCGAGATAGACCGCGAGGAAGCCGGAGCCGTGGGCGATCTGCGCCATGCCGAAGATGACCAGCGCAGCGGTGGTCACGAACGGCGCGTGCAGCCCCTGCGGCAGCGAGACCCGGTTGAGGCCGATGACGACGAGGCGGCCGCCGACGATGCCGAACAGCGTGCCGAGCACGGCCTCGCGGACCAGCTCGAACACGAAATGTCCGATACTGCCGTGGCCGACCGAGATCAGCTCGACCAGCATCAGCGTGAGGAACACTGCGAACGGATCGTTGCTGCCGGATTCCGCCTCCAGCGTGGCGCCGACGCGCGGGCGCAGCCGCAGGCCCTGGGCGTGGACCAGCAGGAACACGGCCGCCGCATCCGTCGAGGCAATGACGGCGCCGACCAGCATCGCCTCGGTCCAGCCGAGGTCGAGGGCATATTTCGCCACCGGCGCGGTGATGAAGGCGGTCAACAGCACGCCGACGGTCGCAAGCACCATCGAGGGCGCCAGCACGGTGCGGATGCTCTGGAAGCGCGTGCGCAGGCCACCGTCGAACAGGATCAGCGCCAGCGCGACGGAGCCCACCAGATAGGTGGTGCGGACGTCCTGAAACTCGATATGACCAGGGCCGGAATCGCCCGCCAGCATGCCGATCACCAGGAACACCAGCAGCAGCGGTGCGCCGAAGCGCAGCGCCAGCAGGCTCGACAGGATGCCGGCCATGACGAGGACCGCACCGAGGAGGATCGCAATGCTGACGGCGTCGAGGGATGTCATGAAAAAACGTTGATGAATCCGAGTTTTACATCCTTATCGTCGCCACACTTGCACGCCAACCGGATTTGCTCTTATCGCGGCGATATGCCCATTTTTCCATCCTTGCCAGCGTTCGGGGTATATTTCGCGGCAATCGCCCGTGACGAAAACGAACTAAATCCCGCTGATCCGGCCAACCCGCGCCCCTGTTCCCCTCCGAGACCCCGCTGATGGACCTCGACCTGAAAGACGTTCTCGAATTCCTGCAGACCGTTGGCCGCTCGATCGGCGCCGAGGTCACTTCGCCGTGGTTCTATCTTCAGCTCGGGCTGGTGCTGAGCGGCGCCGGCATCGCCTTTGCCGCCAGCGCCGCCGTGCGCGCCCGCATCGACATGACCTCGCTGGCGATGGGCTGGCCGGGCCCGCTGCGGCAGCTGCTGCGGGTGCTGCTGGAGAGCGTCACCACGGTCGTGTTCGTGATCCTGATGCGGATCGCCCGCACCGGCATGTTGCTGTGGACCTGGCCGAGCCGCAGCTACCTGCTCGCCGTCGCGCTCAAGCTGGCGCTGGCCTGGCTGGTGATCCGGCTGATCACTTCGGTGATCCGCAGCACCTTCATCGTGCAGATCGTGTCGATCTCGGCCTGGCTGGTCGCCGCGCTCAGCATCATCGGCCAGCTCGACAATGTGGTCGACGCGCTCGATTCCATCTCGGTCGTGCTCGGCGGCCTCAGGCTGACGCCGCTGCTGGTGATCAAGCTCGGCGTGCTGCTGCTCGCGGTGCTGTGGCTGACCAACGTCGCCAGCAATTTCGTCGAAAGCCGCATCACGCGCTCGACTGACCTGACACCATCGATCCAGGTGCTCCTGATCAAGATGGTCCGCATGGGCCTGATGATCCTCGGCGTTGCGATTGCGATCAGCGCGGTCGGCATCAACCTGTCGGCGCTGGCGATCTTCTCCGGTGCCGCCGGTGTCGGTATCGGCCTCGGCCTGCAGCGCATCGTCGCCAATTTCGTCGCGGGCATCATCCTGCTGGCCGACAAATCGGTGAAGCCGGGCGATCTCGTCACGATCGGCGACAGTTCGGGGCGCATCAGCGCGATGAACACGCGCTACATCTCGGTCGCCGCCGGCGACGGCCGCGAGTTCCTGATCCCGAACGAGGATCTTGTCACCCAGAAGGTGACCAACTGGACCTACACCGACAAGAACACGCTGGTGAAGGTCAATTTCGGCACCAACTACGACGCCGATCCCCGGGTCGTCTGCAAGCTCGCCACCGAGATCGCGGCCGAGACGCCGCGCACCTTGAAATCGAAGGCGCCGAACTGCCTGCTGACCGAGTTCACCGAGGCCGGCATGAAGTTCTCGCTGACCACCTGGATCGCCGATCCCAGCTACATGGACAGCGTCAAGAGCGAGGTGATGCTGGCGCTGTGGGAGGCCTTCAAGCGCGAGGGCATCCGGGTGCCGTATCCGGTGCGAGAGCTTCGCGTTCGCGGCGGCGCGCTGCCGGTCGAGACCACGCTCGAGGTGCCGACCGGCTAGGGCGGCAGATTCAACCGTACAGACCCGGCTTGCACCGGGCGGCACGATCATTAAATTAGACGATCACCCCGCGACATGTTCGAGAACGAAACAGGCCCATGAACTATATCGAAGCGACCGACGCCGCTGCGCGCAAGAACGGCCAGATCAAGCTGCACGGCCCGAGCGGCTTTGCCGGCATGCGCAAGGCCGGCGCGCTGGTGTCGAAGTGCCTCGATGCGCTCACCGACATCGTCAAGCCGGGCGTGCCGACCTCCCGAATCGACGATTTCGTTCGCGACTTCGCCTTCAGCCATGGCGCCTATCCGGCGACGCTGATGTATCGGGGCTATCGCTACTCGACCTGCACGTCGATCAACCACGTGGTCTGCCACGGCATGCCGAACGACCGGCCGCTGAAGGAAGGCGACATCATCAATGTCGACGTCACCTTCATCGTCGACGGCTGGTACGGCGATTCGAGCCGCATGTATGCGATCGGGCCGATCGCGCGCAAGGCCGAGCGGCTGATCGAGGTGACCTACGAATCGATGATGCGCGGCATCGCCGCGGTGAAGCCCGGCGCCACCACCGGCGATATCGGCCATGCGATCCAGAGCTTCGTCGAGCCGCAGGGCATGAGCGTGGTGCGCGACTTCTGCGGCCACGGCCTCGGCCGGCTGTTCCACGACGAGCCGAACATCATCCATGTCGGCCGTCCCGGCGAGGGCGTGCTGCTCAAGCCCGGCATGTTCTTCACCATCGAGCCGATGATCAATCTCGGCAAGCCGCATGTGAAGATCCTGTCCGACGGCTGGACCGCCGTCACGCGCGACCGCTCGCTGTCGGCACAGTTCGAGCACTCGGTCGGCGTCACCAATGACGGCGTCGAGATCTTCACGCTCTCGGAGCGCCATGGCGAGAAGCCGCTGACGCAGGTGTGAGCGGGCTGCCTGGCCCAATGGTCGCCGGGCGTCCGATTGTTGCCATGCCGGGCTGATCGACTGCCGCTTCCATCGCATGCGACCGCGGGAGGCTGCTCTGACCAACGCAACACGCCGTGGCGTCCTCGGCCTGCTCTCGGCGGGCGCAGCGCTGCTGACGCCGCCGGCCCGCGCAGCGTCGGAGACGGCTCCCGCGTCGGCGAATGCCGACGAGGCCTGCTTCCTGACGCCGCAGTCGGAATCCGGTCCCTATTATCTCGATCCCAAGCTGGTGCGCGCCGAGATCGCCGAGGACCGGCCGGGCGTGCCGCTCAGGCTGCGTCTTCGCGTCATCGAGGCCGGCACCTGCGCGCCGGTACCAGGCGCGCGCGTCGACATCTGGCACTGCGACGCCCGCGGCATCTATTCGGGCTATCCCGGCCAGAGCGACACCCACAAGCTCGACCAGAGCGGCAAGACGTATCTGCGCGGCACGCAGATGGCCGATGCCGCCGGCTGGGCCGGCTTCAGGACGATTTATCCCGGCTGGTATGCCGGCCGCGCCACCCACATCCACTTCAGGGTGTTTGTCGACGACGCCACGGCGCTGACCGGACAGACGTTCTTTCCCGAGGCGCTGAACGAGTTCATCTACACCAACGTGCCGGACTACACGGGACGGCCGAAGCAGCGGCTGGTCATCAATGCCAATGACCGCGTCGCGACCGAAGCCGATCCCGAACACCGCGCGCATTGCGCGGTGAAGGAGGAGCGCGACCACTATCTCGCGACCCTGACGCTCGCCGTGAGCCGCAAGCCGGCCGCCGCGGTCGAGATGCCCACCGGAAAGCTGCCGCCGGCGCCATGGATCAAGGACCGGCTCGCGGCGCTGGTGCCCGGGCTCAAGCGCAGCCCGTTCTGATCAATTCGGCTCGGTGAACTGATAGGCCAAAGCGGCGAGCGGCAGCGCCGTGCCGAGCGCGGCGGCGGCTGTCCAGCCGCCATGGGCGTATGCCCAGGCACCGAGACCGGAGCCGGCGGCGCCGGCGACGAAGAAGGTGGTCATATAGAGCCCGTTCAGCCGGCTGCGCTGGCTGGCGCCGAGCACGAACAGCACGCGATAGCCGAGGATCAGGCTGAGCTGCGCGCCGCAGTCGATCGCGATGGCGGCGATCACCAAAGTCGCCAGCGACCAAGGGGTTCCGAGCGGTGCCGCCAATGTCAGCGCGAAGCCGAGCGCGCACATCAGCATCGAGGCGATCGTCGCCGGCCGCGTCCAGCCACGGTCGGCGATGCGGCCGGCGACCGGCGCCATGATCGCGCCGGCGACGCCGGCCAGCGCGAACAGTGCGATGCCGGTCTGCGACATCCGGAAATCGGGCCCGGCCAGCAGCAGCGGGGACGTGGTCCAGAACACGCTGAAGCCGCCGAACAGCGCGGCCTGGTACAGCGCACGGCGGCGCAGCGCCGGCGTGTCGCGATAGAGCTCGACCATCGAGCCGAGCAGCTGGCCGTAGCTCAGCCGCGCCTGCGGCTCGCGCGGCGGCAGGGCGAGGCGCAGCACGACGGCCAGGATCAGCATGGCGAGCGCCGAGGCGGCATAGATGACGTGCCAGGACGCATGCGCCGCGACGAAGCTCGCCAGCGGCCGCGCCAGCATGATGCCGAGCATCAGGCCGGTGGTGACGTTGCCGACGGTGCGGCCGCGGATCGCCTCCGGCGCCATGTGCCCGGCATAGGGGATCAGGATCTGCACCGCGACCGAGCCGAAGCCGATCAGCAGCGCCGAGAGCAGGAACGTCGACGGGCTCGTCGCCAGCGCCGCGCAGCCGAGCGCGGCCGCGCCGACGATGATGGTCGTGATGACGAGCTTGCGGTTCTCGATGAGATCGCCGAGCGGCACCACGAACAACAGACCCGCGCCGTAGCCGATCTGGCTCATCGTCACCAGCAGTCCCGCGAGCTGCGGCCGCAGCCCGAGGTCGGCGCTGATCGGCCCGATCAGCGGCTGCGCGTAATAGATGTTGGCGACGATCAGCCCGCAGGAAAAGGCCAATAGCAGCGTGATCCAGGCCGACAGCGAGTCGCCGGAATCGGACGTGATGGTGGTCAACGTGGATCTCTCTCGGGGAGGAACGGCAGGCCATAGGGCCCGATGAGAACGGAGGCTGTCGATCTGCGATTTTGCATCGCAGCATTCAAGCCCGACATAGGTGCTGAGGTCCCCCGCTCCAATTCACGTCTGCGTGGGCGCTGCATCGAGCAAGTCCGCAATCAAAGGCGAGCGCGCTCGACGAGGCCCTGGCGACGTCGAGCCCGCGCCGGCTACTGCGCGCCGTGCACCTCCGTCTCGGTCTCGGCAGTCCGCCGGCCGCCGATCAGCCGCGGCAGCAGCATCGGCACCCGGCGGCGGTAGCGCTGGTAGGTGTCGCCGAACTGGGCGACCAGATCGCGCTCCTCAAGCTGCAGCCCGAGCAGGATGTAGGCTGTGCTGAGGGCGGCGAACAGCAGGTGGCCGAGCGACATCTCAGGCGTGGCCCAGAAGGCGAGCAGGAAGCCCAGCATCAGCGGATGACGCACCAGCCGATACAGCAGCGGCGTTCTGAAAGGCTGCGCTGTCCCGGCGCTGCCGCGAAGCGCAAGGACCGCCTGGCGCAGGCCGAACAGGTCGAAATGATCGATCATGTAGGTCGAGGACAGCGCGATGATCCAGCCGAGCCAGTGGAGGCCGGTCAGCACGCCCGCGGCAACACCCTCGACGTGCCAGACCGGATTCGGGATCGGACGCCATTGCCAGAACAGCAGCAGCAGGATCAGGCTGGACAGCAGCACATAGGTGCTGCGCTCGACGGCCGCCGGAATGATGCGCGTCAATGCGCGCTTGAAGGCCGGCCGCGCCATCACGCTGTGCTGGATCGCGAACAGCGCGAGCAGCAGCACGTCGACGACGACGGCCTCGGTCACGGCGCTGGACACGCCGACGTCGATCGACTTGGCCGTGAGATAGTTGTAATTGCCGACGAAACCGACCGCCCATACGAACGACCCAAGAAAGACGGCATAGCTCGTGATGGCGTAGAGCATGATGAGGAGGCGTCCGGACATGAATGTTTCCTTGTTGCATCGAGGACGGCATGGCCGTGATCGAGACGCCCGATCCTGGGATCGGTCACGTCTCGTGCGAGCCTGAGCCCTTACCAATCGACCGTCCCCCGAGCGTCCCCCGGACGCAGCCATGCAGGTCGCATCCCGATGGTTCAGTTCCGCGTCCGGACATTTGGCTTCCCCGAGCTGCATCGCGACGGTCAGCCATGCCCGCTGGCGCTGCGCAAGGGCCTCGCCCTGCTGGTCTATCTGGCGGAAGCCAAAGGCCCCGTCGCGCGGGACGTGCTGGCGACGATGCTCTGGCCCGAGAGTTCGGAAGAGGTGGCGCGCGCAAGGCTGCGCCGCCTGCTGCACCGGCTCCAGCTCACGCTCGGCGACGGCTGCCTCACCATCGATCGCGCGACGGTTCGATGGGCCGCCGCGGTCGAGCTGGAGGTCGACTCGGGGTTGTTCGAAACGGCCTGCGACCGCGGCGAATTCGAGCTGGCCTGCCGCCTCTATTCCGGCGACTTCCTGGACGGCTTCACGCCCGGCGACTGTCCGCAGTTCGAGGAATGGGCGTTCTTCCGGCGTGAAGCCCTGCGCGGCCGGGCAGTCCAGGCGCTGGAGCGCGTGGTGCAGGACCGAAGCGCGGCCGGTGATCATGGCGCCGCCACGGTCCATGCCGCACGCCTCGTCGCGTTCGATCCGCTCAGCGAGGTCTATGGCCGCGCCCTGATCCGCAGCCTGCTGCTGGCCGGCGACCGCGCCGCCGCCGAGCGCCATCTCGGCGCCCTGACACAGCGGCTGCGCGACGAGCTCGGCGTGCCCCCCGAGGCGGAGACGCTGGCGCTGCTGGCGCAGGGCGTCGCGGCCCACGGCGAAAGCGCGCCGCCGACGCGCTATGTCCTCGGCGACGGCGTTCATCTCGCCTATCAGACCTACGGCGCCGGTCCGCTGGACATTCTGCTGCTGCCCGGCTTCGTCTCGCATGTCGAACGGATCTGGGAGGAGCCGCGCTGCCGGGCCTTGCTGTCCGCGCTCGCCAGAATCGGCCGTCTGATCCTGTTCGACCGCCGCGGCATCGGGCTCTCCGACCGGGTCGGTTTCAGCCCGAGCGTCGAGGCGACCGCGCGCGACATCGCGACCGTGCTCGACGCCGCCGGCAGCCGGCGCACGGTGCTGCTCGGCGCCTCCGAGGGCGGACCGGCCTGCATCACCTTCGCGGCCGACCATCCCGAACGTGTCGCCGGGCTGATCCTGTTCGCCTCGCTCGCCAAGGGCAGCGCTGCGGCCGACTATCCGCATGCGCTGCAGGCCGGCCAGTACGGCATCTGGCTGCGGCAGCTCGTGGCCGGATGGGGCGGACCGGCCGGCATCGAGACGTTCGCGCCGAGCCTGGCCGGCGATCCCCAGGCGCGCGCCTGGTGGGCCGGACTGCTTCGCGCAGCATCCAGCCCCGGCGCCATCAAGGGCCTGCTCGAAGCCTTCAGCGATATGGACGTGCGCCACCTGCTCGCACGGATATCCGCACCGACCCTGGTGCTGCACCGTCGCCACGATCGCGCGGTGGTCGTCGGGGCCGGGCGGCATCTCGCCGGCCAGATCCGCCACGCACGTTTCGTCGAGCTCGACGGCGCCGACCATTGGATGTTCGCCGGCGACCAGAGGCCCGTCCTCGCCAGCATCGAAGCCTTCCTCCGCGGTCTGCCATTGTAAGCAGGATCGCCGGACTGGCAAAATGGACGTCGTCCGGTGCCCCAGGAGGACTCGATCGCCATGGCCGAGGATGCAGCATTCCATCGCGAGCAGACCCAGGTCGCCGCCGGCATGGCCGCAGCCGCGCTGATCGCGATCGCGGCCATCGGCGTCGCGCTGTGGCGAGGCGACGGCCCTGCGGAGCCCGCCGCAGAGCGCCTCGCCATCGCGCTGCGGCTCGATCTGTTCGTGATCGTCTGGCTGCTCGCCGCGATCGGCAATGTCGCCCGGCTGCGCTTCTTCTCGGCCCAGGACATCGCCGGCAGCGCGACCACGGTCGCGAGCGATGCGGTCCGCAGGGGAAATGCGATCCTGCAGAACACGCTGGAGCAGGCCGCGCTCGCGGTCACGGTGCATCTCGGCCTGGCGGCGACGCTGCCTCATCCCGCGCCGCTGCTGCTCACGCTCGTGATCCTGTTCGGCCTCGGGCGGCTGCTGTTCTGGCTCGGCTATGCCTGGGGCGCGGCGGGCCGCGCCTTCGGCTTTGCGCTCACCTTCTATCCCACAGCGTTTTCGCTCATCGTCGGCCTCGCCGTCGTGCTGACGGGACGCGCGGCCTAGCAAGGCGCGCCCCATGGCGCGCGAGCACTTCGAGGTTGCAAAAATGCGGCATCACGGCATGCTGACGCCGATGCCCGAGAAAGCCCCTCCTTCCAACGATACGCCGCCGGACACGCCGCACTATCACGGCCACCGGCAGCGGCTGCGCGAGCGCTTTCACAGCGCCGGCCCCGACGCGCTCAACGACTACGAGCTGCTGGAGATGGTGCTGTTCGCCGCGCTGCCGCGGCGCGACGTCAAGCCGCTGGCGAAGGCGCTGCTGAAAACGTTCGGATCGTTCGCCGAGGTGATCCACGCGCCGGAGCCGCGGCTGCGCGAGATCGACGGCGTCGGCGACGCATCGATCACCCAGCTCAAGCTGATCGCCGCCGCCGCGCACCGCATCGCCAGGGGCGAGGTGCGGCAGAAGCACGCGCTGGCGTCCTGGCAGGACGTCATCACCTATTGCCGCACCAGCATGGCGTTCGCCGACAAGGAGCAGTTCAGGCTGTTGTTTCTCGACAAGCGCAATCAGCTGATCGCCGACGAGGTGCAGCAGACCGGCACCGTCGATCATACGCCGGTCTATCCACGCGAGGTGATCAAGCGGGCGCTCGAATTGTCGGCCACCGCGATCATCTTGGTGCACAACCATCCCTCGGGCGATCCGACGCCGTCACAGGCCGACATCCGGATGACCAAGACGATCGTGGAGATCGCCAAGCCCCTGGGAATCACGGTTCACGACCACATCATCGTCGGCAAGAACGGCCACACCAGCCTGAAGAGCATCGGGGTGATGTGAAGGCTACGCGGATGCGATGACCTCCTGCCCGACGGCGGCGCAGCTCCGAGCGGCATTTGCGATGCCTCGTACGGCGAAGGCGGCTCAGGCTATGTCAGCGCACCCGCGTCCTCGAGCGCCGGCAGGTCGTGCACGATGATGCTGCCCTCGCTGATCGTCAGCATGCCACGATCGCGAAACTGCGCCAGGATGCGGCTGACGTGAACGGTGGTAAGGCCGACCGTGTCGGCGATGTGCTGCTGGCGCAGCGGCAGCGAATATCTTCGAGATTGATCGAGCCGGCCCGCGTTAGCCCGTCTCATCAGGCTGAGAATGAGAAAGGCGATCCGGCCTTCGGCGGGGCGCTGTCCCAGAACGCTCGCGAGCTCATACGCGTCCGACCTCTCCTGCAAGAGCAGCTCGAACCCGAGCGCCACCAGGGAGGGATCAGTCAGGCACTTCCTGCGCAAGGCGCCGGCGTGGAAAGCGCAAACTTGGACATCCGAGAGCGACTTGACGGAAAAATCCGCACGCGACGGCACGTTCGAGAAGATCATCCGGACGGACGCAAAATCTCCCGTGAACAGGAACTTCACGATCTGCCGCCTGCCGTCGCTGAACGGCAGATAGCGGAACGCCCATCCACTGCAGAGGACGATGATGTCCGAGTCGGTTCCTACGGGATGGCCGGCCGCGACCGTGAAGAAGCGTTGATCCAGCTCCTTGAAAGCCGCTCGATCGCCGCACGACGCAAAGATAGCTCCGCAAAATCCCTTGTCGCTGGCAGGACAAGAGGCACATCTCGTCGGCGGTCCGATGTCCTGTCTCCCCATCAGGGGCGCTTCTCTGTGCGCATCACGGCAGCATTAAATCAGGAACGATCCCGAGCACAAGTGCATAACATTCGTTAAACGCCGAAGCGCAAATCTTAAGAAGATTTCGCCACTTTCGTCGATGTTAGCTGGCTCGCGAACGACGCGAATCTCCCCTGCTAAGAGCCGAGATGCTGTCGGCTGAATTAGTTCAGTGTGCCGGAAGGTTCGACGGCAGGTCGTTCGTTCGAGCCGTCCCCTTCTCTGCCGCCGGTAGATGCGTACAGCTAACAACCCGCAAATACCATCATCGAATTCGCTCCCATCTGGAAGGACTCCGCTCGATGTTCGCTCGCAAGACCGCTGGAGGCGCAGAGGCTCAACTCGCTGCCATCAGCCGCTCCCAAGCCATGATCGAATTCGACATGGACGGCACTATCCGAACGGCGAACAAGAACTTTCTCGACGCACTTGGCTACCGTCTCGAGGAGATTCAGGGCAAGCATCATTCGATGTTCGTGCCCGCGGATCAGCGCGAGAGCGCGGACTATCGCGCGTTCTGGGCCGCGTTGAACAAGGGAGACTTCCAGGCTGCGGAATTCAAGCGGATCGGCAAGGGCGGCCGCGAGGTTTGGATCGAAGCCTCGTACAATCCGGTTCTCGACGCCAAGGGCAAGCCCTGCAAGATCGTCAAGATCGCCATCGACATCACGGCCAAGAAGATCGCCCACCTCAAGGACAGTGGCAAGATCGCCGCGCTCGACCGCTCTCAGGCCGTGATCGAGTTCAACATGGACGGCACGGTCACCACGGCCAACGAAAACTTCCTGAAGGTCATGGGTTATGAGTTACGGGAAATCCAGGGCAAGCACCACAGCATGTTCGTCGAGCCCGCCGAGCGCGACAGCGCGGCCTATCGCGACTTCTGGGCCAAGCTCAATCGCGGCGAATACCAGGCGGCCGAGTACAAACGGCTCGGCAAGAACGGCAAGGAGGTCTGGATTCTCGCGTCCTACAATCCGATCCTCGACGAGCGGGGCAAGCCGTTCGCGGTGGTCAAGTTCGCGACTGACGTCACGGCCGCAAAGCTGAAGACCGCCGATCTGGCCGGCCAGATTGCGGCGATCGGAAAGTCGCAGGCGGTGATCGAGTTCAACATGGACGGCACGGTGATCACGGCGAACGACAATTTCCTGGCCGCGCTCGGCTATACACTCGGCGAAATCAGCGGCAAGCACCACAGCATGTTCGTCGAGCCAATCGAGCGCGACGGCGCCGGCTATCGCGACTTCTGGGCCAAGCTCAACCGAGGCGAATATCAGGCCGGCGAATACAAGCGGATCGGAAAGGGCGGCAGGGAGGTCTACATCCAGGCGTCGTACAATCCGATCCTCGATCTGAACGGCAGGCCGTTCAAGGTCGTCAAATACGCGACCGACGTCACGAAGCAGGTTCTGGTGCGAATGGGCAACGAGCGCGTGCGCGGCATGATGGAATCGGTTGCGGCCGGCGCCGAGGAGCTCAACGCCTCCGTGCGCGAGATCTCCGAGGCCATGACCAAGTCGCGGGAAACCGCGATGGGCGCAGTCGATCGCGTCGGGGCGGCGGACACCCAGGCGCAGCATCTCTCCGCCGCGACGCAAGCGATGAGCGGCATCGTCGAGATGATCGACAACATCACCGGGCAGATCAATCTGCTGGCACTGAACGCGACGATCGAATCCGCCCGCGCCGGCGAGGCCGGACGCGGCTTCGCCGTCGTGGCCTCCGAGGTGAAGAGCCTCGCCAATCAGGCCAAGCACGCCACCGACAAGATCGGGCAGGAGATCGAAGGTCTCAACAACATCTCGGGCGAGGTGGTGCTGGCGCTCGGCGAGATCAAGCAGGCCATTCACAATGTGAGCGAGTATGTGACCTCGACGGCGGCAGCCGTCGAGGAGCAGAGCACGGTGACGACCGAGATGTCGAACAGCATGCAGCGCGCGGCGAGCGAAGCCGCCAAGATCGCCGCGGGATAGACGAGCGGGATAGACGAAACGTCGGGCCGGTTTGAACCGGCCGTCTTCCCGCGCCGGCTAATGCTGGCGAAGCGTGGAGAGGAACGACGGATGCGCGCGGCCTTCATCGGACTGATCCTGGGCGTCCTGCCCCTCACGGCGGCCGCCGCCTACGACGCCAACGATCCCGCCAATTGCAATGGCGTCGGCTGGGATGATGCGCGGCCGCTCGTCGTGGCCAAAGTGAGCGGCCAGCCGCGGGTGAACTTCGTCAAGAGCCCCTATGACGACGGCTTCAAGGCCGCCAGCTGTCCCGCTGCGACCGACGCCTGCCGGAAGAAGGCTTACCTCGTCCGCGACGACCTCGTGCTGGTCGACAGGACCCGCGGCGCTTTCGTCTGCGTCAGCTACCAGCAGCCGCATGCGAAGGCACAGATCTGGACCACCGGCTGGTTGCCGCGCGCTGCCCTCACCGCCGTCGAGCCGATGGCCGCGCCGACGACAGCCGACTGGACCGGAAGCTGGGAGCACCCTGGAGGGGGGCTGACGATCAGGAAAGAGGCCGGCAACCGGCTCCGGATCGAAGGCGATCAGGTGCTGCCGGCCGGGCGCGAGTTGCGCAACGGATCGCTCGGCGCCACGGCAGAGCCGAAGGGCGGCCTCATTGCCTTTGTCGACGACGGCAGCACGCCGTTCGAGCGGCCGAATGCCGGCGACGAGTGCCGCGTGCGCCTGCAGCGAATCGGCGCGCTTCTGCTGGTCGAGGACAACAATGATTGCGGCGGCGCCGGCGTCAGCTTCACCGGACTCTATCATCGCAAATAGCCGCCGACGGCTTACGCCCAGCGGCGCGCCATCGCCACGCAGACGACGACGATTCCGGCTGCGGCAATCATCGTTGCCGACACCGGCTCATGCAGCAGCAGGCTCGCGAAACCGAGGCCAAGGAAGGGCTGCAGCAGTTGCAGTTGGCCCACCGTCGCAGTGCCGCCACGGGCGAGCCCGCGGTACCAGAAGGCGAAGCCGACGAACATGCTGAAGACGGAGACATAGGCGAGGCCCAGCAACGCCGCGGCCGTGATGTCACGGGATGCGGCGGGCAGCGTCAGCACCGCCATCAGCAGCATCAGCGGCGCGGACAACAGCAGCGCCCACGAGATCACCTGCCAGCCGCCGAGCCTGCGCGTGAGCATGGCGCCCTCGGCATAGCCCAGGCCGCAGACGATGATCGCGGCGATCATCGCGAGATCGCCGATCGGCGACGCGACGCCATCCTGCGACAGGGCGAAGCCCGAGACCGCCGCAGCCCCGAGCGCAGCGAACAGCCAGAACAACGGCCGCGGCCGCTCGCCGCCGCGCAGCACGCCGAACAAGGCGGTCGACAGCGGCAGCAGACCGACGAACACGATCGCGTGGGCCGAGGTGATGTGCTGGAGCGCCAGAGCGGTGAGCAGCGGAAAACCGATGACGACACCGAGCGACACGACTGCCAGCGACGCCAGATCGCGCCGGCCGGGGAGCGGCTGACGCAGCAGCATGAGACAAAGCGCGGCCAGCACGGCCGCGAGCGTCGCGCGTGCGCCCGTCAGGAACAGCGGCGAAAAACCCTCCAGTGCCGCCCGCGTCGCCGGCAGCGAGCCGCTGAAGATCGTCATGCCGACGATGCCGCTCCCCCAGCCTTCGATCGATCCCTTCATGCACGGCTCCTCCTCGCAGATCCCATAGCCCGACCAGGCTTGTTGCGGCAGCGACAGACCGATACAATTTCCACAATCTGTATTGGTGCAAAGGGCGACACACTTGGGAGAAGTGACGCGCGATTCCCGCCGGGGCGGCACGCGGACCATCGCCGTGGTCGATGCGATCCGGCAGCGCTTGGCGACGCGCGCGCTCAGCGCCGGCCAGCGTCTGCCCTCGATCCGCGCCTTCGCCGCGGCGATGGGGGTCTCGCCAGCCACCGTCGTCGAGGCCTATGACCGACTTGCCGCGGAAGGCGTGATCCGCGCCCGGCGCGGCTCCGGCTTCTATGTCGCCGATACGGCGCTGCCGCCGCTGGCCCTCGGCGATCGCGAGCCGCGCCGTCCGCGCGCGGTCGACCCGTTTTGGGTGTCGCGGCAGTCGCTCGACGCCGGGCCGGGAACGCTGACGCCCGGCTGCGGCTGGCTGCCGGCCGAGTGGATGCCGCAGGACGCGCTGCGGCGCGCGGTCCGCGCGCTGGCGCGCGGCGGCGGGCGGGTGCTGAGCGACTACGGCGCTGCACGCGGATCGGCGGCGCTACGGCGGTTGCTGCAGGGCCGCCTTGCCGCTATCGGCATCGACGCGTTCAGCGAGCAACTGGTGCTGACCTCGTCCGGTACGCAGGCGATCGACCTGATCTGCCGCATGCTGCTGCGTCCCGGCGACGCCGTGCTGGTCGACGATCCCTGCTACTTCAACTTCCTCGCCCTGCTGCGCGCGCATCAGGCGCGGATCGTCAGCGTGCCGATGACGCCGGGCGGACCCGACATCGCCCGGTTCGAGGCAGTGCTCGCGGCCGAGCGCCCGCGGCTCTACATCACCAATTCCGGTCTGCACAATCCGACCGGGGCGACGCTGTCGCTGCAGACGGCGCACCGGCTGCTCAACGCCGCGTCAGCGCATGACACGATCATCGTCGAGGACGACATCTACGGCGATTTCGAACCCGCGCCGTCGCCGCGGCTCGCCGCGCTCGACGGGCTTGCGCGGGTGATCCTGGTCGGCAGCTTCTCCAAGACACTGTCGGCCTCGGTGCGCTGCGGCTACATCGCGGCGCGCGCGGACTGGATCGAGCCGCTGATCGACCTGCAGATCGCGACCGGCTTCGGCGGTCCCGGACAATTCGCCGCGGAGACGTTGACCCAGGTGCTGACCAGCGGCAGCTACCGCAAGCACGTCGAGGACCTGCGGGCACGGCTTGCGCGAGCGCGGCCGCGGGTGGCGGCACGGCTGCAGCGCATCGGTATCGCCCCATGGCTGATGCCACGCGGCGGCTTTCATCTGTGGTGCAGGTTGCCGGACGGCTGTACGGCGATCGAGGTGGCCCAGGCCGCGCTCGAGGAGCACGTGGTGCTCGCGCCCGGCGACGTCTTCAGCGCGGCGCAATCCGCCGCGACGATGATGCGCTTCAACGTCGCGCATTGCGAGGATCCGCGCGTCATCCAGGTGCTGGAGCGCGCAACCAAGTCGCCGGCCGCGCGTTCATCGCGCGGCCAAGCGGCCAATTCGGCCGACGGATAAGGCTTAGTAGCAGTAGCGCGGATGCGCGCGAACCCAGGAGCCGTCGCCGCGTTGCAGATAGCAGCCGTTGCGATAGGAATAATAACCGCCACGACGGCGCTCGCCGTCGGCCGCGATGGCAGCTCCGGTGCCGGCCCCGATCACCGCGCCGATCGCAGCACCACGGCCGCCGCCGATCGCGCCGCCCAGAATCGCGCCGCCGGCGCCGCCGAGGATGGCGCCACCCAGCGCGTCCTGCGCGGCAGCCTGATGCAGCGGCGCTGCGACCGCAAGCATGAGCAGCGCGGCAGCGCCCAAGCGCGTGGCGAAAGGAATCCCCAGACGTCGGATCATGAACAGGTCTCCGTTTCGGGCACGCTATTCCACCCGGCGGGGCCGTTCTTGATGCAGATCAAGGCGACGTCAAGGCAGCAGGATCCCGGACTGCTGCGACAAGGCGTCAGGCCGCGGCGCGTTGTTCCGGCGTGCGATCCTCGATGATATTGAGAAGATATTTCGGCGCCCCCTCGCCGATCGAGACCGGCAGCCGGCGCACCACCACGTCGCGGCGGCGGTTGCCGGGCATCTCGACGCTGTGCGCCTTCGGAGTTTCATCGGACACGTCGGCCAGCAGCTGGCGATCGAAATCCTCGATGAGGGTGCATGTCGGCTCTGGAAACAGGTCGCGCGCGGCGCGGCCGATGATCTCCGACCGCGGCAGACCGAACAGGACCTCGGTGGCGCGATTGACGAAGACGTAACGCAGCGATTCCGCATCCTTTGCCACCACCGCCTGTGGGATGTTCTCGAGCAGGGCGGCGAGGAAGTATTCGGCGCGCGCCAGGATACGCTCGTTGCGGCGCTGGGCGGTGAAATCCTCATGCGTTGCGACCCAGCCGCCGCCATCCATCGGACGCTCCGACACACGAATGATGCGGCCGTCAGCGAGCGCGACCTCGACGATCTCGGCTCTTCGCTCCTTCATGCGCTCGCGCAGCGCGGCGAGGAATTCCGACGGCTTCTCACGCATCAGGCCGAGCTTGGCGCGATGCGCGAGGATTTCGCGCATGTGCGCGCCGGGCTTGGCGATCGACGCCGGAACACCGTAGAGCTTGCGGTACTGATCGTTGACCATCAGCACATAGCCGAAGCCGTCGAGCATGATCAGGCCCTGGGCCATGTTGGCAACCGCCGCATCGAGCCGCTGCTGGCTGCTGATCGCACCCTGCTCCAGCTGCTCGTGCTGGCGCAGGATGTCGGTGTACTGGCGTTCGATCTCGACCTCGTGCTGCTCGAGCTCCTGCAGGCGGAACGCACCGTCCTGATAGGTCGCGACGGCCTGCGCGACCCGTCCGATCTCGTCATGACGCCGCGCATGCGGAATCTTGAGCTTGATGCGGCCGGCGGCGATGCGGTCGGTGACGCGGGCGATGTCGAGCAGCGGCATCAGCACGCCGCGGCGCAGCGCCAGCGCGGCGGCCGCGATCAGCGTGATGATCACCGCTCCGAGCGCCCCCAGATAGAACGCGGCCATGCCGCGCGCATCGGCCGCCTCGCCGAGCTCGCGAGTGCGGTCGGCATAGAGCCGCGACAACTTCTCGAGGTCCTCGTTGAGCGCGGTGCGCACCGCGCGATTCTCGTCATTGTCGCCGAGCTCGCGCGCCGCCGACGATCCGACCGAAATCGTCTGCCGCGCCATCTCGGTGCGGAATGCGACGAACTGTTCGATCCGCTTCTTGAATGGGGTGAATAGCGCGGCGTCACCGTCGGTGACCTGGGCTTCCCACTCCTCCACCACCTTGCTCAGCTGCGCCAGCTTCACGAGCTGCGCATCGGCATAGCGCCGCGCGACGGTGCGGTCCGCCGACATGTAGATGCCGCGCGATTCCATCACGACCGCGTAGATCAGCGCGTTGGTCCGCTCGGTGTTGCGGGACGCCGCGGCAAGCGCTTCGAGCCGATCGTAGAACAGGCGCTGCTCGCGCAGCGCCGACAGCGCGCCCAAAGTGGACAGCATCACCAGGACGGCGAATGCGGCCGCAGCCGCGGAGATCTTGTCGTTCAGGCTGAACGACGGCAGCGACCTGTTGAACCGGCGCAATAGCTCACGCATGGCGGGCTCCCTGGGTGGAGTACAACCATCAGACGCACAATGCGTAAACAACAAGTTCCGATGCGTGGAACCAGCGCGCAACCAGTCGTTAACCAAACGGTGCCGGAACAGACGTGCCCGCCGCGCAGCAGGGCCTCAGCGGCGCGCGGCTCGCCTTACTGCCTGAGCATGATCAGCGGATTGGCGCTGTCGGGCACGAGCCGCCACTGCGCATTGTCGTCCGCTTCGAACCGCCAGGTCTCGCCACGGTCCGACATCAGCATCATCTGGCCATGCTCGAGCCGCCATTGGCTCGGTGCGAACGCCGCGACGGCGGGATCGCATTTCGGCTTCACGAACACCTGGAAATTATCATTGCCGGCGTCGTTGTTGGTCAGCACCAGGCTGCAGATCGTGGCGCCGTTGCCGCGGACCATGGCCCAGTCGCCGATCATCTGGTCCATGGATTTCGCCAGCGACCGCGCCGCCGCCAGGTTCTGCAGGATGTAGACGCCCTCGCCCTGGCGCAGGCCTTCGAAGATGCCGGCCTCGACCTCGGTGAAATCGATCACCGCCTCGCCATTGGCGGCCTGGAGGCTGACGATGTCGAGGCCCTTCACGTTCCAGCCGGCGATGTCCTTGGTGAAGGGCAGCGCCGTGGCGCAGCTCGGCTCCAGCTCGAGCTTCTGCCCGCGCGGCGCGACGTCCGGCTTCAGGGTCACGACGCAGGTCTTGCTGCGCTCGGTGGTCGCGAGCTCCCACTGCCCGATCATCGCCTTCTTCAGGCTGGCGGCGTCTTGTGCGACGACAGGGACGCCCGCCACCGACAGCAGCGCGATCAGCAATGGGAGCGGACGTTTCATCGGCGACCTTTCACCGGCGTTTCCGGAACGGGCGTCAGCGGCGGCTTGCCGGCAAACCAGACCTTGAGGTTGTCGACCACCAGCTGATCCATTGCGTTGCGGGTTACGATGGCAGCCGAGCCGATGTGTGGCAGCAGCACGACATTGTCCATCGCCTTGAGCGCGTCCGGCACCGCCGGCTCCTTCTCGAACACGTCGAGGCCGGCGGCGAGAATGGTGCCGGACTTCAGCGCTTCGACCAGAGCCTGCTCGTCGATGACCGAGCCGCGGGCGACGTTGACGACGACGCCGCGCGGTCCGAGCGCCTTCAGCACCTCGGCGTTGACGATTTTGTTGGTGCCGGCACCGCCAGGCACGATGACGACCAGCGTGTCGACGTCCTTGGCCATCGCGAGCAGGTCGGGATAGTGTTTGTTGGCGACGCCCGCCGCCGGGTTGCGCGAGTGATAGACGACGGGGACGAGCGACGCTTCGAGCCGGCGCGCGATCGCCTGGCCGATGCGGCCCATGCCGACCATGCCAACGGTGCGGTCGCGCAGCGAGCCGACGCTGAGCGGATAGGGCTTCTCGCTCCACTCCCCCGAACGAACGAAGCGATCGGCCTTGATGAATTCGCGGCACGTCGCGATCAGGAGCCCGAGCGCCACGTCGGCGACCTCCTCGGTCAGCACGTCCGGTGTGTTGGTGACGATGATGCCGTGCTGTCCGGCGTGCGCGGCTGCGATGTGGTCGTAGCCGACGCCGAAGCTTGCGATCATCTCGAGCTTCGGCAGCATCGCCATCACGGCGGCGTCGGTCTTCACGGTGTGGAAGGTCACGGCGATGCCGCGGATCCGGCCCTTCACGTCCGCCGGCAGCGCTTCGAGATCGGCCTGCGTCGTCGCATGGTGCACGTTGAAGCTGTCCGGGAATCCTTTTTCCAGGATCGGCCGCAGCGGCCCATAGACCAGAACATCGATCTTGTCAGACGAAGTCGCCGCCATCAGTTGTCCTTTCCAAGCGCGCTCTCATGCCAGCGCCGTAAAACGAGGTGCGAAACTAGCGCCAGCAAGCCATAAATGACAATCCCGGCGACCGACAGCAGCACCAGCGCTGCGAACATGCGGGGTATGTTGAGACGATAGCCGGATTCCGCGATGCGATAGGCGAGACCGGATCCGGCACCAGCGCTGCCCGCCGCGATCTCGGCGACGACCGCGCCGATCAGCGACAGGCCGCCGGCGATGCGCAGGCCGCCGAGAATGTAAGGCAGCGCCGCCGGCAGCTTCAGATAGCGCAAGGTCTGCCAGCGCGAGGCGCCATAGAGCTGGAACAGCCCGGCGAGATTGCGATCGACCGAGTTGAGGCCGAGCGCGGTGTTGGACAGCACCGGGAAGAAGCCGACGATCCAGGCGCACACGACCACCGCCGTCTGCTGCGGCAGATAGATCAGGAGCATCGGCGCAATCGCGATGACCGGTGTCACCTGCAGCACGACGGCATAGGGAAACAACGCCCATTCCAGCCATTTCGACTGGTTGAACAACAGCGCCAGCGCGATGCCGCCGAGCGCTGCGGCGATGAAGCCTTCGAATGTCGTGATCAGGGTCGTCAGCAGCGATTGCGCGAGAATGTCCCAATCGGCGACAAGCGTCTTCAGCACCAGCAGCGGCCCGGGCAACACATAGGGCTGGATGCCGTTGAGGCGCACAACCAGCTCCCACGCCGTCATCGCAGCGACGAACACGATCGCGGGAAAGGCGAGGCTCGCAAGCCGCGCGCCCGAGAGGGACGATTCTCGACCCTGCATGCTCACAGCGCATGCACTCCGGTATAGGCCGGTGCGAGCGCGTCAGAGACCCGGCGGCAATCATCGGCATAAGCCGGCGAGGCACGGAACGCATCATCGCGCTGGTCAGCGTCGATCCTGATCTCGGCACTGAGCCGGCCGGGTCGCGCCGTCATCACCAGCACGCGCTGCGACAGATAGACCGACTCGAACACCGAATGGGTGACGAACACGACCGTCATGTTCAGCCTGCGCCACAGCTCCAGCAGATCATTGTTGAGGCGGAAGCGCGTGATCTCGTCGAGGGCAGCGAACGGCTCGTCCATCAGCAGGATGCCGGGGTGCGTGACGAGCGCGCGCGCCAGCGAGGCGCGCATCTTCATGCCGCCGGATAGTTCGCGCGGAAAGGCGTCGGCAAAATCAGCGAGACCGACCTGCTCGAGCGCCGCATCGATCCTTGGACGCGCCTGGCTCGCCGGCACCCGCGCAAGCTTCAACGGCAGGCCGACATTGTCGCGCACGCTGGTCCAGGGCATCAGGGTCGGCTCCTGGAACACGAAGCCGACGCGATCGCCGGGATGCGCCTCTGACGAGGCGGCGACATCCACCGTCCCGGCGCTTGGCGCCACCAGACCCGCAATCAGGCGCAGCGCCGTCGACTTGCCACAGCCGGAGGGGCCGAGCAGCGAGACGAATTCGCCTTTGGCGATGGTCAGATCGATCGGCCCCAGCGCGGCGACGCCGGACTCGTACACCTTGGTGACGCCGCGCAGGCATACCGCGGTCGCAACGGCGCGCTCGGACGAAGGGGGTGAGCTCATTTGCTAAAAGCGCCGCTCGAGCGTCCTACTTCTTCGGCCGGAGATCGATGCCGACGCCCTTGTTGACGAAACGCAGCGTATACGACTTGCGATAGTCGATCGTCGACTTGACGACGCCGGCCCGCACCATCTTGTCGAAGAAGCTCGCGACGCGCTCGTCCGTCATGGCGCCGATGCCCTTCTCCACGCTGTCGCCGGAATCGACGATGCCGTACTCCTTCATCTTGGCGACCGAATAGGCAAGGAGATCATCGGTCATCTCCGGGTTCATCTTCTTGATCAGCGCGTTGCCCGCGGAATTGTCGCCGTAGATGTAATTGTACCAGCCGATGATCGAAGCATCGACGAAACGCTGCACCAGGTCCGGCTTGCTCTCGATGAGGTCGCGCCGCGTCTCGATCAGGGTCGAATAGGTGTTGAAGCCGTTGTCCGCGAGCAGGATCACGCCGGGCTTGAAGCCGGCGGCGCGCTCGACCGCGAACGGCTCCGACGTGACATACCCCTGCATTGCGCTCTGCGGCGTAGCGATGAAGGGCTGCGGATTGAATGTGTAGGGGCGGACATTCTTCTCGGAGAAGCCGTATTCCGATTTCAGCCATTGATAGTAGCTGGAGATGCCTTCCTTGGAGACGAACAGGGTCAGCGGCTTCAGCTCCTCGAGCTTGGTGATCCTGGACTCCGGATGGGTCAGGAACACCTGCGGATCCTTCTGGAACATCGCCGCGATCGACACCACCGGCACGTTGTTGGCGACGGCGTCGAACGACATCAGCGTATTTGCGGCCATGAAGAACTCGATCTTGCCGGAGATCAGCAGCATGCGGTTGTTCTCGTTCGGACCGCCCGGCACGATCGTCACGTCCAGTCCGTAGCGCTTGTAGGTGCCGTCGGCGACCGCCTGGAAGAAGCCGCCATGCTCGGCCTCGGCAACCCAGTTGGTGCCGAACGAGACCTTGTCCAGCATCTGGGCCTGAGCCGCCGAGATCAGTCCGGCTACGACCAGCGATGCCGCCATTAACGTTCGCGACAGAAGCGCCTGCGCCATGTCTGGTCTCCCCGGTTCTTTCTGGCTGAACATGCTAAGATCAATCGGTGATAACTACCCTGCCCGACGGACGAAGGAAATGGCCCGCGCGATGACCGTGCCGCCCCGCGACTGGACCGAGCTGCACTGGCCGGATTTTGGAGCGCCCGACTCGGGAACGCCCGAGACCGCGCGCTGGATCGCGGTGCTGCCGCTCGCCGCCACCGAGCAGCATGGGCCGCACCTGCCTCTCGGCACTGACGTCTACATTGCCGAGGCTTATCTCGCGCGCGTCCGCGCGCTGCTGCCGCCGGCGCTGCCGGTGACGGTGCTGCCGGTGCAGCCCGTGGGGATCTCGACCGAGCATATCGACTATCCGGGCACGCTGACCGTGCGGACGGAGGTCGCGCTGCGGAGCTGGCGTGCTCTCGGCGACAGCGTCGCGCGCGCTGGACTCAGGAAGCTCGTGATCGTCACCAGCCATGGCGGCAACAGCGCTGCGATGACCCTGGTCGCGCAGGATCTGCGCGCTGATCACCGCATGCTGGTGGTGACGACGTCATGGTCGCGCTTCGGTGCGCCCGATGGGTTGTTCTCGGCCGATGAGCTGCGGCACGGCATCCACGGCGGCGCCGTCGAGACCTCGATCATGCTGGCCTGCCATCCCACGCTGGTGCGCACCGATGCCATCGCCGCTTTCCCCTCGCGCGGCGCTGAAATGGAAACCACCTGCAAGGTGCTCTCGACGCAGCGGCCGGCGCCGATGGCCTGGCAGACGCAGGACCTGAATGCGAGCGGTGCGGTCGGCGATGCCACGCAGGCGTCGGCGGAGAAGGGCGAGCGCGTGCTGGACCACGGCGCGCGGGCGTTCTGCGCGCTGCTGGAGGACGTCGATAACTTCGACGTGAACACGCTTCGCCGCGGCCCGTTGCCGGGCTGCTGAACCGAGGCCAAGCCCCTGTATCAACGAACGAATTTTCAGGGCGCCGGGCACCTCATCCGGCGATTCGAACCGGTTTCGAAAAGGCTCCGTCCAATTTGGCAAGCGGCCGACGCCGGCCGCCCCAATAGCAAACAGGAGCCTTCGACCATGTCGATCAAGACCAAGATTGCCGCCCTCGCACTGACCGCGCTCGCCGTCACCGGCAGCATCGCGGCGACGTCGACGCCCGCTGCGGCCAACGGCTTCCACCATCATCACTGGGGCTGGGGCGTCGGTGCCGGCCTCGTCGGAGCCGCCGTCGTCGGCAGCGCCATCGCCGCCAGCAACGACGGCTACTATTACGGCGGTGGCTATCGGTACTGCCGCTGGGTGCCGCAGTACAACGTCTACGGCCAGTATGTCGGCCGCGTCAGGGCCTGCGGCTATTGATGCTGGGCGCTCGCCTCGCCCCGCCCAATCACGGCCAAGGCCCGCCTCGCCCCATCCGCCACGGCCGGGCTTCCACCTGCCCCGATCCGCGATCTCGACAACCCGCCGGCCGCCCCGGGCGGGTTTTTTGTTGCGCAGGCGCCACACCCGCAATCAGAAACCGAATGAACCAGCCCTGCGCTTGCTGTTGCGAATTAATCGCAATATAAATCATCCCTAAATCGCCGCAGCTCATCCACACTTCCGATCGAACATCATCTACTCCGTAATCTTCTCGTGACTGTGCGCGGGCAATCAGGTGTGACGTTGCCGGTGTCGTCGTGTGCCTCGCCTTGGGAATCTGCTGCCATGATCCGTTCGAACTGCACCCGGGAGACGATCGCGACCGCCGCCATGATCGCCGCGCTCGCCGCCCCCGCTGCTGCCGCCGACCTGCCGGTCAAGGCCCGGATGGCACAGACGGTGTTCGACTGGACCGGCCTCTATGTCGGCGTCCATGCCGGCTATACCCGTGACCATGCCCGGGCGACCCTGACCGACCCGAGCGGGACGGCCAGCGCCGGCAGCCCGTTCAGCGGCCTCACCGGTGGCGCGCAGGCCGGCTACAACTGGGTCACCCGCTCCGGCCTGCTGCTCGGGCTCGAGGGCGATTTCAGCTTTCCGAACTATCTCACCTCCAACCACACCGTCGCGATGCTGGGCACACCCGGCTCGAACGTCTCCGAGCTGTGGGACTATGTCGCCACCGCCCGCGGCCGGGTCGGCTACGTCAGGGGCGACTGGCTGGTCTATGCCACCGGCGGCCTGGCCTGGACCGGCGGCCGCTTCATCAACACCACTGCGGCCGGCGACACCGAGAAGCTGCTGACGACGCGGCTCGGCTGGGCCGCCGGCGCCGGCATCGAGCGCAGCTTTGCGCCGCATTGGAGCTGGCGCCTCGAATATCTCTACAGCCATTTCGAGAACGCCGGCGTCCGCTTCTCCAACGGTGCCAGCTACAATTCCGCGCTCGAATTCCAGACCCTGCGGGTTGGGCTCAACCGCAAGCTGGACTTCGCCGGCGGTCCCGATCTGAAGCTCAAGAGCGATCCGTCCGATCCCGAATCCGACCGCTGGGAGATCCACGGCCAGGCGACCGTGCTCGGCCAGGGCTATCCGGCGTTCCGCGCCGCCTATACCGGCGCCAACAGCCTGACGCCCGCGCGCCAGTTCCAGGAGACCTGGAGCAACAGCCTGTTCATCAATGCGCGGCTGTGGGACGGCGGCGAGGTCTATTACAATCCCGAGCTGCTGCAGGGCTTCGGCCTCAGCAACACCGTTGGCCTTGGCGGCTTCCCCAATGGCGAGGCGCAGAAGTCGGACTTTCCATACCCCCACTACAACACCTCGCGCCTGTTCCTGCGCCAGACCTTCGGCTTCGGCGGCGAGCAGGAGCAGCTCGGCAGCGGCCAGTTGCAGCTATCGGGCAAGCAGGACGTCTCGCGGCTCACCGTGCAGGTCGGCAAATTCCCCGTGCTCGACGTGTTCGATGGCAATGCCTACGCCAAGGACGCGCGCAAGGACTTCATGAACTGGTCGGTGTGGGCGCCCGGCGCCTTCGACTACGCCGCCGACAAGCTCGGCCTGACCTACGGCGCGACAGCCGAGCTCAACCAGAAGAGCTGGGCGCTGCGCGCCGGTTATTTTCTGGTCGACGCGACCTCGAACTCGAACAATTTCGACATGAAGGTGTTCAAGCGCGGCAGCTACGTCGTCGAGCTGGAGACGCGCTATCAACTGTTCTCGCAGCCCGGCCATCTGCGCACCATCGGCTTCTTCAACAATACCTTCTCCGGCAGCTACCGCGAGACGCTCGACAATCCCGCGCTCAACGCCGACATTACCCAGACCCGTCGCGGCCGCAGCAAATACGGCTATGTCGTCAGCTTCGACCAGGCGGTGACGGACGATGTCGGCCTGTTCGGGCGCTGGAGCTGGAACGACGGCAAGACCGAGATCATGGCGTTCACCGACATCGACAACAGCCTGTCGCTGGGCACCTCGATCAAGGGCACCCGCTGGGGCCGTCCCGACGACACGATCGGCCTCGCCGGCGTGACCAACGGCCTGTCGCGCGACCACCGCGCCTTCCTCTCCGCCGGCGGCCTCGGCCCCTTGATCGGCGACGGCGCGCTGAACTACCGGCGCGAGAGCATCATCGAGGCCTACTACGCCTATTCCATCAACAAATACCTGACCTTCACCGCCGACTACCAGTTCGTCAACAACCCCGCCTACAACGCCGACCGCGGCCCGGTGTCGATCTTCTCGGGGCGCTTGCACGGGGATTTCTGAGGAGCGGTCGCGCAGGCGTTGCGCCCTGCGGCCTGACGCCAGTGAGAGCCGAAACTGGCGCTCCACAAAAGGTGTCGTCCCGGCGAACGCCGGGACCCATACCGCGGACGCCATCGAGGGACCTCGCTGGCAGTTGTCCTGCCTGATCGTCAGCGCCCGTGGTGGCGGCAATTCGTCGCCGTTCCGAGTGCCTTCGATAGATCGCGCGGTATGGGTCCCGGCGTTCGCCGGGACCACACGGGAGGTTCAGGAGCTGCCCGTGCCTCAAGCGAACCAGCCTCCCACTTTCAGCCCTCCCATGCACGCCACCTCCGCACACCGGCATTGGGCGCTTGCCGTCCCCATATGCTAGGACCTGTCCCCATCCTGCCCCTCCGGGCGCCAGACAAGGTCGAAATGCTCTCCGTCGAACTCGCCATCATCGTCGTCCTCATCGTCGTCAACGGACTGTTATCCATGTCCGAACTCGCGATCGTGTCGTCGCGTCCCGCGCGGCTGGCGCTGCTGGCGGAAAAGGGCGTTTCCGGCGCCCGTCGGGCGCTCGCGCTGGCGTCCGATCCCGGCCGGTTCCTCTCGACGGTGCAAATCGGCATCACCCTGGTCGGGGTGCTCTCCGGCGCATTCTCCGGCGCCACGCTCGGCCAGCGCCTGACGCAGTCGCTGCTGGAGCTCGGCCTGTCGGCTTCCGTCGCCGACATCGTCGGCGTCGGCCTCGTCGTCACCATTATCACCTATGCCACGCTGATCGTCGGCGAGTTGGTGCCGAAACAGCTCGCGCTGCGTGATCCCGAGGCGATCGCCGTCCGCGTCGCGCCGGCCATGCAGTTGCTCGCCAAGGTGTCGCTGCCGCTGGTGGTGCTGCTCGACCTTTCCGGCAAGCTGATCCTGACGCTGCTCGGCCGCTCCGGCGAGGCCGAGGAGAAAGTGTCGGAGGAAGAGATCCATCATCTGGTGCGCGAGGCCGAGACCGCCGGCGTGCTCGAGCCAGGCGAGAAGGAGATGATCGCCGGCGTGATGCGGCTCGGCGACCGTCCGGTCGGCGCCATCATGACGCCGCGGCCCGAGGTCGACGTCGTCGACCTCAACGACGACCCCAAGGCCATTCGCGAACTGCTCGCCAAGAGCCCGCATTCGCGCCTGCCGGTGTCGGACGGCGAGCGCGACCGTCCGATCGGCGTGCTGCAGGCCAAGGACCTGCTGGCGGCGTATCTGCGCGATGAGACGCCGGACCTGCGCAGCCTGGTGCGCGAGGTGCCGATCATTCCGTCCACCGTCGATGCGCGCGACGTGATCGCCATCCTGAAGGTGGCGCCCGTGCATATGGGGCTGGTGCACGACGAATACGGCGCGTTCGAAGGCGTGGTGACCGCGGCGGATATCCTGGAGTCGATCGTTGGCGCGTTCTCCTCCGAGGAGGGCCCGCCCGAGCCGGCCTGCGTCCGCCGTGACGACGGCTCGCTGCTGGTCTCCGGCTGGATGCAACTCGACGAGTTCGCCGACGTGCTGGCGATCGAGGTGCCGCCGCATCGCGGCTATCACACCGTCGCAGGCCTCGTGCTGCAGCACTTCGGCAGCGTGCCCGAGGTCGGCCAGAGCTTCGAGCTGCAAGGCTGGCGCTTCGAGATCATCGACCTCGACGGCCGCCGCATCGACAAGATCCTGGCGACGAGGCTCGCGCCGGACGGCGGCGAGCCGAACGTGGGGTGATTGAGCCCCACTGCTGCGGCCCGACCAGTGCGCTCCCTCTCCCGCTTGCGGGGGAGGGTTGGGGTGGGGGCGCCACAGCGGCAGTCGCTCCCGGAGCATTCCCTACCCGCATCGCACCTGACGATGCGATGCGACCTCCCCCGCAAGCGGGGGAGGCGCTGACCGTCGTCGGCGCGACAGATGTGACCCGGCGTCTCCGTACCGATGGAGCCCCAAGCCAAGCCGCATCTGCGTTCGACTAGCCTCGTCGCGGGAACGTGAAGAGGCTGCCTGCGTATCCTTTGATAGGCCGGACCGAGAGGCCGGATCCCGACCGCTCCGCTTGATATCAAACCATCACACAGGGCACTTAGGGTGCGGATTCGGCCGGCACTGTCCGGCCGACCAGCCCTCAAGCCACGACACGGCCACGTCCGCAGCCTCCGCCGATGGTTGCGGCCGACCAGACGAGACATGCCGATGCTGCTCCGGGACATCAGGACGACCGTGCTGCGCGAAACCGTGCGCCCCAATATCTGGGACGTCGTCGCGCTGATCATCGTGGTCGGCGCGATGGTGCTGATCGTCTATGGCGGCGAGCAGACCACCCAGCCCTTGTCCGCGCTCGACACCGCCCCTGTCTCGCTCGATCCGTCCAACCTGCCGCTCTACGCGCTGCGCACCACCTTGCGCATGCTGCTCGCCATCGCGTGCTCGCTCGTCTTCACCTTCGTCTATGCGGCGCTCGCGGCCAAGAGCCGGCGCGCCGAGATCGTGCTGATCCCGCTGCTCGACATCCTGCAGTCGGTACCGATCCTCGGCTTCCTGACCTTCACCGTCGTGTTCTTCATGAACCTGTTTCCGGGCCAGGTGCTGGGCGCCGAGCTCGCCTGCGTGTTCGCGATCTTCACCAGCCAGGCCTGGAACATGACCTTCAGCATGTACCAATCGATGCGCAACGTGCCGAAGGACCTGGAGGAGGCGACGCGCAGCTTCCACCTCTCCGGCTGGCAGCGCTTCTGGCGGCTCGACGTGCCCTATGCGATGCCCGGCCTGATCTGGAATGCGATGATGTCGATGTCCGGCGGCTGGTTCTTCGTCGTGGCGTCGGAGGCGATCACGGTCGGCAACACCACCGTCACCCTGCCCGGCATCGGCTCCTATGTCGCGCTCGCCATTCAGCAGAAGGATCTGGCGGCGATCGGCGCCGCGCTGCTGACCATGCTGCTCGTCATCACCGCCTATGACCAGCTGCTGTTCCGCCCGATCGTGGCCTGGGCCGACAAATTCCGCTTCGAGCAGACCGCCTCCGGCAATCCGCCCACCTCCTGGATGCTCGATCTGTTCCGGCGCACCCGCGCCCTGCGCTCGCTGTCGATGCCGTTCGCTGCGCTCAACCGCACCTTCTCGAACCTGCGGATCAACTGGCCGAAAGCCTGGAGCGGCCCCGTGCGCCACGCGCCGCCGTCGCAGATGGTCGACGGTCTCTGGCTTGCCGTGGTCATCCTCGGCTGCGTCTATGCCGGCTGGAAGACCTATCTCTATCTCTCGGCGACGCTGGCGCTCACCGACGTCCTCACCGCGATCGGCTACGGCCTGATCACGCTGATCCGCGTCGCGGTGCTGATCGCGCTGGCGTCGCTGATGTGGGTGCCCGTCGGCGTCTGGATCGGGCTGCGGCCGAAGCTCGCCGAGCGCATCCAGCCGCTGGCGCAATTCCTCGCCGCCTTCCCGGCCAACCTCGCCTTCCCGGTGTTCGTCGTGCTCATCGTGCGCTTTCGCCTCGACGCCAATGTCTGGTTGAGCCCGCTGATGATCCTGGGCACGCAGTGGTACATCCTGTTCAACGTCATCGCCGGGGCCAGCGCCTTCCCGACCGACCTGCGCGAGGCCGCCGCGAGCCTGCATCTCACCGGCTGGCGCTGGTGGTTCAAGGTCGTGCTGCCCGGAATCTTCCCCTATTACATCACCGGCGCCATTACCGCCTCCGGCGGCTCGTGGAACGCGGCGATCGTCGCCGAGGTCGCGAGCTGGGGTGATACCCATCTCACCGCAAGCGGGCTCGGCGCCTACATCGCTGCGGCCACCGAGCACGGCGACTTTCCGCGCGTCGTGCTCGGCATTGCCGTGATGTGCATTCTCGTCACTCTGTTCAACCGGCTGCTGTGGCGGCCGCTCTATGCCTTCGGCGAACGCCGGCTGCGGCTCGGCTGACCGGGAGAATTGTCATGCGCGACCAGGTCAAGGACTCATCGCTGATCGAGATCAAGAGCGTCAGACGGCTGTTTCCCAAGGGCAGCGGCGAGGATCTCGTCGTGCTGGAGAAGGTTGACCTCACGATCCGCGCCGGCGAGATCGTCGGCCTGCTCGGACGCTCCGGCTCCGGCAAGTCGACGCTTCTGCGGATCATCGCCGGCCTGGTGTCGCCATCCTCGGGCGAAGCGCGCTGCCGCGGCGAGATCATCGCCGGCCCGCCCGTTGGTGTCGCCATGGTGTTCCAGTCGTTCGCACTGTTTCCCTGGCTGACCGTGCTGCAGAACGTCGAGCTCGGCCTCGAGGCGCTCGGTGTCGACAGCGCCGAGCGGCGCAAGCGCGCGCTGGCCGCGATCGACCTGATCGGTCTCGACGGTTTCGAATCCGCTTTTCCAAAGGAGCTCTCCGGCGGCATGCGCCAGCGCGTCGGCTTCGCCCGCGCGCTGGTGGTGCATCCCGACCTGCTGCTGATGGACGAGCCGTTCTCGGCCCTGGACGTGCTGACCGCCGAGACACTTCGTACCGACCTCGTCGATCTCTGGACCGACGGGCGGCTGCCGATCAAGTCGGTGCTGATGGTGACGCACAACATCGAGGAAGCGGTGCTGATGTGCGACCGCATCCTGGTGTTCTCGTCCAATCCCGGCCGCGTCGCCGCCGAGTTCAAGGTCGACCTGCCGCATCCGCGCAACCGGCTCGATCCGGCGTTCCGCCAGCTCGTCGACAGTCTCTATGCCCGCATGACGCAGCGGCCCGAGCCGAAGCTGCCGAGCACCGCCAGCGCCGGCGTCGGCATGGTGCTCAGCCACGTGTCGTCGAACTCGATCTCGGGCCTGATCGAGACGCTCGCCGGCGAACCTTATAATGGGCATGCCGACCTGCCGGTGCTGGCGGGCCATCTGCAGCTCGAGGTCGACGAGATCTTTCCCTTGGCCGAGGCGCTGCAGCTCCTGCGCTTCGCCCAGCTCAGCGAAGGCGATCTGACCCTGACCGAGGCCGGACGGCGGTTCGCGCATCAAGAGACCGACGAGCGCAAGAAGCTGTTCGCGCAGCATCTGATGGAGAACGTGCCGCTGATGGGGCTGATCCGCCGCGTGCTCGACGACCGCCCCTCGCACGCCGCGCCGGCCGCGCGCTTCCGCATCGAGCTCGAGGACTACATGTCCGAGCACTATGCCGACGAGACGCTGCACACCATCGTATCATGGGGCCGCTACGCCGAGCTGTTTGCCTATGACGAGCAATCCGAGACCTTCAGCCTGGAAAACCCGCATTGAGGCCAGCGGCGTCACGGCGCGATCGTCAGGGTCGCCTTCATGTTGGGGTGAAAGCGGCAGTAGTAGTCGACCGCGCCCGCCTTCTTGAGGACCGAACTCACCGTCTTGCTCGGCGGCAAAATGACATCGAATGCGCCATCCCGCGCCGTCGCCGTATGAGCCAGCGCATCCTTGTTGACCCATTCGACGGTGTCGCCGACCTTGGCCGAAGCCGCGGCCGGCGAGAATTCGAGCTTGTCCACCACGATCCGGATCGTGGCCGCGCGCGCCGGAACGCTCACGGCGGCGAGCACAACCATGCTCACGAGAGTGATGCGTCCCGACAGCATCGGATCGTCCTACTTCAGATCCGCCGCGACATGCTCGGCGTGCTGCTCGTGGCCCTGGAACAGCTTCAGGCCGGTCTGCAGCAACTCCTTCAGCTCGGCGTTGGTTGCGGACGGAATGAGCTGCGTCTCCAGCGCGCCGTTCACCGTCTTGTGGTAGGCGACCTCGTTGGCGATATAGGCCTTGTCGAAGGCCGCGCCCTTGAGCTTGCCGAGCTCGTCGAGCTTCTCGCTCGCCTGCTTCGACAGTGCGCGGCTGGTGTCGTTATCCTCAGGCGTGACTTTCAACTTCTTGACGAGGGCGAGGGCCTGCTTGTTGACCGCCTCGTGGTCACGCACCATGCCTTGGGCGAACTCCTTGACTTCCTTGCTCCCGGATTTGTCCAAGGCCTGCTTCGCCGCCTTGATGTCGATTTCGCCGGCTGTGTAGGCGATATGCGCGATCTGCGGATCGCTGAGCTTGGCGCCCTGCGACAGGGCGGCGCTGCTCGTGACGCAGAGCGCGACGGCGATCGTGCCGATATGCTTGAACATGGTTCTCATCTCCTGTGGCGCCGGACCTCGTGGCCGGCGGGTGAATGGCTGCACAGGGATTGGATGAAAAGCGGGAGCCGACGTTCCCGGGAATCTTCACGCCGGACGTCGAAGACGATCGAGCACGGCGTCGGTCAGCCGCTCGCAACGCGGGCCGGCGAAGGGAAACGCGTCCAGAAGGACGGGACCGATCTGCTTTTCGACGTTCTCGCGCAACATGCCGCGGGCGCGATGCAAGCGCGTCTTCACGGTCTCGGGCTTTAATCCGAGCAAGTCCGCCGTCTCGTCGATGCTCATCTCCTCGATCACGCGGGCGATGAACACCAGGCGAAACGGCTCGGACAGGTCATCGATCGCCCGTTCGACGACGGCCTGGATCTGGCGCTGCGCCACAGACTTCTCCGGATCGCTCGACGTAGCGGGAAATTGGATCACCTCGGCCCCTGGCCTGTCTTGGTGCTGCACATCCAGTTGCAGTGCGGGCCGTTGTCCGCGCAGGCGTCCCATCGCCTCGTTCATTGCGATGCGGACCAACCAGGTCGACAGGCTGGACTGGCCGCGAAACTCGTCGAGATGGGTGAGCGCCCGGACATAGGTCTCCTGCACGACGTCCTCCGCCTCACTGTCATTGCGCAGGATGCCGCGGGCGATCCGGAACAGGCGACGGTTGTTGGCCTGGAGGATGGCCCGGATGGCGGTCTCGTCCCGGGCTTTTGCCCGTCGGATCAGGTCATCCTCGCCGCTCGTCGCCGCGGAGACTGTGGTCGCTGTGGTCCAAGGCATTGTCGATCATCCAAGCTGAGCACGCGTGGCTTAGATGGAATTGGAGCCGGAAGGTTCCCAAGAACAATCACGCAAGGCGTTTTACTGCACCGCCGCGAACGTATCGGCTCGCGCCATCGCCCAGGCGTCGCGGAAGCGGACGTCCTGGGTGCCGTCGAGCAGCTCGCCAGGACGCAGCGCCGGATACAGCTTGGCAAACGAGGACACCTCAGTGGTCGACGTCCGCTGTGAGAAGTGGATCGGCCGCAGGTCCTGCGGATGTTCGAGACCGGCGGCGGCGAGCAGCTCGGCCAGCGCATGCAGGGTCGCGTGATGATAGTTGTAGACGCGGTCGAGCTTGTGCGGGACGACCAGCGCGCGAGCGCGCGTCGGATCCTGGGTGGCGACACCGGTCGGGCATCTGTCGGTATGGCAGCTCAAGGACTGGATGCAGCCGAGCGAGAACATGAAGCCGCGCGCCGCGTTGCACCAGTCGGCGCCGATCGACATCGCGCGCGCCATGTCGAACGCGGTGGCGATTTTGCCGGAGGCGCCGATCTTGATGCGGTCGCGGATGCCAAGGCCGACCAGCGCATTGTGCACGAAGCTGACGCCCTCGCGCATCGGCATGCCCAGATGGTCCATGAACTCGAGCGGCGCGGCACCGGTGCCGCCTTCATTGCCGTCGACCACGATGAAGTCGGGATAGATGCCTGTCTCCAGCATGGCCTTGCAGATCGCGAGGAATTCCCAGGGGTGGCCGATGCACAGCTTGAAGCCGGCCGGCTTGCCGCCCGACAGTCGCCGCATCTCGCCGATGAACTGCATCATGCCGATGGGCGTCGAGAACGCGCGATGCGCCGGCGGCGAGATGCAATCCTCGCCCATCGAGACGCCGCGGATCTTCGAGATCTCCTCGGACACCTTGGCGGCCGGCAGCACCCCGCCATGGCCAGGCTTGGCGCCCTGGCTGATCTTGAGCTCCACCATCTTGATCTGGTCGTGGCTCGCGACCCGCGTGAACGCCTCGGGATCGAACGTGCCATCATGACGCCGGCAGCCGAAATAGCCGGAGCCGATCTCCCAGATGATGTCGCCGCCCATTTCGGCGTGATAGGGACTGAAGCCACCTTCGCCGGTGTCGTGGGCGAAGCCGCCCTTCTTCGCCCCGCCATTGAGGGCACGCACCGCATTCGGGCTCAGCGCGCCGAAGCTCATGGCGGAGATGTTGAACACCGAGGCCGAATACGGCTTGGTGCAATCCGGACCACCAATGGTGATGCGGAACTTCTCCTCCGCATGCGGCTTGGGCGCGATCGAATGGTGCATCCATTCGTAGCCCTCGCGGTAGACGTCCTCCTGGGTGCCGAACGGGCGCTTGTCGAGCTCCATCTTGGCGCGCTGATAGACCACCGCGCGGGTGTCGCGCGAGAACGGCATGCCGTCCTTTTCGCTCTCGAAGAAATACTGCCGCATCTCGGGCCGGATCTCTTCGAGCAAGAACCGCATATGTGCCGAGATCGGATAATTGCGCAGCACTGCGTGGCTCTTCTGCACGAGATCGCGGATGCCGAGCAGGGTGAGCGCACCGAAGATCAGCAGCGGGATCAGGACGAGATCGAAGATCTTGCGGTCGTAGATGCCGAGGATCAGCAGCAAAGCGGTCGCCGTGGCGCAGATCGTCAGCACGATGAAGCGCGGCGAGAACGGGAGCAGCAGCGTATCCATGGGAGGCCTCGGGGCAGCTCGTGGAAGGTCCGGTGTCACGATAGTACTGCTATCGCGAAGCAATCGTTACACAAGCGCGCGCAATCGGCCATCGATGATATCACAACGTCGATAGCCCAAGGCTATCGGCTGCGGCACTGCGAGATCGGCCCACGGCGCCGTAGCGGCCTCGGCGCCTCCCCGCCGAGACACGCGATCGCCAAAGGCAGCTGCTTACCCCTCCGCAAACAACCCCGAATGCGCCTCGCGCAACTGACGCTTCAAGAGCTTGCCGCTCGGATTCTTGGGCAGCGCATCGACAAACACGATCCGCTTCGGCGTCTTGAAGGTGGCGAGCCGTGCCGAGGCCTGCTTGAGCACCGCCTCCTCGGTCAGCTCGCAGCCGGACTTGACCACGACCATCGCCACGACCGCCTCGACCCAGCGTGGATGCGGCAGGCCGACGACGGCGACCTCCGACACTTCCGGAATCAGATACAGCGCCTCCTCGACCTCGCGGCTGGCGACGTTCTCACCGCCGGTCTTGATCATGTCCTTCTTGCGGTCGACGATGGTGATGTAGCCTTCGTCGTCGATGGTCGCGAGATCGCCGGAATGAAACCAGTCGCCGTGGAAGGCGGCGGCAGTGCGCTCGTCGTCATGGAAGTAGCCGAGCATCAGATGCGGCGAGCGGTGCACGACCTCGCCGACCTCGCCCGGGGCGACATCATTCATGTCGTCATCGACGACTCGGGTCTCGACGTTGAGCACGGCGCGGCCGCAACTGCCCGGCTTGCGCAATTGATCGTCGGGTCCGAGCATCGTCGCCAGCGGCGCGATCTCGGTCTGGCCATACAGATTCCACAGACGCACCTTCGGCAGCCGCTGCGCCAGCTCGCGCAGCACCTCGACCGGCATGATCGAGGCGCCGTAATAGCCCTTGCGCAAAGTGGACACGTCGGTGGTCTCGAACAGCGGCGAGCGCAGAATCGAGATCCACACCGTCGGCGGCGCGAAGAACGAGGTGATGCGATATTTCGCGATCAGCGGCAGCAGATTGTCCGGCGTCGGAAACGCGGTGATGATGTTGGTGGCGCCGACATAGATCGACGGCCCGAAGAACACGTCGAGCTGCGCGCAGTGATACAGCGGCAGCGCGTGGAGGGTGACATCGTCGGCGGAAATGCCGGCATCGACGATACAGCTGACATACTGCCAAATGACGGCGTCATGGGTCAGCATCGCGCCCTTCGGCAGCGACTCCGTGCCGGAAGTGTAGACGATCTGCGCGACGTCGCCTCCGGCGATCTCGACGGCAGGCACCGTCGCCGTCGAGGCCGCGAGCTCGGCAAAATCGATCATGTCGGCCTGCCGCTCGCTCGAACCTTCCGACGGCAGCCAGATCAATTGCTCGACCGCCGGCACCAGCGCCTTGGCAGCACGTGCCACGCCGGCAAAGCCGCTGTCGGTCGCGAGCAGCCGCGCGCCCGCATGCTTGAGGATGTAGGCGACCTCCTCCGGCTTGAGCATGAAATTGATCGGCACCAGGACAGCGCCGAGCCGCGCCAGCGCGAAGCGCAGGGCGGCAAAGGCATGAGAGTTGCGCGCGAGGATGGCGACCCGCTCGCCCTTGCCGACGCCGCGCGCGGCGAGGCCGGCCGCGAGGCGGTCGACGATGGCGTTGAACTCGGCGTAGGTCCAACGCGTATCGCCGCAGATCACCGCCGTCTTGCCTGGCGTGCGCGCCGCGCTCCGCCGCAGGAGGTCACCGAGCGTCTGTCTGCGAACGATGGAATCCATGGCCGTACCCCTCATTGTATCGGGGATGGCCGCCGCTCGGGCAATCCAAGTCCCCTCCCTGTGTCGCGCCGGACGTCTGCAGGTCCGGTCTTGCTGCCGAAAATCGCACGGCCGCTTCGAAACGCGCAAGGAGGATATTGCCAACGAAAAGAGCGCCCCGATTGCGTCGAGGCGCTCTTTCGAAAGTGTCAAAGTCGGAAGCTTGGCGGCTCAGCGCTCGACGAACGCTTTCTCGATCACGAAATGGCCGGGTTCGTTGCCGCTGCCTTCGAGGAAGCCGCGGGATTCGAACATGGTCTTGAGCTCCTCCAGCATCGCCGGGCTGCCGCACATCATGATGCGGTCCTTGGCGATGTCGAGCTCATGCTGGCCGATATCGTTGAACAGCTGCTGCGACGAGATCAGGTCGGTGATGCGGCCGCGGTTGCGGAACGGCTCGCGGGTGACGGTCGGATAATACTGCAGCTTGCCGTCGAGCAGCTCTCCGAACAGCTCGTCCTCGCGCAGCTTGGCGACGACGCTCTCGCCATAGGCGAGCTCGGCGACCTGGCGGCAGCCGTGGACCAGCACGATACTCTCGAAACGCTCGTAGACGTCGGGATCCTTGATCAGGCTGGCGAACGGGGCAAGGCCGGTGCCGGTCGACAGCAGCAGCAGCCGGCTGCCGGGCAGCAGGTTGTCGGGGATCAGCGTCCCGGTCGCCTTGCGGCCGACCAGGATGGTGTCGCCTTCCTTGATCTTCTGCAGCCGGGAGGTCAGCGGACCGTCCTGCACCTTGATGCTGAAGAACTCGAGTTCCTCCTCGTGATTGGCGCTCGCCATGCTGTAGGCGCGCAGCAGCGGCCGGCCCTCGACCTCAAGGCCGATCATCGCGAACTGACCATTCTGGAAGCGGAAGCCCGCATCGCGGGTGGCTCGGAAGGAGAACAGGGTGTCCGTCCAGTGGTGAACGGAAAGAACTTTCTCTTTATAGAACGCGCTCATGTCGTTTGTTTTTTCACGTGGGCTGAAGTTGGAAGAAACAAGTCGTGACGGAGGCAGGACCGCAAAAACCCTATAGATCCAGCGATTTCGGCGCCTGATGTACGTGAAAACAGCGAATAATCAACCCGCGTGGACGCACCATTGATCACGATCAAATGCATGCCGGCTGATGCCCGGAATCGCCTCGATCGGCCGTTCATTCGTACACAAACGATGTGGGTAATTTACTTGCCGAGATTCCGATTTTCCAGCACTTTAATTCCGCATCTCCGGCCCAATCCTTGAGCAATGATTAACCATCCGCAGACCCAGCTCGCCGCCATCACCCGCTATTGCGTCGAACGAGGCATCGCGCTCGACGTGCGGGAGGACGGCTGGTTGCTGGTGCTCGAGGATGCCACCCGGCGTCACCTGATCTTCGGCTATGATCTCGGCCTGAACAGTGCGGTGGCGCACAGGCTGGCCTGTGACAAGGCGGCGACCTCGGCGCTGCTGAGAGCCGACGGGATTGCCGCGGTTCCACACGCATTCTTTCTGGCGCCGGTCCTTGGCGGCCAGTCCGGCCAGACGGCCGAGGCCGTGCTGGCGCTGCTCGAAACGCATCCGCGCGGGCTGGTGGTCAAGCCCAACGAGGGCACCTCGGGGCGGTCGGTGGTCCGCGTCACGGCGAAGGATGACCTGCTGCGCGCAGTGAACGGCATCTTCGAGACCGACGCGAACGTCGCGATCGCGCCGCTCATGGACATCATCGACGAAGTCCGGGTCGTGCAGCTCGATGACGCAGCCATGATCGTCTATCGCAAGCAGCGCCCCATCGTGATGGGCGATGGCGTCAAGTCGCTCCGCGACCTCGCGCTGGCGGCCACTCCGGCCGCGGGACACGCGCAACTCCTGCGGCGCCTCGACGCAGAATTCGACGCGTCTGCGCTGCGCGCCGTCGTGCCGCGTGGCGAGCAGCGCCTGCTGAGCTGGCGCCACAATCTCGAATTCGGGGCTCAACCCGAGCTGCTCGAACCCGGCGCGCAACGGGACCTCTGTGCTGCGCTCGCCACCGCGGCGGCGCGCGTCATCGGCATCCGCTACGCATCGGTCGACCTCGTGCTGGCCGATGGACGCTGGCAGGTGCTCGAAATCAATTCGGGCGTGAAGATGGAGGCGCTCGGCCGGCATGCGCCGGAGCTGGTCGAGAGCACTTATTTCGCCGTGCTCGACACCATCTTCGGCAGAGGCCCACCGAAATGACGCGCGGCCGGCGGCCCGATCTCCAGCAATAAGATTTCTCTGGCCTCGATCAGGATGAGGGATTAGTCTCCGGTCCAAAATAAACAGTATACTGTCAATATGGAGGACGTCCTTGCGCATCGCCGTGCTCGGCGGCGGCCCTGGCGGGCTGTATTTCGCCTATCTCTGGAAGAAGCGGCACCCCGCCGCCGTGGTCGATCTGTTCGAGCAGAATCCGGCTGGAGCGACCTGGGGCTTTGGCGTCGTGTTCTCCGACCAGGCGCTTGAATTCCTGCGCGCCGACGATCCCGACACCGTGGACGCGATCGCGCCGCGCATGGAGAGCTGGCGCAACATCACGCTCAATCTGCGCGGCGAGACCGTCGAGATCGACGGCGTCGGCTTTTCCGCGATCGGCCGGCTCGAGCTGTTGAAGCTGCTGCAGGCCCGCGCCGAGAGCGTCGGCGTCGTCGCCCGCTACGGCACGACCGTCCAGTCGCTAGACCAGCTCGCAGGCTACGATCTGATCGTCGCTGCCGACGGGCTGAACTCGCTGGTCCGCCGCAGCTTCGAAGGCGATTTCGGCTTCTCCGTGTCCTACTCCAGCAACAAGTTCGCCTGGTACGGCACGTCGAAGACATTCGCGACGCTGTCGCAGACCTTCGTCGCGACCGACCACGGCAGCTTCAACGCGCACCATTATCGCTATGCGCCGGACATGAGCACGTTCCTGGTGGAATGCGATCGCGCCACCTGGCACGCTTATGGCTTCGCCGAGATGTCGGTCGATGAATCCCGGCGCGTCTGCGAGCAGGTGTTTGCCGCCACGCTCGATGGTCACGCGCTGGTCTCCAACCGATCGGTATGGCGCAATTTCCCCTGGGTCTGGAACGAGCACTGGTGGCACCGGAATATGGTGCTGATCGGCGACGCGCTGCATACCGCGCACTTCTCGATCGGCTCCGGGACGCGGCTGGCGATCGAGGACGCGATCGCGCTCGCCAAGGCGCTCGATGCCGAGAGGAGTCTCTCCGACGGCCTCGCCCGCTATCAGGCCGAGCGGCAGCCAATCGTGAAGAAGCTGGTGACGGCGGCCCGGACCAGTAGCGACTGGTATGAATCCTTCCCGGCCCACATGACGCTCGGCCTGTTGGATTTCGCCTACAGCTATATCACCCGGTCCGGGCGCATCGATGATTCCAGGCTGCGGGCGATGGCCCCGCAATTCATGGCCCGCTACGAGGCAGCTCGGCGCACGGGAGCGCACGGATGACGAACGAGATCGCCGACAAGGTTCCGCGCGACAGCGCCGGCGCGCGCGAGATCGGCTTCGCGATTCCCGCCCGCTACAATGCCAGCCGTGTGCTGTTCGACAATCTCGCCAGAGGCAACGCCGACAAGGCTGCGCTGATCGGTCCCGCCGGCCAGCGCAGCTATGCCGAGCTGTGTGCCGACGCCTGCCGTTGGGGCAACGGCTTCGCCGCGCTCGGGCTCAGCCGCGGCGATCGTGTCCTGCTGTTCCTCGACGATACACCGGCCTATCCGGCCGCGTTCTTCGGCGCAGTGCGCGCCGGCTTCGTGCCGCTGCTGATCAACACGCTGACGCCGCCGGATCTGCTGCAATTCTATCTGGCTGATTCCGGCGCCAAGGTCGCGGTCGCCGACGCCGAGTTTGCCGCACGGTTCGACGCCCAGGCCTGCGCCGAGACCGCGCTGCGCACGCTGATCGTCGTCAACGGCGATGTGCCGGCCACGGCCGTCGCAACGACGGTTGCCGTCGATGCGTGGATGCACGACTTCAGCGATCAGTTGGCGGAGGCCGACACCCACCGCGACGAGATGGCGTTCTGGATGTACTCGTCCGGCTCCACCGGTCGCCCCAAGGGCATCGTCCATCTGCAGCACGACATGGCCTATAGCGAGCAGGCGTTCGCGCGCAACGTGCTGCGGCTGACGCCGGACGACATCTGCTTCTCGGTGCCCAAGATCTTTTTCGCCTACGGTTTCGGCAACGCGATCACCTTTCCATTCTCGGCCGGAGCGACGACGCTGCTGCTGCCCGGCCAGCCGAAACCCGCCGCCATCTTCGATGCGATCAGCCGCTTCCGTCCCACCGTGTTCTTCGGCCTGCCGACGCTCTACACCGCGCTCACCAAGGCCGAGGGTGCGAAGGAGGCGGACTTCTCGTCACTGCGGCTCGCGGTCTCCGCGGCCGAGGTGCTCTCGGCCGAGGTCTTCAACGGCTGGAAGAGCCTGACCGGCCTGGAGATCGTCGAAGGCCTCGGCTCGACCGAGGTGCTGCACGTCTATCTCTCGAACCGCGAGGACCGCAAGAAGCTCGGCGCCGCGGGCCTGCGCGTCCCCGGCTACGAGATCGCGCTGCGCGACGGCGAAGGACGCGAGGTCGTCACCGGCGAAGAGGGCATTCTCTGGGTACGCGGCGACTCGAACACGCCGCTCTACTGGAACCGTCCGGACAAGACCGCGGAGACGATCCGCGATGGCGGCTGGATCTACACCGGCGACCGTTTCGTGCGTGATGCCGACGGCTTCCATTTCTTCCGCGGCCGCGCCGACGATCTGGTCAAGATCTCCGGACAATGGGTCTATCCGCTCGAAGTCGAGCTCTGCCTCGCCGAGCATCCCGATATCCGGGAGTGCGCCGTGTTTGCGCACGAGTTGCCGGATCGTCGCATGAGCCTGAAGGCCGTGGTGGTCACCAACGGCAGATCCAGGGACGAGCCCGCAACGGTCAAGGCGCTGCAGGATTACGTGAAAACGAAGCTGCTGCCTTACAAATATCCGCGCGAGATCGTGTTCCTCGACGAGTTGCCGAAGACGGGCACGGGCAAGATCGATCGCCAGGCGGTGATGCGGCTGTGAATCGACGCCGTCCGCCCGAGAGCCGCGGAGCTCCGCGATCAGCCGGCCTTGCCAAGATGCTCCAGTGCATCCTCGGCGCGCAGCGGCACCCGCGAGACCTCGTTGTTGAGATCGACGAGCTGCGCCAGCAGGGCCATCAGCATCTTGCGATCCGCGGCCTTCAGCGGCGCCAGCATGCGGGCCTGGGCGCGATCGACCGCCGGCATGATCGCACGGAGCAGTGCGCCACCCGTTCTGGTCAGGTAAAGGAGCTTGACGCGCTTGTCCTCGGCCGACGGTTTGCGCTCGATATGGCCCTTACTCTCCAGCCGCTCGATCACGCTGCCGAGCGTCGAACGGTCGAAGGCGATCACCGCCGACAACCGGGTAGCATCGATGCCCGGGTGCGTCTGGATCGCGACCAGCGCCGCGTATTGCACCGGCGTCAGGTCGAACTCCCGACACTCCTCGACGAAGATCGACACCGCAATCTGCTGCATCCGCCGGAACAGATAGCCCGGCTTGGTGTAGACTGCGTCCATCGTGATGTCGGGCGGCCTACTCGGCATCGGGCTGACGCTCCGGAGCAGCATCGGCGAAGGCCGGCAGCGCCTTCGCCGCGGCTTCGGCCTGCAGCAGGCGCGGGAACGCTGCGACATCGACGCCGAAGCGGCGTGCATTGCCGAGCTGCGGCACGAGACACAGATCCGCCAGGGTCGGCGCGGCACCGAAGCAGAATGGTCCGGGCTCATGCTTGATCAGCGCTTCGCAGGCAGCGAGCCCCTCGCGATTGGCCCAGCCGGCCCAGGCCGTGACCTTGTCCTCGGGCAGGCCGAGCTCCCGGAGCCGCGCCAGCACCTTCAGGTTCTGCACCGGATGGGTGTCGCAGGCGAGCACCTGCGCGAAGGCGCGGACCTGGGCGCGCCGCAACGGATCCTTCGGCAGCAGCGGTGGCTCAGGATGGGTCTCGTCGAGCCATTCGATGATCGCAAGCGACTGGATCAACGCGACGCCGCTGTCGTCCTCGAGCGCGGGGACCAACCCCTGCGGGTTGAGCGCGAGATAGGCGGGCGCGCGCTGCTCGCCCTTGCGGAGGTGATGCGGCAGATGCTCGGCCGTGAGACCCTTGAGGTTGAGCGCTATCCTGACTCGATAGGATGCGCTGCTGCGGAAATAGCCGTGCAGCTTCATCATGGCAGTCCTCCCGATGCGATGGCTCTGGTTGTATTTGACGGTAATCAAATTGGCAGTATACTGTCAATTAAGAACGACATCTGATCATGGGAGGGACGCATGGCCGCGGTTTCGACACCAGAGCGCGAGGCGTTCTACAAGAAGATCGACGGCGAAAACATGACGGCGCTGTGGACGGTGATGAGCGATCTCATCACGCCCGAGCCGAAGAGCGCCTGTCGCCCGCATCTATGGCAGTTCGCGGCGATCCGCGACTATATGATCGAGGCCGGGCGGCTGATCACGGCGAAGGAGGCCGAGCGGCGCGTGCTCATCCTGGAGAATCCCGGGTTGCGCGGGCAATCCAAGATCACCACCTCGCTCTATGCCGGCGTTCAGATGGTGATCCCGGGCGACGTCGCCCCCGCCCATCGGCACAGCCAGTCCGCATTGCGCTTCGTGCTGGAAGGCAAGGGCGCCTTCACGACCGTCGAGGGCGAGCGCACCCTGATGGAGCCGGGCGACTTCATCATCACCCCGTCGATGACCTGGCACGATCACGGCAATGAGACCACCGAGCCGATGTTCTGGCTGGACGGCCTCGACATTCCGCTGGTGCAGTTTCTCGACGCATCGTTCGCGCAGGGCGCGCAGGAGGACCAGCAGAAGGTCGCGCGCCCCGCGGGCGACAGCTTCGCGCGCTACGGACATAACCTCCTGCCTGTCGACGCCAAGCGCAGATCCAGGACATCGCCGATCTTCAACTATCCCTACATCTATACGCGCGAGGCGCTGGAGAACGCGAAGCGCAGCGAGGAATGGGATGCCTGCCACGGGCTGAAGCTGAAATTCTCAAATCCCGAGACCGGCGATTTCGCGATGCCGACGATCGGCACCTTCATCCAGCTGCTGCCGAAGGGCTTCAAGACCGCGCGCTATCGCTCGACCGACGCGACCGTGTTCACCGCGATCGAGGGCAAGGGCCGCAGCCGCATCGGCGACCAGACCTTCGAATGGGGCCCGCGCGATCTGTTCGTCGTTCCGAGCTGGCAATGGGTCAGCCACGAGCCGGACGAGGATGCGGTGCTGTTCTCGTTCTCGGATCGCCCGGTGCAGCAGAAGCTCGACCTGTTCCGCGAGGATCGCGGCAACGCGTGACGCCGGTCCGTCACCGCCAGCGCAGCAGCCGCGCCTCGAGCATGCTGATCAGCCGGCCGACGACGAGGCCGAACAGCGACAGGATCAGGATCCCCGCCATCAGCTGATCGGTCTGCATCAGGTTGCCGGCCTGCAGCACGAAAGTGCCGATGCCGGTCTCGGCGCCGATCATCTCCGCCGAAACCACCAGCATCAGCGCCACCGACGCGGTGATGCGGAAACCGGCGAGGATCGATGGCAGCGCCCCGGGCCAGATCACGCGGCGGACGATGGTCGGGAACGGCACGTCGAAGCTCTGCGCCATGCGGATCAAATTGCGCGGCACCGCATCGACGCCGCTATAGACCGAGATCGTGGTCGAGAAGAACACGCCCAGCGCGATCGTCGCGATCTTCGGCTGCTCGCCGATGCCGAGCCAAAGAATCAGCAACGGCAGCACGGCAATCTTCGGAATCGGAAACAGCGCAGAGACGAACGTGATGCCGATGCTGCGCGCAATGCGCCAGAGGCCGATCGCGAAGCCTGTGACGATGCCTGTGGCCGTGCCGAGCGCCCAGCCGGATACGATGCGCACGAACGAGGCCGAGACATGCTGCCAGAGCGCGCCGCTTTCGGCCAATCGATACAAGGCGCGCAGGATCGTCAACGGCGTCGGCAGGAACAAGGGATTGACCAGCGCGAGGCTGCCGACCACTTGCCACAGGCCGAGCGCCGCCGCGAGCGCGAGCCAGCCGGCCCAGCGGCTCGCGGCCGGAGTGAAGCCGCCACCCCGGAACGGCACCTTCCGGCTCTGCGCACCGGCGACCTCGGGCGGTTCGGCCGGGGATCGTTCAAGCATTCTGGACCTCGCGCTCGGCATCGATCGCCTCGCTCCGGATCAGCCCCCAGAGCTCGTTCTGCAGGTCCATAAGTTGCGCGCGCACTCCGGCGTCACCGCGGCTGCGCCGCGTCGCCGGGACGCTGACGACCCTCCGGATGCGGCCAGGACGGCGCGACAGGACGACGATGCGATCGGCGAGCCGCACCGCCTCCTCGAGATTATGCGTGACATAGATCGCCCCCATGGTGCCGTCGGCCAGCAGATCGACGAAATCCTCCATCAAGAGCTCGCGGGTCTGCGAGTCCAGCGCCGACAACGGCTCATCCATCAGCAGGATTGCCGGGCGGACCGCCAGCGCCCGGGCAATGCCGACCCGCTGGCGCATGCCGCCCGACAACTGCTTGGGATAGACGGTCCGGAAGTCGGCCAGCCCGGTCCGCTGCAACGCATCGTCGACGGCGGCGGCGCGCTGCTGCGTCGACAGCGATGTATGGAGGAGCGGAAACGCGACGTTATCGGCGGCGCTCGCCCACGGCAGCAGCGCGAAGTCCTGGAACACGAACGTCAAGGGATTGAGGCTGCCGGGCGGCGGGGCTCCGCGCAGCAGCGCCTGCCCCTTGCTCGGCTGCAACAACCCGCCGAGGATCGACAGCAGCGTGCTCTTGCCGCAGCCGGACGGTCCAACGATGGCCACCACCTCGCCGGCTCCCACCGTGAACGACACGCCATCGAGCACTTCGAGCGCGTCGAAACGGTGGCTGATGGCCTCGGCGATCAGGTCCATGTCAGATGATCCCGCTGCAGGTCCGCACCGCGCCTGCCCTCATCAATCCGGCTTCACGAGGTCTTTGGCGATGATCGCAGCCGCATCATAGCCCTGGTCCGCGAAACCCTGCGCCTGAAGCCATTTGATCTGGCTGTCGATGTTCTTCACGTCGAGCTTGCCGTCGGGATCGATATAGGCGCAATTGCCCACGACCTGCTCAACCGGCAGGTTGGTGTACTTGCCGATGATCTCCAGCAATGGCCTGGTCTTGTCGTCGATGGCGGCAGTGCCGTCCTTGACCGAGGCGAGCACGACATCATGATACTCGCGCTCGGCGCGCTGAAGCGATGCCAGCAACTTGCCGACCAGGGCCGTGTTGGCCAGCGTCTTCGGCCCGGCGAACACGCCGGAGACCTGCCACGGCGTCTCGTCGCCGACCCAGCCGAGATGTTTGACGGCACCCTCCTCCATCAGCTTGCGCGCGACGGAAACCGGCATCAGCGCCGCGTCAACGGTCTCGCCCTTGATCGCGGCCGACATGTTGGACATCGACTGAAGCGGCACGATCTTCACGTCGCCGAGCTTGAAGCCGTATTTGTCGGCCAGCAGCCCCACCGAGTAGTGAAAGCTCGACCCGACCTGGGTCATCGCCACGCGCTTGCCGGCAATGTCCTTCGGCGTCTTGAGACCTGCCTCATAGGCCTTGTTGCTGGCAAAGTAGCCGATCAGCGGAAAGCCCGGGCGGTCGCGGCTCATGCCGGCGATGATCTTCAACGCGCCCTTGCCTGCAAGGTTGTACAATCCCGCGGTGAAGGCGGTCACCCCGACATCGACGTCGCCCGTGGCCGTCGCCACGGCGATCGGTTGCGCTGCATCGAAAAACTTCAGCTCGACGTCGAGGCCGGCGTCGCGGAAGTAGCCCTTGTCCAGCGCGATGAACACCGGCGCGGACGAGGACAATCGGAGGACGCCGATCCGGAGCTTGGCGTCGTCCGCCAGCGCGGCGCTGATCGATACGAGGCTCCAGAGCAGCCCCAGGACGACGCCAACGTATCGGAACATCACACTCTCCAAGATCTGGCGCCCCGCATACCCCGGCCCCATAACGCCGACTTGTTGCAATATTTCGCGCCTGATGTCGCGCCAAATTTTCGGGAGTCGGGAGATCGCAGCCTCAGAGGCCGGGCGTCTTGCTCCAAGCCGCCGCGTCCATCACTGTAACGCGTATGAGGTAAACGCCCCTGCAATCGGCGGTCCGGTTCTTTGCCGCGACGGTGAGCTTCCTGCAGGGGCCACGAAACGTCTCGATCCCTTTCAATCCATACTCTGCACGGACCGACATGGCCGGCAGGCTCGCCGCGCCGAGGGCCAGCAGCCAAACGGATGAAGCTGTCTTTCTCATCGCGATCTTCTGACAAAGTGGATATTTCCGAGTGGGCCGGATTTGCCGCGTGGACCGTACGATCGCGAGTGACGACCAGCGACGCCGCGACGAGCTCTCCTGCTGGCCCATCCTGCTTGTGCACAGAGCTGACGGCCTCAGAAGGTCTGCATCACCGGCTTCTCGCCATTGGACATGAATAGCCCTTCAAAGCGGCCGATCTCGCTGTCGGCGGTGCATTCGATCATATCTGGTCCCTTGAACGGATTGCCGTGGCGGCATTGCCCCTTGGCCGTCACCTTGTTGATCGCCGTCCGACTTTGGCCAAAGATCATCATGTCGACCGGTGTGACGAACTTGTCGGGGCCGGGTTGCTCCTGCAGATCGCCACGATTCGAGAACGTGACGATGCTGCCGTCGAGCAAGGTGAAGTAAAAGCCGGTGCGCTGATCGTCATAGTCGGTGTTGAGCAGCGTGCCCTTGCATTCCAAGCTGCGATCCTTTCCAGCGACGATGAGCTTCTGGCAAGTCCCCTTCACGAGCACCATGCCGGTCAGCCTGGCATCGGCGAGTGACAGCGTTGCGGAGAGCATCAGCACGCCGAGCGCGCACACCGACACCGGCAAATTCATCGAACTCCCCCTCTCCGGCCGTTCAATATGACTGTGCCTCAACCTCCGGCGACATGAAAGTTCTATTTTTGTTCTCGTGCCATTTTCTTGGAAATGGACGCTCGGCGCATCAGCCGGCACGCCCCTGGAGAGTCTCCAGCCACGCCGCAAACGCCTCCGTCAGCTCCTCCATGACGGCCTGATCATTCCGGCCGGAGCGCGCAGGCACGTGGAAGGCGTGGTCGGCCTGATCGAGCCAATGCAACGTCGCGCGCGGTCCCAGCCGCCTCACGACGGGCGCGAGCAGCTCCATCTCCGCAAGCTTGTCGCGCGTCCCCTGCAGGAACAGCATCGGGACCTCGATCGCGTCGAGATGATCGGCGCGCGCAATGGAGGGCTTGCCGGCGGGGTGAAGTGGAAAGCCGAGAAAGGCGAGCCCGGCCACGCCCGGCAGCGGCGCTGCACTCTGCGCCTGCGACGTCATGCGCGCCCCGAACGACTTGCCGCCCGCGACGAGCGGCAGCCCCGGACAGAGCCGCGCGGCCTCCGCCACGGCCGCCCGCACCGCGGCGTGGGCGAGCGCGGGCGGATCAGGGCGCTTGCTTCCCTTCTCCATGTAGGGAAACTGAAAGCGCAGCGTCGCGATGCCGCGTGCGGCAAGGCTTGCGGCGGTCTGGCTCATGAAGACGTGGCTCATGCCGGCGCCCGCGCCGTGGGCGAACACGAAACAGGCGCGCGGCCGAGGCGGGGCCATGAACAGCGCGGACACGACGCCCGCGCCGTCGACGGGAAGCGCAAGGGAGCGCGGCTGGTGCTCGGTCATGCCCCAGAGTGCGAGCCGGCGTCCCCTGCGTCAACTCCAGTGACCACCGGCTTTGCGGCTCAGGCCGCGGTCCGGATCGTCTGCAGGAAGTCGGCGACATTGCTCCTCAGCGAAGCGGCCTGCTGCTGCAGCGCGGCGGCCGCCGCCAGCGCAGCTTCAGCGCCGGCATCGGTCTGCCCGGCCACGTTGCGCACGTCGCCGATCTCCTGCGTCACCGCCGCCGTGCCGCTGGCCGCCTGTTCGACGTTGCGGGCGATCTCGCTGGTTGCGGCCCCCTGCTGCTCCACCGCGGCGGCGATCGCATTGGAGATCTCGGCGATCTCCCGCACCGTCGTTCCGAACTGGGCGATCGCGCCGACCGTCTCCTGCGTCGCGCTCTGGATGGTCGCAATCTGGCTCGAGATCTGCTCCGTCGCCTGCGCGGTCTGCGACGCCAAATTCTTCACCTCGCTCGCGACGATCGCAAAGCCGCGGCCGGCCTCGCCGGCACGCGCCGCCTCGATGGTGGCGTTGAGCGCCAGCAGGTTGGTCTGGCTCGCGATCGCCTGAATCAGTTGCACGATGGTGCCGATCCTCTCCGCCGCGCTGGACAGCCCGTCGATCAGTTCGGACGTCCGCTGGGTCTCGTGCGTCGCCCGGGTCGACACCGTGACCGAGCGCTGCACCTGGGAGGATATCTCCCTGATCGAGGCCGCGAGCTCCTGGGTCGCCGAGGCCACGGTCTGCACATTGACGGACGCCTGCTCGGCCCGGCTGGCGACCGCTTCCGCAAGGCCGCGGCCGCGTTCGGCGACGCGTGCCAGCTCGCTGGCGCTCTCGCCCATCTCGGTCGCACGCCCGCCGACGCCGGTGATGACACCCTGCATGCCCTGCTCGAACCGGCCAGCCAGATCGGACATCATGCGGGCGCGCTCGGCCTCCGCAGCTTCACGCTGTGTCGCCGCTTCCTGCTCCATGCGGCGGACAGCAAGCGCATTGTCACGGAAAATCTCCACGGCGCGCGCCATCCGGCCGATCTCGTCGCGCTGTTCACCACCGGGAATCGGCTGATCCAATTCGCCGGCCGCCAGCGACTGCATGCGGTCGGTCATGCCGCGGATCGGGGTGGACACGCTGGCGCCGATCAGCCAGGCCAGCACCGCGCCGAAGATCACCGCTGCGGCTGCGGTCACGATCACGGTCTGCTTGGTATCTTCGACCGCGACGCCGGTCCGCGCCGCCTGCTCTGCACGCGCGGTCCCAAGCTGCCGGTTGATCTGGCTGACCTGGGTATCGATCGAGGCGCTCGCCTTGGCGAGCTCCGCCTGCTTGGCGCGCAGGTCCGCGGCCACCTTGATCACCTCCTCGAGCGCGGCGGCGTCCGCCGTCAGAGCCTCTTTCAGCGCCGCAACCAGCGCCTTCAGCTTGGCATCATCGACACTCGCGATCTCGGCCTCCGTATCGGCGATCGCGAGCTTCGCATAGACGAAGGTCAGCCGCGCATCGTCGGCATCGCCATTCGACAACGTATTGGTATAGCGCATCACCGCGATGCGAACCGCATCGACGACGCTGGCCAGACGTAACGGATTCATCAGCGGCTCGCTGCCAGCGCGATTGGCGAGGGCCACCTGGATGCCGCCCATGTTGATTCCGGCAGCGGCGCCCAATGCGTCGGTCTTGGTCGTCGCCGCGCGCAGACGGTCCACGGCCTCGGCTGCGGCAGCGAACGACGAGCGGTAGGCCGCCAGCGCGCTTCGCACCGGGCCCACGCCTTCAGCCAGCACCTTCAGACTGCCGGACTGCTTCTCGACCTGATCGGCGAGACCGCCGACGGCGTCGATCGCCTTGCTGGCCGCATCCTTGTCACCGACGTTCCAGGTGCGGATGAATCTCTCGACCGCGCCGTTGGCACCGAGCAGCGCGGCACGCACCTGCGACATGCCGGCGTCCCCGGCCGCGCTGGTGACGAGTTCGTCCACAGTGCCGCCGATGCGCCCGACCTGGACCATGGCGAAGCCGCCGAGCAACACCAGGAAGCTCAGGATGAGGGCGAAGCCGCCGAAGATTCGCGGGCGGACGCCGATCCAAGACATCAGAGAAGACAATTTCATCGATTTGCCCGGCTGTTTCACGGAGTGGACCTGATGGTGGCGAGCAGCTCCTTGCCGAAGCGCTTCTCGAAGTCGGCATCGAGCGGCCTGACCGCATCGACGAAGGTCTTGCGGTCGAAGGTCTCGATCACCTCCATGCCGGCCTTGCGCAGCTCTTCGAGCTTCTGCGCATCGAGTTGGGCCTGCCAGGTGACCTCCGCAGCCGCCTTGGCGGCGGCAACCAACGCATCACGATCCGCCGCATCGAGATGGTCGAACATCGCGCGGTTGGCGACGAAGGCGATCGGCGCGAAGAAATGCCCGGTCAGCGTCAGATATTTCTGCACCTCGTCGAAGCGATTGGCCGCGATGGTGGCGACCGGATTTTCCTGACCGTCGAGCCGACCGTCCTTGAGCGCGGCATAGACCAGCGGGAAATCCATCGGCATCACGTCGGCGCCGAGCGCCTTGAAGGTCATCTGGTAGACCGGATTGGGGATCACGCGGATCTTGAGGCCCTTGACGTCATCGACGGTACGGACCGGGCGCTTCGAGTTGGTGAGATTGCGAAAGCCCTGCTTGCCCAGCGCCAGCAGCACCAGTCCCTTGTCGGCGAACTTGGCGCCGATCGCGGCGGCGACAGGCCCTTGCGCAACCGCCTTGGCATGCGCGGTGTCACGAAACAGGAACGGGATGTCGAAGACGCCGAGCTCGGGCACCACCGCGCTGGCGATGCCGCCGGACACCACGGCCACGTCCACCGCGCCGCTCCGGGTTGCAGCCAGCACCGCCGCCTCGCTGCCGAATGCGTTGCCCGCACGCTCATCGATGATGAGCCGCTTGCCGGCCAGCGCCTGCAGCTTCACGCGAAATTCGTCCGACCCGACCTGCTGCGGATTCTGAACCTGCGAGTTGAAGACCAGCGACACCATTCGCGGAGACGCCGTCGCCGCTTGGGATCCGAGCAGGGTTCCCACCAATGCCAAGAAACAAAATTCAAGCAGCTGTCTGCGCATGAAACACCGGGCTCGTTTTTCCTCGATGCACAACTAACAGCCAGATATGGTTAAGATGTTAAGACCCCGACAGTCGCAGGCGATGAGCCGTATAACTACGGAGATCGCCGAACCCCACCAATCGAATTCGCTTTTTCATAAATGGCGCGACTTGGCCGCTACGCAAGAGCGGCAGGCTCGATCATCGGCGCATGGCCCCTGACAGCATCACTCGCTTGCCGGCCACCGTAGGAACAGCCATGAGCAGCGCGTTGGCGACGTCCGCCGCGGCGATGGGCTTGTAGTTCGCCGGGATCAGGAAGCCGATGATGTTGTTCAGCCTGTTGCCCCATTCCTCGCCCGGCCGGCTCGGCTGTCCCAGCTCCGTCCGCGCGCCGACCAGCAGCGAAGGCCGCGCGATCACCAGTCCCTCGAAGGGCAGCGCGGTGAGCTCATCCTCGAGCTCACCCTTCACCCGGCTATAGAAGACGCGCGACGTGCTATCTGCCCCCATCGCGCTGACCAGACCGACGCGCCTGGTGCCGCTCGCGAGCGCGGCCCTGGCGACGGCGAGGTTTGCGTCGTGATCGATGGCGCGGAAGGCGGCCTGGCTCCCGGCCACCTTGATCGTGGTCCCCAGAGCCAGATAGAGCTCGTCGGCCGGCGGCAGGGACGGCAGCGCGGTGAAATCCACGACATGGGCCGTCAGCTTGGGTGAAACGTCAGGGGGCGCACGGCGGCCGACGACGTGCACATGATCCACGGTCGGATCGGCGAGCAGACCGCGAAGCAGCTCCCGTCCCACCAGCCCGGTTGCGCCGGCCATGATCACGGTCCGGTTCGTCATGCGCGGTCCCCACTCACAACCCGCCGACCAATGTACGCGTGGCCGCGGAGATAGGGAAGGCGGCAACGACACGACGCCGAATGCCACGACGCCGAATGCCATGGCGCCGCAGAGATGGCGCCGCAGACGAGACATGCCCTCCGCGGCGCCTCATCACCATCCGCCTCAGGCGCCCTTGCGCCGCTCCGCGGCCTTGGCCATCGCCGCGGCGAACGCGCCGCCGCCGGACGGCTTCTCCTCACGCGTGGTCATGCGCCCCGCAGGCGGCCGTGCGCTGGTCCGCTTCTCGCCCTTGGCCGGCAGCGGATCGGACAGCCGAAGCGTCAGCGAGATGCGGTTGCGCGGCACGTCGACGTCGAGCACCTTGACCTTCACGACCTGCCCCGGCTTCACCACCTCGCGCGGATCGTTGATGCGCTTCTCGGACATCGCCGAGATGTGGATCAGGCCGTCCTGGTGCACGCCGATATCGGCAAAGGCGCCGAAAGCCGCGACGTTGGTGATGGTCGCCTCCAGGATCATGCCCGGCTTGAGATGGGTGATCTTCTCGACGCCCTCCTGGAAGGTCGCGGTCTTGAACTCCGGACGCGGATCGCGGCCCGGCTTCTCCAGCTCCTTGATGATGTCGGTGACCGTCGGCACGCCGAAGCGCTCGTCGGCGAATTTCGCCGGATTGAGCGTCTTCAAGGTCTTGGTGTCGCCGATCAGCACCTTGATGTCGCTCTTTGTCGTCTCCAGGATCTTCTTCACGACCGGATAGGATTCCGGGTGCACGCCGGAGGCATCGAGCGGGTTGTCACCGTCGCGGATGCGCAAAAAGCCGGCGCACTGCTCGAACGCCTTCGGCCCGAGACGCGGCACCTCCTTGAGCTTGTCGCGGGTCGGGAACGGACCGTTGGCATCGCGATGCGCGACGATGTTCTGCGCCAGGCTCTCGCCGATGCCCGACACCCGCGCCAGCAGCGGCGCCGAGGCGGTGTTGAGATCGACACCGACGGCGTTCACGCAGTCCTCGACGGTCGCATCGAGCGCGCGGGCCAGCTCATACTGATTGAGATCGTGCTGATACTGGCCGACGCCGATCGACGCCGGCGGCACCTTGACGAGCTCGCCGAGCGGATCCTGCAGTCGGCGGGCGATCGAGACGGCGCCGCGGATCGAGACGTCGAGATTGGGGAATTCCTTGGCGGCGAACTCCGACGCCGAATAGACCGACGCGCCGGCCTCCGAGACGATCGCCTTGGTCAGCTTGAGATCCGGCTTCAGCTTCATCAAATCGTTGACCAGCTTCTCGGTCTCACGCGACGCGGTGCCGTTGCCGATGGCGACCAGATCGATGCGATGCTTGATGCAGAGCTGCGCCAACGTCAGCATGCTCTCGTTCCACTGCCGCTGCGGCTCGTGCGGATAGATCGTCGCATGATCGACGAACTTCCCGGTGCGGTCGATGACCGCGACCTTGACGCCGGTGCGGAAGCCGGGATCGAGCCCGAGCGTGGCGCGGCCGCCGGCGGGCGCGGCGAGCAGGAGATCGCGCAGGTTCGCGGCGAACACGCGCACCGCCTCCTTCTCCGCCTCCTGCCACAGCCGCATGCGGATATCGAGCGCCAGCGAGGTCTTGATGCGCGTGCGCCAGGCCCAGCGCACGGAGTCCGACAGGAACTGATCGGCCGGGCGGCCCTGCCGCGAGATGCCGAATGTCACCGCGATGCGGTTCTCATACAGCGTCGGATCCTTGGAGTCCTCCGGCTCGCCATCGCCGAAATCGAGCTGCAGCACCTCTTCCTTCTCGCCACGCAGCATCGCGAGGATGCGGTGCGACGGCAGCTTGGTGAACGGCTCGGAGAAATCGAAGTAGTCGGCGAACTTGGCGCCCTCGGTCTTCTTGCCATGACGTACGGACGATTTCACCGCGCCGCGGGTCCACATCTCCTCGCGCAGCGAGCCGACGAGATCGGCATGTTCGGCGAAACGCTCGACCAGGATCGCGCGGGCGCCGTCGAGCGCGGCCTTGACGTCCTTGACCGGATTGTCGCCGTCCTTCTTGATGAATGCCTTCGCTTCGTCTTCCGGATTCTTTATGGGATCGCCGATCAGCATGTCGGCAAGCGGCTCGAGCCCGGCTTCCTTCGCGATCTGCGCCTTGGTGCGGCGCTTCTCCTTGAACGGCAGATAGATGTCCTCGAGCCGGGCCTTGGTGTCGGCGGTCGCGAGCGCCAGCTCGATCTCCGGCGTCATCTTGCCCTGCGACTTGATGCTCTCGATGATCGCGGTGCGCCGTGCATCCATCTCGCGCAGATATCGCAGCCGTTCCTCCAGGGTGCGCAACTGCGTGTCGTCCAGCATGCCGGTCGCCTCCTTGCGGTAGCGCGCGATGAACGGCACGGTCGCGCCGCCGTCGAGCAGGTCGATCGCGGCCTGGACCTGGGCATCCCTGACGGCGAGCTCAGCGGCAATGATGGAGGCAAAATTCGACACGGTGTTCTTCCGAGATTCGTGACGGGGCTGATTGGATAGGAGTGCACGCGCGCCAGCGCAAGCGGCTGGCGGACGCTCTGTGGGCAACCGTGGCAAAAAAGACCGGTTGCGAATCATGTAAAACGCTGCCGCGACCGGGCCATCGCGTTGCACATGCGGCGCAAATCACTGATTCTTGCAGGCTGAGGGACGATTCGTGCAGGCCACGGCTGCGACATATCTCGACGATCTCAATCCGGAGCAGCGCCGCGCCGTCGAGCATGGCGGTGCCTGCGCCGCGCCGGGCCCGCCGCTGCTGATCATTGCCGGCGCGGGCTCGGGCAAGACCAACACGCTCGCGCATCGCGTCGCGCATCTGCTCGTCAATGGCGCCGATCCGCGCCGCATCCTGCTGATGACGTTCTCGCGCCGCGCGGCGAGCGAAATGAGCCGCAGGGTCGAGCGCATCGCCCGCAAGGTGCTGGGCGGCCAGGCTGAGGCCGTTACCGCGGGCCTGACCTGGGCCGGCACGTTTCATGGCCTCGGCGCGCGGATGCTGCGCGACTACGCCGAGCGCGTCGGCCTCGACCCTGTGTTCACGATCCATGATCGCGAGGATTCCGCCGACCTGATGAATTTGGTGCGGCATGAGCGCGGCCTGTCCAACACGCAGCGGCGCTTCCCGACCAAAGGCACTTGCCTTGCGATCTACTCGCGTTGCGTCAACGCCGACATGCCGCTGGAGGAAGCGCTGGTGCGGCATTTTCCGTGGTGCGCGGAATGGGCCGGCGAGCTGAAGGGCCTGTTCGCCGCTTACGTCGAGGCCAAGCAGGCCAATGCCGTGCTCGACTACGACGATCTGCTGCTGTACTGGGCGCAGATGATGGCGGACGACACGATCGCGCGGGAGATCGGCGATCGATTCGATCACGTGCTGGTCGACGAATATCAGGACACGAACCGGCTGCAGTCGCAGATCCTGCTCGGCTTGAAGCCGACTGGGGCGGGCCTCACCGTGGTCGGCGACGATGCGCAGTCGATCTACGCCTTCCGCGCCGCCACGGTGCGCAACATCCTGGACTTTCCCGATCAGTTCAGCCCGCGCGCCGACATCGTCACGCTCGACCGCAACTACCGCTCGACCCAGCCGATCCTCACGGCGGCCAATGGCGTGATCGGGCTGGCGCGCGAGCGCTTCACCAAGAATCTGTGGACCGACCGCACGAGCTCGCGCAAGCCGCAGCTCGTGACCGTCGGCGACGAGACCGACCAGGCGCGCTACATCGTCGAGCAGGTGCTGGCGAAGCGCGAGGAAGGCATCGTGCTGAAGCAGCAGGCCGTGCTGTTCCGCACGTCCTCGCACAGCGGTCCCCTGGAGTTCGAGCTCACGCGCCGCAACATCCCGTTCGTGAAGTTCGGCGGGCTGAAGTTCCTCGATGCCGCCCACGTCAAAGACGTGCTGGCCTGCCTGCGCTTCGTTGCCAACCCACGCGACCGCATCGCCGGCTTCCGCGTGCTGCATCTGATCCCGGGCATCGGCCCGGCGTCGGCGCAGCGCCTGCTTGATGCCGTGAGTGAAAGCGCCGACCCGATCGCGCGGCTGTGCGAGCAGCCAACGCCGGCGCGCGCCGGCGAGGACTGGACCGCGTTCGTGCGCACGCTGGAGCAGTTGCGCGTCTCGCAATGGCCTGGAGATATCGAGCGCGTCAGGCACTGGTATCAGCCGCATCTCGAGCGCGTCCACGACGACGCCGAGGTCCGCACCGCCGATTTGCTGCAGCTCGAGCAGATCGCGAGCGGCTATCCCTCGCGCGAGCGCTTCCTCACCGAGCTGACGCTCGACCCGCCCGACGCCACCTCCGATCAGGCCGGCGTGCCCCTGCTCGACGAGGACTATCTGATCCTCTCCACCATCCATTCCGCCAAGGGGATGGAGTGGAATTCCGTACACGTCCTCAACGTCGTCGACGGCTGCATGCCATCCGATCTCGGCGCCGGCTCCAGCGCCGAATTGGAGGAGGAACGCCGGCTGCTCTATGTCGCGATGACCCGCGCCAAGGACGATCTGCATCTCCTGGTGCCGCAGCGCTTCTTCGTCCACGGCCAGCCGGTGCGCGGCGATCGTCATGTCTATGCCTCGCGCACGCGGTTCATTCCGGAGGCCCTGGTGCCGCTGTTCGAGCGCACCAGCTGGCCGCGGGTGCAGAGGGGCGCGGCGGTGGCGAGCCAGGGGCCGCGCATCGATCTTGGCGCGCGCATGCGCGAGCGGTGGCGGTGAGCTAACGGGGCAGCAGCGCTCGCACGGTGCTCATGACTGCGCCCTCTCCCCTTGTGGGAGAGGGCATCGATACTATCAGCATCATACTCGCTCGGGTGAGGGGTCTCTCTCCATAGCAAGACCATCTCTGCGGAGAGAGACCCCTCACCCGGCATGATCGAGCGTTGCTCGATCATGCCACCCTCTCCCACAAGGGGAGAGGGTGCACCGTCTGCGCGGCGATAGGTCGGGCACAAACTCATTTGCTTCCGAACTTCGTTCCATCAAACTGATCGCGAAACCAGGCCCAGGTCTGCCGCGTCACTTCGATGTAGCCCTGCCCGCGATACTTGATCTCGCCGTCGACGATCGCATGCAGCTTCGGCAGCGCGTGGAACGGCACCGCCGGATAGGCGTGGTGCTCGACGTGGTAGGGCATGTTCCACGCCAGCCAATGCACGATCCGCGTGGTGAAGGTGGTGCGGGTGTTGTGGAAGGCGCTTCTGGTGTGATCACAACCGGTGTGCTCGGCGTAGAGATAGGGCCGGAGGATCAGTTGGCCCAGCAGCAGCGGCAGCACCCAGATCCACAGCAGCAGCGCGCTGTGCAGCGCGACCGAGCCGATCAAGAGCAGCGCGTAGCCAGTGGCATAGGCGCGCGCCTCGCGTACGATGGTGGCGCGGCGGCCGGCAGGCACCCACGGCACCGTCACCTCGCCGGTCACCGCATGCTTCAGCAGCAACCTGAGACGGCCGGCCACCTGGACCAGGCCGGAATAGGCGATCGCAAGCTGCGTCTCCGAGCGCGGCTTGGGGCCGACGATCAGCTCCGGGTCGCGCTCCGGATCCTGGGTATGGCGGTGATGCTCCCAGTGGAACAGGCAGTAATATTCATAGGGCAGTCCGATCAGGAAACCGGAGAGATTGCCGATCGCGAGGTTGAGCCTGCGGCTGTCGAACGCGGTCTTGTGCGCGGTCTCGTGCACCGCCATGAACAGGAAGGCGATCAGCACGCCCTGCACCGGCAGCAAGGGCAGCGCCCAGAGCACACCATGCGTTGATGCGATCACTCCGATCAGCGCACCCACTCCGATGATCGCGCCGTAATGGCTGAGCGTGCGCAGCGCGCCTTGCGCGTTGGAGCGCGTGCAGAGCTGCTGCAACACCTGCGGTGTCAGCAGCTTCGGGCGGGGCGCGAATTCGTCGCTGGGAACATCGGTCATGTCGAACTCGGGTGTCAGCTCTGGAGAAGGGTCGAGACGTGGGCGTTGATGAAGTCGCGGTCGGCCGGAATGCGAATCGGGTTGCCGGCACGATGGCCGTGGATCGACGGGATCGGCCGCAGCTCGGCCGAGCGGGCGCTGACCAGCTTCGGCAGTTCACGCTCGTTGTCGCGCCAATCGAAATAGCGGTCGGTCCGGCCCGGCATCAGCAGCATGCGTGCGGTGATGGCGCCCAGCGCCCGATCGAGATCGCCGCCAAACGCCGCGCAGGCGCTGATGTCGCCACCCTGCCAGATCGCGATCTGCGCCAGCAGATTGTCGGCATCGCGATGCGCGAAGGCGGTGTCCCAGGTCGCGGCGAGATAGTCCTCCTGCGAGCCAAAACCCTGCTCGCGCCAGACCTCGTCGCGGTAGAACTCATAGGACATCGCCCAGCCCGCATAGATGCGGCCCATGGCGCGCAGGCCGGCGACAGGCTTCTCGACGAAGCGGCCGTTGCGGAACGCGGGATCGGCCGTCAGCGCCGCCTTCACGGCATCCAGGAACAGATGGTTATACGGCGAGCAGCGCGCGCTGCCGCACACCACCGCCGCACGCTCCACCATGTCCGGATGGAGGGCGGCCCAGTGATAGGCCTGCATGCCGCCCATCGACCAGCCATAGACCAGCGCGATCCGGCTGATCCCGAACTGTTCCTCCACGAGCCGGCGCTGCACCGCGACCGCGTCATGATAGCTGATCGACGGGAACGGGGCGTCGCCGAACAGTTCGCGCGTATTCGAGGGCGACGACGACAGGCCATTGCCGAACAGGTTCGGAATGATGATGAAGTAGCTGCTCGGATCGAGCGCGCCGCCGGGCGCGACCAGCCACTCGGTGTCGACGTGCTGGGCGCCGAACGAGGTCGGATAGAGGATGACGTTGTCCTTGGCCGCGTTCAGCGTGCCGTAGGTCTTGTAGGCGAGCCGCAGTGACGGGAACGTCACGCCCGATTGCAGCACGACGTCGCCTGCCTCGAAGATCTGATAGTCGCTGCCGGTCGCCATGTGCGTCATCCCGTGTGATCGATGATCGGAGCCTAGGTGATGCGCGGCCGGGCCACACGCCCATTTTTTGGCATGGCATGACCGCACAACAGGCGCGGCCGGCCATCGCATCGGCCGAGGTCATGCGTTTGCGCTCTCGCGGCCGCGCAAGCCCGAGCCTTGTCCGGATCGTTCGCCCTCCGAAACGTGAGGGCGCAGGGAAGACCGGGAGCTCGCCGCCCCCATGGCCCGCCTGCGAAAAAAATGCAGGCGGCAGGAACCACAGGTTCGGCTGGAACATCCCGGCCTTCCCTGCGCGATGGTCTTACAGCTGCTTCGCGATCTCCCTGGGGACCGGCTGTCTTGCCCCCATCGTCGGCGCGCTGCGCTTCCGCACCGCCGTCCGGCTTGACCTCAGCATCGGGAGGCCAGGACCACGCGACTTGACTGTCCGCAACGGATCGTTCGTCGGCGCGACAAAGTCACGCTGCGACCCGCTACGGCCACCGCATCCCCGCCTCGCGTCTCGTGACGACCGCGCGTACGCCCCTCATCGATGAGGCAGGATGGATACAATAGAGCACACTTTCTGGAAAAACGAAAGAACTATTTTTGCCGTCTTGACCTTCACGCGGACGGCGGCCGGAGCGGCCTTCTCCCCCCTCTCTCCACCGTCATGGCCGGGCATGACGTGCCTGAAGCCAACAGACGAGCTCTCCACACACGGGATTCTGTCGTTGCCGCACCATCGAAACCCTGTGTTTCGCTCCAGCCGCTTGCAATCCGGTTCCGCCCCTTCCAGCTGACGCCTGGACGCCGTATGACGGCCCGACGCAATGGAATGAGACATGACCACACAGATCGAATTCGGCCTGGACACGTTCGGCGACGTCACCCGCGGCACCGATGGCGACATGGCCTCGCACGCCCAGGTGATCCGCGACGTCGTCGAGGAGGCGGTGCTGGCCGATGAGCTCGGGCTCGATTTCATCGGGCTCGGCGAGCACCACCGCGGCGACTTCGCGATCTCGGCGCCCGAAGTGGCGCTGGCCGCGATCGCGGCGCGGACCTCGCGCATCAGGCTCGGCTCGGCGGTGACGGTGCTGAGCTCGGACGATCCGATCCGCGTGTTCCAGCGATTTTCGACGCTGGACGCCGTCTCGAACGGTCGCGCCGAGGTGATCCTCGGCCGCGGCTCCTTCACCGAGTCCTTCCCGCTGTTCGGCTTCGATCTCAAGGACTACGAGGCGCTGTTCGAGGAGAAGCTCGATCTGTTCGTCAGCCTGCTGCCGCAGCAGCCGCTGACCTGGCAGGGCAATCTGCGCCCGCCGCTGCGCGAGCAACTCGTCTATCCACCGGTCGAGCATGGCCGGCTGAAGGCCTGGATCGGCGTCGGCGGCAGTCCGGAGTCCGTGGTGCGCGCGGCGCATTACGAGCTGCCGCTGATGCTCGCGATCATCGGCGGCGATCCCGCGCGGTTCGCGCCCTATGTCGAGCTCTATCATCGTGCGATCAAGCAGTTCGGCCGCGCGATGAATCCGATCGGCGTGCACTCGCCGGGCTATGTCGCCGACACCGACGACCAGGCGCGCGAGGAGCTGTGGCCGGACTACAAGACCATGCGCGACCGCATCGGCCGCGAGCGGGGCTGGCCGCCGATGGGCCGCGACGAGTTCGTGCAGGAGGCCGATCACGGCTCGCTCTATGTCGGCTCGCCGGAGACCGTGGCGCAGAAGATCGCCGCGACGATCAGGGCGCTCGGCCTGTCGCGGTTTCAGTTGAAATATTCGGCGGGGCCGTTGCCACATGCCAGGCTGATGCGGAGCATCGAGCTGTATGGCAAGGTGGTGGTGCCGAGGGTGCGGGAGTTGCTGGCGGAGCGGTAGGCTGCCTCCGCGGTCCTTCACCACGCCCGCAACCGCGCCCGGCCCTGCATCACGGGACCGGGATCAAAGGCGCGCGCGAAACGGCTCGTTCAGGACAATCCAAGCGAGCCGATTAAGAGAGCCTTCGTGACACGCAGAATAAGCTCGACGTCGCGCGCGCCTGCTCCGATCAGCGGGCGCAATCCGATCGGCTGCCCGGAGGCAGCCGACAATCTCGCGAGACTGGAAACGAACCGATGCTGCTGAAGATCATCGCGGTGGTTTACGGACTCTGGTTCGTCCAGGCCGCCCTGGACTCCGGCTTCTACGATACGCCGGCTCATATGGTGAGCTCGACGCTCGCGCTCGGCGGATTGCTCGCGCTGTTCGATCACGCCTTCAGGATGGGCTTGCTCTCCGCCAACATCTGGCGGGTCGTTGCGCTTGTCTACGTCGCCGACGGCCTGGTCCACGTGGTCCCGGGCGCCAAGGGCCTGATCGAAGCGCAACGTTTCGAGGTGCTGGCAGGCGCTGCGGCGATCAGCTTCGTTTTCCAGCTCCCGATGCTGTTCAGCTTGTGGCGATTGTCGTTTCCGTCCGCGCGCTCGGATCAGACCGGTCTCGCACGCATCGCCACGCGATAGGCGTCGGACCTCATAAGCCTTCGACGTCCGCTCTCGGCCTCAGACCGGCCCGGGCGACAACAGCCCGCGCTCACCCGCCGCCAGCCGCGCAAGCTCCCCGGCCGTCCGCGCCAGCACCCCGTCCCAGGCCATCGGCTTCTCCTGCCTGAACAGCCGCATGGTCGGATACCACGGGCTGTCGGCGCGGTCGCGCAGCCAGCGCCAGTCGAGCGCATAGGGCAGGAGCACCCAGACCGGGCGGCCGAGCGCGCCGGCGAGATGCGCCACCGATGTGTCGACGGAGATGACGAGATCGAGCGCGGCGACGGCGGCCGCGGTCTCGGCGAAGTCGCTCAGCAGCGGCGCGAGATCGATGACGTCGGTGCCGAGCTCGGCGAGCCCTAGCGCATCGCCCGGCCGCGGCTCCTTCTGCAACGAATAGAGCTGCACGCCCGGCATCACCAGCCGCGGCAGCACCGCCTGCGCGGTGAGCGAGCGCTGACGGTCGCCCTTGTGCCTGGGATTGCCGGCCCAGACGACGCCGACCTTCAACGACGGCGCGCGCCCGAGCACGTTGCGCCACGCGGCCATCTTGATCGGATCGGCGGCGAGGTACGGCACCTCGGCCGGGATCGTCTCCAGCGTGGTGCCGAAGATGCGCGGCAGATCCATCAGCGGCGCCTGCAGGTCGATTGGCGGCAGCGGCGCGCCGCGCGGCACCACGGTCACGCCCTCCAGACAGCGCAGCAGGGGCGCGATCGCCGGCTGCACCTGCAGCACGACCGGGCCGCCCATCATCCTGACGCGATCGACATAGCGCACGAATTGCAGCGCGTCGCCGATGCCATATTCGGCGAACAGCAGCAGGGTGCGTCCGTCGAGCGGCGCGCCCTGCCATTCCGGCGCGTCGAAGCGCGGCATGCCCGCGGAGAGGTCCGGACAGTCGCGGCCCCAGCGATGCTCGGCAAAACCGTTCACGAGGTCGCCGCACATCAGCAGGAAATGCGCGTGATTGTAGCGGGCGAGCGCATTGTCGGGCGCCAGCGCGATCGCACGATGCGAGGCGGCCAGCGCGGCGTCGATGTCGCCGGCATTACGCAAGGCAACCGCGAGATTGGCGTGGCCCTTGGCGTAAGCCGGATCGGCGGCGACCGCACGGCGATGCGCCGCGACGGCCTCGATGGTCTCGCCGCGCATCTCATGGATGATGCCGAGATTGGTGTGCGCCGGGGCGTGATCGGGCAGCAAGGCCAGCGCGTGCTCGCAGGCGGCCATCGCCGCATCGAGCTGGCCGGTCCCGCACAGGCAGGCCGCGAGATTGCTGAGCACGACCACATCGGTGGGATCGAGCACGGCGGCGCGCCGATAGGCCTCGACGGCCTCGGCCGGGCGGTCGGCCTCATGCAGCGCGTGCCCGAGCAGCCGCGCAGCCTTGGCATCGCCCGGCGCGAGATCGCAGGCCCGACGATAATGGACCGCGGCCTCGGCAAAGGCGCGCTGCCTGTAGAGCACATCGCCAAGGCTGAGATGCAGGCCGGCATCGGCCGGATGGACGGCGAGCGCATGCTGATAGGCCGGCACCGCCGCCGCATGATTTCCCTGGTCGGCGAGCACATGCGCCAGCGCCCGCCACGCCTCGGGGTAGGCCGGGTCGCGTTCGAGCAGCGCACGGTAGACGGCTTCGGCCTCCGCGAGGCGGCCCTGACGCGTCAGGGCCAGCGCGAGATTCCAGCGCGCATGCGCGAGCGCAGGATCGAGCGTCAGCGCCTGGCGATAGGCGGCCTCGGCCTCGGCGAAGCGCGACAGCTCCAGCAGCGCGCTGCCGAGCCTGCTCTGAATCGCCGCATCGAGCGGCCGCAACGCCGCTGCGCGCGCGAACGCATCGGCGGCGCCGTTGCGCTCGCCTTTCACCGCGAGCGCGTCGCCGAGCGTGACATAGGCCGGCGCATGATGGGGATCGCGCGCAAAGACGCGCCCGAGCAGCTCCGCGCCCTCGGCCATGCGGCCGTCGGCGAAGGCGAGGATCGCGGACAGATGCAGCGCCGGCAGATGATCCGGCACCGCCTGGAGGATGTCGCTGCACAGGGCCTTGGCCGGTCCGGCGCGCCCCGCATTGTAGTGATCGGCCGCCTCGATCAGCAGCCGGTCGACAGCCACAGACCCCATGATGTCCTTGACCTCTTGCACCCGGATGCAAGCTTGAACGGGCGACCGGGCGATTCCAGGCGAGACCCGAGGCCGAGCCGGCTCAGCCTGCCGCCACCTCCATCCGCGCCGGCACCATGCGCGCACGCTCGACATCGGGCGTGCGATAGGCCGCCTCCGGAATGGTCCCGAGCCGCGATTCGTGAACGCGCGCGCCGAGGCCATAAAACTGCTGGAAGCTCATGATCAGCGGTCGCCATTTGTCGGGGTCGATGCGGTCGCGGACGCCGTCAGTCAGGATGGCGGGATCGACATGGACCCGCTGCACACGGACCTCGAAGCACTGGATGTGCCCCTTCAGGATCGCATCGTCATCGGCGACGCCATGCACCGCCTCGACCCGCGCCTCGAGCTGGACCGGGCATTCGGCCACGCGCGGCGCCGCGACGGTCTCGGACGCGATCGCCGTCAGCCCCGCCGTCGCAAACTTGTCCGGCTGATGGCGGTAGCCCTTGCGCTGCTTCATCGGCGGCACCGGGTCGGATCCCGTGGTCAGCGCCAGGCGATCGACGGCGGCCACGAGATCGACCGACGGCAGGTTCAGCACGCATTCGCCGGTACGCCGCATGTTCTGCGGCGTCTTCGATCCCGCCGCGAGGCCCAGCATGCAGCGCCAGCCGAGCCAGAACGCCGACGACATCGGCGCGAGATTGAAGCCGCCATCCTCGTTGACGGTGCTGATGAGGACGACGGGCGTCCCGAAATACAGGATGCCCGGCTCGATCGTCGTGTGCATGGATAGCTCTCCAGGGTGATGCATTCGGCGGCGATGGCGCGCCGCGCGGACGGGGCTCAGGCCGCCGTCTCACCCGGAGAAGCTCCTCGATCGCGGCGGCGCGCTCCACCCGTTTCCCGAGCGGATCACACGCGCGACGGTTTGATCTGGAGAGGTCTGCGCGCGCAATGCTGCGGCAGATGGCGATCCCGGCATGACTCGAACATGCGACCTACGGTTTAGGAAACCGCCGCTCTATCCAGCTGAGCTACGGGACCGGAGCCTGCACCAAGGTGCAACTGCTTCGCTGGTCTCCATAGCAGACCCGGCCACCGACCGGAAGCCTCTCCGGTGATCGCCAGCACGGCGTGGATCACCGTGGCACAGCGCCGCGCGGCAGGTTCGCGGGTCCGTTTCGGCGCGGGGAACGTCTCCGCGCTGGACCGCTCGAAGGGGCTGCCGCGATCACACCCCCGTTGGCCGGGCCGGTTTGACTATCCGGGAGGCAGCCAATGGTCTAAGAGAACGGCGCCGATGCGGAACCGGCCTCGGGATCGCCGTATTGGTCGTGCCTGAGCGCATCTCTGACCGGAGGATAGCCGTCCTGCGGAGCCGGAGCCGTCAGGTTACATAGACCTCACCCATCATTTTTCAGCCGAGGGAAACGATCAAGTCGATGCTCATCCGGTCGGTCATTTCAGGCGCGCTCGCAAGCTTCCTCTTCGTCGCCGCCGCAGGCGCGCAGGGCACCCGCAACCTGCTGGAGTCCAAGGAGTCGCTCTACAACAACATCTATGTCTATGAGCAGGCGCCTTACCGCAGCATGACCTTCGGTCACAACCGGCGTATCTATACCGAGAGCGTCTACAACACCCGCGACGAGCTCGACCTGCCGGTCGACTATACCCGCTTCATGACCGCGAGCGTGATGTACGCCAAGGATGTCCACTCGATCCTGGAGATCGGCTTCGGCGGCGGCCGCACCGCCTGGTACCTGCACCGCTTCCTGCCCAAGGTGCAGGTGACCTCGGTCGAGCTCGATCCGACCGTGCTGGAGCTCGCCAAGAAATACTTCGGCATCAAGGAGGAGCCGAACTTCCACGTCGCCAACCGCGACGGCCGGCTGTTCGTGCAGGAATCCAAGGAGCGCTACGACATCATCCTGATCGACGCCTATCGCGGGCCGTTCGTGCCGTTCCACCTGCTGACCAAGGAATTCTACCAGCTCGTCAAGGACCATCTCGCCGAGGGCGGCGTGGTGGCGCAGAACGTCGAGCCGTCGACCATGCTGTTCGATGCCGCGGTGAAGACCATCCACAGCGTATTCCCGCAGGTCGACTTCTACGAGGCCGGCGGCAACATCGTCATGGTCGCCTATCCCGGCGACGAGCGGAAGGCGGAAGATCTCGCCGGCATCGCGCAGGAGCGCGACAAGGAATTCGGCTTCCGCTACAAGCTCGCCGACATGCTGGCGCAGCGCAAGCGCATCGACATCGACAACGGCCAGGTGATCGACGCCAAGGCCAAGGTGCTGACCGACGACTTCGCGCCGGTCGAGGCGCTGAAGAGCATCGAGCGCCACAACAAGAAGCTGCCATGAGCGAGCACGTGTCCCGCGCCGGCATGCTGGCGATCTATGTCTGCTCGTTCCTGGTCGGCTGCGTGCTGATGGGCTTCGAGATGCTCGGCAGCCGCTACCTCAACCCGTATTTCGGCAGCGGCATCGGCGCCTGGGCGAGCCTGATCTCGACCGTGCTGTGCGCGCTCGCGATCGGCTATTTCGCCGGCAGCGCCATCGTCGACCGGCAACCGTCGACGCGCACCATCGGCACCATGATCCTGATCGCCGCCGCCTACATGGCGCTGGTGCCGGCGACCGCCGATACCGTGATGGCCGACATCCTCGACAGCATCGGCGACGGGCCGATGGCGACGCTGATGGCCTCGACCGCGCTGCTGCTGGTGCCGCTGACCCTGCTCGGCACCTTCTCGCCGATCGCCGTCAGCCTGCTGACGCGCTCGGCCGGCGAGGCCGGCCGTGTCGCCGGCCTGGTCTACGGCGTCTCGACCATCGGCAACGTCGTCGGCACGCTGGTCACGACGTTCGCGCTGATTCCGACCATCGGCTCGCGCGCCATCACCTATTATTTCGCCGTGGTGCTGGCTGGCTGCGCCGGCATCCTGTTCATTCCCTTCGGCAAGAAGCCGTCCTGACATCGTTGAAGAGCTTTTCGGATGACCGAGTTCTGGCCCCGCCTCGCCGCCACCGCGACAACGGCCGCGTTGCTGCTGACGTCGCCGGCCGCCCACGCCGCGGACGCAAAGATCGAGTTGTGGGACGGCCAGCGCGCGATGTCCGTCATCGCCGATCTCTTGCGCTTCACGCCGCGCTCGATGGGTGAGCCGGGGCATCAGAAAACGATCGACTACATCAAGGACGCGATGGCCAAGAGCGCGGCGGATGCGGTGCTCACGCAGAGCTTCTCCGCCAAGGGTGACGACGGCAAGGCGATCCCGCTCACCAACATCATCGCCCGCTTCCAGGTGCAGAACCCGCGGCGCGTCATCGTCGCGACCCATTACGACAGCATCATCAAGGCCTATCGCGATCCGAAGTCGCCGGATGCGCCGATGCCGGGCGCCAACAACTCCGCCTCGGCGGTGGCGCTGCTGCTGGAGACCGCACGCGTGCTGTCGCTGTCGCCGCGGCCCGACGTCGGCATCGACCTGATCTTCTTCGACGGCGAGGAAGGGCCGAAATCGCTCGGCGCCGGCGATCCGACCTGGCGTCCCCTCGGCTCGCCGCATTTCGCGGCCAACCTGAAGACCTATTATCCGACGCACAAGCCGGAGAAGGCGGTCGATTTCGACATGGTCTGCGACAAGGATCTCAAGCTGCAGCCGGAGCCGTCGTCGCTGGCCTCGGCGCTGCCGGAGGTCAAGAAGTTCTGGAGCATCGGCAGCCGGATCGCGCCGCAGGCGTTCTCGCCGGAGCCCACGACGTACCCGATCAGCGACGACCACACGGCGCTGCAGCAGGCCGGAATTCCGAGCTTCCTGGTCATCGACTTCGACTACGAGCCCTATTTCAACACCACGCAGGATACGATCGAGCAGTGCTCGGCGCAGAGCCTGGAGACCGTCGGCCGCACCCTGCTGCGCTACCTCTACACGCCCTGATCGCCGCGCTCATGCCGCCTTCGGCGGCGCTGTCATTGCGTCCGATGCGACATCTGATACGCGCGCCAGCAGGCCGGGCACGAGCGCCTCGGCCGCCTCCGCGCCCGAGATCACCACGGCCTCGACGCCGGCTCCGGCATTGCCGCCGCCGGCGATGACGAGATTGCGCACCGGCGCCTTGGCGCCCTTCAGCCGTGCCGATCGGGCCACGCCATAGATCGCCCCGGCGCTGGCGAGGTCATAGCGCGCATAGGTCACCGGGCTGGCGTCGGTGCGGTAGACGATATGCTGCGACAAGCCGGGAACGACGGTCTCGGCGGCGGCGACCATGGCATCGCCGAGCTGCTGCTTGCGGGCCTCGTAGCCCGGCGAGCGCCGCCACGCCTTCCAGTCGTCGCCGCCCTCGTCGGGAAACCAGCTCTTGGCCTGTTCGTGAGGAACGAGGGTGATGATCGTCATCGTCGCATGGCCTTCCGGCGCCGCCGACGGATCGAGCTTGGACATTACCGCGAGGCCGATCCCCATCGGGGAGTCGAGATGCGCGGCGGGCGCGACGTCCGGCACCATGTCGAGGCCGAGATGCACCGAGAAGCACGACGTCGCCGGTACGAGGGCACGGGCGCGCTCGCGAAAGCCGGCCGGCAGATCGTCGGCCTTCAGAAGCTCGGTGAAGGTGCGGCCGAGATCGGCATTCGAGACCACCGCCTGCGCGCGGACCGTGCGGCCATTGCCGAGCACGACGCCGGCGGCGCGGCCCTGCTCGACCAGGATGCGGGTGACCCTGGATTTCAGATGCACCTCGCCTCCCCGGGCGGTGACCGCCTCTGCGAGCACGTCCGCGAGGTGGCCGGAGCCGTCGACCGGATAGAAGCCGCCCTTGAAATAGTAGCCGAAGATCGGGACCATCTGCGCGCAGCTCAGCGTCTCGCTGCCGTCGCCGAGATAGCCCGACAGCGCATTGAGAGTGGCGATCAGCTCGGGATCGGAGACGTGGGCGGCGACGAGTTCGTCGAACGGGCGGTTCATCCAGCGGTACGCCTGCGGATGCTTGCGCGGGAAGGCCAGCATCTCCTCCAATGTGGCGGGCATGCCGGGAATGCCGCTGCGACCCTGCCCCGTCGCATACATGCTCTCGAAGATGGCATGGATGGTGTCGAACAGCCGGGTCAGCCCGTCCGCGCTGGCTGGAAACATCTCGCAAAGCAGTCGGACATAGGCGCGCCAGTCCTCTGGCACCTCGATGCGCCGGCCGGCGAGACGGTAGGAGTGGGTGACCCGCCGCCATTGGATACGGTCAGCGACGCCGAGCCGGCGCAGCACGCCGTCGACCGGCCCGCCGGGCCAGACGCCGGAGAAATCGTGCGGCCCGGCATCGAAGCGATACAGCACCGGCTTGTTGTCGTGGTGCGCCTTGCGAAGATAAGTGTGGCAGAAGCCGCCGGGCACGACGTGGTGGTCGAACACCTTCACCTTCAGCCCGGACTCCGCGAGCAGGGCCGCGGCCGTCAGCCCGCCGATTCCAGCGCCGATCACCGCGACATCGCAATCGGTCTCGGCCGCGGAGGCGAAGCCCGGCGCCGGCCAATGGCACTCCTCGCGCGCGGCCCGCATGCGCAGCAAGGCCTGGCGAATTGCGAAGCGGGGGCCGAAGATCGAGATCAGCGCGCCGCCGACGACGATCGCCGTCGTGATCCAGGAGGCGACGCTGGCCCAGCGGCACAGGCCGAGCACCAGGAACAGCACGCCCCAGAGCCCGGTCATCAGCATGTTGATCAAATGGAATTGGGGCGTCGAGGCGCTGTCGGCATAGGCCGACCGGGAATAATCCCCGGTCCAGGGGCGGCCGACGGCGAGCGAAGCGAAGCTGATGAGGCCGAGCCCAGCGAAGGACAGCCACAGGGCATTGCCGGCCGTCCAATTCGGCGCGACGTCGTTGGCGATCGCCAGCACGACGAAAAGGGCGAGGCTTCCGAGTTCCAGCAGCGCGAGCTCGCTACGGGAGGCGCGCCAGACATTGGCGGCCAGCGCCAGGGCCAGCGCGGACCACACCGCCCATGCCGGCTGATGCCAGGCCAGCAGGGTCCAGAACACGACGAACGGCAGCAGCGCCAGCTTGACCGTGAGGAACACCTTCATCGCAGCCTCCTCCGCGCCGGGCGGCGCAATCCATCTTTCCAGTGTCAAGATATTCATAGGAGCGCTTGTGCGGTCCAGTCAACACCAATCTTTCCATCGTCAAGATTAGTTTCGTCAACTACGGCGGGATGAAAATGGTGGAAAAAAGCTGCGTATCGTTCCGGCGCCACAGCAAGGTGCGATTCACGAACGGCGCCGCCGTCATTGCCGACCCGACTGTGGCAACGAGATCACGGAACCACGGCAGATAAAGAAGAAAGTCGCAAATTACGCAGCATTGGAGTCACACATCGCCGCAAATTGGCGACAATCTCCCGTCATCTGAGGCGGGGAGCCGCTGAGGATTGCCGTTCGTGTACCGACCCCACTTGCCAATTCTGGTCTTTGCAGCGATCACCTGCCTGCCTGCGGTGCAACCTCAACGCGCGCATGCGGAATGGTGGAGCCGCTCCCCGACGGATTTCGAGGAGTGCGCCGACGCCGCCGAGAAGTCCGCCTCCAAGGAGGAGAAGACCGCGGCGCTGGCGCAATGCAACGCCAAATTTGCCGGGAGACGGAAGCCGGGCGGCGGCTATGTCTACTACGACTTCATGCAGGACCGCAGCTTCGACATCGCCGGGCCCAATCCCACGGCTGAAGAGCAGAAGTTCATCGACCAGCAGTATACACAATACCTCGAGCGCCAGCGCCACGCCGACATGAGCTCGGCAATGATGTCGCGGCCGCAGACGCAGGACCTCCAGCCCTCGCTCCGGGACATGACGGCGCGGGCCGCGATCGAGCCGCCGAAGCCGGCCATGCCGGCGCCGCCGCCGCAACGGCCGAGCAAGCCGCCGGCCGCGACCGCGCAGGGCGGCTTGCCACCGCCGGCGTCGAACGTGGAGGCACGCGCCCGCATCAAGGCAGCGCAATGCGCCAAGGATGGCTGGCGGCGCGATTCGTTCTCGTGCAACTTTCCGGTCCTGTCGGAGAAGCTCGACGAGCTGAAGCGGATGTTCACCGGCCCGAGCCAGACTGCTGCCGCACCGCCCGGAGCCAAGGCGCCGAAACGGGCCGAAGCCCGGAACTGAGCCGCGCGCGACACGTTCCCCTGTGCGACCCTTCTGACCGCGGCTTGTAACGCTCCGTGCAAGCCAATAGCTTTGTCGGCGTGGGGCGCAGGAGGCAGGTCATGGGTCTACTCGATATCCTCAACGGCATGCAGAACGGCCCGAATGGGCCAAGTCATCCGGCCACGCAGAAGAGCGGCGGCATGTCGCCAATGACGATGGCGATCCTCGCTTTGCTGGCGTGGAAAGCGGTGAAGCATTTCTCGCAGAATGGGCAGCAGCCGAATGCGGCGCCCGCGCCGGTCCCGCCGTCTCAGCCGACCGGGAATCAAGGCGGACCGCTCGGCGGTGCGCTTGGTGGCGGATTGAGCGGCGGCCTCGGCAACATCATCGCTGGCGGACTCGGTGGCCTGCTCGCCGGCGGCGCCGCCGGCAGCGTCTTGTCCGGCGGGCTCGGCGATCTGCTGCGCCAGTTGCAGGACAAGGGCCATGGCGACACCGCGAACTCCTGGGTCTCCCCCGGCGAGAACAAGCCGATCTCGCCCGGCGACCTCGCCAATGCGCTCGGCGCCGACCAGATCGATCAGCTCACCGCGCAGAGCGGGCTTTCGCGCGACGAGCTGTTGAACGGGCTGAGCCAGTACCTGCCGAAGGTGGTCGATCAGCTCACGCCGGACGGGCGGCTGCCGACCGAGCACGAGTTGGCGAGCCGGATCTGAGCGCGACCTTCAGGCAAGGATCATGTCATGCTCTATATTTTGATCGTCGGGCTGGTCGCCGGCTTCCTCGCCCGGCTTCTGTCGCCGGGACCGAACAACCCCTCCGGCTTCATCCTGACCGCCGTGCTCGGCATCGTCGGCGCATTCCTCGCCACCGCGGTGGGACAGGCGATCGGGCACTATGGTCCGAACCAGGGCGCCGGCTTCATCACCGCGACGATCGGCGCCGTGGTGGTGCTGTTCATCTGGAACAGGCTGGTCGCCAGCGGCACGATCCGCGATTTCAATCGCTAGCGCGCTCGCTCCAAGCGCTCTCACTCCAAGTCATTGCCAGCCAGGCGGCGACGCAATCCAGCACCAACAAGGTCTGGACTGCGCCGTCGCGTCGGCTGTTCACCACGACGGCGTCGCCCCAAGAAACGGCGTCACCCCAACAGATGCATCCCCGCATCCATGCGCACGACCTCGCCGGTCATGTGGCCTGACGCCGGGCTCGCCAGGAACGCCACGAGCTGCGCGATATCCTCGGCGGACGAAGCCGCGCGCAGCGGCACCCGCGCCACCACCGCATCGCGCACCTGCTTGGCGCCGGCCTCGCCGCGGCCCTTGGTGAACCACGGCGTATCGATGTAGCCGGGGCAGACGGTGTTGATGCGGATCGCTGGCGCCAGGGCGCGCGCCAGCGACAGCGTCATCGTGTTCAGCGCGCCCTTGCTGGCGGCATAGGCAACCGACGAGCCGACGCCGCTGATGCCGGCCACCGACGAGACGTTGACGACCGCGGACGCACGCGCCGTCGCCTTGGCCGCTGCTTCCAGCAGCGGCCGTGCGGCGCGCACCATCTGGAAGGGGCCGATGGTGTTGACCGCGAAGATGCGCTGGAAATCCTCCGCCGAAAGGCCGTCGAGCTGATCGTGCGGGACGTGCTTGGTGGTGCCGGCATTGTTGACGAGGGCATCCAGCCGGCCCCAGGCCGCGGCGGCGGCGACGATCTTGCGGCAATCCTCGTCGCGCGACACGTCGCCTTGAATGACGACGACCTCGACTCCTTCCTTGCGGCAGAGATCAGCGGTCTGCTCGGCTTCACTCTTGCTGTTCGAATAGTTCACGACGATGCGCATGCCGGCCTTCGCCAGCAGCAACGCGGTCGCGGCTCCGAGGCCGGACGCCGACCCCGTCACGACCGCGCACAGACCTTCAGCCATTCCGCACCTCCCTGTTTGCCTTTGCCTGTTACCTTGCTTCTTCTTAGCCAACATCGCTGCATCTGCAAAATCGGCAAAATCTCCGCAGCGCGGAAATCGCTCGCCTCCATGCGGCGAGCGGACGGGGCCCTGCAGCGCGCTACGCTTGTCAGGGCCATCGCTTGCGCCCATCATGCCGGCAAGACATCGCCGGCGCGCGCAGGACATGGCGCGCCGAGACCGACGACAACGAGGGCGAGGAGCGCTGTGGCGGAAGCTGAGAACATCGTCGTTGCGACCGCGGAGAGGATCTTCGCCGATCTCGCCGACCCGCAGACGATCAACCACGACAAGGACGGCCGCTGGACGGCGCCGCTGTGGCAGGCGCTGAGCGAGGCCGGCCTGACGCTCGCCTGGGTGGGCGAGGAGTTCGGCGGCGCCGGCACTGACCTCGCCGACGGCTTCGAGATCATCAATGCCGCCGGCCGTTTTGCGATTGCGGTGCCGCTGGCCGAGACGCTGCTCGCAGGCTGGCTGCTGCAACAAGGCGGCATTGCCTCGCCCGACGGCGCCATGACGATCGCGCCGGCTCATCCGAGAGACCGGATCACGCTCGACGCTGACGGCACCTTGTCCGGCCATGCCCGCGGCGTGCCGTTCGCCAGAGCCGCGCAGCATGTTGCCGTGCTCGCGCAAGGCGGCGACGGCGTGTCGATCGCGCTGGTCGAGACCGCGCGGCTGCGCATCGACGCGGGCCTCAACCTCGCCAACGATCCCAGCGACACGGTGACGTTCGACAAGATCACGCCGCTGGCATGCCGGCCGGCGCCGGCCGGCTTCGACGCCACGACATTGATGCTGATGGGCGGCGTTGCCCGCGGACTGCAGATCGCCGGCGCGCTGGATCGGCTGCTCGCGATCAGCGTCAACTATGCGGGTGAGCGCGTCGCCTTCGAGAAGCCGATCGGCAAATTCCAGGCGGTGCAGCACAATCTCGCACGGCTGGCCGGTGAGAGCGCCGCCGCGAGCGCGGCCGCGACATCGGCCGCGGATGCGATCGCGCGGGCCGCCGCGTTCGACGACGCGGTGTTTCTCGAAGCCGCCGCGGCCAAGATCCGCTGCGCCGAGGCCGCCGAGAAGGGCGCGGCGATCGCGCATCAGGTGCACGGCGCCATCGGCTTCACCACCGAGCACATCCTGCATCGCTTCTCCTTGCGCGCGCTGGGCTGGCGCGACGATTTCGGCTCCGAGAGCCATTGGGCCGTCGAGCTCGGTAAGCGCGTCGCCGCACACGGCGCCGATGAGCTGTGGCCGCTGGTCGCCTCGCGCTAACGACGAAGAGGATTGCCGCATGACCGCACTTCGTTTCGATCCGATCCGCCTGCCGAGGGAATGCGAGGAGCTGCGCAAGGAGGTGCGCGCCTTCCTCGCTGATGAGATCGCGGCCGGCACCTTCAACCCGTACCAGCCCAAGCGAGAGGATGCCGACGCACGTGAGTTTGCGGCCCGCGTCGGCGCGCGCGGCTGGATCGGCATGACCTGGCCGAAGCAATATGGCGGCCACGAGCGCTCGTTCCTGGAGCGCTACGTCGTGACCGAGGAGATGCGGGTCGCCAATGCGCCTGTCAGGCGCTTCTTCGTCGCCGACCGGCAGAGCGGGCCGATCCTGCTGCGCTACGCGCCCGAGCATATCAAGATGGAGATCCTGCCGCGCATCTGCCGCGGCGAGCTGTGCTTCGCGATCGGCATGAGCGAGCCGAACTCGGGCTCCGACCTGTTCGCCGCCAAGACGCGCGCGACCAGGACGGACGGCGGCTGGCTGATCAACGGCTCGAAGATCTGGACCACGTCGGCGCACATGGCCGACTACATGATCGCGATCTTCCGCACGTCGCCGGCCACCAAGGAGAACCGTCGTCATGGCCTGACGCAGTTCCTGGTGAACATGAAATCACCGGGAATCAAGGTGAACCCGATTGGGCAGATCACCGGGCAGAAGGAGTTCAACGAGGTCGTCTTCACCGACGCCTTCGTGCCGGACGATCATCAGCTCGGCGAGATCGACGGCGCCTGGAAGCAGGCCACCTCCGAGCTCGCCTATGAGCGCTCGGGGCCCGAGCGTTTCCTCGAAACCTACTATGTGCTGACCGAGCTGGTGCGCGCGGTCGGTCCCAACCCCGACACGCGCAGCGCGGAGGGCATCGGTCGCCTGGTGGCGCAGCTACACACGATGCGGCGGATGTCGGTGTCGGTCGCCGGCATGCTGCAGGCCGGCAAGGAGCCGGTGGTCGAGGCCTCGATCGTCAAGGACGTCGGTACGGTCTGGGAGCAGCAGCTGCCGCATCGCGTCCGCGACCTCGCCGCGTTCGTCGAGGACAACGCAGGAAATCGCGAGACCTTGGAGAGCCAGCTGACCTTCGCGATGCAGACCGCGCCGAAGCTGACCATCCAGGGCGGCACCACCGAGGTGCTACGCGGCATCATCGCGCGCGGGCTGGGGTTGAGGTGATTGTAGGAGCCAATTCGGCTTGCTCGGTGCACCCTCTCCCCTTGTGCGAGAGGGTGCCGGAGATGCGAAGCATCGGAAGCGGGTGAAGGGTCTCTATCCGCACGGCCAACTGCCGAGAGAACCCCTCACCCGCCTCGCCGTCGCTTTCGCGTCGGCGATCCACCCTCTCCCACAAGGGGAGAGGGTGCACCAGCCGTACCGCTGCATTAGGTAACTAATCAGGAGACCCCACCATGACCCACTTCCCTGACATCGGCGTCGAGATCCACGGCCATGTCGGCCTGATCGAGATCCGCCGGCCGCCGCTCAACTTCTTCGACATTTCGCTGATCAACCAGATCGCCGATGCGCTGGAAGGCTTCGACCGCGACATCGAGATCCGCGCCTCGGTGCTGGCGGCGCAGGGCAAGGCGTTCTGCGCCGGCGCCAACTTCACCGATCCGGCGCGCCAGGCGCAGGAAGCGGCCGGCGCCAAAGGCGATCCGGCCGACAGCCTCGGGGCGATCAACCATCTCTACATGCAGGCGGTGCGGATCTTCCGCTGCAAGAAGCCGGTGGTCGCCGCCGTGCACGGCGCCGCGATCGGCGGCGGGCTCGGCCTCGCCGTCTCGGCCGACTTCCGCGTCACCTGTCCGGAGGCGCGCTTCTCGGCCAATTTCACCAAGCTCGGCTTCCATCCCGGCTTCGGGCTGACGGTGACGCTGCCGGAGCTGGTCGGCAAGAACAACGCCGAGCTGATGTTCTACACCAGCCGCCGTGTCACCGGCGAGGAAGCGCTGAGGATGGGCCTCGCCAATGAATGCGTGCCGCAGGACCAGGTGCGGACGGCCGCGATGAAGCTCGCCGCCGAGATCGCCGAATGCTCGCCGCTCGGCCTGCTGTCGACCCGCGCCACGATGCGCGCCAACCTCGCCGACCGTGTGATGGCCGCGACCGAGCACGAGCTCGCCGAACAGACCAGGCTGCGCGCGACCGAGGATTTCAAGGAAGGCGTCAAGGCCACCGAGGAGCGGCGCTTCGCGAACTTCAAGGGGCGGTGACGAACCGCGAGCTTCGATCGTCGGCATGGCCGGGCTCGTCCCGTCCATGCCGATCGACTAGTTGGCGACCGCCCCCTGCAACGCGAAGGCAACGCCGCCAATTGTGAAACAGCCGCCTGAAACTGCATAGCCACGGGCGCGCGCGGCGTCGGCCACACGCGCAGCATCGGCGACGCGGAACGTCAGGCCGCTCATGAGCTCGCGCTCGCCGGGTTCGACACGAATACCGGCGTTCGGCAATTTCAACTGCTGAACACCATCTCGGGCAGACGGCACCACATCGAGAATGCGCCCCCAATGCGCGGCGAGCGCGGCCGGCTCGGGGCTCTGCAGCACCACCTCGGTCATCGCCGTCGTCACGTCGCTGCGGATCGCGCGCGTCCAATCCGGCCCAGCGGGCGGATAGGCGCCGAGCACATCGTCACTGCCCGCGGTGTGATTGAGCTCGATGAAGGCGGCGCGGCAGTCACGGGGATGTAGTTGCACGCCGTGATAGGGCGGATGATCGATCACGTTGGCGGTGCGCACGCCCATCGCATTGGCTCGGGACGCGCGGCCATCGGGATCATCGCAGGCGAAGATCGCCATGTAGCCGCCGCGGCCGCCGGTCTTGTCGAGGAAGCGTCCGGCCGCGGTGTCCTCGCGGGTCGGCGCGATCACCTCGAGCAGGATCGGCCCGACCGGCAGCAGCGCATTCTCCAGCCCGTATTTGCCGACATGCGGGTCGCGATAGCAGATCTCCAGGCCCATGATCGCGGCGATGTCCGAGACGACGGGCTTGAGGCTGCGGGCGACGAGACAGATCTGGCGCAGGTGGAGGTAAGGCATGCAGTCCTCCTCGAGGCTTTACCTGTTCACACAGGCCAGCGGCTTCAGCAGCGTCATTGCGAGCGACGCTACCGCCCCTGGAACAGCGGCGCGCGCTTCTCGACGAAGGCTTTCGCCGCCTCCCTGTGGTCCTCGGTGTCGCTGCAGCGCGAGTGATGCATCGCCTCGGCGTCGAAGCAGGCCTCCAAGGTCATCGTCTCGGCATTGTTGATGTTGCGCTTGATGTAGCCGAGCGTCACGCTCGGCCCCTGCGCCAGCGACATCGCCAGCGCGCGCGTCGCTGCTTCGACCTCGGCATCGGGCACAACCTTTGTCACCATGCCCAATGCGAGCGCCTCCTGCGCCGTCAGGACCGGCGAGGTCAGATACAGCTCCCGCGCCTTGGCGCTGCCGAGCAGTTGCGTGAGGAAGTAGGTGCCACCGAAATCGCCCGACAGCCCGACCTTGGCGAAGGCCGTCGTGATCTTGGCCGACTCGCCGGCCACGCGCAGATCGCAGGCCAGGGCGATCGACAGGCCGGCGCCGGCGGCCGCGCCGTCGATCTGCGCCACCACCGGCTTCTGCATCTGGTGCAGCAGCCGCGACACCTCCATGCGCTCGCGCAGGGTCGTCACCTTGGTCTCGAACGAGGGCGCGGTCTTGGCTTCGGCCATCGCCTTGACGTCGCCGCCGACGCAGAACGTGCCGCCGGCGCCCTTGAGCAGCACGGCGCGTACCTCCGGATCATTGGCGGCGCGATGCGCCGCCTCGACCAGGCCCTTGGTCATGTCGCTGTTGAGCGCGTTGCGCCGCTCCGGCCGGTTCATCGTGATCGTGAGCAGGCCGGCCTCGACGTGCTGCAGGACGGTGGTGTTGGTGGTCATGGTAGCCGCTCCGCTGTTGCTCGTGATGGTCTCGTCATTCCGGGGCGACGCGCGAGCGTCGAACCCGGAATCCAGAGCTGATTGTCTCACATCGAGATTCCGGGTTCGCGCTCACGCGCGCCCCGGAATGGCGGCCGTTCGGCCGTTACTTCTTCACCAGCGGGCAGCGCGACGCTTCCAGCGGCTGGAACGCCTCGTTGCCCGACACGGTCGCGAGCAGCTTGTAGTCGTCGGACTTGGCCTTCGACTCCGACGGCTTCTTGACCTCGAACAGATACATGTCATGCACCATGCGGCCGTCCTCGCGGATGCGGCCTCCCTTGGCGAACATGTCGTTGATCGGCGTCGCCTTCATCAGCTTCATCACGGCGTCCGCGTCGGTCGTACCCGCAGCCTTCACCGCCTTCAGATAGTGCGTCACCGAGGAGTAGACGCCGGCCTGGGCCGAGGTCGGCACGCGCTTGGTACGCTCCATGAAGCGCTTGGTGAAGGCGCGGGTGTCGTCGTTGAGATCCCAGTAGAACGCTTCCGCGACCAGCAGCCCCTGCGCCGTCTCCAGTCCGACGCTGTCGATGTCGGAGACGAAGGCGAGCAGCGGCGACAGCTTCTGCCCGCCCTTGGTGAGGCCGAACTCCGCGGCCTGCTTGATCGCGTTGATGGTGTCGCCGCCGGCATTGGCAAGCCCGATCACCTTGGCCTTCGAGGCCTGCGCCTGCAGCAGGAAGGAGGAGAAGTCCGAGGTGTTGAGCGGATGACGCACGCTGCCGAGCACCTTGCCGCCCGACTTCACCACCACGGCGGTGGTGTCCTTTTCCAGATCCTGGCCGAACGCGTAGTCGGCGGTCAGGAAGAACCAGCTGTCGAGGCCGGACTTCACCGCCGCCAGGCCGGTGACGTTGGCCTGCGCGAAGGTGTCGAACACGTAGTGCACGGTGTAGGGGCCGCAGGCCTCGTTGGAGAGCCTGACAGAGCCGGGACCGTTGAAGATGATGATCTTGTTGCGCGCCTTGGCGATCTCGCCGGCGGCCAGCGCGGTGGCGGAGGCGGCGACATCCCAGATCATCTCGACGCCCTGGTTGTCGAGCATGTCGCGGGCGATGTTGGCGGCGAGATCGGCCTTGTTGAGATGGTCGGCCGCGATCACCTCGATCTTGCGGCCGAGCACCTCGCCGCCGAAATCCTCCACCGCCATCTTCGCCGCGGTCTCGCTGCCCGGACCGGTGATGTCGGCGTAGAGGCTCGACATGTCGAGAATGCCGCCGATCTTCAGCGGCGGCTTGCTCTGCGCATGCGCCACGCCTGCGGACAACGTCAGCGCCGACGCCAGCATGAACAACGACGCCGCCGCGCCGCGGATGGTTCTGCTCATCGATATCCTCCCTGCCGGGCACGTCGCTACATGGCGACGGCCTCTTTGATAGTTCTCATCATGGCGCACGCATGCGCATGCGGCAAGCGCTCAGCACGCTCAGCAAAGGCGTCGCCGGTCGCCGCTTTCCGCTCAGTGGAATGGAAATTTCGTGCGATGATGCAGCATGGCGAGAGTGCGCGGAATGCAGAGCGGACGAAGGCTGGTTGCGCTCGGTGCGAGCGTGGCGGTCATCGCAATGACGTCGGCGAGTCACGCCACACCGTGCATGCTCGCGGAGCTCGGCGAAGGCCACGTCAGCGAGATCATCGATGCACGCGGCTTCCGTCTCGATGACGGTCGCGAGGTCAGGCTCGCCGGCATCGAGGTGCCGCCGGAGGAGCAGCGCGCGACGTCGGTGGATGCGCTGGGCGTGCTGCTGCGCGACCGCGACGTCGTGCTCCGCGGTGAGGACGATACCCCCGACCGCTACGGCCGGCAGCGCGCCTTCGTCTTCGTGGCCGGCGCGGACCAGCCGGTGCAAAGCGAGCTGCTGCGGCAGGGCGCCGTGCTGCGCGGGATCGACCTGCCCGACCGGGATTGCGCCCTCAGCCTGGGCGCGGCGGAAGCCGAGGCCCGCAACGCCGGGCGTGGTCTCTGGAAGATTGCGACCGTCATAAAAAACACGGAAAGTCCAGACGATATTTTGTCTCGCGTAGGGCTATTTACGGTTGTCGAAGGGAAGGTGTTGTCCGTACGACAGACGGGGACAACAACTTATCTGAACTTCGCTCGTAACTGGACACGGGGCTTCGCGGTGACTATTCCAAAGCGTATGATGGCGGTATTGGAAGGTGCCGGCATCGACGTCAAATCACTTGCGAATCGGCAGGTTCGCGTGCGCGGTTGGATTGAAGCGCATGCGGGTCCGAGACTGGAACTGACGCAGACCGCCCAGATCGAGATTTTAAGCGGGAATTGACCGCTGAGGTACATGAGTAGCGACGTGAACCTGTCTGTTCGAAAGCGCATGACGGTGATGAACTGCGGTTCGCGGATCGCACCGGCGCTGCTGTGCCTGGGGCTGGCGCTGGCCGGTTGCAGCGACATGGGCAAGTTGCAGCAGGCGACGGCGCCGTTGCCGACGCCGCGGCCGAAGCCGGCGATGGTGCAGACGACGCCGGCAAGCGATCGCGAGCACGAGCGCATTCTTGCAACCTATGGCGGCGCCTATGAGGATCCCCAGCTCGAGGGCCTGATCTCCAAGATCGTCGACCGGCTGGTGGCCGTGTCCGATCGCCCCGACCAGGGCTACAAGGTCACGATCCTGAACTCCGGTGCGGTCAACGCTTTCGCGCTGCCGACCGGCCAGCTCTACGTGACGCGCGGGCTGATTGCGCTCGCCAACGACACCTCCGAATTGTCCTCGGTGCTCAGCCACGAGATGGCGCATGTGCTGGCGCGCCATGCTGCGATCCGCGAGGACCAGGCGCGGCAGGCTGCGGTCGTGACCCGCGTCGTCTCCGACATGGGCAACGATCCGGACCTGACGGCGCTGGCGCTCGCCAAGACCAAGCTGACAATGGCGAGCTTCTCGCGCACCCAGGAGTTCGAGGCCGACGGCATCGGCGTGGGCATCTCCGCCAAGGCCAAGTTCGATCCCTACGGCGCGGCGCGCTTCCTGACCTCGATGGAGCGCAACGCAGAGTTGAAGGCCGGCAAGGTCGCGATCGACCCGCGCGCGCAAGACTTCCTGTCGTCGCATCCGGCGACGCCGGAGCGGGTGCAGAACGCCGCCGCCATCGCCAAGCAATACGTCTCCCCCGAGGCCAGGGAGCATGACCGCGAGACCTACTTGGCTGCAGTCGACAACATCGTCTATGGCGAGGACCCGAGCGAGGGCTTCGTGCGCGGACGGCGCTTCCTGCATCCGAAGCTCGGCTTCACCTTCCAGGCGCCGGAGAACTTCACGCTCGACAACACCGCGCAGGCGGTGATCGGCGTACGCGAGGGCGGCGCCCAGGCGATGCGCTTCGACGTGGTGCGCGTGCCGGCCCAGCAGACGCTCGGCGACTATCTGAATTCCGGCTGGATGGAGAACGTCGACAAGTCGGCGACCGAGGAGCTGACGATCAACGGCTTCCCGGCGGCCTCCACGACGGCGAGCGGCGATCCCTGGCAGTTCAAGGTCTATGCGCTGCGCGTCGGCAGCGACGTCTACCGCTTCATCTTCGCCTCGCGGCAGAAGACCACCGAGAGCGAGCGCAATGCGCGGGAGACGGTGAACTCGTTCCGCCGGCTCAGCCTGGAGGAGATCCAGTCGGCGCGGCCGCTGCGCATCAAGGTGATCACCGTGCAGCCCGGCGACACGGTCGAATCGCTGGCGCACCGCATGACCGGCGTCGACCGCCCGGTCGAGCGCTTCCGCGTCCTCAACGGCCTCGACGCCCGCGCCCAGGTCAAGGTCCGCGACCGCGTCAAGATCGTGGTGGAGTGAGCGCGATTTCCTCCTGAGCGAACCCTCAGGGCTGCCGCTCGCTCGAGCAGCTCGGCTGATCGGTCGAGGGGCGGACGGACGAGTGAACGCCCCTAGTCGAAATACGCCGGCGCGTGCGCAAGCCCCGCCGACTGCGCCGTATCATGGTTGAGCCACAGCTGCGCGCGCTCTGCATCGACGATGGCGGCGATCCGCTCCATTGATGTCAGGGTCGCCTCGGCGCTTGCATTCATCGTCGGCACGCAGCGATGCGCCATGTTGTAGCGGTCATGCGCGGCGTCGCCCGATAGCAGGACCGCCCCGGAGCCGGCGAGCCGCACCAGCAGCGAGCAGTGGCCCGGCGTATGGCCAGGCGTTGAGATGACGCGCACCGAACCGTCACCGAACAGATCGACATCCCCGTCCATCAATTCGAGGCAGGCTTGCCGGAGGCAATCGTAGAGCAATGGCGCGTAGCCGAAGGTGCTGAAGTCCTTGCCGAACATCGCCGCGTGCTCCCGCCGCTGGATGTACCAGCGCGCATCGCGGAACAGCCTGGCATTGCCGATGTGATCGAAATGGGCATGGGACAGCAGCACCATCGCGACATCGGCCGGCGCGAGGCCGATTTCGGCAAGCTGAGCAGTGAGAGGCTTAGCGACGAGGCCTCTGATGCCGTGGGCGATGATCCGGCCTTCCGGCGCATCGGCCAGCCTCTGGTCGATCCCGGTGTCCCACAGGATCCATTCGCCCCGTCGCTGCAGCAGATAGGCATGGCAGCTCAGCGTCACCGGCTCGCCCTGCCATTTGCCCGGCGTGTAGACGGACCGATCCGGCGCGATCGCCTTGCCGGCATCGAGCACGTACAGACGATCGATCGTTCCCAACTGTCCAGTCATGGCGCTCACGGCAATTTCCTGCTTGCGGGCTCGATCAGATCGCCTGGCCGCCGGAGACTTCGATTCGCTGCGCATTGATCCAGCGGTTGTCCTCGGACAGCAGGCTCGCGATCATCGGGCCGATAAATAGACGCCCTTGAAGTGAACATCGACCAGTCGGTCGAACAGCGCCTCCGTTGTGTCGGCGATCAACGCATGGTCGCCATGGCCAGCGTTGTTAACGAGGTGGTCGAACGTGTCGCGCTGCCAAGTCCGGCGCAGCGTCTCCGCAAACGGCGCAAAGGCGGCGACATCACCGGTGTCGAGCTGGAAGGCCAGCGCCTTGCGGCCCATCGCCTCGATCTCTTCGACGACGGCCGCCGCGTCCTCGACCCGGTTCTGATAGGTGAGGATGAGGTCACTGCCGCGTTGGGCAATATGACGTGCCGCGCTACGGCCGAGCCCGCGGCTGGCGCCGGTCACGAGTGCGATCCTGGTCATGATTTTTCTCCGGTCGGGTTTGACTGGTCGGATATTGGACACCGACCACCGGCGGAGTTGCCGGAACCGCGCCGTTCCTTGCCTGATCCTCCAAATCGGGGTGTGTGGAGAGCGAGAGCGGGCTAAGTTACGGACATGACCAGCCTGCTCAATGCCGTCAGCCGCTATGCCGCTGTCCACGCCGATACAGCCGGGATTGCCAGGACCCCGATCCCCGGACTCACGACGGTGCGCGCGACCGCACCGAGCGAGCTCGTCTACGCCATCTCGCGGCCGCTGGTGTGCCTGGTTGTGCAGGGCAGCAAGCATGTCACGATGGGGCTGCAGGGACTGACGTTTTCCGCAGGCGATTCGCTGATCATCACCGCCGACGTGCCGACCGTCAGCCAGATCACGCGCGCGACCCGCGCGGCGCCCTATCTGTCGCTGGTGCTGGAGCTCGATTCGGCGCTGATCGCGGAGCTGATCCTGCAGATGGACGGCACGACGGCGACGGACGGTTTTGCCGTCCGGGTCGAGCCGACCGACGCGGAAGTGACGGACGCGGCGCTACGCCTGATGCGCTTGCTCGATCGTCCTGCCGGATTGCAGGTGCTGCAGGCTCAGCTCTTGCGCGAGATGCATTATTGGCTGCTCGCCGGCCGGCACGGCGCGGCGATCCGCCGGCTCGGTGGCCCCGACAGCCACGCCCAGCGCATCGCCCGTGCGGTAGCCCTGTTGCGCGCCGAGTTCACCCAGGCCCTGCCGGTCGAGCGGCTCGCGGCTATCGCGGGTATGAGCCTGTCCGCCTTCCACCAGCACTTCCGCAGACACACCTCGCTGTCGCCGTTGCAATTCCACAAGCAGCTGCGGCTGATCGAGGCGCGCCGGCTGATGTTGGCCGAAGGCATCAACGCCAGCAGTGCGGCGTTCGCCGTGGGTTACGAAAGCGTGCCGCAGTTCACGCGCGACTATCGTCGCCAGTTCGGCCGTCCGCCGGTGCAAGACATCAAGGCGGCACAGGCCAAAGTCGAGGCTGTCGCGTGAGCTGCGTGCGGGTGCCGTGCCAGGGACTTGCCAGTCTCGACAGCGTCCCCTTTGAGCCAGGCAAACAAAAAGCCCGACCTTGCGGCCGGGCTTTCGTAAGCAACTAATTCGAAAACGCTTGAACGGTCGATCAGGCGGCCTCGTCGGCCACGGCGGTATCGTCGCCGTCGATGTCGTCACCCTCGCCTTCCGCATCGCCCTCGGCGACCGCGTCGGCCTCGGTCTTGGCGCCGCGGCGCGGGCTCTTGGCGAGCTGCGTCTCGATCTCCTTGACGGCCTCGGTCTCGGTCGAGTGCTGCACGACCGCGATCTCGCGCGACAGCCGGTCGAGCGCCGCTTCATAGAGCTGGCGTTCGCTGTAGGACTGCTCCGGCTGCGACTCCGAGCGATACAGATCGCGCACGACCTCGGCGATGGCGACGATGTCGCCCGAATTGATCTTCGCTTCGTACTCCTGGGCGCGGCGCGACCACATCGTGCGCTTGACGCGGGCGCGGCCCTTCAGGGTCTCCAGCGCCTTCTTGACCAGCGCCGGGTCGGACAGCTTGCGCATGCCGACATTGGCGACCTTGGCGGTCGGCACGCGCAGCGTCATCTTGTCCTTGATGAAGTTGATGACGAACAGCTCGAGCTTCGCACCCGCGATCTCCTGCTCCTCGATGGCCAGGATCTGGCCGACGCCGTGAGCCGGATAGACGACGAATTCGTTGGTCTTGAAGCCCTGGCGCTGGGTCGGCAGCTTCTTCTCCTCGACGCGCGGCGCGGCCGCGACGGGAGCAGCCGGCTTGGCGGCGACGGCGGGCTTGGCAACAGGGGCAGCAGCCGCAGGAATGGCGGTCTTGGTGGCAGCCTTGGGCGCAGCGGCGGCCTTGGCGGGCGCAGCCTTGGCAACAGAGTCCTTTGCAAGAGTGGTCTTCGCGGCGGATGCTTTCGCGGCAGTCTTGGCAGTCTTTTCAGGCATTGCGCTTCTTTTGTTCTTGGTGGACTTGGCAGCCGAGGCCTTCGCGGCAGCCCGAATCTCCTTTACAGGAGCCCGGGCACGGCCCTTGGAAACGCTGCGGCTGGCCGCGGCGGCTTTTTTTGTACTCTTGGAAGCACTCTTTTTACGCGTTTTCTGTGACACAGCCTGCGCGCGGAACTGCCACGCCCCTGTTTGATGTTGCGGGAACCTAAAAGGGCGGCCAAAAAAAGGTACGCATGGCCGGGTTCGGCTCTGAGAATGTGCTATATATAGCACATTTACCGCAAAAATCAATGATTTAGAGGCCGCAGGGGCGGTATTGTGACGGGTCCACGAAGTTAGGGTTAAGTGAAGCGTGCCGGAATAGAACAACTCATGCGGCGGTTCCCGCTCGCCGCAATCTCGTTCTAGGCCATTGTTTCCGCGTGGCGATTCCAATCAGCCACGGCCAGCGGCAGAATTGCCGGCGCCGCTCTCGCGCCAGCGCAGAGGTGACCCGTCAGTCTCCGGCGCCCGGCTTCGATGAAAAATATTTCTCGAATTTTCCGTCCTCGCCGTCGTGCTCCTTGGCATCCGCCGGCGGGTCCTTCTTCTGCGTGATATTGGGCCAGGACTTGGCATATTCGGCGTTCACGCCCAGCCATTTCTCCAGCCCCGGCTCGGTATCCGGCTTGATCGCGTCGGCCGGGCATTCCGGCTCGCACACGCCGCAATCGATGCATTCGTCCGGATGGATCACCAGCATGTTGTCGCCCTCGTAGAAGCAGTCTACCGGGCAGACCTCAACGCAATCGGTGTATTTGCATTTGATACAGTTTTCGGTGACGACGTAAGTCATCCAGGGCTCCGGAACGGATCGACAAATCGGCTGGCTTGGACTAGCGCAGGACGTGGTGTGCCGCAAGTGAAGCGGGGCGAAGAACTGAATTGGAATTGCGCCGGCGCAACCAATCAACTTCGGCCGCGACCTTCGAGGTCGTCGTAGAGCCCGCGCACGGACGCAGCGTCGCCGCGACGCGCGGCAAAGCCGGTCACCTTGAGCACGCGCACGCTGCGATCGAGCGCGATGGTCAGCACATCACCGGTCTTCACCCCATGGCCCGGCGAGGTCTCGCGCACACCATTGACCCGGACATGCCCCGACGACACCAGCGCCGCGGCGCTGGTGCGCGCCTTCACCAGCCGCGCATGCCACAGCCATTTGTCGATGCGCTGGCGCTCTGACGGGGTGTCGGACGTCGGCGTTGTCCTTCCAACCAATCTTGCCAACCGATCTTGCCGCTCAGTCCTTGCGGTTGTTCCCCGCGAGCTGCTCCTTGAGCGCAGCAAGCTTGGCAAACGGCGAATTGGGATCGACCGGACGGTCGCGATCCCGGCCGCCGCCGCTGCTCGATGCGTAGGGCCGCAGCGCCGGGCCGCTGTCGCGCTTGTCACGGCCGCCCTTGCCGAAGTCGCGGCCACCGCGCCCCTCGCGGTCGCCCCCGAACTTGCCGCCCTTGTTGCGATCCCGGTTCTGGTCGCGCCCCTTGGCATCATGATCGCGGCGCGGCCCGCGATCCTCGCGCGCCGGCGCCGATGCGCCCTCGGCTGGCGCCGCACCCGCCTCCGGCGGGCCCTTGCGGAAGTCCTTGCCGAACTCTTTCATCCGGTCGCGCCGGCCATGGCCGCGGTGATGGCGCTCGCGCGCCTCGCCGCCCTCGGCCGGAGCGGTCCCGGCCGATGCCTGACCGCCGCCGCCCCCCTGCCCGCGCTCATGCTGCGGACGGTTGGGCCGGCCGCGATGATGATGGTCGTGGCGCGGCCTGCGCTCCTCCGACCGCCCGCCCGGCCGCCAGACCTCGACCAGGACGGGCTCGGCAGCAGGCGAGGCCTCGGGAGAAGCCTCGGTGGCGGTCGATCCAGCAGCAGTTTCCGCCGCGGCAGCTTCAGCCGAAGCGTCGCCGATGCTTGTTGCCTCGTTCGCAACGGCCTCCGCGGCTTCTGGCTGCGGCGCATCCGCAGCGACGGCGGTTTCCGCCTCGGCGACGACGCTTTCGGCAGCCGTCTCGGCCATGGAAGCGGCGTCCGCCACATCCGGCGTGACGAAATCGACGGTCGGCAGCGATGCCAGGGCCGATCCCGACGTGGTTTCCGGCTGCTCCTCACCGACCATCGCGGGCACGGCGACGGCCTGCTCGGTCACCGGAGCGACGGCGGCCTCCGCGACGGTGGGAACCTGCTCGTCGGCCGGCTCGCCGGCGACAACTGCGAGGTCCTCGCCCGGCACAGCCTGCGCATCTGCCGGAGCGGCTTCGGCAGCAGCAGCTTCCGCGATGGCAGCAGCCTCGACGGGCTTCTCAATCGGCTTGGGCGGCAGCGGCGGACGCTTCTCCATGCGATAGCCGAGCGCGCGCAGGATGGAGGCGAAGTCCTCGCCGGCCGAGCCGGTGAGCGAGGTCATCGCCTGCGTCACCACGAAGCCGCGGCCGTCGAAGGCGCCGGCCGGCTTCTCGCCCGGCGCATTGTCGCGCCAGGCCAGGGCGGGACGAATCAGGTCCGCCAGCCGCTCCAGGATGTCGACGCGCACGGCGCGCTCGCCCGCCTGCTTATAGCCGAGCACGCGATAGGCATCGCGCGGCAGCGCCTTGTCGACCGGGAACGAGGTCCGGCCCGAGCTCGCCAGATGCTGCGCGCCGGTCAGCGCGGACATGTCGACATTGCCCTGCTTCTCGGCCCACAGCAGCGCGGCGAGAGCGCGCGCGGCGGGCTTGAGCAGCGCCGGGACGTAGATGTGGTAGGCACCGAAACGCACGCCATATTTGCGCAAGGTGGCGCGCGACGGCTGGTCGAGATCCTTCATCTCGGCGGCGATCTTGGCGCGCTCGATGACACCGAGCGCCTCCACCAGCTGGAACGCGATGCCACGGCCGATACCGGTGATGTCCTCGGCCTTGGACAGCTCGAACAGCGGGCCGAGCAGCTTCTCGATATGCGTCTTCAGCCACAGATCGAGCCGCGCCTGGACCTTGTCGCGCGCAGCACCGGTCAGCCGCTCGTCGGCGATGATGCGCAGGCGCGGATGCAGCGCGTCGTCGGCCGCGACCAGCTTGGCGACGGCGTCGCCGGTCCAGCGCATCGTGCCGTCGGCGGTGAGCACGATGTGCTCGTCGGGCGCGCCGGACAGCTTCTCCGCGCGCGCCTCGATCTCGCCGGCCAGCGCCTTCTGGGCAGCAGCCTGCAAGGCCTTGGCCTCCGAGCCGGCTTCGGCGGCGTCGGGCGCGAAGGTGAATCCATCCAGGCGGCCGATCGCGTGCCCTTCAACGATCACTTCGCCGGTCTTGCCGATTTCCGTATTCAAAACACTGTTCTCCCGCAGGCGCCGCATCAATACACTGGTACGACGATCAACGAAACGCTCCGTGAGCCGTTCATGAAGGGCGTCTGACAATTTATTTTCGAGTTCGCGGGTAATCCCCTGCCAATAATCAGGGTCGCGCAGCCAGTCGGGCCGGTTGGCCACGAAGGTCCAGGTGCGAATCTGTGCAATCCGCCCCGACAGCGTATCGATGTCGCCATCGACGCGGTCGGCCTGATCGACCTGGGCCGCGTACCAGGCGTCCGGAATACGCCCCTTCTGCATCAGGAAGCCGAACACGGTGGTCACCAGCTCCGCATGGGCAGCCGGCGACAGCCTGCGATAGTCGGGAATCTGGCAGGTTTCCCAGAGACGCTCGACCGCTTCAGCGCCATGCGCCATGTCGCGCACCTCGGCATCGCGCGCGGCATGATCGAGCACGCGCAGATCCTCCGCGGTCGGCGCGCGCGTCAGCGCGTCATGCCCCGGCGTAATCGCCAGGGAGACCTGGAGCGCGCTCAAGGACGCGAAATCAAGCCTGGAGTTGCGCCATTGCAGCACCTTCACGGTATCGAAGGTGTGGTTCTGGAGCGCATTGACCAGCTCGGGCTCGAACGGCGCACAACGTCCGGTGGTGCCGAACGTGCCGTTACGCGTCGCGCGTCCGGCACGGCCGGCGATCTGGGCAAACTCCGACGGCGTGAGCCGGCGGAACTGATAGCCGTCATATTTGCGGTCGGATGCGAAGGCGACGTGATCGACGTCGAGATTGAGCCCCATGCCGATCGCATCGGTGGCGACGAGATAGTCGACGTCGCCGTTCTGGAACATCGCCACCTGCGCGTTGCGCGTGCGCGGCGACAGCGATCCCAGCACCACAGCGGCGCCGCCATGCTGGCGGCGGATCAGCTCGGCGATGGCGTACACCTCGTCAGCCGAGAACGCCACGATGGCGGTCCGGCGCGGCTGCCGCGTGATCTTCCGGTCGCCGGCGAATTCGAGCTGCGACAATCGTGGCCGTGTCACCATCGACGCACCGGGCAACAGCCGCTCGATGATGGGGCGCATCGTCGCAGCCCCGAGCAGCAGCGTCTCGTCGCGCCCGCGGCGATTGAGGATGCGGTCGGTGAAGACATGGCCGCGCTCGAGATCGGACGCGATCTGGATCTCGTCGACGGCCAGGAACGACACGTCGAGATCCCTGGGCATCGCCTCGACCGTCGACACCCAATAGCGCGGGTTCTTCGGCTTGATCTTCTCCTCGCCGGTGATCAGCGCGACGGCCTCGCTGCCGACGCGATCGGCGATCTTGTTGTAGACCTCGCGCGCGAGCAGCCGCAGCGGCAGTCCGATGATGCCGGAGGAATGCGCGAGCATGCGCTCGATCGCCAGATGCGTCTTGCCGGTGTTGGTGGGGCCGAGCACGGCGGTGACGCCGCTTCCGGGAGCACGGTCGGACGTGCGCTCGAAAGGCGAGGCAGCCGAAGAGGACGAAAAAGCCATTCGTTAAATGTGGGTCTCGAAGCCGGCGTTGGAAGCGCGTCGTTCACGCGCGACGGATGCGGAATTGTCGTGTGTCTGGAGAGGCTGAGATGCTGACCCCTGTCTCACATTGTGACGCATATAGTGCCGCAGCTTAAGCTTCGGAACGCCTTGAGAACGAATCGCGAAGGAATCGCTGACTCTGTCGGCTTTCAGGCTTCGTTCACCGCAACATCTCGCGCTCTGCGATCAAGCCAGCACTAGATCAAGTTTTCGCGGGCTCCACAAGCAACGCTTTCGCGATGGAACTGGCGCGCATTCCAGGGCGTCCCGAGTCGAATCAGAATCAGGGAAGAGTCAAACGGATTCACGCGCAGCAGACAGCATCCATACGGGGACCGGCAAATCGGAGGTCAACGCGGAATCGCCATCGCATTCAAGCGAGAGCGGACGGCATGCCGCCAGACCTTCACGCCACGGCCGCTGTTGCGGCTCAGCCGCTGACGGGGCCGTGCCACAGCGACGAGATTCGGATGTGGAGGAGCAGCGATACGAGGCGCTACTGGGTCTTGGCGACGTGCGGCGCCGCCTGGGTGATGAACGACGTCGCCTCCAGCATCGCGGTCCCCAGCGGGGTCGGGATCACCATCTTGAACGGCACCAGCACGCGGGTGCCGGCGATCGGCACGAAGAAGATCTCCATGTTGCGGGCCTGAGCCAGATATTTGATGACCGGCCGGTCCGGGATGTAGCCCGCGACCGGCGTGAAGTAGATCGCGCAGACCAGCGCCGGACCGCGATAGCCCTTGTCAGCCTTGACGTTCTCCATGCGCTTGTAGTCGAGCTTGAGCTCGTAGCGCATGCGGCCGTCGAACACGGGCGCAGCGCCGCGGCAGGAGTCCGGCGACAGCAGTTCGCCATTGCCCGGCACCCGCACCAGAGAGGCCGTCATCGGATCGAGCACGCCGCGCTTGTGGGCATCCGTCACCGGAATGCGGTCGGGATCGACTGGAGGCGCCGGCTCGATGGCGAAGTCCTTCACGGTGCCGTTCTGCAGATTGATGCGGATCTGCTCCGATTTCTTTCCCGTGGAGGTCGAGGCCTGGTAGCTCTGGCCGACCAGGGCGCCGTTGACGACGCGTCCCTGCACCGAGCCCGTGCCTGATCCTTGCGAGAAGCTCTTGAGCAGGCCGGCGGTGCCGCCCTGAGCCGCAGCACCATACTGATCATCCCCGATCTCGACCGCCCAGGTGCCCTTGCCGACGGGGATGCCGGCCAGGGAAGCCTCGTATTGAGCGTCCAACCGAGCCTGCGCCTGGGCGCCTTGCGCCAGCAACAACAGGCAGAGCGCTGCCCCGGCCGCGGCCAGGCGGCCCGAGAGAAATGAGGGAACCGAGATGATGGTCACGTGACGAATGATCCTGCCGATCCGCCTGCCTGAGCGCCGGACCGATCCGACGCGCCGTCCTTGCTACTTAAGCCAAAAACGCCTTCAAACAACGCGAACCGTCCGACAATGGCGGTTTGTCCAGCGCTTTGCGCCTGAACAGCACTCAGAACCGTCGTCCGCAGCGCTGCCGGAACCGAGCCGCGAACCTCCGACCGCGCCAGCATGCCGCCATTCCGGACCGTTCGCGGGATATCCATCCATCACGTCCGAATGCGCCCTTTATATGGTCTAAACTACCCGCTATACTATTGATTACACGCCTGCTTTTCTGCTGGTCGGCGATTTCGGCCCGACCAGGAGGAGGCATGGGTCGCGTCCTCCGGGTTCGCCGGCCCGGCTCCCTGTATTTGCTGCGGCCTTCAAAACCTTGACGAAAAGCCGCATCCCCCCTATAGGACCGCATCTCCCAGAGACGAGCTGGACGAGTTTTGGACCCCCGCGGCCCGCCGACATAGGCGGACGAAGGGTGCGGGGATGAGAGAGGATTTATTGCCATGTCGCGGCGCTGTGAACTGACGGCCAAGGGTCCCCAGGTTGGCCACAAGGTCAGCCACTCCAACATCAAGACCAAGCGGCGCTTCCTGCCGAACCTGTGCAACGTGACCTTCATCTCGGATGCACTCGGCCGCAACGTGCGCCTGCGCGTTTCGACTAACGCGCTCAAGAGCGTCGACCACAATGGCGGCCTCGACGCCTATCTGCTCAAGGCCAACGCCGCGACCCTGTCGCCGCGCGCGCTGGAGCTGAAGCGCGCCATCGAGAAGAAGGCGGCGGACGCTGCCCCGGTCGCGAAGGCGAGCTGAGAGAGCCAACCGAAATTCAAGATTGATGCAGAAGCCGGACGCGTCACGAGCGGGGCTTCGAGCTGAACGAGATGTCGAAACGGCCGGGTCGAGAGATCCGGCCGTTTTGCTTGCGGATGCCGTGACCAACTGACAACTCTGGACAAGGCAGCCGGCGCGGGGCGGCAGGACAAGTCGGGTGACCATCCGTTCGTACAACGGCGTCCAGCAGTCACTCCGCCATGTCGGCCGCGCCGCGCGCAACAGCGACCCAGACGAAGTGCCATAGGGAACCGACCTCCCCAACACCAGCCGGATGCTCTACACTCGTTGCGGTAGCATTATTGCGGACATTCCTTTGCCATGAAGAATATTGTCATCTGCTGCGACGGCACCGGCAACGAGATCAGCGAGAACATCTCGAACGTACTCAAGCTCTATCGCTGCCTGCGCAAGACCGACAAGACGACACCGCATCAGGCCGTATTCTACGATCCCGGCGTCGGCACGCTGACCCAGCCCGACACCTGGCACCGCTTCAAGGCCAATTTCAACATGGTGCTGGGGCTCGCGACCGGCTACGGCCTCGACGACAACGTCATCAACGCCTACTCCTTCCTGGCCACGCATTACGAGGACGGCGACCGCATCTTTCTGTTCGGCTTCTCGCGGGGCGCCTACACCGTGCGCGTGCTGGCCGGGCTGATCCACAAGATCGGGCTGATCTCGCCGGGTCAGATCAATCTCGTCGGCCCGGGCGTGATCGCCTACAAGAAGTACTCCTCGGACAATCCGAAGGCCGGGCGCGGCATCACCAAGGAGCTCGAGAGCACCGAGGAGGACGGGCCGATCCCGGAGAGCCGCGACGACCACGCCGCGCAGTTCGCGCGGATCACCTCGGCGCGCTGGCCGACAATCCATTTCGTCGGCGTGTGGGACACGGTGGCGAGCGTGATCGTGCCGCGCACCGACCGGCTGTTCGCGCTGCCGAGCCTCGAGGAGCTCGCCTTCACGATCGAGAACCCGAGCGTGAAGATCTTCCGCCAGGCTGCGGCGATCGACGAGCGCCGCTGCATGTTCCGGCTGAAGCCGTGGGGCATGCCGCAGACCTTCACGCCGAACCGCTTCAACAAGGCGCAGGCGCGACCGCAGGACGCCAAACAGGTGTGGTTCGCCGGCGTGCATTCCGACGTCGGCGGCGGCTATCCCGAGGTCCGGTCGGCGGCTTCGAAATATCCGCTGCTGTGGATGATCGACGAGGCGGTCGAGGCCGGGCTGACGGTCAATCCGCGCACGGTGAATCAGCTCGCCTGGGGCGTGCAGCGCAAGAACAGTCCGTTCTCCTATGTGGCGCCGAGCGTCCAGGGACCGCTGCACGATTCGATGACAGCGGCCTGGCGGGTGCTCGAATGGCTGCCGAAGAGCGCGACGTACAAGGAATGGCCGGAACGCAAGGCGCATTTCGGCTTCTACATTCCGAATGGCGAACCGCGCTTCATCCCCGACGGCGCCTTCGTTCATGAGAGCGTGCTGATGCGGATCGCGGAATCGAAGGACTATCGCCCCGTCAACCTGCCCGCGTCCTATGAGCGCATTCCGCTTCCGGTCAAACAGAAGGCGGAGTAGCAGCAACAGCGCGTTGCGCGTCGGGCAGGGCCTTCTGAGGCCCGCGTGTGGCGGATCGCCTCAGATCATGCGCAGATGGATGACGCCGTCGGTCACCTCGCCACGGGCAAACTGCTCGCGCGCCATCTGCTCGAACGCCGTGCGGTTCCGTTGCAGATAGGCGAACGCCTGGTTGCGCGTGCAGAAGCAGGTCTCGAGATGACAGACCTGCCGTGTGGCGCCGATTGCGAGCGCGAATGCGATCGTCTGGGCTCCACGCTGCGTCTCATCCTTGGCAATGCGAACGTCTGTAGCGGTCGGCTTGGCCACGTCAGCCTCCTCGGTACGAAGGTCGGGTCTGTACGCGGGACACGGTTGGGGCGTAGTAATCAGGCATGGATCGCCCGTCTGTTCGAGCACCGGCAACGAAGTTCCGATAATTCCACCGGGCACCCGACGCCGGAAGGCGAGATGAAGCAGCCCTAGCGAACGACCTTCTTGCGCCGCTTCGGCGCAGGCGCCGCATCAGACCCCGCTTGCGCAGCTTCCGCTTCCTTGGCGAGCCGCAACACGCGCAGCCGCTCCATGTTCTTGCGGACCGCCATCGCGCGCTGATCCCATTCGGCGCGCGCCTTCGCCCCGTCCTCGGCGGCGACGCGCTGGCGCTCCGACCGCGCGATGCTTTCGGGGGAGCGCTCTGACATCTTCTTGGTAGCCATCGACTGATCCTTCCGGAGATGCGGGTTACCGTCGAGACGCAGAAAGCCCGCTCAATACAGGATCGAGCGGGCAAACCAGCCATTTCAGTACATCCGTGAAATGGCCTAAGACGTCAGAGACGTCTGATCAGTACGGTCAGACCAGCGCGAGATTTTCTGCGCTGGTTTTACCGCGCATCTTGTCCGTCTTGACCTCAAAACTGACTTTCTGGCCCTCAGCCAGACCGGCGAGACCAGCGCGTTCAACCGCGCTGATGTGAACGAACACGTCGTTCCCGCCATCCTGCGGCTGAATGAAACCAAAGCCCTTCTGGCCATTGAACCACTTGACGGTACCCTGCATGTCTATCTCCAAATCATTCATCGCGCGACCATCACGCGATCTCATTCAACTGAGCGATGACTTTTGGAAATAGCCCACAGGCACATTCAGAAAGGCACAGCGGCTAATCGAACTACGTCAAGGTAGAGATTTTATGGGGGATTACAAGGCCGCGCGGCAAATATAGTTTGCCGAGGACCGGAACCGTTGAGTCGGCTCGCGCTGGCAATATCAGCAGATTGCCCTTATCTTCACAGCACCATCGGTAACGGCCTGGCCATCGATGGCTGAGAGACACTCGTGCTCCCGCCTTCCGACGAAGGGGATCACCGTGTCTCGCACGCATCGTGCCTCATCACATTGTGAGCAACACGTTTCATTGGTGCCGCTCAGCTAAGCGCGCCGCTCTCCCCGCCACAGCGCCGATCGGCTTCGCCAACCGAATTTCATCGATAGAGATGAAGACAAGGAGGATACTTTTGCAGGTTCTTGTTCGTGACAACGACGTCGAGAAGGCGTTGCGCATCCTGAAGCGGAAGATGCAGCGCGAAGGCGTATTCCGCGAGATGAAGCGCCGCAGATCCTACGAGAAGCCATCGGAGCGCAAGACGCGCGAGAAATCCGATGCGATCAGGCGCCAACGCAAAGTCGCGCGCAAGCAGGCCATCCGCGAAGGCTTGCTGCCGGCGCCGGTCAAGAAGGTGCCTGCGGCGCGGCCGGGCGCGCTCCCCTCAACGACCTCGACGCGCACCGATCGTGAACGGCCGCAGGGCCAGCTCACCGCTACGCCTCCGCGCAGCTGAGCGAGCGACGGCATGCCCGCCGAAATCGACGGGACGAGGCTGGCGGTTCACGCCAGCTTCTTCGGCTGCTTGCCGGCGCTGTCAGCCGCTTCACGCGCCAAGCGCTCGGCCTTCAGCCGCTCGCGGTTCTGATCGAACGCGGCCTGTGCCTTTTCATAATCGCTTCTCGTCGGCTCGGCCGGCTTGAAGGCTTTTTGAGCCTCGCGCACGGCGGCCGTTGGCTTGCGCTCCGACATGATGAGAGTCCTCGTTGGGATGGTGAACGCCGCTGCGACATCCTGTCGAGACTGACGCTTCATGGGCACGGTTCAATGACAGCCTCGGGTAGAGGGAGCACGAGCCCGCTGTCTTGGCGCGGACCAGCTAGGGCGACCACCCTGCGGCCTCATCGGGGTCCAATGCTATTATAATCCAAATACGCCGAAGATGTTGCAAGTAATTGAACCCGGCCCGGCACGATGCGCCATGGTTCCGACCGGCGGTCGGTTTACGCACAATCACGCCATTCCGTGCTTGCGGCCGGGAACGGCAGCGAGCAGCTCGCGCGTATAGGCGTGTTCGGGATTGGCGAACAGCGCGGCGGTCGGCTTCAGCTCGACGATCTCGCCCTTCTGCATGACGGCGATCCGGTCGCAGATCTGCGCGGCCACCCGCAGGTCATGCGTGATGAACAGCATCGACAGACCAAGGCGCGCCTTCAAATCTTCCAGCAGCCGCAGCACCTGCGCCTGGACGGACACGTCGAGCGCCGACACCGCTTCGTCCGCGACGATGATCTCCGGATCGAGCGCGAGCGCGCGCGCGATGCCGATGCGCTGACGCTGGCCGCCGGAGAATTCGTGCGGATAGCGGCCGATCGCGCCCGCGTCGAGCCCGACCATGCCGAGCAGCTCCTGGGCGCGCTTCAGCGCGGCATCGAGCGGCGTGCCGCGCGCGACCATGCCGTCGGCGATGATGCGGCCGACCTTGCGGCGCGGGTTGAGCGAGGCGAACGGATCCTGGAAGATCATTTGGATGCGATGACGCTGCGCACGCAAGGCGCCGCCCTCCAGCGCCGTGAGATCGACGTCGCCGATCCGCACCGTGCCGCGATCGGCCTCGATCAGCCGCATCACGAGACGCGCGACGGACGACTTTCCCGAGCCGGACTCGCCGACGAGGCCGAGCGTCTCGCCCTGATGGATCGCGAAATTGACCGCATGCGCAGCGCGCGTCTCGCGCTTCGGGCGGAACCAGCCGGTCGGCGTCACATAGGTCTTGTCGAGGCCGATCACGTCGATCGCCTTCGGAACGTCCTCGCGGGATTGCCGCGGCGGCGGATCGAAAGAGGGCACCGCGGCGAGCAGCGCCTTGGTGTAGTCGTGCTGCGGATTGCCCAGCACGGACTCGGCCGCGCCTTCCTCCACCACCTTGCCATGGCGCAACACGACCACCTGGTCGGCGATGTCGGCGACGACGCCGAAATCATGGGTGATGAACATCACCGCCATGTTGTGGCTGGCCTGCAGGTTGCGGATCAGCTTGAGGATCTGCGCCTGGGTCGTCACGTCGAGCGCGGTGGTCGGCTCGTCGGCGACCAGCACCGCCGGTTCGAGCGCCAGCGCCATCGCGATCATCGCGCGCTGGCGCTGGCCGCCGGAGAGCTGATGTGGATAGGCGCGGATGATCCGTTCGGGATCGGGCAGGCCGACCTCGCGCACCAGCGCCAGCGCCTTCGCGCGGCGCTCGCGAGGGCTCAGCAGATCATGCGCCTCGAACACCTCCATCAATTGGTCGCCGATCCGCATCAAGGGATTGAGTGCGGTCATCGGCTCCTGGAACACCATGGCGATGCGGCGGCCGCGCAGATCGCGCCAGCCGTCCTCATCGACGGCAAGCAGGTCGCGCCCCTCGAAGCTGATCTCGCCGCTCTCGACTTTCACCGTCTCGGGCAGCAGCCCGAGCAGCGCATGCGCGCACATCGACTTGCCCGAGCCGGATTCGCCGACCACGCAGACGATCCTGCCCGCGGTCAGGTCGAACGAGACGCCGTCGACCGCGTGATTGCGCTCGGCGCCCGCCGGCAAGGCGATGCGCAGGTTCCTGATGGCAACGACGGGATTTGCCATTCGCTCACCTGCCCTCGCGCGACAGGCGCGGATTGAGCGCATCGTTCAGGCCCTCGCCGATCAAATTGAGGCCGAGCACCGACAGCAGGATCGCCACGCCGGGAAAGACCGTGATCCACCACGCCTGACGAATGACAGTGCGACCGGCGCCGACCATGTAGCCCCAGGAGATCAGGTTGGGATCGCCGAGGCCGAGGAACGACAGCGAGGATTCCAGCAGGATCGCGGTCGCGACCATCAGCGAGGCCAGCACGATGACAGGCGACAGCGCATTGGGAAGAATCTCGCGCCAGATGATCCAGGCATTGCTTTGTCCGGTGACGATGGCAGCCTGGACATATTCGCGGGTCCGCAGGCTCAGCACCTCGCCCCGCACGAGGCGCGCCACCGGCGGCCAGCTGACGAGGCCGATCGCGGCGACAATGGAATAGATCGACGGCTGCAGGATCGCCACCAGCACGATCGCGAGCGCAAAGCTCGGGATGGTCTGGAAAAACTCGGTGAAGCGCATCAGCGCGTCATCGACCCGGCCGCCGAAATAGCCGGCGATGGCGCCGAGCGGCACGCCGACGATCAGCGCAACGAGTGTCGACACGAGACCGACCAGCAGCGAGACGCGTGCACCGAAGATCAGGCCGGCGAGCACGTCGCGGCCCAGCGCATCGGTGCCGAGCGGGACCTTCGACAGTGTGAATGGCGGGACGAACGGCCGCTGCACCATGCGCCACGGCGAGTTCGGGAAGTAGAGCGGCCCGGCCACCGCGATCACGATCGCCAGCACGAGAATGATCAGCCCGATGACGCCGCTCGGGCTGCGCAGCATGGTGCGCCAGAACTGCCTCATGAGGCGTACTCGATGCGCGGATCGACCAGGCGGTAGACGAGGTCGGTCACGAGGTTGAAGATCAGCACCATCGCCGAGGACACCACGAACACGCCGAGCAGGAGATTGTAGTCGCGCTGGATCAGCGCGTCGTACATCAGCCGGCCGATGCCCGGCCATGCGAACACCGTCTCCGTCAAGACCGCGCCGCCGACCAGCGTGCCGGCATGAACGCCGGCCAGGGTCACCACCGGCAGCAGCGCGTTGCGCAGCACGTGGCGGCGCAGGATGACGCCGTCGCGCAGCCCCTTGGCGCGCGCGGTCTTGACGAAATCGAGCCGCTTGACCTCGAGCATGGAAGCGCGGGTCATGCGGGTGTAGGTCGCCATGAAGAACAGCCCGAGCGTCGCGGCGGGCATCGCGAGGTGCGCGGCGACGTCGAGCGCGTGGCGAACGCCGGTATAGCCGGCACCGATCGTCTCATAGCCGAAGCTCGGCAGCCAATCGACCCAGACCGAGAACAACAGGATCGCGATCAGCGCGATCCAGAACAGCGGCGTTGCGTAGAAGATCAGCGCGAGCACCGTGATCGCGGTGTCGAGGATGGTGCCGGCGAAGCGCGCGGCGAGCACACCGAACAGGATGCCGAGACCGAGCGAGATCGCGAACGCCGTCAGCGTCAGCAGCAGCGTCGCCGGCAGCCGCTCGGCGATCAGCCTGGCGACCGGCGCCTGCTGGCGGAACGAGAAGCCGAGATCGAGGCTGGCGATGCCCTTGACGTAGATCAGCAGCTGCTCCGGCAGCGGACGGTCGAGGCCGAACTTCTCGCGCAACTGCGCCACGAAGATCTGGTCGGAGGCGCCGGCCTCGCCGGCCATGACCACGGCCGGATCGCCCGGCGCCAGCCGGATCAGGAAGAAATTCAGCACGATGATGGCGAGAAGGACGATGATGCCTTTCACGACGCGCTGAGCGATGAAGGAGAGCATGAAAGGTCCGTGAAGGTCAGCTCGGGAGGACAGCGAAGCACCGGAGCGCGGGGATCATGGCCGCGCCCCGGAGTGCACCGCTATTTGTCGAGCCAAGCGTCGCGGAAGCCGTCGTTGACGCCGATGCCGGTGGTGATCAGGTTCTTCACCTTGCACTTGGTGATGGTCGGGAACTGGAGCTCGAGCAGCCAGGCCACCGGCACGTCCTCGGCCAGGATCTTCTGCACCTTGTCATAGGCCTCCTTGCGCTTGGCGTCGGTCGGCGCCGTCGCGCCCTCGGCGAACAGCTTGTCCACTTCCGGATTGGAATAGCCTTCGACATTGTTGAACAACTGGCCCTTGGCGATCGCCGAGGTGATGTAGTTGCGGGACACGCCGAGCGCGGGATCGCCGTACTGATAGAGATAGGTGAAGGCGATGTCGTAGTCCCACTCCATGATCTTCTGGTTGCCGCCGGGCACGTCGGTCGCGATCGTCTCGATGTTCATGCCGACATCCTGCAGGTTCTGCTTCACCGCCTCGCCCCAGCGCTGCCAGGTCTCGCCATAGGCGAGCGGCAGCATGCGGATCTTCTCGCCCTTGTAGCCGGCTTCCTTCAAGAGCGCCTTGGCCTTGGCCGGATCGTACGGATATTTCGGCACGTCATCGGAATAGAACTTGATGGTCGAGGCCGACGGACCGGTCGCCACCTTGCCGAGGCCGTTCCAGATCACGTCCTTGGCGAAGTCGCGGTCGATGGCATACATGATCGCCTGGCGCACCTTCTTGTTGGCCAGGATCGGATGCCGGTTGTTGAGCCACATCCAGGCCAGCGGCGAGAAAAACTCCCAGCCGGCACCGGTGACGCAGGCGCCCGGCAGCTTGGAGACGCGCGGCACGTCGAAATTCTCGATCGAGCCGCCCGGCAGCACATCGACCTTGCCGGTCTCGAAGGCCACCGCGCGCGCCGCCGCGTCGGGAATGATCTGCCAGTAGACCTCGTCGAGATAGGGCTTGCCCTTCTCGTGGTAGTTGGGATTTTTCACCATCCGGATGAAGGAGCCCTTCTGCCATTCCTTGAACATGAAGGGACCGGTGCCGATCGGCGCGTTGTTGTTCGGATTGGTCTTGTAGTCGGTGCCTTCATACAGGTGCTTCGGCACCATCGGCATCGAGCCGACCTCGAAAATACCGATGAAGGGACCGAACGGCTCCTTCAGCGTGAACACCACCGTGAGATCGTCCGGCGCCTCGACCTTCTCGACGATTGCGAGGTTGTTGCGGGCGCGCGCATGCGTCTGCTTCAGCATCTCGATCGAGAACAGCACGTCGGCCGACGTGAACGGCTTGCCGTCGTGCCAGGTCACGCCAGGCTTGAGCTTGAAGGTGTAGACCTTGGCATCCGGGCTGATCGTCCAACTTTCGGCGAGGCCGGGCAGCGGCTCGAGCTTGGGGCTGTAGCGCAGCAGGCCCTCAAAGATGTTGCCGGCGACCATCTGCGTCGGGCCGTTCTGGACCATCGCCAGCATCAGGCCCGGCGGCTCGGGCTGAATGACGGCATTGACCACGCCGCCGACCTTCGGCTCCTCCGCTTGCGCCGCGGACAGTCCGCAGCCAATGACCACACCCAGCAGCACCCGTTTCAACATGATGAACTTCCCAAATGTCCTTGCCGCCTGCAATGCATCAAGCGCGCCAACGCGCGCGGAATCGCCATGCGGCGTTTTGATGCTGCGCTTGCTCTGGGCGCATGGACGCCGGCTTTGTCGCGACCCCGCGCCGAAATGCAGCCTGATCATTTGCCGGATCACCGGCCGGCAAGTTGGCTCGCCGACGGTGCCGTCGCTGCTCAGTATCAGCTAGTTCCGCAGAGCAGAACTCAACGAGGAGCCTATGCGCCACCTGTTCGCCGCAAGATGAAACTCGCGACAGCGTCAGCCCAAAAATTGAACAGGGAAAATCAGCGCCGCAGACGCGCGATCGCGCCGGCAACGATCTGCATGATCACGCCGATGATCCAGCCGACCATGATCAGCGACGTCCAGACGATGTGCGGATCTTCGCGCAGGATGATGATGGCAACGGCGAAGAACGCCGTGAGGGTTGCGAGGAAGGTCCCGACGGCGCTCAGAAATTCGGCCGTGTCGATCTTCGTCTCCGTCGGCGAGTTCTCGTCATGAGGATGAAAAGGCAGTTGCGGCGTGTCGATGCCGAGATAGAAGCCCAGCGCCCCAGACAGCATCATCACGATCAGGAAGCCCTGCGTGGTCAGCAACGGAACGCTGGAGCCGACATGGGCCCCGACGAAGACGCCGCAGGCGGCGCCTGCCAGAGCCAGACCCGAGCGTTCGAGGATATGGGCAAACTTCCTGACGCGAAACCGCATGACCTGCCCCCAGATGTCAGACCCGCCACGCGCATGCAGCGGATTCGACGCCTGGATCCGTCCTAACGGCAAGACCGTCACCCAAACGTCAAATCTGAAGCTGCACTCGCGCGAAAATTTTAGCTACATTTCTTTTGACGCCAGCATTGCCCGAAAGGGAGGGGGAATGCTGGCGCCAAGATACTAGGACGTTACTAGGCGGCCTTGGTCAGGCCGGCATTGAGGTGGCTCAATCTCGGCATCACCTCCTGCTTCAACAGGCGCAGCGAGTTGTGCCAGGCTTCCGGCTTGTGCTTGTAGTCGAAGCCGAACACGCACAGCGTCCCGAAGCCGCCGACCTCGTGCCAGATCTTCTCGATCTTCTCGGTCACCGTGGCCGGCGAGCCGATGATCCAGTTGCGCTTGGCGCAATAGTCCACCGTCACGTCGGAATCCGGCACCTCGGGTGAGTGCTTCAGATAGTCCTTGAAGCCGAAATGGCCGAGCAGTGGCAGGAAATATTCGCCCATCATCCGCCCCATCATGTCGCCGGAGGACAAGCGCCAGGCTTCCTCGTCGGTCTCGGCGACGAACACCTCGCGCACCAGCCGCCAGTCATTGCGGCTGGGCTTTCGCCCGGACTTGGCCGCGCCGGCCTCGACCGAGTCCCAGTGCGACGACACATAGGCCGGGTTGAGGTTGAGGCTCATCGGGATGAAGCCGCGCTCGCCGGCGAGCTTGAGCGTGTCGGAGTTCTTCGACAGGCCGGCGACGCCGATCGGCGGATGCGGCGCCTGCACCGGCTTGATGTGCGGCTTGAGGAAGTCGAACATCACGTCGGGCTTGGTCACCGTCCAGTATTTGCCCTTGTGCGTGAACGGTGCCGGCTCGGTCCACAGACGCAGGATGATCTCCAGCGCCTCGCGCGTCATCTCGCGGTTCTGGCCGCTCATGCCGTCGACGTTGAACATCGCCCAGTCGCTCGGCAGACCGGATGCGGCAATGCCGAAATTGAGCCGGCCGTCGGACAGATGATCCAGCATCGCAACGCGGTTGGCGAGCTCGGCCGGGTGATGATAGGGCAGAAGGAAGCCGCCCGGCCCAAGCCGGATGTTCTTCGTTTCACGGAAGGCCTGCGCCAGAATGAGATCGGGTGCCGGGTGCGGCTCCCAGGGCGCGGTGTGATGCTCGCCGATCCAGGCTTCCTGATAGCCGAGTTCGTCGAGCCACCGCAGGACCTGCAGGTCCCATTCCTGCCCCTCCTTCAATCCGCACTCCGGCGGATGCGAGGGCATCGTGAAGTATCCGATTTCCATGGCGCTTTCCTCTCGCGTTATATTGCGGCGCATCTTTGCGATGCGCTCATCGTCACGCGAGACGAAACACGACCAGACGAGTCGGCATCGCCGCACGTGGTCTGCGAAGTCTAGCACTTCGTCCGACAGCGACAATCGTCAGCCGTGTCGCGGGCGGAATGATGACCGCAGAATTTTGCAACGCTGATGCGCAACATTGCGGTCACCAATTGCACGTCAGCGTGCGCCGAACGTCGTCTTGCCGAACAACTCCTTCTGCGTCGACGGCTGCGAGCGCCAATATTGCGGAGGTGCGGCGACCTGTCCGCCGAGCTCCGCTGCCGCGTGCCAGCCCCAGCGCGGGTCATAGAGCATGCCGCGGGCCAGCGCGACCATGTCGGCCTTGCCCGAGGCCACGATCTCCTCGGCCTGCTGCGCCTGCGTGATGAGACCGACCGCCATGGTCGGAAGCCCCGTCGCCTGTTTCACGGCCGCGGCAAACGGCACCTGGTAGCCGGGTCCGAGGGCGATCTTCTGCAACGGCGACACGCCGCCCGAGGAGACGTCGATCCAGTCGGCGCCGCGGCGCTTCAGCTCTTGCGCAAATATGATGGTCTGCTCGAGATCCCAGCCGCCGTCGACCCAGTCGGTGGCCGAGACACGCATGCCGACCGGCTTGTCCGCAGGCAAGACGGCGCGCACCGCATCGTAAACTTCGAGCGGAAAGCGCATGCGGTTCTCCAGAGACCCGCCATAGCTGTCGGTGCGCTGGTTGGCGATCGGCGACAGAAACTGATGCAACAGATAGCCATGCGCGCCGTGGAGCTCGATCGCGTCGATGCCGAGGCGCGACGCCCGTTGCGCTGCAGAAACGAACGCATCGCGAATGCGGGCCAGGCCCGCGAGATCGAGCGCCTCCGGCGCGAGCTCGCCCTCCTTGTGCGGCAAGGCCGATGGCGCGACCGTCTGCCATCCGCCGTCCGCGAGCGGAATCTGCTGTCCGCCATCCCACGGCTTGTAGCTGGAGCCCTTGCGGCCGGCATGGGCGAGCTGCATCGCAACCGCGGTCTTCGAATGTTTGCGAACCGAGGCCAGGATCGGCTTCAACGCAGCTTCCGTCACATCGTCCCACAGCCCGAGACAGCCGGGCGTGATGCGCCCGATCGGCTCGACATGCGTCGCCTCGATACAGAACATCGCCGCGCCCGACAGCGCCAGCGTGTTGATGTGGGTGAAGTGCCAGTCATTGGCCGCGCCATTCTCGGCCGAGTACTGGCACATCGGCGACACCATGATGCGGTTGGCGAGTTCGAGACTGCGCAGCTTGATCGGAGTGAACAGGGCGCTCATGCTGAGTTCCAGGTTGTGACGGTTGACGCGATGATCCGATGGCCGCGAGTGTCGATCATGGACGAGCCGCGGTCAACGCGAGCCGCCGCAGCGGTATCGCTGCTCACTCCATCAGCGTGAACTGCAGCAGCAGCGTGCGCTGGATCATCGAGAAGTTGTCGTCGGACACCAGCGTCAGCACGGTCTCGCCGTCCGGCGTGACATGCGCATCGATGCCCTCGAGATTGTCGATCTCCTGGCCGAGATCGGCGGAGAAGATCGCCGGACCATCGACCAGCGCGCCCGGCGCGATCTGCGCTAGCGTCAGCCGGCGGATTCGAATGCCGACCCCGTTGAACAGCGAGAACTTGCGTTCGAGCACCAGAAGATCACCGGACGGGAGCAGCACGGCATCACTGACGTCGAACTCGTTGCTACGGACGATGCTGAACTGTCCCGCGGCCGGTCCGCCGATCAGGAAGGCCAGCAGATTGCCGTTCGCGTCCAGACCGCGCTCGGACAGCGCGATCAGGGTGCCGGCGAGCGGCAGGCCCTTCGGCACGACCACCAACGCCTCCAGTCCCTTGTTGTGGGGCAGCCGTCTGGCGGCCGGCGGCAGCGGCACGATCTCGCCGCGCGCGCCGGTTCCACCCCTGGCAAAGTCGTAGCGCAGGAGCTGGTTGACGCGTTCGAGGCCGACATAGACGATGTCTCCATCGCGCGCGAGCGACTCGGAATCATACCAACCGCGATCGGTGATGGGCCGTCCGTCCGGACCAAGCAGCGGCGCCGCTTCGACGTCGGCGAGCCCCGCGATCTCGCGACCGGAATAGGCAATGCGGCCGGTGAACCAGCCGCCCTTGTCGCTGACCGCGAGGAAGCGTTCACCCTTGGCATCGAGCCGGATGCCGGACAGGCCACCGAAGCCGGGAAAAGACGAGGTCAGCGCCACGCCGCTGCGATATTGCAGCATCCCGAAGCGCAGATGCGTCCGATCACGGAGGTCGAACGAGGGCAGCGGTCGCGCGTTGACCTCGATCTTGACCGCCGATGTGACGGAGTGCTCGTCGATGGTGACGCGTCCGCGGACCGGCGCCGGCGCAAGCTGCGCGCGAGCCGTCCTGGACCATGCGAATGCCGACACTCCGCCGATGGTCAGCGCGAGAAAGCGCCTGCGGTCGGCAATCGCCTGCAGCGACATCGTCAGCGGAGCCCCCTCCCCCACCTCCTCCAAGACGGAGGAGACGCAGCCGGCCGACGGCCGCTTACGAATGCAGCCTGCGCTTTGGTCCCGGCGCAGGCTGCGGTGCCGCGTGGGTCTCCGTGAACAATTCGGCGAGCTTCTCGGTGATGGCGCCACCGAGCTCCTCGGCATCGACGATGGTCACCGCGCGACGGTAGTAGCGGGTGACGTCGTGGCCGATGCCGATCGCGATCAGCTCGACCGGCGAGCGGGTCTCGATCTCCTCGATGATGTGGCGCAGATGCCGCTCGAGATAGTTGCCGGGATTGACCGACAGCGTGGAGTCATCGACCGGCGCGCCGTCCGAGATCATCATCAGGATCTTGCGCTGCTCGGCACGCCCGAGCAGGCGCTTGTGCGCCCAGTCGAGCGCCTCGCCGTCGATGTTCTCTTTCAACAGCCCCTCGCGCATCATCAGGCCGAGATTCTTGCGCGCCCGCCGCCACGGCGCATCGGCCGACTTGTAGATGATATGGCGGAGATCGTTGAGGCGGCCGGGATTGGCCGGCTTGCCGGCGGCAAGCCACGCCTCGCGCGACTGCCCGCCCTTCCAGGCCCGCGTCGTGAAGCCGAGGATCTCGACCTTGACGCCGCAGCGCTCCAGCGTGCGGGCGAGGATGTCGGCGCAAGTCGCGGCCACCGTGATCGGTCGGCCACGCATCGAGCCGGAATTGTCGAGCAGCAGGGTCACCACGGTGTCACGGAAGGTCGCTTCCTTCTCACGCATGAACGACAGCGGTTGATAGGGGTCGATGACCACGCGCGACAGCCGCGCCGGATCGAGGATGCCTTCCTCAAGATCGAACTCCCAGGCGCGATTCTGCTGCGCCATCAGCCGGCGCTGCAGCCGGTTGGCGAGCCGCGCCACGATGCCCTGCAGATGTGCGAGCTGCTTGTCGAGATAGGAGCGCAGCCGCTCCAGCTCGTCATGGTCGCACAGGTCTTCCGCGGCAATGACCTCGTCGAACTTCGGCGCGAAGGCGTGATATTCCGGCCCGCGCGGCTCGTTGGCGCCGCCGCGGTTCGGACGCGTCGCCTCGCCCGGCGTCTCGTCGTCGCCGAGCTCGCCGTCGTCGAGCGTGTCGGACGCCGAAGCCTGGGCGGCCTCCATCGCGCTCTCCGACATCTCGTCCGACGTCGTCTGCGCCTGGTCTGCGCTCATCTCCTGCGCGGCGTCGGATTCGGGCGAGCCCTCGGCGCCGGACTGGTCGTTGTCGCCGTCGCGGCTGTCGTCGTTGTCCTCGTCCTCTTCGGAATCGGCGTTGCGCTCGTCGCCGAGATCCAGCGCCGACAAGAGATCGTGCACGAGGTCGCCGAACTTCGCCTGATCCTCGGTGAAGCGGCCGAGCTCATCGAGACGCTGGCCGATCCTGTCCTCCAGGAACGGACGCCAGAGATCGACCACCTTGCGCGCCGCGTTCGGCGGCGCCATGCCAGTGAGGCGCTCACGCACCATCATGGCCAACGCATCCGACAGCGGTGCGTCGGCACGGTCGGTGATCTCGTCATATTTGCCGCGATGGAAGTGATCATCGAGCATCGCCGTGAGATTCTTGGCGACGCCGGCCATGCGTTTTGCACCGATCGCCTCGACACGCGCCTGCTCGACCGCCTCGAACACGCCACGCGCCTGCGGATTGCCCGGGATCAGCTTGCGATGGATTTTTGGATCGTGGCAGGCGAGCTTCAGCGCGATCGAGTCGGCATGGCCGCGCACGACGGCGGCGTCGCGCTTGGTCATCTTGCGCGCCGGCTCCGGCAGCCGGGCCTTGCCCGGCGCAAGGCCGGGACGCTCGGCCGCGAAGGAGACTTCGAGCTCAGGCGCCCTGGCGATCGCGCGCAGGCACCCCGTGACCGACCTCTTGAAAGGTTCGGTCGGTGCTTCCTTGACGCCAGGACGGGGCTTGTTGCTCGGTGTGGTCATCTGGTTCCTGCGGCTATCGTCCCGGCGAACGCCAGGCCCGATAACCACCGGCGTTCGTTTGTTCGCACTCGCTCTCCCGCATCACCCCACGAGAGAGGCCGCGGCGTATGGGTCCCGGCCCGAGGCCGGGACCACGCCGTTGTGTCAGCTCAGCGCCACGTTGATGGAGGATTCCGGCAGCTCCGCATTGAAGCAGCGCTGATAGAATTCGGCGACCAGCGGACGCTCGAGCTCGTCGCACTTGTTGAGGAACGTCACACGGAAGGCGAAGCCGATGTCACCGAAGATCTCGGCGTTCTCGGCCCAGGTGATCACCGTGCGCGGGCTCATCACCGTCGACAGATCGCCATTGGCGAAGGCGTTGCGCGTGAGGTCGGCGAGCCGCACCATCTTGTTCACGATGTCGCGTCCCTGCGCGTTCTGATAGTGCTTGGCCTTGGCCAGCACGATCTCGACCTCCTCGTCATGGGCGAGGTAGTTGAGCGTGGTGACGATCGACCAGCGGTCCATCTGGCCCTGGTTGATCTGCTGGGTGCCGTGATAGAGGCCCGAGGTGTCGCCAAGGCCGATCGTATTGGCGGTCGCGAACAGGCGGAATGCCGGGTGCGGCTTGATCACCTTGTTCTGGTCGAGCAGCGTCAGGCGGCCCGACACCTCCAACACGCGCTGGATCACGAACATCACGTCCGGACGGCCGGCGTCGTATTCGTCGAACACCAGCGCGACGTTGTGCTGCAGTGCCCAGGGCAGGATGCCGTCACGGAACTCGGTCACCTGCTTGCCGTCCTTGACCACGATCGCGTCCTTGCCGACGAGGTCGATACGGCTGATGTGGCTGTCGAGATTGACCCGCACGCACGGCCAGTTGAGCCGCGCCGCGACCTGCTCGATATGGGTCGACTTGCCCGTTCCATGGTAGCCGGTCACCATCACGCGGCGGTTCTTGGCGAAGCCGGCCAGGATCGCCAGCGTGGTGGCGCGGTCGAAGCGGTAATCGGCATCGACCTCGGGAACGTGCGGGTCGGTCGCTGAAAAAGCCGGCACCTCAAGGTCGCTGTCGATCCCGAACACCTGCCGCACCGACACCTTCATGTCGGGCACACCGGTCATCTCCTGCGCATTGGTCGTAGCGGCGGTCGTCATTCATCCTCCGAGGTCCCGGGCATTCCCGAAACCAGATTTCATGTTTGGCTGCGGTTGAAGGGCTTCGACGCCAGCCTAGCAGAGAGCACGCGCGGGCAGAAGCCTAAGCCTTGATCAAAGTTCCGTCGTTATATCATCGAGATAGGCATGGGTGGCCGTTTTCGGAAGGCTGCCCTGCGAATCGTGGCACCTTTTCGCCCACCGGCTCTTCCCAGGAATCTCGACGTGGCACCCGGGGCCGGGGTTCCTACTTATCGGGAAGTCCCCGCCCCACCCTCTCCACCAACAGGAACCGCGTGGCCCATCTGCTCGACCCACTCATTGCCTTTGTCTCAGCGCATGCGGGACTGGCCTATCTCACCCTGTTTCTGGCCGCCTTGCTGGAGGCGATCCCGATCGTGGGCTCGGTGATTCCGGGCACGACCATCATCCTGGCGCTGAGCGCGCTGATTCCGGGCGGCGAGCTGACCCTGCAATGGGTGCTGGCGGCGGCCGTCCTGGGCGCGGTGCTCGGGGACGGCGGGGCGTTCTGGGTCGGCCATCGCCGGCAGCGCGAGATCCTGGCGAACTGGCCATTCTCGAACTATCCGCGCCTGGTGGCGCAGAGCGAGGCCTTCTTCCACCGGTTCGGCACCCTGGCGATCTTCTTCGCCCGCTTTGTCGCGCCGATCCGAGCCGTCGTGCCGATCACGGCCGGCGCGCTCGACATCCCTCCGCTGCGCTTCTACGCCGTGAACATCCCAGCCATCGCGCTGTGGGCCTGCGCCCACGTCCTGCCCGGCGTCTTCGCGGTGCAGCTGTTGCACCGTTATGGCGGGATTCCGCATCATAGCCATATCGCCAAGTCCACCTGGATCATCGCGGCTGTCGCGGGCACGATCGTGGTCTGGCTGGTCCTCAGATTGGTGCGGAAGCGGCGCGAGTCTGAGCTCGCCGCTGGCGTCACTGATTAGAACGCTACAGCGCATCCAACATGGCTCCGCGGCCTGGTGCGGGTCCGATATAGCGAGCACGTGGGCGGATCAGGCGGCCGTGCTGCAGCTGCTCGCAGGCATGGGCGAGCCAGCCGACGCAGCGTGCCATCGCGAACAGCGCCAGCTCGCTGCCGGCAGGCAGCCGCAGGCTATGCACTAGCACCGCCAGCGCATAGTCGATATTGACGAACTCGCCGGTCGCCTCGGCGATCCGCTCCGGCACCTCGCGGGTGAATTTGCGCGGCGCGCCGGCGCGCGTCAGCGCCTCCAGCAGCGAGATGGCGCGGGGGTCGCCGTGCTTGTAGACGCCGTGGCCGAAGCCGGCGAAGCGCTCGCCGAGCGCCACCCGCTCGCGGATCAGCGGCGCGACATCGCGATCAACGAGGGTCTTCACCAGTTGCGACGCCAGGACGCCGGCGCCGCCGTGCTGCGGTCCTTTGAGCGCCGCAAGACCCGCGATGACGGCATCGTAGAGACTGAGGCCCGTCGACGCCGCACAGCGGACGGTGAAGGTCGACGCGTTCAGCTCATGATCGGCCAGCAGCACCAGGGTGCGGCGGATCAGGTCCGGCGCATGTTCATGTCCGGGCGCCCAGCTCCGCGCGACCTGAACATGCAGCGGATCGGCTGAGGCGGGCTGGTTCAACATGGTTGCGACCACCAGCCGGACGATGCGCGCGCCGACCAGCGCCCGACCATCGGGAGCGCGGTTGAACGCCGCGGGATCGGCATGTGTCGCCAGCGCCAGCACCGCGATGGCCCGGTCGATCGGCGCCGCACGCCGCGCGGCATCGGCGATGAAACCCATCTCCTCCGACACGGCCGGAAGGTTGCCCGGCGCAAACGGATCGAGCGCGGTCACGTCCCACAGCAGGGTCGCAGCATGTTCCAGCGTGCCGCGCACGGCCAGGTCGACGCAATTGACGCCGCGGTAGATCGGACCGGCTTCGGTGATTGTCGACACGGCGGAATCGAACACGGGGAGGTCCGCATCGAAGCTGCGGAAGGCGCGCGGCTCGGGGGCCGGTGCGCGCCGCTCCTTCAGGGCCCGGATGTCCTCGGCGCGATAGCGGTTGCTGCGCGAATTCGGCGACGGCTCGGAGCGGACCAGTCCGCGGCTGACATAGGCGTAGAGGGTGGCCGGCGAGATCGCCAGTTCAGCCGAAGCTTCGCGCGCAGATAGGTAAAGACCACTGTCTTTTTTCATGTTGATCAGCTTAATCAAGATTGATCAAGTTGTCGACTGGGCGGATCTTGGCAGCGTGACCATTCTCGAAGGAGACCCGCCATGACCATCCAGCTCGGCAAGACCCCCATCGGCCTCGACGGAATCGCCGCCGCCGAGACCGTGCTCAGCCACGTCGACGGCCAGCAGGGGGAGCTCATCATCGCCGGAGCGCGTGTGGCCGACCTCGCCGCCGCCAGCGGCTTCGAGGGCGTGACTGCCCGACTATGGAGCGCGGCGACGAAGCGCAGCGTCGGCGAGACGGATGTCCGTGCCAGCCTCGGCCAGGCCCGCGCGCGCGCCTTTACGCGGCTGCCCGAGCTGCTCGCCGCGACCTCCGGCCTGTCGATCATCGACGGCTTCCGCGCCGCCATCGCGGCGCTGCGGTCCGAGCCCGGGCTCGACGACGAAGCCACGATCGTCGGCGCCTGCCCGGTGATCGCCGGCGCCCTGGTCCAGCGCGCACAGGGAGCACAGCCGATTGCGCCCGATCCTGACGCCGGCCACGCCGCAGACACCCTGCGCATGGTCCGCGGCGATACGCCTGCGGCTGGCGAGGTGGCGACGCTAGACACGTATCTCGTCACCGTCAGCGATCACGGCATGAACGCCTCGACCTTCGCCGCGCGCGTCGTCGCCTCGACCCAGGCCGACCTGTTCGCATCGGTGGCCGCCGGCTATTGCGCGCTCACCGGCCCGCTGCATGGCGGGGCGCCGGAGCCGGTGCTGGAGATGCTCAACGCGATCGGCACGCGCGAGAACATCAAGCCGTGGGTCGACGCGGCGCTCGGCCGCGGCGAGCGACTGATGGGGTTCGGACATCGGATCTATCGCGTGCGCGATCCGCGGGCCGACGTGCTCAAGGCCGCGATCGAGCGGCTGGCGGGCAGCGGCGCCGACCTGCCGTTTGCGAGCGAGGTGGAGGCTTACATCCGCCAGGCGCTGCGGCGGAAGAATCCGGAGCGGGCGCTCGACACCAATGTCGAGTTCTTCACCGCCATCCTGCTCGATGCGCTGAAGATTCCGCGCCAGGCGTTCACGCCGATCTTCGCGGTGGCGCGGGCCGCCGGCTGGACCGCCCATGCGCGGGAGCAGCAGCGGACGGGGCGGTTGATCCGGCCGAGCTCGGCCTATATCGGGCCGAAGCCCTGAGACCTTCGACGCAACGCGCGGCAGCCTCACGCGCTGCCGCGCGTCAGCCCTTCACCACCGTCTTCAGGTAGTTGTAGGCCTTGATGATCTCGATCAGGCGATCCTCGGTGGAGCGGTCGCCGCCATTGGCATCGGGATGGTGCTGCTTCACCAGCGCCTTGTACTTGACCTTGACGTCTTCCAGCGTCGCGTCGGGACCGAGGCCCATGACCTGCAGCGCCTTGCGCTCGGCGTTGAACACCTTGCGCGTCTCGGCCTTGGGGGCCGACCGGGGATCCGGGCGCCAGCTGCCGCGGCCGTTGATCTCGGCGAATACGCTGAACGGATCGGCGGCATCGCCAAGATCGCCCTCGGCGCTGCCGGTGCCGCGCTTGGCCGACGTGTTGGCACCCATCTTCCAGGTCGGGCGGTGTCCGGTCAGCGCATCCTTCTGATAGCGCGCGACCGCCTCGGCGTTCATCCCCGAGAAGAAATTATAGGACTGGTTGTACTCGCGCACGTGATCGAGACAGAAGTGCCAATACTCGCGCGCGTTCTCGCGTCCCTTGGGCGCGCGATGCGAGCCCTTGTTCTTGCAGTCCGGCCACTGACAGGGCTGGGCCTCCTCGCGCACCACCGGCTGCCGCGCAGCCGCCTTCTTGGGCTTGATGCGGATGGAGTCGAAGAATTTGTTTGAATCGATCGGCATGGCGGACTTTGACTACGCAACGCGAAAAGCTTCAAGTCTTGACATTGCGAATACCTCGGGCGGGGACCGCCGATTGACGAAAAATAATTTGATGCGTATTTCCAGAGACCATGCGGACCCGAGATGCTATCATCAAAAAGTTGCGCGAAGCTTTCACGCCTGAAAGCCTCGATGTTCAGGACGAATCACATCTGCATGAAGGCCATATGGGCCATCAGCCGAGCGGTGAGACCCATTTCCGCGTGTATATTGTGTCGCAGGCCTTCGCGGGCAAGAGCCGTGTCGATCGCCACCGCCTGATCAACGCCGCATTGGCAGCGGAACTTGCCGGCTCGGTGCACGCGCTCGCGCTGCATGCGAAGGCGCCGGGCGAGGCTTGATCCCAATTAGAACGCCGTGCCTGCACGGCGCGGCCGCGTCTCCTCGGTTTCGCCGCGCGGCACCGGTACGATGCGCAGCGCAGTGATGCGATTGCGCTCCCGGCGCAGCACGCGAAACCGGAAGCCGTGGAACGTGAAGCTCTGGCCGCGCTCGGGGATCGAACGCGCCTCGTGAATGACGAGACCGGCAACTGTCGTTGCTTCCTCATCGGGCAGCGTCCAGTCCATCGCGCGATTGAGATCGCGGATCGGCACTGAGCCATCGACGACGACGGATCCGTCCGGCTGCACGCGCACACCCGCGACCTGCACATCCTGCTCGTCGGAGATGTCGCCGACGATCTCCTCCAGAATATCCTCCAGCGTGACGATGCCTTCGACCTCGCCATACTCGTCGACCACGAGCGCGAAATGCGTCTTGCGCCGGCGGAACGCCTTCAGCTGTTCCGACACGGACCGCATCTCGGGTACGAACCACGGCGGCAGCGCCAGTGAAGCAACGTCGATGTGCGACACGTCGCCCTCGGCGGCGCGGATCGCACGCAGCAGGTCCTTCGCATGCAGCACGCCGATGATGTTCTCCGGCGTGCCGCGCCACAGCGGGATGCGTGTGTATTCGGTGGCGAGCACCTCGCGCACCAGTTCTTCCTGCGGCAGGTCCGCATTCACCATCACCATCTCGGTGCGGTGGACCATGACGTCGGACACCTGCAATTCGCGCAGATCGAGCAGGCCGCCGAGCATGTCGCGATCCTGCTTCTCGACCTTGCCTTCATGATGCAACAGATCGACGGCGCCGCGCAGGCGTTCGGTCGGCGACAGGATCGGCTGATTGGCCCCGACCTTGAAGCCGATCAGCCGCATCAGCCCGCGCACGATCGCTTCGATCACGGCAAGCACCGGACCGAGCACGATCACCGCCGCCCGCATCGGCCTGGCGACCGCGAGCGAGACGCGATCCGGCGCGTTGATCGCGATCGTCTTCGGCAGCACCTCGGCAAAGATCACGACCAGCGCGGTCATCACGCCGGTCGCGTAGAGCACGCCGACCTCACCGAACCAGGCGGTGAAAATACCGGTCGCCAGCGCGGAGGCGCCGATATTGGCGATGTTGTTGCCGAGCAGCAGCGCGCCGATCAGCCGTTCGCGCGTGTCGAACAGGCTCGACACCACGTCGGCATCGCGATTGCCCTGCTTCGACAGCCGCAGCATCGAGGCGCGAGAGGCGCCGGTCAGCGCGGTCTCGCTCAGCGCAAAGAAGGCGGAGGCGGCGAGGAGGAGAATGACGACGGAGAGTGTGAACCAGTCCATGACGCCGATGTCGCTCTGGAGGGAGGCAGCCGATGATCCGTTGGCACTGCTCAATACGGCGTAAAGCCCGGGATCAGCTTCTGCTGCGCAATTTGGCCTGGAGAAAGTCGCGGACCCGCGCCGGATCGACGTCGTTCGCGATGACGGCGCGGCCGATGGCTTCCATCAGGATGAAGGTCAACTTGCCGCGCTTGACCTTCTTGTCCTGCGCCATCAAGGCCAAGAGCCGGTCGGCGTCGCCGATCCCCTCCTGGGCAAAGCCGGCGATGTCCTGCAGGTGGGTCGGCAGACCGGCCGCGGCAAGGTGACGCTCGATGCGCACGACGTCGTCCGGCGGCAGCATCCCGAGCTCGGCCGAGAACTGCGCCGCCAGCACCATGCCGACGGCGACGCCCTCGCCGTGGAACAGGCGATCAGAGAACCCGGTGACGGCCTCCAGCGCATGGCCGAAGGTGTGGCCGAGATTGAGCAGCGCGCGGTCGCCAGTCTCGCGCTCGTCGCGGGCCACGATCGCCGCCTTGGCGCGGCACGAGGTCGCGACCGCGTGCTCGCGCGCGGCGCCGCCTCTGACGATGTCGGCGTGATTGGCCTCGAGCCAGGCGAAGAAGCTGGCATCGCCGAGCAGGCCGTATTTGGCGACCTCGGCATAGCCGGCGCGGAACTGGCGCGGCGACAGGGTATCGAGCACGGCGGTGTCGGCGATCACCAGCACCGGCTGATGGAAGGCGCCGAGCAGGTTCTTGCCTTGCGGCGAATTGATGCCGGTCTTGCCGCCGACGGAGCTGTCGACCTGCGCCAGCAGCGAGGTCGGCACCTGCACGAAATCGACGCCGCGGCGCAGGATGGCGGCCGCGAAGCCGGCGAGATCGCCGACCACGCCGCCACCGAGCGCGACGACCAGATCGTTGCGTTCGATCCTGGCAGCGATCAGCGCCTCGCTGACCTTCTCCAGGCCGGCATAGGTCTTGGAGCCCTCGCCCTCATCGACCACGATCGTGGACGCCGGGATGCCCGCCTCCGCCAGGATCGCCTCGGTCGGCTTCAGCCAATGCGCGGCCACGGTACGGTCGGTGACGATGGCCGTGCGCACGCCCGGCCGCAGCGCCGCGATGCGCTGGCCGAGCGAAGCCAGCACGCCGCGGCCGATGACGATGTCATAGGCGCGCTCGCCGAGCGCGACGTCGACGATGATCGGATCGGAATGCTTCAGAGGTGCTGTCATCGGAGCGCGCCCATCGCGTGCGGAGGATCGGGTTGAACTGGATCGGGTTGCGGTCCGGCCGGCCCCGCCTCGGTCTCCGGTGGCGAGAAGAACGCCTGCAGCGCCTCAATGCAGTCCTCGACAACGCGATCATGCGGCACATCGCGCGAGCAGATCGTGAGATCGGCAAGCTGGTAGACCGGCTCGCGCTCGACGAGCAGGCGAGCGACCGTGCCTTCGGGATCGGCGGTCTGCAGCAGCGGCCGGTCGGCCCGCCGCCGGACGCGGCGCATGATCACGTCGGCATCGGCCTTCAGCCAAACAGAGACCGCCTTCTCATGGATGCGCCGCCGCGTCTCCTCGCGCATGAAGGCGCCGCCACCGGTTGCCAGCACACCGGGCCCGTTTTCGAGCAGCCGGGCGATCACCCGGGCCTCGCCGTTGCGGAAATAGTCCTCGCCGCGCGATTCGAAGATTTCCGGTATGGTCATGCCGGCCGCGGTCTCGATCTCGGTGTCCGCATCGACGAAGGGCAGCCGCAACCGCGCCGCGAGCCGCCGGCCCACGGTCGACTTGCCGACACCCATCATGCCGACCAGCACGATCAGCCGCTTGCCGAGGCCTGCGAGAATAGCGGTCTCCGGAGCGGCTGGGCTTGCAGCGGGTTGGGACGTGTCGGTCATATGAAGGCTTCTAACCCAGCCCCTGCTGCTTTCAAAGGCATCCTGTTCCGCGACACGCAACCGGTTCTCCCCGCGGACGTCGTTCCGGGGCGCGCGCAGCGCGAGCCCGGAACCCATACCCACAGGATGCTGTGTGAGGCAGGCTGGCTGTTGGCATCTCGCCGACGACGTCGTCCCGCGGTGATGGATTCCGGGCTCGCCGCGCTGCGCGCGCCGCCCCGGAATGAGGGAGCAAGCAGAACCGACCTCCGGACGAACGGTGGAGAGCGCCGGACTTGCCAGCCGGGTGCGAACATGTTGGATGAAACTATTCCTTCCCTGGTGGCCCGCGCGACCCCGATGCCCAGCCTGTTCCGCTTCCTGACCGTGATCGCCGTCATCGTCGGCGTGGTCTATGGCGCGATCTACGCGCTGGCGAATTTCGTCAGTCCCAAATCGCGGGAGATGACGGTGACGATCCCGCCGGACAAGTTCCAGAAGAAATGATCCGGCACGCGAGCGCGAACTCAAAAGCCACACGGCATTGATTAAGCATTTTGCGCTTCTCTGAGGTGGCCGGGCGCCGCGATATCGGCCAGATTTGCAGTCACCGCTCGATGTGCCCCGGCGAATACCTCGTAGTGTTTCGATCGCCTCGGACGCAGCGGATTTCACGACATGAAGGTCAAGGCCTCCGACGCCAGGCTGATGAGCCTGTTCCTCGACATGATGGCCGCCGAGCAGGGCGCCGGTCAGAACACGCTGGACGCCTATCGCCGCGACCTCACCGATCTCTCCGAATTTCTCGGCGGCAAGGCCAACAGCTTCGCCACGGCCGACACCCAGGCGTTGCGCGACTATCTCGCCGACCTCGATACCAGGGGCTTCAAGTCCTCCAGCGTGGCGCGGCGGCTGTCGGCGATGCGGCATCTGTTCCGCTTCCTGCTGAGCGAGCGCATCCGCAGCGACGATCCCGCCGCCATCCTGTCCGGCCCGAAACGCGGCCGTTCCTTGCCCAAGGTGCTGTCGATCGGCGATGTCGATCGGATGCTGACCAGGGCCAAGGAGCTCTCCGAGGTCGGCGAGGCCTCGCCGGCGCAGCGGCTGCGCGCGCTGCGGCTGTATTGCCTGCTCGAGGTGCTCTACGCGACCGGCCTGCGCGTCTCCGAGCTGGTGGCGCTGCCGCGCACCGCGGCCCGCAACGACGCCCGCATGATCGTGGTGCGCGGCAAGGGCAACAAGGAGCGGCTGGTGCCGCTGAACCAGGCCTCGCGCCAGGCGATGGCCGACTATCTCGCCGCCCTGGATGCGCTGAAGCCTGAGAAGAAGGCCAGTGCGACATTCGGCAAATGGCTGTTTCCCTCGTTCGGCGAGAGCGGCCACCTCACCCGCCAGCACTTCGCCCGCGACCTCAAGGAGCTCGCGGTGGCCAGCGGCCTGCCCGCCCGGCTGGTGTCGCCGCACGTGCTGCGCCACGCCTTCGCCAGCCATCTGCTGCACAACGGCGCCGACCTGCGCATCGTCCAGACCCTGCTCGGCCACACCGACATCTCGACCACCCAGATCTACACCCACGTGGTCGAGGAGCGCCTCAAGAGCCTGGTCCGCGACCTGCACCCGCTGGCCGAGACCTGACCTCGCTTCACACCTTCCCGAAACCAAATCCGCCGGCGTGACGCCCGGCCGGCTTGACTTCGCGCCCGTCTGCCCCGAAAGAGCGCCATCCTGCCCGCGATCCCGGCGCGATGCCTGGAGGCTGGGCACCGATCGTACCCTAAGCTCCTGAAGTCGTTCGGCTTCAGGTCCGAAGGCCGAACCGATTTCGTCTCCCAGCGCTCTTCCTTCAGCTCTTCCATGCCGGATCCCATGCGCAGCTACCTCGATTTCGAAAAGCCTGTTGCCGAGCTCGATTCCAAGGTCGACGAACTCCGGGCGATGGCCGCCTCCGGCACCGATATCGGCGAGGAGGTCAGCCGGATCGAGGAGAAGGCCGGCCAGGCGCTGGCCGAGCTCTACGCCACGCTCACGCCGTGGCAGAAGACCATGGTGGCCCGCCATCCGCAGCGGCCGCACTTCACCGACTTCGTGGGCGGGCTGATCACCGAGTTCACCCCGCTCGCCGGCGACCGCAAGTTCGGCGAGGACGCCGCTCTGCTCGGCGGCTTCGGCCGCTTCCGCGGCGAGCCGATCTGCGTGATGGGCCAGGAAAAGGGCGCCACCACCGAGTCCCGGCTCAAACACAATTTCGGCATGGCCCGTCCCGAAGGCTACCGCAAGGCGGTCCGGCTGATGGAGATGGCCGAGCGCTTCGGCATCCCCGTTCTGTCGCTGGTCGATTCCGCCGGCGCCTATCCCGGCATCGGCGCCGAGGAGCGCGGCCAGGCCGAAGCGATCGCGCGCTCGACCGACGCCTGCCTGGCGCTCGGCGTCCCCAACATCGCGATCATCACCGGCGAAGGCATGTCGGGCGGCGCGATCGCGCTGACCACCGCCAACCGGGTGCTGATGCTGGAGCACGCGATCTACAGCGTGATCTCGCCGGAAGCCGCCTCCTCGATCCTCTGGCGCGACGGCACCAAGGCGCAGGAAGCCGCCAACAGCATGAAGATCACCGCCCAGGACATGCTCCGCTTCGGCGTGGTCGACACCATTCTCAAGGAGCCGGTCGGCGGCGCTCACCGCGATCCCGCGGCAATGATCGCGGCGACCGGCGAGGCGATCGCCCAGGCGCTCGACGAGCTGAAGGGCCTCGACGCCGACGCCATCCGCAAGCAGCGCCGGCAGAAGTTCATCGAGATCGGCCGCAAGCTCGGCTGACCGGGCTTGCGCTCGGGCCTCGGCGCTCGCGGTTTTGTGAGTCTTTCCAGCCGTTTGGCCGCATTTCGGCCCCGCCGACGGGGTCTGCTGTTTAGAAGTTGTTGACCAAGGCGGCCGGGGCCAGGTGGCATCGCCGGAGCGCGGGTTGCGAGGCCTGGGGTCAAAGGCTACAATTTTAATCAATGGTTTGACGGCATGACGCAGGGTCGACCCGTGATTTATCCAGCTTTCGGGCCGATCGGGTGAGATGAGACTGGGGTGTTGCGGCATGCGGGGTTTGCGGGGAGCTTTGCTTTGATCAACCGCGCTTTCGTCCGGGTTCTCCTGACCTCGGCGGCGTTGGCCGCCGGTGCGCTGCTGACCGGTTGCAACAGCGATCAGGTCGGACTCGCCACCAACGCCAAGGCCAACCAGCCGGTACCGCCGAAGCTCGTCGCGACGATGGGCGAGAAGGATATGGATCTGCAGTCGCCGATCCTGGTCCGCGTCTTCAAGCAGGAGGCCGAGCTCGAGGTCTGGAAGCAGGACCGCTCGGGCAAGTTCGCGCTGCTCAAGACCTATCCGATCTGCCGCTGGTCGGGCGATCTTGGACCCAAAGTGCGCGAGGGCGATCGCCAGGCGCCGGAGGGCTTCTACTCGATCAATCCGAGCCAGATGAACCCGCAATCGGCCTACTATCTGTCGTTCAACACCGGCTATCCGAACGCGTTCGACAAGGCGCTCGGCCGCACCGGCTCGCAGCTGATGGTGCATGGCGACTGCTCCTCGCGCGGCTGCTTCGCGATGACCGACGAGCAGATCGCCGAGATCTATGCGCTCGGGCGCGAGTCGTTCTTCGGCGGCCAGCGCGCCTTCCAGTTCCAGGCCTATCCGTTCCGGATGACGCCGGTGAACATGGCGAGGCACCGCAACAATCCGAACATGCCGTTCTGGCGCATGATCAAGGAAGGCTATGACGCCTTCGAGGTCACGCGGCAGGAGCCGAAGGTCGACTTCTGCGAGAAGAAATACGTCTTCAACGCCCAGAAGCCGCCGGGCGCGACGCATGATCCGGTGTTCGATGCCGCCGCCAAGTGCCCGGCCTATGTCGTGCCCGACGAGATCACCGCCGCCGTGCGCGACAAGCAGCAGGCCGACGAGGCGGAATATGCCAAGCTCGTTGCCAAGGGCACGCCGGTCGCCAAGCTCAACACCGGCATCGACGGCGGCATGAATCCGATCTTCGCCAGCCGCGTGCCCGGAGCCTCCACCGGCCTGTCCGACGCCGGCGAGGCGCCGGGCCTGTCGCTCGCCAACTTCCAGGCCGCGCCAGGCACGATCCCCGGTCACGTCAACCCGCCGCGCGCGCCCGGCGCCGACGAGGTCGCGATGCCGGCCAGTGCCGCGGAGGCGCCGGTGAGTGCGCCGTCGACCCGCGTGGCGGCCGTCAGTGCGCCCGAGAAGCCGAGCTTCATGTCGAGCCTCGCCCGCAAGGTCGGGATCGGCGGCAATGCGGCGGCTGAGAGCACGGCGACAGCCAAGCCCGCGCCGAGCAAGACCGCAGAGGCGAAGCCCGCCGAGACCAAGCCAGCGCCGAAGCCGGTCGCGGCCAAGCCCGCCGAGACCCGGCAGGCTGCCGCGCGGCCGCCGTTCAAGCCCGCGACCAGCGAGGCGCCGGCCACCACCGCCTCGGCTCCCGCCCAGACCCAGACCGCGCTGGTCTCCGGCGCCGTCCCGGTGCTGCAGTCGAACTCGTTCGACAGCCGGTTTTCGGGATTCAAGTAGGTAGGACGTCGGCGCCGCCGGCTCGGAAGAGCCGATCCGAACGCATGACGCCACCCTCCCCTGGAGGGGAAGCACCGCGTTCGTGGTGCCGTCGTGGTCAACGATCTCAAACTGCATCTGGGGATGCGCGTCTCTGTTCTCGCGGCGCATTCGGCGTCCGAGCGATGCATCGATCTCACCCTCTTCAAGACCGAGGGTGCAGGGAAGGCCGGACCTCGACTGAGGCCCGTGGCCCGCCTGCGAAAAAAATGCAGGCGGCAGGAACCACAGGTCCAGCCGGACGATCCGGCCCTCCCTGCGCGACGGTTTGAACGGCTGCTTCGCGCTCTCCCTGGGGACCGGGCTGTCTTGCCCCCATCACCGGCGAGATGCACGAGGCATCATCAGCCGGCTTGACCTCAGCGTCGGGAGGCCAGGACCACGCGACTTGACCGTACGGACCGGTGTTGTTCGTCGGCGCGATCAAGTCACGCTGCAAACCGGCCCGCCCATCACATCCCGCACTCCACGCTTCGTGACGACCGCGCAGCGCCCCTCGTCGATGAGGCGGGATGGAATGAATAGATCACGAATTTCCGAAATTGCGAAGCGGAATATTTTTGCTCACGGGACTGGACAGCCCAAATCAGCCTGAACGCGCAGGCGAAATCCGGTTTTCCGCGCCAGAGACTTTGCGGCGGATCGGGGGGGATGGACGCGCCCCGCATTCGCGACGAGCCGCAGGACCGAGTCGCCCGACGGGCAGACACGACAGCATCGCCCAAGGCCGCACGAAGGCAGGCCGGTTGACGTTCCGGACATCATGTCATATTAAAAGTTACATGAGACCCAACAGCCAGTTGTCCGGCATCCTCCATGTCCTGCTCCACATGGCGGAGCATGACGGCCCCGTCACCTCCGAAGCGCTCGCAGCGATGATGCAGACCAACCCGGTCGTGATCCGCAGAATCATGGCGGGCCTTCGGGACCGCGGCTATGTGCGCTCCGAGAAAGGCCATGGCGGCGGCTGGACGCTCGCGCGCGATCTGGCGGCCGTCACCCTGCGCGACGTCTACGATTCGCTCGGACGTCCGTCCCTGTTCGCGATCGGCCATCGGAGCGACAATCCCGACTGTCTCGTCGAGCAGGCGGTCAATGCGGCGCTCGACACCTCCATCCAGGCGGCCGAGACGTTGCTGCTGTCCCGTCTTGGCGCCATCACGCTCGCGGCGCTGAGCGCTGACTTCCACGACCGCCTTGAACGACGCAAGCGACCTCGCAAGGGAGACATTTGTCATGCCGGCTGACATTGCCGACGGCGCTCAGCAGTTCATCCGCGCGTTTTCCAATCCCGAATTCGTCGAGCGCTATACGGATGGTCCACGGCGCTTCGTGCCAGGGCTCGACGGGCTGCACCGGATGACGGCGGTCCTGCTGGCCGAGCGCGCGCCCGACCATGCGCGGGTGCTCGTGCTGGGCGCGGGCGGCGGGCTCGAGCTCAATGCGTTGGCCGAAGCGCACCCATCCTGGACCTTCGTCGGCGTCGATCCGGCGCCGCAGATGCTGCGACTCGCCGAACGCACGCTCGGCGCGCGGATGAGCCGGGTCGAACTGATCGAGGGCATCATCGACGCTGCGCCGGCCGGCCCGTTCGACGCGGCGACTTGCCTGCTGACGCTGCATTTCCTGGCAGCGCCGGAACGGCTGAGGACAGTGCGCGCCGTGCACGACCGGCTCCGCCCTGGCGCGCCGTTCGTGGTGGCCCATAGCTGCCTGCCCAACGAGCCAGTCGAGAGGTCGCTGTGGCTGGACCGTTACGCGGCCTACGCCGTTGCGTCGGGCACCGACCCCGAGCAGGCGCGGACGATGCGCGCGACCGTCGATGCCAGCGTCAACATGCTCAGTCCGGAGGACGATGAGGCGATCCTGCGCGGCGGCGGCTTTCGCGATGCCCGTCCGTTCTTCACCGCGCTGACCTGGCATGGCTGGATCGGCCACGCCTGAACCGCCGCTGAGCATCACACCGACGCTCCCCTGAATGACCGCGATCAGCGCCTGCTAATGAGTTGCGCGACCTGCGCCGGCATCCACGCATGTCCCTCCCCGCGGCCCCCGAGGACGTGGATGGCCTGGTCTTGCCGACAGGCTTCGCGCCGGAGCCCTGCCACCTCTCAGCCTGCGTGATGTCGCGCACGGAGCGCGCGGACGCGATCTGCGACAAACGGCGCGTCACCCGAGGCGAGGTGACGCAACCGAGAGGAGCAGGTCATGAGCTTTTGGGATGATATCGGAGATGCCGTCAGTTCCGCCGTCGATGACGTGAAGGACGTCGCGAAGGATGTGGCGGGTGCGGTCGGCGGCGCGGCGGGCGCCGTGGTCAACACGGTCGAGCACGTCGCCGGCGATGCGGCGCATGCCGTGGGCAGCGTGGTGCACGGCATCGGCGCGCTCGGCGGCGAGGCCATCCATACCGTGGGCGGCGTGCTCGGCGCGATCGGGCACGGCGCCGAGGCGATCGGCGGCGGCCTGCTTCACACCGTCGGCGACGTCGCGTCGACCGTGGTCCATGTCGGCGGCGACGTCCTCCACACCGGCGTCAACGTCGTGAGCGACGTGGCGTCCGGCGTCGGTCACCTGGTGCATGGCGACCTCGACGGCGTCATCAACGACGTCAAACATATCGGCGGCGACATCGTCGACGGCGGGCTCAAGGTCGGTGGCGACGTGGCGCATGGCGCCCTCGACGTCGCCGGCGACCTCGCGCACACCGCGGTCGGCCTCGGCGAGGCCGGGCTGGAGGCAGCGGGCGCAGTCGGCCACGGCGCGCTCGACATGGCCGGCACCATCGTCGGAACGGCCGGCGAGGTCGGCATGGACGCGCTCGACGCCGCAGGCGCGGTGGTGAAGGGCGGCTTCGACGCCGGCGTGGCGGTGGCTGACGGGGCCATCGGCGTGGTCACCGACACGGCGTCGGCGGCCGGCCACCTGATCGGCGGACCGATCGGCGAGGCGATCTCCGGCATCGCGCACGGCGCCGATGCGGTCGGCACCGGAATCGTCGATGGCGTCGGCCACTTCGTCGGCGAAGGCCTCAACGGGCTGGCACAGACCGCGGGCGATTTGAGCCACTCGCTGGGTCAGCAGCTCGACGCGATCGGCCACGACCTCGGCTCGCTGGTCAACGACCTCAGCCATGGCGATCTCGGCGCTGCGATCGGCGATATCTTCAAGCTGGCGCAGGACGGATTGCGCGGCGACGGCATCGCGGTGGCCCATGGCGGGTCCGAGGGCGGCAGCCATGGCGGGTTCTGGGACTCGATCGCCTCGGCGATCCAGCAGTCGGGCGACAACGCCCAGGGTGGCCAGGGCTCGGGCTTGGGCTCGGGGTTCGGCTCCGGTCCGCTGCACGGCGAAGGCTCGTCGCACAACCCGGTCATCGTCGACAATTTCGGCGACCATGGCCACCCCGGCAACACCGGCATCGTGCCGCCGAATTTCGATCACGCGCCGGTGGCCGTGCACGATGCGCCGCACGCCGACTACAGCCACATCGTCCAGATGGACGATTCGCATCACTTCGCGATGCATGGCTGAGGCAAGCGGGACATCCCGCCGTGACCGTCACGGCGGGATGTCGCGTCAGGACCGATCGGCGCTCTGCTGGACGATGGCCGGCGGCGCGCCGGTCGCCTGCGCGCGATCACGCGGCAGGTGATCGTTCATTGCCGAGAGTGCGCACAGCGCCAGCGAGCCCCAGACCGCGGCGCTGAAATACAGCGACATCCAGGCGATCTCTTCCTTCCAGTGCTCGAACTCGTGGGTGACGGTCCAGCGCGTGGCGGAGTCGCGCAGGCCGGCGAGCGGATGCAGCAGCGGCGTGCCGGCGGCGCGCTCGATGCGCCAGCGCTTCACATACATCGGGACATCGATCACGACGAGGAAGGCGAGATAGCAGGCGATGCCGACGAGGCCCGCGATCAGCAGGCCGCGCACCACGCCATCGAACTCCGGCAGCAGCCGGCCGAGCCCGATGCCGACGAGCAGGAAGGCCACCGCCCACAGCGAGTTCTCGATCGCGTTGTAGAGGAAATTCCGGGTGACGACGGCGTACCAGGAACAGATCTCGGCGATGACGATCAGCGGCACGATGATACGGGCCATGTTCACCGCGGTCTCGGCATCGGCGATCGCGCCGAGCTGCGCGAGGATGATGGCCCATTGTGCCGCGAAGGCGATCTCGGCGATGGTCGCCACGGTGCGGCCGACGAACACGCTCGACAGCCAACTGTCGACCAGGCAGATGCGCTGCACGTCGGCGCGCGGCAGCACCGAGCGGAAGGCGCAGCCGAACACATAGGCCGCCGACAGCGCCAGCATCGAACCGGTCTGGGACGCCTGCCCCGCCGAACTGCTGCCGCCGTTGAGCTGGCGGTACAGGATGAACCAGAACACGATGTTGGCGAGGCTGACGAGCGTCAGCATCGCCCACCACAGGGCGACCGGGTTCGACAGGGCTCGCGACTGCGCACGCATCCGGGCACTCCAATTTTCATGTGAACGACATGGGATCGTATTAATTTCGTCATGGAGCGGCAACCCGTTCCGGCCACGGAAGGCGCGCAAAAGGCCGTGTGCCGGGAGGGAGGTCGGCGACCGCGCGGCGGCCCCATCCCGTGCCCTGCACGGCCAGGAACTTCCGCCCTTCCTCGCCGTTCATGACGCGGCTGCGGCGTCGCGCCGCGGCCTGTCATCATCAGCCTGGAGCCGCGCAATGGCCGCAGCCCGCCATCTGCAGCGCGCGCCGCTGCTCACCTTCACCGCGATCGTTGTCGGCCTGATGGGCCTCGCGCTGCTCGCCGGCGGGGCGTGGCTCGCCGCGATCGGCGGCTCACCGTATTACCTGGTCGCAGGCCTCGCGCTGCTGGTCGTCGCGGTGCTGCTGTGGCGGCGGCATGCGGCGGCGCTGTGGATCTACGCGGTGCTGCTGCTGGGCACGATGATCTGGGCGATCTGGGAGGTCGGGCTGGATTTCTGGTCGCTGGCGCCGCGCGGCGACGTGCTGGTGCCGCTCGGCGTCTGGCTGCTGCTGCCATTCATCACGGCGCATCTGGTGGGCGACATGCGCGCGGCGCGCTGGGGGCTCGTGGCCGTGCTTGCGGTAGCCGTGGTCGTGCTCGGCGCCTCCTTGCGCGGCGATCGTTTCGGCGCCGATGGCGCGCTGCCGCAGACCGCGGCGGCGACGGCCGGCACCGATACCGCGCCAGCCGAGGCGCAGGCGGACTGGACCGCCTATGGCGCGACCAATTTCGGCACGCGCTTCTCGAGCCTGAAGCAGATCACACCCGACAATGTGAAGACTCTCAAGCTCGCCTGGGAATTCCGCACCGGCGACCGCAAAGGGCCCGACGATCCCGACGAGTTCACCAACGAGGTCACGCCGCTGAAGATCGGCGATCTGCTCTACACCTGCTCGCCGCATCAGATCGTGTTCGCGCTCGATGCCGCCACCGGCAAGCAGCGCTGGAAGTTTGATCCACAGATCGAACATCACAAGAATTTCCAGCACATGACCTGCCGCGGCGTGGCCTATCACGAGACCAAGCCGGGCGCGGTCGACGTGTCAGGCGCGGCGGCCCCGACGGAATGCGCCAGGCGCATCTTCCTGCCGACCAATGACGGAAGGCTGTTTGCGCTCGACGCCGACAGCGGCAAGCCATGCGAGGGCTTTGGCGAGCACGGCCAGATCGATCTCAAGGCCGGCAACGAGATCACCACGCTCGGCTTCTACGAAGGCACCTCGCCGCCGGTCGTCACCGACAAGGTCGTGATCATGGCCGGCGCCGTGATCGACAACTACTCCAACAAGGTGCCGTCGGGCGCGATCCGCGGCTTCGACGTCTACACGGGCAAGCTGCTGTGGGCGTTCGATCCCGGCAATCCCGATCCCAACGAGATGCCGTCGGCCACGCATCACTTCACGCCGGGCTCGCCGAACGGCTGGAGCGTCGGCGCGGCCGACGAGGCGCTCGGCCTGGTCTACATCCCGCTCGGCTCGAGCTCGCCGGACATCTGGGGCGGCAACCGCTCGGCCGACAACGAGCGCTATGATTCGGCGCTGGTGGCGCTCGACATCGCCACGGGAAAATTGCGCTGGTCGTTCCAGAATGTGCATCATGATCTGTGGGACATGGACATGCCGTCGCAGCCGAGCCTGGTCGACATGCCCGGCAAGGACGGCGTGGTGCCGGCGATCTACGTGCCGGCCAAGACCGGCAACATCTTCGTGCTCGATCGCCGCGACGGGCATCTGCTGGTCCCCGCGCCGGAGAAGCCGGTGCCGCAGGGCGCTGCGCCCGGCGACCGGCTGTCGCCGACACAACCCTTCTCCGAACTGAGCTTCCGGCCGCGAAAGGAGCTCTCGGGCGCGCAGATGTGGGGCGCGACGATGTTCGATCAGTTGGCGTGCCGCATCATGTTCAAGCGGCTGCGCTACGAAGGGCCGTTCACGCCCCCCTCCGAGCAGGGCACGCTGGTCTATCCCGGCGATTTCGGCATGTTCGAATGGGGCGGCATCGCCATCGATCCCGTTCGGAAGATCGCGATCGCCAATCCGCAGTCGATCCCGTTCGTGTCGCGGCTGGTGCCGCGCGGCAAGGACAATCCGGCCGAACCCAACGCCGCGCATCCGCCGGGCACCGAGCTCGGCGTGCAGCCGATGTACGGCACGCCCTACGGCGTCTCGCTCGGCATCTTCCTGTCGCCGCTCGGCATCCCCTGCATGGCGCCGCCCTGGGGCAGTCTCGCCGCCATCGACCTCAAGACCAACGCGATCGTCTGGCAGCACCGCGTCGGCACCATCCGCGACCAGGCGCCGCTGCCGCTGCCGTTCAAGCTGGGCGTACCGATGCTCGGCGGCCCGATGGTCACTGCGGGCGGCGTCGCCTTCCTGACCGGCACCATGGACGACTACATCCGCGCCTTCGACGTCAAGGACGGCCGCCTGCTGTGGCAGGACCGGCTGCCGGCCGGCGGCCAGTCGACGCCGATGACCTACGAGGCCGGCGGCAAACAGTATGTCGTCACCGTCGATGGCGGGCACGGCTCGTTCGGGACCAAGCTCGGCGACTATGTGCGGGCCTACGCGCTGCCCGGCAACGTCGCCAGCAAATAGTCCCGCGTGTTCCAGCTCCGCAAAGAGTCGCGCATGGCGTTGGCAGTTTCGTCACGATGTCCCAGGTTCCATGGCGAAACCCAGCGCCGGCGGCCGGCGGCTTAATCATCGGCTGTCCGACCTCGTGCATGACTCGGCGCGGGCAGAGGTGCTGCCCGCGTTGACGCTTCGCTAACCGCGATTCCGCGCGCGCCAAAACCCGTCCCGCCGCGGAGCGTAGCTGGCTGCGTGAGGTAAATTGCCGATGTTGACGATTCTGTCCTGCCTGCCCGCCGATCATGATCTGCGCTACGTCGCCGCCGCGCTGCTGGTCTGCGTGCTCGGCTCCCTGCTGTCGATGCGGCTCTTGGCGCGCGTCCGCCGCAACACCGGCCTGCGACGCTTCCATCTGCTGTTCCTGGCCGGGCTGGTCGCCGGCGGCACGGTCTGGACGACGCATTTTGCCGCCATCCTCGGCTATGACGCATCCGGCAACCGTTCGTTCGAGGCGGGACTCACGTTCGCTTCGCTCGGCCTCGCCGTGGTGTTTTCCTGGCTGGGCTTCTTCATCACCACGCGGACGCAGCGCGGCCCGCTGATCGAGGCCGGCGGCGCCGTGTTCGGGCTGGGCATCGCCGCGATGCATTACACCGGCATGGGCGCGCTCAATCTCGACGGCATCCGAACCTGGCACGCGCCGGCGATCTGGCTCTCGGTCGCGCTGGCGACGGGCTTCGGCGCCGTCGCCGCCAACCGCATCGCCCGTCCCGTCACGCGGTTCTGCAAATATGGCAGCTCGCTGGCGATGGTGCTCGCGATCCTGAGCCTGCATTTCACCGGCATGGCTGCGCTGACCTTGGCGCCGATGGCCGGCATCGACGCGCCCGTGCAATCGCTGTCCGACAGCGTGATGCTGATCAGCATCGTCACCGGCATCGGCCTGATCATGGCGATGGCCGCCTCGGCCTATATGATCGATCTGCAGGCGGCGCAGGAGGCTGTCGAAGGCTATCGGCAGCTCGCGTTGCAGGATCCGCTGACCGGCCTGCCCAACCGCAACGGCCTCGGCCATCGGCTGGCGCCGCTGCTGACCGACGGCGACGAGACGGCGCACCTGGTGGTGCTCGCGATCGACCTCGACCGCTTCAAGGACATCAACGACGCGCACGGCCATGCCGCGGGCGATGCCGTGCTGACGATGATCGCTCAGCGTATTGCATCGACGCTGCAGCCCGGCGAGTTCCTGGCGCGGATCGGCGGCGACGAGTTCGTCGCGGTCAAGAGCGAGATCTTCGCGCGCACCGAGGCGGCGAAGTTCGCCGAGCGGATGCGCACGCTGGTGCTGGCGCCCGTCGAGTGGGAGGAACGCAGCCTCTCGGTCGGCTGCAGCATCGGCATCGCGCTGCATCCCGACCACGGCCTCACCGCCGACGAGCTTCTCACCCGCGCCGACCTCGCGATGTACCGCGCCAAGAGTCTCGGCCAGGGCAAGATCTGCACCTATGAGCCGTCGATGGACGAGGCCAGCCGGCGGCGCGCCGAGCTCGCCATCGACCTCAAGCGCGCGCTGGTGCGCAACGAGTTCGAGCTGCACTACCAGGTGCAGAACGACACGCAGAGCGGCGGCATCATCGGCTTCGAGGCGCTGCTGCGCTGGAACCACCCGGTGAAGGGCCGCGTGCCGCCGAACGATTTCATTCCGATGGCCGAACAAACCGGGCTGATCGTCGACATCGGCGACTGGGTGCTGCGCACCGCCTGCGCCACCGCCGCGAGCTGGAGCCAGCCGTTCAAGGTCGCCGTCAACGTCGCGCCGATGCAGCTCAACCACGACCTGCCGAAGCGCGTCGCCGAGGTGCTGCGCGAGACCGGATTGGCGCCGGAGCGGCTGGAGATCGAGCTGACAGAAACGGGCATCATCGCCGACCGCCAGCACGCGCTACAGGTAATGCAGGCGCTGAAGGCCATCGGGGTCACGGTGGCGATGGACGATTTCGGCACCGGCTACTCGTCGCTGTCGACCTTGCAGGTGTTTCCGTTCGACAAGATCAAGGTCGACAAGAGCTTCATCCAGTCGGTCGAGACCAGCGTGCACGCCGCGGCGATCGTCAAGGCGACCCTGCTGCTCGGGCGCAGCCTCAACATCCCCGTGCTGGCCGAGGGCGTCGAGACCGAGCAGCACCTCGCCTTCCTGCGCGAGGAGGGCTGCAGCAGCGTGCAGGGCTTCCTGTTCGGCAAGCCGATGCCGCAGGAGGCGATCAGCCGGATGATCCGCGACGTGCCGACAGCGCCGGCGCGCGCGCCTGCCAAGAGCGCTGCGGCTGCCTGAGCAGGCGGACGTCTCAGAAAGTTCGGATGATCTTGAAATCGAGCCCGTCGGCCGCGGCGAGATGCATCGCCATGCCGGCGCGGCCCTGCCGGATCGTCACCTCGCCGCGCGCGCCGGAATAGACGATGTTGCGGCCGGCGGCAGCGAGCGGTCGCAGGGACAGCGAGCCGGCGCGCTCGGCGGCGGCCTTCAGGAAGCGCAGGCCCTCGTAGTTCGACTGGCCGACCGATCCGACCGGCGGCGCTTGGGCGCCAAACATGGCGGTGTAGCGGCTCATGAACGCGTCATTGGCCTTGGAGCCGATGCAGCTGAAATAGCCGGAAGAGGTATACAGATTCTCGGTGTTGTCGGCGCCGATGCCGAGCAGCACCGTTTCGTCCACCGCGCCGGCGAGACGCAGCGTGGTCGCGGCGAGGCCCGACTCGCCGAAGGCGCGATTGAAGGTGATGCTGTCGGTGCCGATCAGCGAGACCAGCACGACATCGGGCCGGGCGGCGCGGATGCGCGCCAGATGCGCCTGGTGATCATCCTCGCCCACCGGCACGAACTCCTCGCCGACCACCTGGCCGCCGGCCTCGGTGATGTAGGTCTTGGTCTGAAGATGCGACTGCCACGGCCAGACATAGTCGCTGCCGATCAGGTACCAGCGCCGGGCGCGCTTGTTCTCCGCCAGCCAGTGGATGGCAGGGCGCGTCTGGCTGTGCGGCGTCTCGCCGATCGCCATCACGCCGGGCGTGCGCTCGCCACCTTCATAGACCGGCGTATACACATAGGGGATGCGGCCGCGGGTGAGCCGGCGCAGCGCCAGCCTGACCGCGCTGATATGCGAGCCCGTCACGACGTCGATATCGTCGAATTCGAGGGCATCCCTGGCGCGCTCGACCACCTCGGCCACAGGGCCGCCGGAATCGTAGAACGACAATTCGATCTCGCGGCCGAGGATGCCGCCGCGGCGGTTGATCTCGGACACCGCCAGCAGCGCGCTGTTGGTCGCAGCCGGCCCCCAGATGCCGGGCGAGCCGGAGAAGGTGAGGAAGTTGCCGATGCGCAGCCGGCTCCGGGAGCCGCGCCGCTGGAGACGGTCGGGATCGAAGGGGGCGAGTGCAGGAAGGCCGGCCCGCCGGGGCGGGCTCCTGAACAGCAGGGATGGCGGCAGACCGAAACGCCCGGCCGTGACAGATCCTGTCGAGAGCACACCCACTCCTTGGCCGCAACCGTGTCTGGCCCATTGTGGGCCGGCGGTCATACGCCGTCAAAATCAGCACGCGTTCGGCAAATATCCTATTCGAAAATGTTGAATGTTCAAGAATTGGGATGCATATAGATCGGGCAGCAACTGCCGGACATTCATTCAAGCCGGGACCGCAAGCGAAGTTCATCGTGGCCAAACCGCCCCATCCCAACACCCCCCTCACCGAACATCTCGCCTATCTGCTCGCGCAGGCCAACCGGGAGATCAACCGGCAGCTGGAATCGCGCCTCAGCACGGAAGGCGTGCCCGTCGAGCAGTGGCGCATCCTCAAGGTGCTCTCGGACGGCGAGGGACACTCGATGGGCGACCTCGCCGACGCGGTGCTGCTGAACCACCCGACCCTGACCAAGATGATCGACCGCATGGTGTCCGACTCGCTGGTCTACCGTCGCCAGGACGCCCACGACCGCCGCAAGGTGCTGATGTTCATCAGCGACCATGGCAAGGCGCTGTGCAAGCGGCTGAACTCGCTGGCGGCCAGCCAGGAAGCGCACATCCTGGAGAACTATGGCGACAAGGCCACCGGCGAGCTGAAGCGGCTGCTCGAAAATTTGATCGACGCGGCGAGCTGAGGAGGCGCTGCTTGAACGATCGATTCGCGGTGCGCGTTAATGCGCCACCTCCCCTTGTGGGAGAGGGCGCTGTATCGCACAGCGCATGGCGGGGCTCGATCCGGGTGAGCGACAGCGCGCTTCTCCCCAACTAACGCTGCAGCGCAGCGTTGCTGCGACAATTCTCCCGGAGTCCCCAATCATACCGGGATAGACGCAAGACGAATCCTCGCTCATCCTGTCCTCTCGCGATCGCGACAAACGGGCCACAGAGCCCGCGCGCGATCACCGGCCGCATCGGCCGGACGAGGACACGACACCGGGAGGACAGGCCATGGGCATTCATCTGCTCGATCGCGCCATCGGCAGCGACTATCCGACATTCGCCAGCACCGCTGACATCCGCGCCTTCGAGCAGACGCCGTATGATGAACGCATCGCCGCGCGGAGCACCTATGAGGCGCTGAAATGCGGCGCGTCTGCCAATCCGGACGCGCCGGCGATCCAGTTTCTGCAGAATGCCGATCCCGCCGATACGCCGGTCGTGATCTCCTATCGCGACTTCGTCGCCAGGGTGACGCAGGCCGCGAACATGTTTCATGCGCTCGGCGTCGGCCCTGACGACGTCGTCAGCTTCATGCTGCCTCTGGTGCCGGACGCGTTCGTGACGCTGTTCGGCGCCGAGGCGGCCGGCATCGCCAACCCGGTCAATCCGCTGCTCGAGCCGCACCAGATCGCCGAGATTCTCGATGCCGCCAAGACCAAGGTGCTGGTGGCGCTCGGTCCCCTGCCCGGCACCGACATCTGGCAGAAGGTGGAGAAGGTGCGCGGCGGCCTCAAGCACCTCAAGGCGATCGTGCAGGTGCATGGCGGCGGCGGTGATCCTGCCAACGGCATTCATGCCTTCAACGATTTGATCGGGCCGCAGCCGAGCGATCATCTGGTCAGCGGCCGGCAGATCAAGGCGAGCGACACCGCCGCCTATTTCCACACCGGCGGCACCACCGGCACGCCGAAGCTGGTGCGCCACAGCCATGGCAATCAGGTCTATCAGGCCTGGGGCGTCAACCTGATCCTGAAGGCCAAGCCCGGCGGCACCCTGCTGTTCGGCATGCCGCTGTTTCATGTCGGGGGATCGCTGACCCAGGCGCTGCAGACGCTGTCGGCGGGCGGCTGCCTCGTCGTGCTCTCCGGCGCCGGCTGGCGCAATCCGAACGCGGTGCGCAACATCTGGGGCCTGGTCGAGCGCTTCAAGCCGGAGACCTTATCGAGCGTGCCGACCGTGCTGGCGGCGACGCTCGCGGTGCCGCAGGGCGATGCCGACATCTCCAGCCTGCGCTACGCCGCAGGCGGCGGCTCGGCGATTCCGGTCGCGGTCGGACAGGCGATCATGGACAAGCTCAAGCTGCCGGTGATCGAAGTCTACGGCATGACCGAGACCGCGAGCGTGCACACCATGGCCTATCCGGACCAGCCGATCCGGCTCGGCTCGGTCGGCCTGCCCCTGCCTTACGCCAAGGTGCGGATCGTCAAGCTCGACGCCGATGGCCGTTACGAGCGCGATTGCGCACCGGATGAGATCGGAGTCGTCATCATGGCCGGGCCCGGCGTGTTCTCCGGCTATCTCGACGACGTCCACAACAAGGGCGCCTTCGTCGACGGCCATTGGGTGAACTCCGGCGATCTCGGCCGGCTCGATGCCGACGGCTTCCTGTGGATCACCGGCCGCGCCAAGGATCTCGTGATCCGCGGCGGCCACAACATCGATCCGGCGCCGATCGAGGAGATCCTGTTCCAGCATCCTTCGGTCGGCTTCGCCGCGGTGGTCGGCCAGCCCGACGCTTACGCCGGCGAGCTGCCGATCGGCTATGTCCAGCTCAAGCCCGGTGCTGCCGTGCAGCCGGGCGAGCTGGAGGACTGGGTGCGCGCGCGCACGCCGGAGCGCGCCGCCGTGCCGGTGCAGATCATCCCGATCGATCCGATGCCGGTGACCGGCGTCGGCAAGGTGTTCAAGCCGCAGCTGCGCTGGGATGCCGCGGCGCGCGTGTTCACCAAGGTGCTGTCGCAACTGACCGACCGCGGCATCGATTGCAGCGTCAAGGTCGGCGCCCATGGCAGCCACGGCAGCCTCGCCACGGTGACCTTGCGCAACGTGCCGGCGGAGAGCCGGGAGGCGATCGAGAACGAGGTGCACACGCTGCTGGCGCCGTTCGTGATCCGGCACGAGGTGGTGATGGGGTGAGCACCGGCAGAGCAAGAGCCCCAAGTGGGGGCCCGCTCGGTAATTTTGCGGAATGTTGCGGTCGAACTACATGCAGTTCGACCGCTGCATGTTACCACCTCGGCGGGAAGCTGAGGAATTCTGGGAATGCTGAGAGTTCTGCTGGGTACGGCGGCGATTGCCTTCACCGCCTCGACTGTGTTCGCCGCCGATCTGCCCCTCAAGGCCAGCCCCCCGGCAGCTCCCATCAAGTTCACCTGGACCGGCTGTTTCGCCGGTGGCCATCTCGGCGGACTGGTCAGCGACGATCGGACGACGAATGATCTCGGCGTCTCAAGGGACTACGATGCCGCAGGCTTTGTCGGTGGCGGCCAGATCGGCTGCGACTACCAGTTTGCGCCCAACTGGGCGATCGGCGCCGAAGCCCGCGCTTCCTGGAGCACGCTGCGAACAAGTCATCCCGGCTCAGTGCGGAACCGCATCACCGGAGCGGTCCGCCCCTCGCAATTCATCACAACGAACGATGTCCTGGCTTCAGCAACGGTTCGGCTCGGCTACATCTATGGCGAGCGTTGGCTGGTCTATGCCCGCGGCGGTGCTGCATGGACCCGCGAGCGCAATGAGGACCCGTTCATCCTGCCGGCGGGAGATGCGGTCGATCCGAGCACGACGTCGACGCGGCCCGGCTGGACCGTCGGAGGCGGTGTCGAGTGGGCCTTTGCGCCGCATTGGTCGGCGAATGTCGAATACAACTACTATGACTTCGGCACCCGCGGCATCACGATGACCAACACGGCCCCGGTCGTCAACATCACCGGCTTCGAGGTCAGCGACCGCATGCACGCCGCAACGCTCGGCGTGAACTATCGATTCTGAGACCGCGGGCTCGCACGCACGGGATTTGTCAAGGCGGACGGCTGCCGCCGTCCGTTTCTACTTTGGCTCGCCGGGCGATGCCGCGGGCCATAAGACGCCCTTCTCGACCGCCACCTTGCGCAACAGATCCGGACGATCGGAGATGATGCCGTCGGCTCCGATATCGATCAGCCGCGCCATGTCCTCGGGCTTGTTGACCGTCCACACGACGGCTCGCAAGCCGAGCGCATGCGCCTCACTGATCAGCTCGGGCGTGACATCGGCGAAATAGGGCGACCACACCTTGCCGCCGGCCGCGCGGATTGTGCGCGGCAGCGAGCCGCCGTGATCGGCGGGGTTGAAGCCGGCAGTCCAATGCGTGGCCTGTGCGAGAGAGACGTTCGGCGACCTGCCGCGCTGGATCGTCAGATACACCGTCGGAATCTCAGGCGCACGCTGCTGCACCAGCTGCAGGGTGCGCCAGTCGAACGACTGGACCATGACGCGGTCGGTGAACGCCTCCGCCTTCAGCAGATCGAGCAGCAGCGTGACGAAGCGTTCCGGATCGGGCGCCTCCTCGGGATGATGGGGATCGAGCTTGGTCTCGATGTTGAGGCGCACATGCGTGTTGCCCGCGCTGCGCACCAGATCGATGAGCTGTTTCAGGGTCGGAATGCACGGCGGAGGAACATCACCCGACAAGGCCCGCTGCTCCGGAAACTGCCTGGCGTAGTCGCTGCCTGGACGGATCTGGCCGAGGTCGTAGGACTGCACCTCCGAGAGCGGCAGCTCGATCAGCAGCGGCCCGGGCTGAGCGACGTAGTTGCCGGCGGCATCGCGGGCGAGATCCGGATTGATGCGCCGCTCATGCGAGACCACGAGCACGCCATCGCGAGTGGCACCGATATCGAGCTCGAGCGTGTCGACACCCATTGCCAGCGCAGCGGCAAAGGCCTGCAGCGTGTTCTCCGGAAACAGACCGCGGCCGCCGCGATGAGCCTCGATGTCGAAGGCCATGGCTAGGCTCCCAGCAAAAGAGAGAAGCAGGGACAGAGACAATACGAGACATCGGCGCCACATGGCGCCAGCCTATCATACCTGCACGGAGAGCCCATTCCCCTTGTCTCCGCGCGCCTTCTGAACTAGGCCTTTTCCCATCAGACCGGCAGACGATGCCTGTCGTGGATCGAGGGGAGGCGATTCCCGCGCGCGCTGCAGCGCCCGCGCCCCCATGCCCTTTGACCCTCCTTGCGAGCCTTGTTTTCCGAGTTCACGCGCGACGGACCATGCCCATGACCGACCTCCCTGTCATCATCGCCGGCGGCGGCATCGGCGGCCTGGCGACGGCGCTGACCCTGCAGCAGATCGGCGTGCCCTGCATCGTCCATGAAAGCGTGCGCGAGATGCGGCCGCTCGGGGTCGGCATCAATTTGCAGCCCAATGCCGTGCGCGAGCTCTATGATCTCGGCATCGGCGCAGATGATCTCGACCAGGTCGGGGTCCCAGCGAAGGAATGGGCGCTGGTCGGGCTGAACGGCAACGACATCTATTCCGAGCCGCGCGGCCTGCTCGCCGGCTACAACTGGCCGCAATATGCCGTGCATCGCGGCAAGCTGCACATGCTGCTGTACAGCCGGCTGGTGGAGCGTGCCGGGCGCGACGCCGTGCGGCTCGGCAGCCGCGTCACTGGATATGACAAGAATGCCGATGGGTCGGTGATGGCCCGCGTCGAGCATGCCGACGGCTCGCGCTCCGAGCAGCGCGGGCGGCTCCTGATCGGCGCCGACGGCATCCACTCGGCGATCCGGGCGCAGATGCATCCCACGCAGCCGCCGATCCATTGGGGCGGCGCCGTGATGTGGCGCGGCGTCACCTGGGCGAAGCCGATGCGCACCGGCTCGTCCTTCGTCGGGCTGGGCACCCACCGCCATCGCGTCGTGGTCTATCCGATCTCGCATCCCGATCCGAAGACCGGACTGGCGCTGATCAACTGGATCGCGGAAGTGACGATGGACAACACCGAGGGCTGGAAGCAGACCGGCTGGTTCCGCCAGGTTCCGGTGAGCGAGTTTGCTCACCACTTCGCCGGCTGGACCTATGATTGGCTCGACGTGCCCGCGCTGATCGCCGGCGCCGACGGCGCCTACGAGAACCCGATGATCGACCGCGATCCGGTGCCGACCTGGGTCGACGGGCCGGTGGCGCTGATGGGCGACGCCGCGCATGCGATGTACCCGACTGGCTCCAATGGCGCGAGCCAGGCGATCGTCGACGCCCGCGTGCTCGGCACCTGCCTGCTCGCGCACGGCGTGACGCCCGCCGCGCTCGCGGCCTATGACGAGAAACTGTGCGCCCCGATCTCGCAGGTCATCCTGCGCAACCGCGGCGCCGGACCGTTCGGCCTGCTCAATCTGGTGGACGAGCGTTGTGGCGGGACGTTCACCGATATCGATGACGTGATCCCGCCGGCCGAACGCGACGCGTTCATGGCCGGCTACAAGAAGGCGGCCGGCTTTGCGATCGAGCAGCTGAACGCGGCGCCGCGGACGATTGCGGAAGGGGCAAGGGTCGGCGGTCTGGCGACGATCTGAGTCCTGCGGTCAGCGACGTGATCTGAACCGGTGAACCTGAGTCGCCGAAACAGCCGCCAAGCGGGGATCGCCATGCTCCGACGATTTGGCCGACGGTCCCTGGCGGCCGCATTCCTGACGCTGTCGGGTCAGACCGGCCTTGCTGCCGACTGCAGCAAGAGACCGGCAACCGCGCAACTGGTCGGCCCGATGATCATGGCCGGTTTCTTCGGGACCAAGACATCGGATCCGGGATTTCAGCAAGTCCTGTCCGATCTCGAGGAGGGGTTGATCGGCGGCGTCGTCATCCTCGGCCGCAACGTCGGAACATCGGACGATCTCACCGCGATGATCGACCGGATCCGATCATGCAAATGCGCGTCTCCTCCGTTCATCGCCATCGACGATGAAGGCGGTACGGTCGAGCGGCTCGGATCGAATGTCGGCCTTGCGGAAACACCGTCGGCCGCAGAGGTCGCTCGCGGCTCCATCACGGCGGCGCGAAGCGCTTACACCGCGCTCGCCGAGAAGCTCGCGACGCTGCACATCAACATAAATCTCGCGCCGGTGGTGGACCTCAACACCAACCCGTCGAACCCGGTCATCGGGCAGCGGCAACGCAGCTATGGCGCCGACTCCGACGCCGTCGTGCGCTATGCGGCGGCGTTCATCCAGGCGCACCGGAAGAAGGGCATCCTGACGGTGCTCAAGCATTTTCCCGGGCATGGATCATCGACCGCCGACAGCCATGCCGGCATTGCCGACGTCACAACCACCTGGTCACCGGCAGAGTTGAAGCCGTACCGGCGGCTGATGAGGCGAGGGCTCGCCGGGGCGATCATGGTCGGACATCTGGCCAATTCCCGGCGATGGGGCGGCGTTGCCACCCAGAGCGACGGACATGCGATCGATCGCCTGCTGCGCCGCGACCTCGGCTACGACGGCGTGGTGATGACGGACGATCTCGCCATGAAAGCCATCCTCGATGCCAAGCCGCCGGCCGCCGCCGCCATCGACGCGGTCAAGGCGGGCGCGGATATCATCATGTTCACCAAATTGAGCGACGCGGATCAGACCTCCGACGTCGGCCGCGAGATCAATCGCGCGCTGACCGCCGCCGTCTGCTCCGGCGAGCTCAAGGCCGGCAACCTGCAACGCTCCGCCGCGCGCATCCGAAAGTGGACGTCGGGCTGGACGCAGCACGGCCGCTCGTAAGCACAGCATCACGCGCGCGTCGCCGTGCGCTGATCTCAGCCCCATGCTGCCAGCAGGTGTGAGGCGGCATGCTGGAGCGAGCAGTGTGCGCAAGCACGCCGGCCTGCGGTTATGGATCCCGGCGTTCGCCGGGATGACGGCGGTGGGTTCGGCACACAGCTCGATCAACAGCGTCATTGCGAGCGCTGCGAGGCAATCCAGAGTCGCGGGCGGGACTCTGGATTGCTTCGCTTCGCTCGCAACGACGATGGAGAGACTGCCGCGCGCAGACCCGCGCCTACGCGTACTTTCCGTGGCAGTGCTTGTACTTCTTGCCCGAGCCGCACGGGCAATCCTCGTTGCGGCCGATCTTGCCCCAGGTGGCGGGGTCGTTCGGGTTGCGCGCTTCGGCCGGGACCGGGGCTGCACCTGACGACGGCACGAGCGACACGTTGGCGAAGGCCATTTCGTCCTCGCCGGTGTTGGGATCCGCGTGGTGCGCCTGCATCGGCGGCAGCACCTGCTGCTGCTCCTCCGGCGGCACGATCTCGACCCGCATCAGCTGCGCGGTGACGGCCTCGCGCAGATGCGCGATCATGGCCTCGAACAGCGTGAAGGCTTCCGACTTGTACTCCTGCAACGGATCGCGCTGGCCGTAGCCGCGCAAGCCGATGACCTGGCGCAGATGATCGAGCATCACCAGGTGCTCGCGCCAGAGATGGTCCAGCGTCTGCAAGAGGATCGTCTTCTCGACGTAGCGCATCACGTCGGGGCCCCATTGCGCAACCTTGGCGGCCATGCGCTCATCGGCGTGGGTCTCGATGCGCTTGAGCAGCTCCTCGTCGGCGATGCCCTCTTCCTTGGCCCAGTCCTCGACCGGCAGGTCGAGATCGAGCACGCGCTTCAGCTCCTCCTTCAGCCCGGTCACGTCCCACTGCTCGGCATAGGCGTGCTCCGGCACGTGCTTGGCGACGAGGTCGTCGATGAAGGCGTGGCGCATGTCGGTGATGGTCTCGACCACGCTCTCGTCCTGCATCAGCTCGACGCGCTGGTCGAAGATCACCTTGCGCTGGTCGTTCTGGACGTTGTCGAACTTCAGGAGGTTCTTGCGGATGTCGAAGTTGCGCGCCTCGACCTTCTGCTGCGCCTTCTCCAGCGCCTTGTTGATCCAGGGATGGATGATGGCCTCGCCTTCCTTCAGGCCGAGCCGGGTCAGCATGCTGTCGAGCCGGTCGGACCCGAAGATCCGCATCAAATCGTCTTCCAGCGACAGGAAGAACTTGGAGCGGCCGGGGTCGCCCTGACGGCCGGAGCGGCCGCGCAACTGGTTGTCGATGCGGCGGGATTCGTGCCGCTCGGAACCGATGATGTAGAGGCCGCCCGGCTTGGTCACGGTCTTGGCAGGCTTCGAGCCCTTGGCCGGCTCGATCTCGACCGTCTCCTCGGCCTTCAGCACGATCTCGCGGAAACGGGCGATGTCGGCCTTGATCTGCTCGATCTTGGCGGCCTTCTCGGCCTCATCAGTAATGCCACCGGTCTCCTGCTGGATGCGCATCTCCAAGGAGCCACCGAGCTTGATGTCGGTGCCGCGGCCGGCCATGTTGGTCGCGATCGTGATCGCGCCGGGCACGCCGGCTTCCGCCACGATGTAGGCTTCCTGCTCGTGGAAGCGCGCGTTCAGCACTGCGAACAGCTTGGCCGGCTTGCCGGCGCGGGCCGCAGCATAGAGCTTGTCGAGCGCGCGCTCGCTGCCGAAATCGATCTGCTTGTAGCCGTGCTGCTTGAGATAGGCGGCCAGCACCTCGGACTTCTCGATCGAGGCGGTGCCGACCAGCACCGGCTGCAGGCGCGAATTCGCTCGCTCGATCTCGGCGAGGATCGCGGCGTATTTCTCCTGCTGGGTGCGATAGACCTCGTCATCCTCGTCGAGACGCGCGACCGGCAGGTTGGTCGGGATCTCCAGCACCTCGAGCTTGTAGATGTCGAACAGCTCGTCGGCCTCGGTGGCGGCCGTGCCGGTCATGCCGGCGAGCTTGGCGTACATGCGGAAGTAGTTCTGGAAGGTGATCGAGGCCAGCGTCTGGTTCTCGGGCTGAACCGGCTGATGCTCCTTGGCTTCGAGCGCCTGGTGCAGGCCTTCCGAATAGCGCCGGCCCGGCATCATGCGGCCGGTGAATTCGTCGATGATCACGACCTCGCCGTCGCGGACGATGTAGTCCTTGTCGCGGGTGAACAGCGTGTGTGCGCGCAGCGCCTGGTTGATGTGATGGACGACGGAGACGTTCTCGACGTCGTAGAGCGAGTCGCCCTTGAGCTGGCCGGCGTCACGCAGCAGGGTCTCGATCTTCTCCATGCCGGCTTCGGTGAGCGTCACCGTGCGCTGCTTCTCGTCGACCTCGTAGTCGGTCTTGTCGAGCTTCGGCACGAAGGTGTCGATGGTGTTGTAGAACTCCGAGCGATCGTCGAGCGGGCCGGAGATGATCAGCGGCGTGCGCGCCTCGTCGATCAGGATCGAGTCCACCTCGTCGACGATCGCGAAATAGTGCCCGCGCTGGACCATGTCCTCCAGCCGGTACTTCATGTTGTCGCGCAGATAGTCGAAGCCGTATTCGTTGTTGGTGCCGTAGGTGATGTCGCAGGCATAGGCCGCCTTGCGCTCGGCATCGTCGAGGCCGTGCACGATCACGCCGGTGGTCAGGCCGAGGAAGCCGTAGATCTGGCTCATCCAGCCGGCGTCGCGGCGGGCGAGGTAGTCGTTCACCGTCACGACGTGGACGCCCTTGCCGGCGAGCGCGTTGAGGTAGACCGCGAGGGTCGCCACCAGGGTCTTGCCTTCGCCGGTCTTCATCTCGGCGATGTCGCCCTCGTGCAGCACCATGCCGCCGATCAGCTGGACGTCGAAATGGCGCTGGCCGAGGGTGCGCTTGGAGGCCTCGCGGACGGTGGCGAAGGCCGGGACCAGGAGGTCGTCGAGCGTCTTGCCGTCGGCGAGCTGCGTCTTGAACTCCTCGGTGCGCGCCTTGAGCTGCTCGTCGGTCAGCTTGGCGAGCTCCGGCTCCAGCGCGTTGATGGCGTTGACACGGGACTGGTAGCCCTTGACGCGACGGTCGTTGGCGGAGCCGAATAGCTTACGGGCGAGCGCGCCGATCATTGCTGAAATCCTGCCTCTATGGGGTCTGCGTAGCAGCCGTAACTCGTGGTTTGGGTTTGCTGTTCCCGACGTGATGCACCGCAGCACCCGCGCCAGCCTCGACCTTCGGCGCCGGGCGGCGTCCGCCAGATGAGTGGGAGACAGGCAAACCAGGGTTCAACGGCCAAAAACGCAGCAAAATAAGCGCTATCGCCCTTGAAGCGACCGGGGAGAGATATGGCTGGGGGGGAACGTTGTCAACGGCGCCCGACGGCGGGCCGTCGCCGCCAACATGTCGCCGATTTCACGAAATTGACAGACTTTTCGCGTTGCCAAGGCCCGGCGATTGGGCGAGTGTCCCGGCCGCCCTGAGGCCTCCCCCTCGAGCCCCCTCTTCTCAACAAGGATTTTCCATGACCACGTCGTTCCCGGTTACGAAAACCGGCCTGCGCCTCGGCCTTGCCACCGCTCTCGCCGGAAGTCTCGCGTTGTCCCTGCTTGCCGCGCCCGCACGCGCCGCCGACGATGCCAACCCGGTGCTGGCCAAGGTGAACGGCGCCGAGATCCGCAAGAGCGACGTGACGCTCGCCGAGGAGGAGCTCGGACAGAGCCTCGCGCAGATGGATCCGGCGACCAAGGACGAGAACGTGCTGTCGTTCCTGATCGACATGAAGCTGGTCGCCAAGGCGGCCGAGGACAAGAAGGTCGCCGACACCGAGGAGTTCAAGAAGCGCCTCGCCTTCACCCGCAACCGGCTGCTGATGGACAGCCTGCTCGCCACCGAGGGCAAGGCCGCGACCACGCCGGACGCGATGAAGAAGGTCTATGAGGAAGCCGCCAAGCAGATCGGCGGCGAACAGGAGGTCCACGCCCGCCACATTCTGGTGGAGACCGAGGACGAGGCCAAGGCCGTCAAGGCCGAGCTCGCCAAGGGTGCCGATTTCGCCGAGCTCGCCAAGAAGAAGTCCAAGGATCCCGGCGCCTCGGACGGCGGCGACCTCGGCTTCTTCACCAAGGAGCAGATGGTGCCGGAATTCGCCAACGTCGCCTTCTCGCTGGAGCCGGGCAAGATCTCCGATCCGGTGAAGACCCAGTTCGGCTGGCACGTCATCAAGGTCGAGGAAAAGCGCAGCCGCAAGCCGCCGGAGTTCGACCAGGTCAAGGGCCAGATCGAGACCTACGTCACCCGCAAGGCGCAGGCCGACTACGTCGGCAAGCTGCGCGAGGCCGCCAAGATCGAGCGCCTGGACAAGCCGGCCGCGACCGACACGGCCAAGCCGGCGGATGCCAAGCCCGCCGATGCGAAGCCGGCCGAGCCGGCGAAGAAGTAAGCGGCATCGCCACTTGGCTTGAGACGCGACGGCGCCATCTCAAAAGAGAGCCGTCACCGTCGCGTCACAAAAGGTGTCGTCCCGGCGAACGCCGGGACCCCTACCGCGTGATCTGTGGAACAGGCACGTGGCCAGTACCGAGCCTTACAACAACGCCCTGTGGTTATGGATCCCCGCGTTCGCGGGGATGACAGCGGAGTATTGGGAGCGCATCTACTCCCACAACGCCGACTGAGATGATACAGAGCGCTTCCCGCTCATCCTGCCGGAAGCCTCTCCGATGTCCTCAGCCGTCTCCCCGCTCGCCCCGACCGAAATCCCCGACATGCCCGCCGTCGCGGGCGTCAAGCTCGCGACTGCGGCGGCCGGCATCCGCTACAAGAACCGTACCGACGTGCTGCTGGCGCTGGTCGATCCCGGCACCACGGTGGCCGGCGTGTTCACGCTGTCGAAATGCCCGTCGGCGCCGGTCGAATGGTGCCGGGCCAAGCTGAAGGGCGGCAAGGCGCGCGCGCTGGTGGTGAACTCCGGCAACGCCAACGCCTTCACCGGCAAGACCGGCAAGCAGTCGACGGCGCTGACGGCGGCCATCGCCGCCAAGGCGGTCGGCTGCAAGCAGGACGAGATCTTCCTGGCCTCGACCGGCGTGATCGGCGAGCCGCTGGATGCGACCAAATTCGACGGCGTGCTCGAAGGGTTGGCCGGCACCGCGGCGCCTGAGGACTGGATGGGCGCGGCGCGCGCCATCATGACCACCGACACCTTCCCGAAGGTGGCGACCGCCACCGTGAAGCTCGGCAAGGCCAGGGTGACGATCAACGGCATGGCCAAGGGCGCCGGCATGATCGCGCCAGACATGGCGACAATGCTGTCGTTCATCTTCACTGATGCGCCGATCACGGCCCCCGCACTGCAGGCGCTGCTCAAGGCCGGCGTCGAGGACACCTTCAACGCGGTGACGATCGACGGCGATACCTCGACCTCCGACACCCTGCTCGCCTTCGCCACCGGCGCCGCCGCGGCGAAGGGCGCGCCGAAGATCAGCCGCGCCAGCGATCCGCGCGCCAAAGCATTCGTCAAGGCGTTCAACGCCGTGCTGGCCGACCTCGCCGAGCAGGTCGCGCGCGACGGCGAGGGCGCCCGCAAGCTGGTCGAGATCATCGTCGAGGGCGCCAAGAGCAAGCCGTCGGCGCGCAAGATCGCCATGTCGATCGCCAACTCGCCGCTGGTGAAGACCGCGATCGCCGGCGAGGACGCCAACTGGGGCCGCGTGGTGATGGCGGTCGGCAAGGCCGGCGAGCCGGCCGATCGCGACAAGCTCTCGATCTCGTTCAACGGCATCCGCGTCGCCTCCAAGGGCGCGCGCGATCCGTCCTATGACGAGGCGGAAGTCTCCGAGGCGATGAAGGCGCAGAAGGTGCAGATCAAGGTCGCGCTCGGCCTCGGCAAGGGCCGCGACCGCGTGCTGACCTGCGATCTCACCAAGGAGTATGTCGCGATCAACGGCGACTACCGGTCCTGATTCCGCAACCGACCGCGGCAAGGAAGCGCGCAAATGCCGGCGCGCTTCCGGGGGGCGTTTTGATCAGCTCGCGATCCGTGCGTCGGCGACCGCCTTCTGGAACAGGGCCTTCATCGCCTCGGCGATGCCCTGGGTCGGCGAGACCTCGAAGTAGAAGCCGTCTGAGGCGCAGGCCTGCATCTTCTGCGCGATCTCGCTGTTCGGCGACGGACCGAACGGTCCTTTGTTGAAAGGATCGATCCAGCTCATGTACCAGCTGTTGGTCGGCAGCTGCAGATAGGTGGTATAGAGCACGGCGATCTTGATGCCGCGGTTCTTGAGCGTGGTGCAGAGCGCCGGATTGATCGGCGACTGGCAGCGATTGCCGCTGGCCTTGGGCTTCAGGCAGGACGCGTTGCTCTCGTCCGCGACCCCGTCGGAGACGAAGAACAGGTATTTCAGCGGCGAGCCGGTGGTGCCGTCGCCGGGCGTCGCGATCTCGTTGTTGATGGCCGGGAATACCGAGGTGAACGGCGTATCCTTGTCGGCGGTGTAGGCGTCATTGTTGCCGTAGACGCCCATCAGGTCGATGTTGCCGGCGGCGCTCTTGGCGCTGGACAGGCTCGACGACAGCGAAAACAGCGCCCGCAATCCGATCGTCTTCGACGCCGCGCCGAAATCATAGATCGCCATGCGGAACTGGTTCGTATAGGTCTGCGTCTGCTGCGCCGTGTCCATCAGCTGCTGGGTGGCGTTGCGCAGCACGTCGATCCGGGTGGTGACGTTGAGCGTCTTGGCGAGGTTGTAGTAGTTGTTGGCGTCGTTGTAGTCGTGGCAGGCGAAGGCGCATTTGTCGGAGGTCGCATTGACCATCTTGGTCACGTCCGCCGGCGTCGCCGCCACGCCCATCGACGGCGAATTGTCGAGCAGCAGGTAGAAATCGATGTATCGCGGCATCGAAGCCTTGGCCGTCGACGAGCCCTGCAGGGCCAGGGTCTTGAACCCGACGATGTTCATGAACATCATCGGCACGGTGGCCGAGAACGACACGGTGGCGGTCAGCACCGAGCCGGCCTTCTTCACCTCCGGCGTCAGGCTGGTCAGCGTATAGCCCGACGTGCCGGACATGTTGCCGTTGAAGATCTTTGCCGCGTCGTCGTTGCCGGCGGCAATCACGCCGTCCGAGGTCATCGTGCCCGCGGCGATGAAGGCCGGCGCGGTGCGGGACACTGCGCCGACCGAGGCAGCGTCGACCGCCGCCTGCAGCTTGGCGCGCATCTGGTTGGCGCGGCTGTAGTCGACGCCGCAGCCGACCGCGGTGATCAGCGGAACGCAGACGATCGCGAACGTCACTGCGACGTTGCCGCTGACGTCGCGGCGCAGGCGGCCGAGCAGGCTAGATAGAATTCGCATGAATGATGCCTAACAAACCATGAGGAGGCCACGGCGTTCACCCGTGAAAATACGCGGCCGGCCATTAAGGTTGGCTTATTTCAACCGTGGAAACGGGGCGCGAAACGGCCTAGGTTAAAATTCCCTCAACAGCGTGCCTGGTTCTCGGACCGGCGCATCCCTCTCGCAACCGATCGGATCATGCCCGACCTGAAACTCACGCTCGTCGTCGCCTGCGCGCTCGTCGACGCCGATAATCGTGTGCTGCTGGCGCAGCGGCCGCCCGGCAAGACGCTCGCGGGACTCTGGGAGTTTCCCGGCGGCAAGCTCGAGCCGGGTGAGCGCCCCGAAGCGAGCCTGATCCGCGAACTCGACGAGGAGCTCGGCATCACCGTGCGCGAGGCCTGCCTCGCACCGCTGACCTTTGCCAGCCACGCCTATGAGACGTTCCATCTGCTGATGCCGCTCTACATCTGCCGGCGCTGGGAAGGCCTGGTGACCGCGCGCGAGGGCCAGCAACTGGCCTGGGTGCGGCCGAACAAGCTGCGCGACTATCCGATGCCGCCCGCGGACATTCCGCTGCTGCCGCATCTGATTGATTTATTGATGTAGCTGGGACGGCGCCCAACCTCACTCGTCATGCGCGGACTTGATCCGCGCATCCATCCTCTTCCGAAGACTCTCGAAGAGGATGGATCGCCGGGTCAAGCCCGGCGATGACGAGTCTGCTTACTCGCGATCACCGGCTCCCTGGCTCCGCTTCACCGCGGCCTCCAGGCTCGCTGTCGCCGAGCCCGGCTTCAGCGGCTTCTGCTGGCTTTCGTGCGGCGCCCAGCCGGAGATCCAGATGATGTCGAAAGTGGCGCGGATGCGGCCGTCGGGATCGGCGAAGCGCTCGGCATAGATTTCGGCCATTCGCAGCAAGGTCGCACGACGCAGCGGCGTGCGGCGGCGCTCGACCAGACTGTTGGTCGCGCCCATGCGGCGGAGATCCTGCATCAGGCCGAACGCACTGGCATAGCGCACCACGACCCGGTCGACGTCGGTGACCGGCAGCGCGAAGCCGGCACGCTGCAACAGCCCGCCGACATCGCGCAGATCGGCGAACGGGACGACACGCGGCGACACACCGCCCTCGCATTCGGCCTCGGCGGCCGCGAAGGATTGCCGGAGCTCGGCCAGCGTATCGCCGCCGATCATCGCCGCAAGCAGCAGACCATCTGGGCGCAAGGCCCGGCGAACCTGCACCAGCAGGCCGGGCAGGTCATTGACGAATTGGAACGCCAGCGCCGACAGCGCCAGATCGAGCGATTGCGGCGCCAGCGGCAGCGTCTCATCCGCCGTGGCGGGCGCCGCCAGATGGGCCAGTTGCGCAACACCGCCTGTGAGATGTGGCGCCAAACCGGCGCCGGGCGTCCAGATATCGGCGGCCGCATCGAACGACCGGTTCACCGCGGCGAGGCGGTCCGCGATGTCCTCGGCGACGCGCTCCAGCAGGAACGTCTCGGGCGCGCCCGCAGCCCGCCGCTGCCGCTGCGCAAGCAGGGGACGGTCGAACAGAATGGGAGCTGTCGCGGGCTGGGTCATCGGGGCTGGTTACGCCGATCCTGGTGGCCGGGCAATGCGCCGCTTGAGCGGCGCGGGTTGCGACGCTAGCCTCAACACATGGGCGTGACGTTTGCTCCAATCAGCGTCGGACGACTTCGTGCAGCCGTAGGCGCGCTGCACGGCGGTCTCGCGCATGTCGCGAAGCTCGCACTCGACGTCGCGCTCCCCACACTGTGCATCGCCTGCCGCGCGCCGGTCGACGGCGAGGGCGTGTGCGCCGCCTGCTGGGGCAAATTATCGTTCATCGAGCGGCCGTATTGCCCGAAGCTCGGCATCCCCTTCGTCTACGATCCCGGCCCCGAGCTGCTGTCGATGGAAGCGATCGCGGCGCCGCCGGCTTACGCCCGCGCCCGCGCGGCGGTGCGCTATGACGAGGTCGCACGCACCCTGGTGCATCAGCTGAAATATCAGGATCGCACCGATCTGGCGCCGATCATGGGACGCTGGATGGCCCGCGCCGGCCGTGAGCTGCTGGCCGAAGCCGACCTCGTGGTCCCCGTGCCCCTGCATTGGCGGCGCGGCTTTTCCCGCCGCTATAACCAGTCCGGCGCCCTTGCCCGGGTGGTCGCCCGCTGTAGCCGCGTCCGAATGAGCGGCGATACGCTGCGCCGTGTCCGCGCCACCGAGCAGCAGGTCGGCTTGTCGCGCGCCCAGCGCGCCAGCAATGTGCAGGGCGCATTCCAGGTATCTTCAGACCGCCTGCATGACGTGCAGGGGCGCCGCATCGTGATCGTCGACGACGTGCTGACCACCGGCGCGACGGTGGATGCCTGCGCCCGCGCTCTGCTGCGCGCCAAGGCGGCCGAGGTCAGCGTGCTGGTCTTCGCCCGGGTTGTCGATGCCCCCCGCGCCCCCATATAATCTGTCGTTCCGAAACAGCTGAGCGCGACATGACCGCTGCGATCGAAATCTATACCCGTCCGGGGTGCGGCTACTGCACGGCCGCCAAATCGCTCCTGACCCGCAAGAACGTTGCCTTTACCGAACACGACGCGGGCAAGGATCCGACGGTTCGGCAGAAGATGTATGATCGTGTCGGCCCGGGCTCGACCTTTCCGCAGATCTTCATCGGCCACACCCATGTCGGCGGCTGCGACGATCTCTATGCGCTCGATCGCGAGGGCAGGCTCGACGCGATGCTGGCGGGAGACAAGGCGACATCATGAGCAACGACCGCAGCTTTACCGCCGCCATGGTGCAGATGCGCACCTCGCTCCTACCCGAGCCGAGCCTCGAGCAGGGCACCAGGCTGATCCGGGAAGCGGTCGCGCAGGGCGCGGAGTACGTCCAGACGCCGGAAGTGAGCAACATGATGCAGCTCAACCGGACGGCGCTGTTCGAGCAGCTCAAGAGCGAGGCGGACGATCCCTCGCTGAAGGCCTATCAGGCACTCGCGAAGGAGCTGGGCATCCATCTGCACATCGGATCGCTGGCGCTGCGCTTCTCGGCAGACAAGGCCGTGAACCGCTCGTTCCTGATCGGGCCCGACGGCAACGTGCTGGCGAGCTACGACAAGATCCACATGTTCGACATCGACCTGCCCGGCGGCGAGAGCTATCGCGAATCCGCCAATTATCAGCCGGGCGAGACGGCCGTGATCTCGGATCTGCCCTGGGGCCGTCTGGGGCTCACGATCTGCTACGACGTGCGCTTCCCGGCGCTGTATCGTGCGCTGGCCGAGAGCGGCGCCTCGTTCATCAGCGTGCCCTCCGCCTTCACCCGCAAGACCGGCGAGGCGCACTGGCACACGCTGCTGCGCGCCCGCGCCATCGAGACCGGCTGCTTCGTATTTGCCGCCGCCCAGTGCGGCCTGCACGAGAACAAGCGCGAGACCTTCGGACACTCGCTGATCATCGATCCCTGGGGCGAGATTCTCGCCGAGGGTGGCGTCGAGCCCGGCGTCATCATGGCGCGGATCGATCCCGCGCGGGTCGAGAGCGTGCGCCAGACCATTCCTTCGCTGCAGCACGGCCGCCGCTTCGGCATCGCCGACCCCAACGCGGGCCCGGACTATCTGCACCTGGTGCGGGGCTCGGCATGATCCGCTATGCGCTGCGCTGCGAGCGTGACCACACGTTCGAAAGCTGGTTCCAGAGCTCCTCGGCCTACGATTCGCAGGTGAAACGCAAGCTGGTGGAATGCCCGGCCTGCGGCTCGACCAAGGTCGAGAAGGCCATCATGGCGCCGCGCATCGTCAGCAAGAAGGGCCGCGACGCGGCGCCCGTGCCTGCCGCGCCTGCTCCGGTACCGACGCCCGCTCAGGAGGTCATTCCGCCCGGATCGACGTCGCTGATGATGGCGCAGGAGCGCGAGCTGCGCGCCAAGCTCAAGGAGCTGCGCGACCACATCGTCAAGAACGCCGACGACGTCGGCGAGCGTTTCCCGACGGAAGCGCGCAAGATGCATTATGGCGAGACCGAGCACCGGCCGATCTATGGCGAGGCTTCGCTCGACGAGGCCCGCGAGCTGATCGAGGAAGGCATCGAGGTCGCGCCGATCCCGGTGCTGCCGGACGACCGGAATTGACAGGCTCGGCGCGTTCTTCGGCGAGAGCCTGCCAGTGATGCGCGCACGATCTCGGCAACCTCTCCGTCATTGCGAACGCAGCGAAGCAATCCAGAGTCCCACCTACAGCCCTGGATTGCTTCGCTGCGCTCGCAATGACGGTTGAAATGTCTCGACATGCACTGCGACCCTTCCTCCGAGAGATGACATGTCTCCCCTCTCCGCCTCCTGGCAGCTCTGGGCTCTGCTTTCCGCGCTGTTCGCGGCGCTGACCGCGATCTTCGCCAAGGTTGGCGTCGAGGGTCTCAACTCCGATCTCGCCACGCTGATCCGCACCGCGATCGTGCTGGTGACGCTGGCGCTGATCCTGTTCGCGACCGGCCAGCTGACGAGCCCCGGCCCGATCTCGATGAAGAGCTGGCTCTTCCTGACGCTGTCGGCGCTCGGCACCGGCGCCTCGTGGCTGTGCTATTTCCGCGCCCTGAAGCTCGGGCCGGCGACGCTGGTCGCGCCGATCGACAAGCTCAGCGTCGTGCTGGTCGCCTTGTTCGGGGCCGTGTTTCTCGGCGAGCGACCGAGTCCCCAGGGCTGGATCGGCATCGCGCTGATCGCGGCCGGTGCCGTGCTGATCGCGCTCAAGGGTTGACTACACCGCGATCAGCAGCGCCACCCCGGCGACGATCAGCGCGATGCCGCCGATCTCGCGCAGCGAAACCGGCTGCTTGAACGAGTAGTACGACACGCCTTGCGCGAACAGCACCTCGATCAGCGCCAGCGTGCGGACATTGGCGGCCGCGGTCAGCGCAAACGCCAGGAACCAGAATTGCGACGCGAAGGCGCCGACGAAGCCGGCCATCATCGACGGCCGCCACAGCGACAGGATCCCGCGCAGGATGCCGGGGGCGCGCGCCAGCAGATAGACGGTGAGGAGCGCCGTCTGCACGAACAGGCCCCAGACCAGCGTGTAGGACGCCGCCGTGACGAAGGAGACGCCGTCGACGGTGATGATGGCACCGCGGAAGCCGACGGCCGACAAGGCGAACGCGGCGGCTGCGACCAGTCCGGTCACCGTCGGCTTCAACTCTGCGAAGCCCTTCTCGCCACCGGGACGCAGCGCGGTGATAACGACGCCGATGGTGGCGATCAGGATGGCGACCAGCTTCGGCAGCGAGAGCGGATCACCGAGGAAGATGAAGCCGAAGATCGCGGTCTGGATCGCCTCGGTCTTCAGATAGGCGGTGGTGACGACGAACGAGCGATCGGTCATCGCCAGCAGCATCAGCCCGGTGGCGATGATCTGGCTGAGCGCGCCGAGCAGCAGCCACGGCCAGAACACAGCAGGCGGCCATGGCAGATGGTCGCCGGTGGCCAGCAGCACCACGGTCAGGAACACCAGCGAGAACGGAAAGCCGAACAGGAAGCGGATATTGGTCGCACCCCAGGTACCGAGCTTCGCCGTCAGCGACCGCTGCATCGCGTTGCGCGCGACCTGGCCGGCGGCGGCGACCAGGGTGAAGGGAATCCAGAGGGAGGCGATGGAGAGCATGGGGCACGGAGCGGCTATGAGGGCCGGCCACCGTGACCAGCGCGGAGCGCCCGGTCAACAGCGCACGTGGCGATTCAGCCGCATGTCAGGCTTGCAGCTCTCGCTGGATGGGCGGGCATTTTCGGCGCTTTGTGGTACGCTCGCGCCACAACAACGGTGTCGTCCCTGCGTTCGCAGGGACGACACTGGAATTTGGAGCGGCTACCTGTTGTTCTTCGCGCGCCATGCCGCGAAGTCGGCGGGCGTCTGCGGGTCGGTTGCCGGATAGAGGCCGAGGATCGAGCGGCCCTTGGCAACTTCCTCGGCAACGAAATCCTCGAACGCGGTCATCTCGAACGTCTCGTCCGCGATCTCGTCGGCGAGATGGGCTGGGATGACGATGACGCCGTCGGAATCGCCGAGGATGACGTCGCCGGGAAACACCGGGGCGTCGCCGCAGGCGATCGGGCCATTGATCTCGATGGCATGATGCAAGGTGAGATTGGTCGGCGCGCTCGGGCGCTGGTGGAAGGCGGGGATGCCGAGTCTCGCGATGTCGGCGGCATCACGGAAGCCGCCGTCGGTGACGACGCCGGCGACGCCGCGCTGCTGCAGCCGGCTGACCAGGATCGCGCCGGCCGAAGCAGCGCGCGCGTCCTTGCGGCTGTCCATCACCAGCACGGCGCCGGGCGGACAATCCTCGACGGCCTTGCGCTGCGGATGGCCGCGGTCGCGAAACACCTCGATCGTGTTGAGATCCTCGCGCGCCGGGATGTAGCGCAGCGTGAAGGCCTCGCCGACCATGGTCGGCTGCGCCGAGCTGAGCGGATGGATGTTCTGGATGCACTGGATGCGCAGGCCGCGCTTGAACAGCGCGGTGGCGACGGTCGCGGTCGAGACGGTCTTGAGCTTGTTGCGGGTGGCGGTGCTGAGTCTGGTCATGTCTTGGTCTTGCTCGCTGCGCTCCCTCCCCCTTACGGGGAGGGGTTGGGGGTGGGGGTCCACATCAATGGTGTCGCTTGGGGCTACCCCCTCCCCAGCCCTCCTCCACAAGGGGGGAGGGAGCGCGCCTTTGTTGCGGTGATAGCTTGAATCCCAATCTCGAAGTTCCAGACTCAGGCTTCGCCTGCCTAGGAACGACAATCGCTAACTAATAAATAGCCGGCTCGCCCACCGGCGCGCCGAAGCCGGTTTCCAGGAAGTCGAAGTCGCAGCCATCATTGGCCTGCCTGATGTGGCGGGCGAACATCCAGCCATAGCCGCGCTCGAAGCGCGGCGTGGGCGGCTGCCATTCGGCACGGCGGCGGGCCAGCTCGTCCTCGGGAACGTCGAGATCGATGGTGCGGGCGGCGACGTCGAGCGTGATGAGATCGCCGTTGCGCACCAGCGCCAGGGGACCGCCGATATAGGACTCTGGCGATACGTGCAGGATGCAGGCGCCGTAGCTGGTGCCGCTCATGCGAGCGTCCGACAGGCGCACCATGTCGCGGACGCCCTGCTTCACCAGCTTGGTCGGGATCGGCAGCATGCCCCATTCCGGCATGCCCGGGCCGCCCTGCGGCCCGGCATTGCGCAGGATCAGCACATGATCAGCGGTAACATCGAGATCGGGATCGTCGATCGCCTTCTTCATCGACGGATAGTCGTCGAACACCAGCGCCGGGCCGGTATGCTTGAGGAAGCGTGACTCGCAAGCCGAAGGCTTGATGACGCAGCCGTCCGGCGCAAGATTGCCCTTGAGCACGGCGAGTGCGCCCTCGCGGTAGATCGGGTTGGACTGCGGACGGATGACGTCGTCGTTGTAGACGCCGGCATCCGCGATGTTGTCACCGAGCGTACGGCCGTTGACGGTGAGGCATTCGAGATGGAGGTGCTCCGTCATCCGGTTCATCAGTCCCGGCAAGCCGCCGGCGTAGTAGAAGTCCTCCATCAGATAGGTGTCGCCGCTCGGCCGCACATTGGCGAGCACCGGCACCTTGCGGCTCGCGGCCTCGAAATCATCGAGGCCAATGTCTGCACCCGCGCGGCGCGCCTGCGCGATCACATGGATGATGGCGTTGGTCGAGCAACCCATTGCCATCGCCACCGCGATCGCGTTCTCGAACGCGGCCTTGGTCTGGATCTTCGACGGCGTCAGGTCCTCCCACACCATCTCGACGATGCGGCGGCCGCATTCCGAGCTCATCCGGATGTGCTCGGCATCGGCGGCGGGGATCGACGAGGCGCCCGGGAGGGTCATGCCGATCGCTTCCGCGATCGCAGTCATGGTCGACGCCGTGCCCATGGTCATGCAGGTGCCGTGGCTGCGGGCGATACCCGCCTCCATCGCATTCCAGTCGGCGTCCGACAGCTTGCCGGCGCGGCGCTCGTCCCAGTATTTCCAGGCGTCGGAGCCGGAGCCGAGCGTCTTGCCTTTCCAATTGCCGCGCAGCATCGGCCCCGCGGGAAGATAGATCGCCGGCAGGTTCATGCTGGTGGCGCCGAGCAGCAACGCCGGCGTGGTCTTGTCGCAGCCGCCCATCAGTACCACGCCATCGACGGGATGGCTGCGCAAGAGCTCCTCGACATCCATCGCCAGCATGTTGCGATAGAGCATCGTGGTCGGCTTCAACAGCGACTCCGACAGCGACAGCGCCGGCAGCTCGATCGGGAAGCCGCCGGCCATCAGCACGCCGCGCTTGACGTCGTCGACGCGCTGCTTGAAGTGCATGTGGCAGGGCTGCGCATCCGACCAGGTGTTGACGATGGCGATGACCGGGCGGCCCTTCCATTCCTCCTGGGCGTAGCCCATCTGCATCACCCGCGAGCGGTGGCCGAAGGAGCGGAGATCGTCGGGCGCGAACCAGCGCGCGCTGCGCAGCTGATCGGGTTGCTTGCGGTCGTTCATGATTGGGTGCCCCAGGTCAGCACGGTCTTGCGCTCGATGGTCCGGAAGATCAGGTTCTCGACCACGAGACCGATCAGGATCACGGTCAGGAGGCCGGCGAACACCGCCGGGATTTCGAGCAGGTTGCGGTTCTCGAAGATGAACCAGCCGAGACCGCCCTGGCCAGAGGAGACACCGAAGACCAGCTCCGCGGCAATCAGGGTGCGCCAGGCAAAGGCCCAGCCGATCTTCAGGCCGGTGAGGATGGCCCCGAACGCCGCCGGGATCAGGATGCGGATCACGTAGGAGAAGCCGGTGAGGCCATAGTTGCGGCCGACCATGCGCAGCGTGTTCGACACGCTCTTGAAGCCCGAATGGGTGTTGAGCGCGACCGGCCACAGCACCGAATGGATCAGCACGAACACGAGACTGCCGCTGCCGAGCCCGAACCAGATCAGGGCCAGCGGCAACAGCGCGATCGCCGGCAAGGGATTGAACATCGCCGTGATCGTCTCGAGGAAATCGGTGCCGATGCGGGTCGAGATCGCGAGCACAGTCAGGATCGCCGCGAGAACGATGCCGGCGGCATAGCCCATGAACAGCACCTTCAGCGAGGTCCAGACGCGCATCGGAATGGTGCCGTCGCGGACCTTCTCCCACAGCGCCGCGATGGTGTCGGAGAAGGTCGGGAACAGCAGGGGATTGTCGAGATAGCTGCCATAGGCCTGCCAGATCGCGGCGAGCAGGACAATGATCAGGGTCTTGCGCACGAAGCCGTCGTTCCACAGCAGCTCGAGCACGCCGAGCTTGCGCGCGACATCTGCAGGCGCGGCGCTCGCGGCCGACGTATCACGCAGGATGATCTTGGCTTCAGCCATGGGCGCCGTCCTCAATGCGTCGTTGCGGGTTCGGAGAACAAGAGATCATGGATCTGCTTCTCCAGGCGCGCCGCGCTGCCGTCCTCGGCCGACACCTTGTCGACGTCGATGACCTCGGCCTTGACCCGGCCGGGATGCGGCGACAGCAGCAGGATGCGGTTGCCGATCTTGATCGCCTCCGCGATCGAATGCGTCACGAACAGCACCGTGAACTTGGTCTCATTCCAGAGCTGCAGCAGCTCGTCCTGGCAGGTCCGCCGCGTCAGCGCATCGAGCGCCGCGAACGGCTCGTCCATCAGCAGGATGTCCGGCTCCATCGCCATGCCCCTGGCAATTGCGACGCGCTGCTTCATGCCGCCCGACAGCGTGTGCGGATAGGCATCGACGACGCGCGTCAGCCCGACCTTTTCGATGTAGGCGCGGGCGCGGCTCTCGGCCTCCTTGCGCGGCATGCGTCGCGCCGTCAGCAGTGGAAACATGACGTTGGCGAGCACGGTCTTCCAGGGCAGCAGCTGGTCGAACTCCTGGAAGATCATCATGCGGTCGGCGCCGGGCCCGGTGATCTCGCGGCCGTTGATGCGCATCCGGCCTTCGCTCGGCTTGATGTAGCCGCCGACCGCCTTCAGCAAGGTCGACTTGCCGCATCCCGACGGCCCCAGCAGCACGAAGCGGTCGGAGCGGTCGACGGAGAAGCCGACCCGCTCCGTCGCGGTGATCACCGCGCTGGAGGTCTTGTAGCGGAGGGTGACGCCATCGACGTCGAGCAGCGCGGACATCAGTTGCCCTTCAGATCATGCGCGACCGGCAGATAATAGTCGGTCCAGGCCTTTGGCTGGGTCTTGATGGTGCCGATCTTGGCGAGATGGGCGGCGAACTTCATCGTGCCCTGCGGCTCCAGATTCCATTCCATCATGCCGGGCTCCTTGAGCCAGGCAAGCAGGTCCTCGACCGAGGTCTTGTCGCCGGTGATCTCCTTGTAGATATCAACCGCCGCTTTCGTATCGCTACGGATGAAGTCCTGCGCTTCCTTGGTGGCGTCGCGCACCGCCTGGATGATCTTCGGATTGGCGTCGGCGAACTTCGTCGTGGTGAAGAACTGCGCCTGGCTGAGCGGCCCGCCCATCACGTCGGCCGAATTCAGCACGACATGCGCACCGGGCACGTTCTTCAATTCGAGGAACGTGTAGGGCGGGATCGAGAAATGATTGTGCACCTCGTGCTGCGGATTCGACAGCGCCGTATAGGCGTCGGGGTGACCGAGCTGCACGGTGTTGGCGTCGAGTTTGTTCCACTGATCGGCGCCGAACGCCTCGGCGGCCGCGATCTGCAGCACGATGGCTTGGGTCGAGACCTTCACGGTCGGCACCGCGATCTTGTCGCTGGGGCCAAAATCCTTGATCGACTTGATGTTGGGATCGCGGCTGATCAGGGTCATCGGCTGCGCCGAGGTCGCGACGATGCCCTTCACGCCACCGCGGGTGCGATCCCACAGCAGCAGCAGATTGCCGGTGCCGGTGTTGAGGATGTCGACGCTGCCCGACAGCAGCGCATCGGTCTGCGCGCCGCCGCCGGAGAAGGTCAGCCATTTGGTGGTGACGCCGGGCACGCCGAGCGCGGCAGCATGCTTCTCGATCAGCTTGTTCTTCTCGATGATGTGGCTCGGCATGTAGAAGATGCCGGGCTGGCGCGACAGCGAGATTTCGGTCTTCTGCTGGGCCTGCGCGGCGTCATTCCAGGCCGGCGCGACCAGCAGCGCGGCCAGCAGGCCGGCGGCTCGTGCGGCCGAGCGCGCGAACTTCTCGAACATGGGACATCCCTCCTCGCGTGCCGGCTCCTTCTTGACGGCCGGCGGGGAGATGCACTAATGCATTAGTGCATCTCTGACAAGGGCTGTTCTCCCCCTGCGACATTCGAGCCGGACGTCCGACCCCATGGCATTGCCTGCGACGCCTGCTGCGGTTCTACCGCCCGAACGGCTCGATCCGAGCCGGCGCGCGGCACCGCAGGTCTTCGAGCGGTTGCGCGACCAGATCATCGCCCTGGCGCTGCCACCGGGAGCACCATTGTCGCGGCCGGCGCTGCAGGCCGAGTTCGGCCTCAGCTCGACGCCGATCCGCGACGCGCTGATGCGCCTCGCCGAAGAAGGCCTCGTCGACGTGTTCCCGCAGCACGCGACCCTGGTCAGCCGCATCGATGTTGGTCGGGCGCAGCAGGCGCAGTTCCTGCGCCAGGCGCTGGAGCTCGAGATCGTGCGCCTGCTCGCGCTGCGGCCTGCGACGGCCCCGATCGACGAGCTGAACGCGCTGATCGCCCAGCAGCGGCGCTTCGCCAGGGACGGCGACTTCGCGTCATTCACGGTGGTCGACAACGCATTCCACGAGCGGCTCTACACCGCCGCGGACAAGCACGAGCTGTGGACCCTGGTGCGGAGCCGCAGCGGTCACATCGACCGGCTGCGCCGGCTGCATCTGCCGTCCCCCGGCAAGGCGCAGACGATCCTGCGCCACCACAAGCAGATCGTCGACGCGATCGCCGCGGGCCGCCCGGACGACGCGCAGACGCATCTGCGCGAGCACCTGACCGGCACGCTGAGCGACCTCGCGACCATTCGGGGCCGCTGGCCGGACTATCTCAGCGGCTAGTGGCACGCCGATACGAGCAAAACAGGAGCCCTGGCAAATCGTCCATCACCCAGATTAATCGAATGTGAAAGCGTTCCAGCCTTACAACCACGGCGCGAATGCCTCAAATGCAGGCAAGAACGCCGTTCGAGCACACGCCTCGCTCCCGCAACGCAAGGCGCCCGGATTGTCTCCCGATTGGCGCGTCCGGAACAGCGGTGTCTGCCCGCGTCCCATCCTGCATGTGACTTGTCCGGCGAAACGCTTGCGGCGCGCCGCGAATTGGGCAAAACCTTACAACTGACCGTTGGTCTTGCTGCCAGCCAATCGGGAGATGCGGAGCGTGGCGAAGATTCTGGTCGTGGACGACGATCCGCTCATGCAGCTGACAATTCAGCGCGTGCTCGAACGGGCCGGTCACGTCGTCGGCATCGCCGGCGACGGCCAGAAGGCGCTCGTCCGCTTCAAGAGCGAGAGCTTTGACCTGGTGATCCTGGACATCTTCATGCCGGGCATGGACGGGCTGGAGGCGATGCGCATGATCCTCAGGCACACGCCGGGTGTTCCGATCATCATGACCTCGGGACGTTCCCACACCCCGGCCTCGATGTCTGAGCCCGACTATCTTACCATGGCCACCAAGCTCGGAGCGGTTTCCGCGTTGCCCAAGCCGTTCAAACCGGCAGCCCTCCTGACGATGGTTTCCGAATGCCTGGCATCGGCAGGCGATCGGGCTACTCGACCCCGGCCAGGCCAAGATGCTGTTCCGAAATCCTGACGGCCGAACCGAAGGGCTGCTGCTCAGCAGCGCGCAGCGCGCGAGCGAGGCTTCGCGGTTCGGCGGGCGCCTCACGCTGACGACGCGGCTGGCGATCGCGATGATCCTGCTGGTCGCGATCGCGGTGTTCGCCGTCGGCTGGCTCGGCTATCGCAGCCTCGAGCGGGCGCTGTTGCCGCGCGCGCTCGATCGAATCGAGTCGCATTCGCGCCTGATGGCGACCGAGCTCGAAAACTATGTCGGCAGCGCCCGCAACGACATCAACGGCTATCGCGCCTCGCCGAATCTGGCAACGTTGATACGCACACTGAAGACGGGGGCTCCCGATCCCCGCGAAGGGCTGCCGGCGCAGTCGTGGCGCGAGCGGGTCGCAACGCGCTACTTCGCCGAGCTGCAGGCCAAGCAGACCTACGCGATGATCCGCCTGGTCGGGATCGAGAACGATTATCGCGAGCTGATCCGGGTCGACCGGCTCGGGCCGGGCAACACGGTGCGGATCGTTCCGGAGAACGAGCTGATCACGCGCGGCGAGCGCAACTACATCAAGGAGACGCTGAGCCTGCCGCCCGGCGGCATCCGGCTGTCGCCGATCATTCTCGACGGCAACACGACGGACCCCAAGACAGGCGTGCCGATGCTGTGCGTCGGCACGCCGGTGTTCGGGGCGGACGGCAAGCCGTTCGCGATCCTGATGGTCGATCTCGACATGCGCCCGGTGTTCGCGCATCTGCGCACGGCGGCCCGCCCGGGCGCACAGCTCTATGTCGTGAACGCCCGCGGCGACTATCTCTTCCATCCCGAATCAGACCGGGAATTCGCCTCGAAACGCGGCCGATCGACGCGATGGCAGGACGATTTTCCGACGCTCGCAGGCGCAACCGGCAGCGCCGAGGGTTTCGCGCAGATCCTGCACGACGAGGCCGATCGTCCCGGCGGCGTCGCCTTCGCGCCGGCGCTGCTCGCAGGACAGGAATGGGTGGCGGTGATCGAGACGATCCCGAACACCGCCTTCATGGCGCCCGCCCTCGCCATCCGCAAGACGGCGATCGAGGTCGGCCTGATCGCAATGCTGTGCGCGGCCGCGCTCGCCTTCGTGGTCGCGCGCTCGCTGACGCGGCCGATCAACCAGCTCACCCAGGCCGTCGAGGGCGTGGGGCGCGGCGAGACGGTGAATATCCCGCTCGAGGCGGTCGGCGAGACCGGCGTGCTGGCGCGGGCCTTCGCCCGCGTGCTGGACGAGGTTCGCACCAAGACCGCCGAGCTCGAGCGCGAGGTCCAGGAGCATTACCTGACCGAAGCGGCGCGCGACCATTTCGCCGCCCGCGAACGGCTCTACAGTGCCGCGGTGGAATCGTCGAACGACGCGATCGTGACGCTGTCGCTGGACGGCACCATCACCGCCTGGAATCCGGCAGCCGAGGCCATGCTGGGCTACTCCGCCGAGGAGGCCGTGGGCCGCCTTGCCGATTTCCTCGTGCCGCCCGAGCGCATGCCCGAGGCCCAGGACTTCCTCGTGCGCGTGGCGCGCGGCGAGCGGATCCAGCATTTCGAGACGGTGCGGATCCGCAAGGACGGTGAGCTGGTCCAGGTCTCGCTCAGCGTCTCGCCGATCAAATCACCGACGGGCCAGATCATCGGCGCCTCCAAGATCGCACGCGACGTCACCGAGAGCCGCCGGACCGAGCTGGCGCTGCGCCAGCAGACCGAGGAGCGGCGGCGCATCTTCGAGACGTCGCAGGACCTGATCCTCATCACCGACCGCAATGGCATCCTGATTCAGGTCTCACCGAGCGTGGAGACGATTCTCGGCTATACGCCAGCCGAGATGATCGGCCGCAGCGGCGCGGATTTCATCCACTCGGACGATCTGCTCAAAGCACGCGAGGAGCTGCGCGCCTCGCGCCTCGGCCTTCGGGCGCGCACCTCCGACTGCCGCTACGTCCACAAGGACGGCCGCGTGGTGACGCTGTCCTGGACCTCGAACTGGTCGGAGCCGGTGCAGCGCCACTTCTTCATCGGCCGCGACATGACCGAGAGCCGGCTGGCGCAGGAGACGCTGCGGGAAAGCGAACAGCTCGCCCGCAACATCATCGAGACCGCGCTCGATGCCTTCGTCCAGGTCGACGACAACGGCGCCATTCTCAACTGGAACTCCCAGGCCGAGAAGATCTTCGGCTGGTCGCGCGCCGAGATCATCGGCAAGGACGTCTTCGACGTCATCACGGTCGGGGATGTCGGCGAGGAGCTGCGCGCCGCGCTCGGCCGTATCCTGATGACCGGACAAGCGAGCGCGCTCGGGGGCGGCCGCCGACGCGAGGTCATGGTGAAGCGGCGCGACGGTCGCGAGTTCAAGGCCGAGCTCAGCGTGACCGCGCTGAAGACCCGCAACGGTGTCGTGCTGAACGGCTTCTTCCGCGACCTCACCGACAAGATCGCGACCGAGGAACGGATCCGCCAGTCCGAGAAGATGGAGGCGATCGGCCAGCTCACCGGCGGCATCGCACACGACTTCAACAACATCCTCACCGTGATCACCGGCACGATCGAGATTCTCGCCGCGGCCGTGGCCAAGGAGCCGCAGCTCGCCGCGATCACCAGGATGATCGACGAGGCCGCCGCGCGCGGGGCCGATCTCACCCAGCATCTGCTCGCCTTTGCGCGCCGGCAGCCGCTGCAGCCGCGCGAGGTCGACGTCAACACGCTGATGATCGACACGGCCAAGCTGCTGCGGCCGACGCTCGGAGAGCAGATCGAGATCGAGTCCGTCTTCCAGGACGAGACCTGCGTGGCGCATGTCGATCCGAACCAGCTCGCCACGGCGGTCATCAACCTCGCGCTCAATGCCCGCGACGCGATGCTGAATGGCGGCAAGCTCATCCTGGAGACCGGCTGGGCCGACCTCGACGAGAACTACGCAAGTCTCTACGACGACGTGCGGCCCGGTCGCTACGCGATGATCGCGGTGAGCGACAGTGGCAGCGGCATTCCCGCCGCCATCATCGACAAGGTGTTCAATCCGTTCTTCACCTCGAAGGGGCCGGGCAAGGGGACGGGGCTCGGATTGTCGATGGTGTACGGCTTCGTGAAGCAATCGGCCGGCCACATCAGGATCTACAGCGAAGAGGGCCACGGCACCACGATCCGGATGTACCTGCCGCCGGGCAGCGAAGAAGCGATCACGCAGCCATCGGGCGCCGCGCCGGCGATCCAGGGCGGCCAGGAGACGATCCTGGTGGTGGAGGACGACCGGCTGGTGCGCGGCTACGTTCTCGCCCAGCTCCATGCGCTGGGCTACGCGACGCTGGAGGCGGCCAATGCCGCCGAAGCGCTGGCGATCACCAATGCCGGAGAGCCGTTCGATCTACTCTTCACCGACATCATCATGCCGGGGACGATGAACGGCCGCCAGCTCGCATCCGAGATCCAGCGGCTTCGTCCCACGCAGCGGGTCCTGTTCACCTCCGGCTATACCGAGAATGCCGTGGTGCATCACGGCCGGCTCGACGAAGGAATTCTTCTGTTGCCGAAACCGTACCGCAAATCCGAGCTGGCCAGGATGATCCGCAAGGCGCTCGCCGCGACCGAGGCTTGAAAAGCGAGGCTTGACCAATGCGGCCTGACCGACGCGGCCTGCGCCTGCGATTGCCGCTGCTCCAGAGCGCGGCCACGTGCGGGCGGCCCGGCCATCGGCTCAATTGGCGCGCGACGCCGTCATCACGATGCGGATCAGATCGGCCGCGTTGCGCGCACCGAGCTTCTTCATGATGTTGGCGCGGTGATCCTCGATCGTGCGCGGGCTGATGCCCAGCGTGCGCCCCGCCTCCTTGTTCGAGGCCCCCGCCGTGAACTGTTCCAGGACCTCGCGCTCGCGCCGCGTCAGCGGCTCGCGGCCGGGGAAATGCAGCGAGCCGATCTTCGGCGAGGCATTCTCCTTCTGCCGCCGCGCGAACGCGCCAATCGCCTCGTTCAGACGGGCCACGATCTCACTGCCGCGGAACGGCTTCTCGATGAAGTCGAGCGCCCCGTTCTTGATCGCATTCACGGCCATCGGGATGTCGCCCTGGCCTGAGATCATGAAGATCGGAGCCGGATAGTCCTCGCCGTGCAATTCCCTGAGAATGTCGAGACCGGACTTTCCGGGGATGTGCACATCGAGCAGGATGCAGGCCGGTGTCCTGCTCCGCGCCACCGCCAGGAGCGCGGCGCCGTCCGCAAAACAGATCACTTCATACCCACCTGCCGACAAGACCATCGAGAGGGTGTCGCGCACGGCTGGGTCGTCATCGACGACAAAAATCTCACCGCGGGAAGTTGTTTGTTCGGCCATGGGCGATTGCTCTTGCAAAGGAGAAGAAACAATGAAAGCGCGTCTTATGATACCATACTCGTCGGGTGCTTTGGGCACCCGTATTTGTACGGTTTATGATCCTAACCCACAAGTAGTAGCTGCAGATCGGTGATCGCCTTCACGAGACCACGATCTGGACACGATCTCAAGGCAGTCGTCTCAAGCAGCATGCTGCCTTGCAAAACACATCAACGCCGACAGCATCATGATCGACATCAAACTCTGATCGCATCAGCGTTGCCGACGTGCACCACGCCGAACAGACATGCTCGGCGCCAGACGCGTGCACGGCTCTCTGTCCACGAAAATCTGCACGGCATTTGACACAAGACGTACAGGCGTCAGCCGGCCTTGCCCTCGTTTTGATCAGAGATCGGCGGGATTTGGACGTTGCACAGGATTGTGCACTCCGGACGGCGGCTTGCGCCGATGCGGCTCTCTCAGGACCGATGCTTCGCGGCAACACTTTCGGCTGCGACGCCGCCCCAGGTGTGAACCACGGGCAGGCCGAGCGCAGTCTTGCCGAGATTGGCCAGGCAGATGCGCAGCGCCGCCAGATCGACTGGCTTCGGCAGGCTCTGCAGGTCGATTCCGAGCGAGCGCGCGAACAGCCGGGCCTCAATTCGCTTGGCCGCGTCCATGCCGCTGATCACGATCACGGAACCGGCGAAGCGGGTATCTGCGATGACCTTGAGGACCTCGGTCCCGTCGCCGTCCTCGAGCATGAGATCGAGCGTGACGCAGTCAAAGCGCTTGTTGCGCACCTCGCGGATCGCATCGCTGCACGTGGCCGCGACCGTCACGGCGTGGCCGGCCTGCTTGGCCGCCAGCGCGATCAGCGTCCGCTGCGCGGCGTCGTCGTCGACGACCAAGAGCTGCAGCGCGCGCCGCTCGCCATCATCGGCGCGCTCCGACCGGCTGGATGCAAGTTCCGAACTCATGACCGGCATTGGCCGTCCCTGGAAATTTGACCGACGTCATTGTCTTACACGTCCGAGCCTGCGGCGACGTAAAGCGGCTCTCCGAAAAACCGCCACCCGTCTTAGGACTTGCGCAGGACCCGGGCTGGCGCGTCTCCTCGTCGCTCCGCGCGCGGAAGCTTCCCAAGCCGCGGGCGAGCAATGCGCCGTGCCGCCGGAAGGCGAACTAGTTGACGGTCGCTTCCTGGCCGGCGGAGGCGTTGCCACGCTTCTTCTTGTTCTTTCCCTTGATGAACTGGATGTCCATCTCGGAGCCGTTGACCCGGACCAGCTCGCAGCGGCGGTAGGCGAGCCCCGTCGAGGACAGCAGTAGAAAGAACTCCTTCAGGTTCAATCCCTGGATCGATCCTTCGACCGTCAGCACCGCGTCGTTGTCCGAGATGGCGTTGAGCTGGCAGTCCCTGCGCCAGGTCCCGTCGATGCCCATGATGCAGACATCGTAGCCGCGGCTGAAGGTGACGCGCTCCGTACCTTTGTTGTCGTCAGACATCTTCGCGTCCTGCTCTATTGGGCTGCCGAAACATCTAGTTGCCCGCGGCCGCGATCCTGGGCATTCCCGGAGCCGGCGCCTTCGCCGCGGAAACGATCCCGCTCGGGCGATACAGGCCACGCCGGTCCGTAAGGGGCTTGAACACGTCGGTGAGGCCGACGACGGTCTCCGCGGCGCCGAGAACGAGGAAGCCGTCCGGCTCCATCAACTTGGCGAGCCGGCCGAAAATGTTGATCTTGGTGTCCTGGTCGAAATAGATCAGCACGTTGCGGCAGAACACGACGTCGAACGTGCCGAGCTGGGAGAAGTCGTGCAGCAGATTGAGCTGGCGATGCTGGACCATGCCGCGCACGTCGGAATTGATCTGCCAGAGTTCGCCCGCCTGCTTGAAATATTTGACCAGAAGCTGGATCGGCAGCCCGCGCTGCACCTCGAACTGGCTGTAGAGACCCGCCTTGGACTTCTCGAGCACCTCCTGGGAGAGATCGGTGGCGATGATCTCGATGCGCCATCCACTGAGCGCAGATCCCATCTCCTTGAGCGACATCGCCAGCGAATACGGCTCCTGGCCGGTCGAGCAAGCGGCGCACCAGATCCGGATCGACTTGCGGTTGGCTCGCGCCTTGAGGAGCTCCGGCATGATCACGTCGCGAAAGTGATCGAACGGGACCTTGTCGCGGAAGAAGAACGTCTCGTTGGTCGTCATCGCTTCGACGACCTGGCTGATCAAGGCGCTCGACCCGTCCTTCAGCTTCTGGACGAGATCGCTGATGCTGGCCAGGCCGGCCTTGCGCGCGAGCGGAAGCAGGCGGCTCTCGATCAGATATTGCTTGTCGGCAGACAGATCGAGACCCGATTTGTCTCGAAGCAGTTTGCGCAGGAACTCATAATCGGGCTGGTTCACGGGCGGCCTCTTCTGGGCAGACGAAGGGATCAGGCGGATTCGGCTGACAGCGCCTGGATGAGACCGACTTCCTGGAATTTGGCGGCGACGATTTCCTTGTCGAACGGCTTCATGATGTACTCGTTGGCGCCGGCGTTGAGCGCGCGCGAGATGTGATCGATGTCATTCTCGGTGGTGCAGAACACCACCTTCGGGCCTTCGCCGCCCGGCAGCCGGCGCAGGCGCCCGAGGAAATCATAACCGTCCATGACGGGCATGTTCCAGTCGAGCAGAATGGCGTCCGGCAGGCTCTTGGTGCAGATCTCGAGCGCCCGCTCGCCATCCTCCGCCTCGACGACGGAAAAGCCCAGCTCCTCCAGGATGCGGCGTGCGATCTTGCGCACGACGCTGGAGTCATCCACGACCAGACAGCTCTTCATTGTTGTCTCCCCTATGGGACGGTTGACGGGCTAGGCGGCGATTGCTGCCTTCGGCAGGAGTTCGAGCACGCGATCGACGTCGAGAATGACCATCAGCTGGCCGTCGAGGCGGTGCACGCCGCCGGCGAATTTCGCCATGCGCGGGTCGAGGTTGACGGGGTTCTCCTCCCGGCCCTCCTCGGGCAGCCGCAGCACCTCGCCGATCTGGTCGATCAGGAGACCATAGGACTCGCCGCGCAGATCGACGCCGACCGCCATCGGCGGCTTGCCGTCCTCGGCGCGGGCAAGGCCGAGCCGCGCCCGCATGTCGACGACGGTCACGATGCGGCCGCGCAGGTTCAGGACGCCTGCGATCTCCGCCGATGACAGCGGCACCCGCGTCACCCGCTCCGGCATGAACACGTCCTGGACCCGGGAGATCGGCAGGCCGAACAGCTGGCCGCCGATCATCGCGGTGACGTATTCGACGGCGGCGCCCTCGGTGGTTTCGATCTTGCTGCTCATCGCACGCTACTCCTGTCCGCTTGCTGTCACGCGGCCCGCCGGTTGGCTTCGGCGCGGGCCCGTTCCTCGATCTGTTCCTTCAGCGCCGCGATCAGGCCGGGCCGGTCGAACTTGGCGATGTAGTCGTAGAGCCCCGCCTGGCGGCCGCGCTCGATCGCCGCCGGCGACACCAGCGACGACACCGCGATGACCGGCATCTGGTTCAGGTTCTGGTCGGCGCGGATCGCCTCGGTGAACTCGAAGCCGTTCATCTCCGGCATCTCGATGTCGGTGACGACGATGTCGAAGCTGTGCCCGGAGCGCAGCGTGGCCAGGCCCTCGAGCGCCGAGGCCGCGGTACGCACCTTGTAGCCGGCCGACTTCAACACCGGCGCCAGCATGTTGCGGAAGAACGGCGAGTCGTCGACCAGCAGCACCGACTGCGTCTGCGACTCGGTGGCCATCTCCTTGCGGATGAACCAGTCGGCGAACGCCATCGGCAGGAAGTGGCCGACGTCGATCACCTCGGTCGCCTGGCCCTTGATCACCGCCGAGCCGAGGATGCCGTCCTTGGCGCCGGAGACCTGGATGTTGAGCCGCTCCTCGACGATGTCGATGATCTCGTCGACCACGAGGCCCATCGCGCGGGTCTCGTCGGCGAACACCAGGATCGGCTGCGAGCCCGACGTCTGCACCGACACGCCTTCCATCTGCACCAAGGGCATCAGCTGGTCGCGGTACTGCACCATGTAGCGGCCGTTGGAGATCTCGATCTTGTCGGCCGCGATCTCCTCGAGCCGCGTGACCAGCGCCAGCGGCACCGCCTTGGGCTGCGCCGTGCCGGCGCGGAACACCAGCAGCGAGGTGAGCTGCTCGCCGCCGATGGCGTGATGCGCGGCGTGCTCGTCGGACACCGCCTGCGAGGCCGAGCCGGCGGCGCCGAGCGCTTTCGCAATGCCGTTCGGATCGATGATCATGATCACGGCGCCGTCGCCCAGGATGGTGTTGCCCGAGAACATGTCGATGTGACGCAGCTTGGTCGACATCGGCTTGACCACGATTTCCTCGGTGTGGAACACGCAGTCCACCACGATGCCGAAGGTCTGGTTGCCGACCTGCGTCACCACGATGAAGCCGTTCTCCGGATCGGTCGACGAGCCGTCGTCGATCTTCAGGAGCTTCTTCAGATGCATCAGCGGCAAGAGCTTGTTGCGCAGGCGCAAGACCGCGGTGTCCTTGATGCGCTCGATGCGGTGCTCGGAGTTGGCGCGCGCGCGCACCAGCTCGACGACCGACAATTGCGGGATCGCGAAGCGGTCGCCGCCGGCTTCGACGATCAGCGCCGAGACGATCGCGAGCGTCAGCGGGATCTTGATGGTGACCGAGGTGCCCTCGCCGACCACCGACTTGATGTCGATGGTGCCGCCGATCTGGTCGATGTTGGTGCGCACCACGTCCATGCCGACGCCGCGGCCCGAGACCGAGGTGACGGCGGCCGCGGTCGAGAAGCCCGGCTCGAAGATGAACTTGTGGATCTGCGCTTCGGTCATCTTCTCGAGCTCGGCCTCGGTGACGAGGCCGTTCGCCAGGGCCTTGGCCTTGATGCGCTCGGTGTTGAGGCCGCGGCCGTTGTCGGCGATGCAGATGATGATATGGCCGCCTTCATGATAGGCGGAGAGCCGGATGGTGCCCTGCTCGGCCTTGCCGGCCGCGGCGCGCTCGGCCATCGTCTCCAGGCCGTGATCGGCGGAGTTGCGCACCATGTGGGTGAGCGGATCCTTGATCAGGTCGAGCACCTGGCGGTCGAGCTCGGTGTCGGCGCCGTGCATCTCGAGCTCGATCTGCTTGCCGAGTTCGGTCGCGAGATCGCGGACGATGCGCGGCAGCTTCTGCCAGGCATTGCCGATCGGCTGCATGCGCGTCTTCATGACGCCCTCCTGCAGCTCGGCGGTGACGTTGGACAGCCGCTGCAGCGGCACCTTGAACTCGGTGTCCTCGTTGCGGCGGGCGATCTCTAGCAGCTGGTTGCGCGTCAGCACCAGCTCGGAGACCATCGTCATCAGATGTTCGAGCGTGTCGACGTTGACGCGGATCGACTGGTTGGCGACCTTGTCGTTCTCGTGCACCTCGCCGTCGGCATTGGCCTTCGGCCGCGCCGCCTTCTTCGGCTCGGCCTTCTCTGCCTCCGCCTTGGCAGGCCCGGCCTTGGCGACCGGCGCCGGGGCAGCGGCTTTGGGCTCAGGCGCCTTCTCATGCGCGGGCGGCATCTCGATCGCGGTCTCGCGGAAGGCGCGCTCGAGCTCGTCGAGCGACACTTCGCCCGGACGCAGCGGACGCTCCAGCGTCTGGTCGATCAAGGAGCCCTGCGTCACCGCGGGCTTGGGCGGCGGTTCGGGCGCCGCGGGCGCGAGCGGGGGCGCGGCCTCGCCGGCGGCCATCGCGGCCATGCCGCGCTCGACCATGGCTTCGAGCTCGCTGATGAGGTCGCGGTCCTCGCCCTCCGGCTCGGCCTCGTTGGCCTCGAGCTGTCCCAGGATGTCCTTGATGCGGTCGATGGTGGTGAGGATCAGCGTCACGGCCTCGCCGGTGACCGGCATGCCGTCGCGGAATTTGCCCATCAGGGTTTCGGCGGCATGCGCCAGCGCCTCGAGCCGCGGCAGGCCGAGGAAACCGCAGGTCCCCTTGATCGTGTGCACCAGCCGGAAGATGTTATCGAGGATCTTGGCGTTGTTCGGCTCCTGCTCGAACCGCACCAATTGATTGTCGACGGTATCCAGGCTCTCGCTGGTCTCCGTCAGGAACTCACGCAACAGATCGTCCATGAAACTGGCCTTCCAAGAATTGGCGCCGCGGTCACGGGGCGACCGCTGATCCTGTCAGAGCGACGGTCGGTCCCGGCCTTCACCAGCAGCGCGGATCGATACCCGGCCCTCGCCGACTCGGCTGAACAGACTTTCGTCCAAGCCATCGTTAGGTGGGGCTTTTATCCGTCCCGTTAATTTTATCGTCCGTGCTAATACGGACGTAGCACCGACCTCTCAGGCTGAGGTGAGCCCGGCCCCTTTCCGCGGCCGGAATGTCAAGGCATCGCTTCTGCCGGCGCGACTGCGCGATCCTCTCGCTCGATCAGCGCCCTGATCTCCTTCAGCGCCTTGTACAGCGCTCCTTCCGTGACATGGCGATCCACCATCTCGGCTTGGCCGGCGGCTTCCGGAATCGCCCTGCGCAACTCGTTCATACAGGCGAGATAGGACGCGCGATAACGGATCGCGTCGTTCTTCAGATACATCGTCTGGACGCAGAGGTAGAGGCGCTTGGCCGGCGTATCGGCGGTCTCGGCGGTGACGGTGTCACGCTCGCGGAGGATAGGCGCGTCGCCTTCGACGATGAAGCGGGCGCGCGTGTTCGAATTCACGATGACACTGTCGCCGATCACGATGCGCTCGAAAGGCTTCAGCTCGACCCGCAGGGGCATGGCCCAGTCTCCTCTCAGAAGGCTCCTCTCGGGAGTCTCCTCTCGGGAGCGGCGTCGTCGGCAGGCTGCACTCGCGTCGACACGACGTTGCTCTCGTGCTCGCTGTCCGGCTGATCCGGCGCCGCAGCCGAGCGGCGTCAATTTGCGAATAGTCTAGAGCCGAAAACGGCGGGGCAAGCCCCGCCGCCTCCGATATTCGTGGGTGCCGTCCGCGCCTTAGCGCAGCAGCTGCAGCACGCTCGCCTGCGACTGGTTGGCGAGCGACAGCGCGGACACCGCGATCGACTGGCGGGTCGACAGCGCCTGGCTGTTGGCCGCTTCCTCGTTGGTGTCGGCCAAGGTCAGGTTCGACGAGCCGGTCTGCAGCACGTTGATCAGGTTCTTGTTGAAGTCCTGACGAACCTGCACGACCGAGAGGTTCGAACCCAGCGTGGAGGCCTCGTTGCGCAGCGTCGAGCTCGCCGAGTTGAGCACGCCGATGACCTTGTTCGCCGAGTTGTTGTCGAGGAAGTCGGTGCCCGAGGTCAACGTCGAGAGGCCGAGGCCCGCCGAGTTGAACGTGACACCGGTGATCGACAGCGTCGACTTGCCGGTTTCGTTGAAGGTCAGCTTCAGCGTGTCGCCGTTCAGCAGGTTGATGCCGTTGAACGAGGCGTCAGCCGCGGTCGTGTTGATCTGCGCCAGCACGTTGTTGTACTGGGAGACCAGGCTCGCGCGCTGCGTCTGAGCAGTCGCGTCCGCCACCGGAGCCGCCGCCGTCAGGCCGTTGAAGGACTGGCTGGAAGCAGCCGCCGTACCACCGATCGCGCCGATCGTGGCCGAAGCCGCGTCGTTGGTCGTGGTGATCGAGATCTTGCCGGTGGACGAGTCAACGGTGGCCTGCAGGTTGTTGGCTGCGAGCTTGGCGTTGAGATCGTTCAGCGACTTGACCTGCCCTGTCCCCAGGCCGAACGTGATGCTGGTCGCCGTGCCACCTCCTGTGGCGCCGACCGTCAGCGTCTGTCCGGATAGGCCATCGCCGACGGCAGTCAGTCCGAGCTTGGCCAAGGTGCCGGTGCTGCCCGAGAGCGTCAATCCGGACGCCGGCGGCGTCAGGGTGATCGCACCCGCGGTGATCGACGCGGTGACGCCGGTCTGGGTCTGGATCGCCGAGAGCAGATTGCTGACGCTGTCGCCAATGCCGATGTTGGTGCCCGTCGAGGACGTGCCGGTGACGAAGGTGAAGGTGGTGCCGTTGACGACCAGCGTCTCGCCCGAGGTGATGCCGGTGGACAGATCGTTCGACGAGCTGCCCGACGTACCCGACAGCTTGGTCGAGCCGGTGATCGCCGCCGGCGTCGTGTTGTCGTTCTGCACGACCGAGCCGGTCACCGCCGTCGAGCTGGAGCCCAGCAGGTCGGTGGCGGTCGCGCCGGTCAGAGCTGCCGAGGTCACGCTCGACTTGGTGGAGTAGCCCACCGCGCTCTGCAGCACCTGGTTGGCGATCGACTTGGCGCTGTCGACGAGCTTCTGCAGCGAGGTGATGCCGGTGTTGGCGGCCTGCAGCACCTGCACGCCGTTGCCGATACCATCGAGCAGATTGGAGATGTCGGAAGCGCGGTTGTCGAGACCCTGGGCGGTGAAGAAGTTGGTCGGATTGTCGAGCGCCGAGTTGACCTTCTTGCCCGTGGAGAGGTTGTTCTGCGTGGTCGCGAGGAGCTGAGCCGTCGACTGGAGCGAGAGCAGGTTCTGGCGAACCGACGCAGAGAGTACGATACCTGACATTGTCATTCCCTTCTGGATGAACATGAGTAGACATCGCCGCACCGTTCTGTCGGCGATGGCGCAGACTGGTCCGCGGAATCCTACCCGTTCGTTAAATTGACTTCGGAACGGCCGCGCACAGTCCCCGCCGCCGCCGTTAATCCTAATTGGCCGCTAATCAGTTTGATCAAATGCGTGCGGGCCGACGCGATTCACGGTAAAATGGCGCATGGATCCGCGTCTGACGGCCGGCGCGCGCCGACCCGCGGCGCGACCGTTAGGACAGTGCTAACTATGAGCTTGCGGACGAACGGCCGGTTACGAGGGGGCGCGGTCGGCGCACGGGAGGACGATCTCGACGCTGGCGGCCGGGCCGTGCGGCTCCTTGAGCTCCAGTCGCCCATTCGAGCGCCTGACGAAGTCCTCGACCAGCCGGATCTCCGAGAATACCGCATCGGCTGGAGCCGCGTCCGCCGCGCCCGCTGACGCCGTCAACACGATCTGCACGTCGGAGGAGTTGCCGCCGGCGCCCGAGCCGTCGGCCCTCATGCGCCTGGCCTGGATATCGATGCGGCCGCCATGCTCCAGTCGATGCCGCGCACCGATCGCAAGACACAGCAGTGCCGCCATCAGCTGACCCGGATCGGCGAAGACGGCCGGCACGTCCGCGCTCACCGATGTCGTCACCTCGACACCGGTGCCCAATGTCGGACGAAGCAGGCGAGCGACGTCGACCAGGAGCTCGTTCAACTCCACCGCACATGGCTGCGGCGGCCGGCCCCTTGCGAACGACAGAAGCTGCGACGTCAATCGAGCGCCCCGGGTCGCAGCCTCGTCGATCAGACGCGCGACGGCCGCCAGTTCGGGCTTGTCCTCGACCGCCTCGGCGAGGATGTCGATGGTCCCCGTGATCACGGTGAGAATGTTGTTGAAGTCGTGCAGCAGGCCACCGGCAACCTGACCGACGATGGCCATCCCTGGATGGATGTCCGGCGTCGCTGCAGCCGGAATGTCTGCGCCCGGGCTCGGCAGCGACTGATTGGACCGCTGGTAGGTGGAAGAGGCCATGAATCCTGCAATACCTGTTTGGGGGGGGACGGCGGGGGCTATCGGGACGCAAATGAACGGACGCCGCTGCAATGTTCAGCTTCGTCTTGACGCTCAGCCTTGGCGCTCAGTCTCATCGCTGACCATCGATCGCGCCCCGGCTGGATGCGGCATCAGTCGGACTCCTGCTCCTGCCATGACGACAACCTCGTCACCGCCAGTCGCAGGACACCGGCCGATGCCTCCACTCGCGACGAGAGTTGCATCCGACAGAAAAAGATCCGTCAACGAATCAGCGCGCTTATTAGCGATTTTGGCTTCAAGATGTCCGCTGTCAATTGCGGCGCTTGCTACGTGGTGCCGTGCCCGGCGGAGCTGCGGCGCCCGGAGCAACGAGACATTCGCCGCAAGCGTGCTGCGCTGCCTTCACGAGCCGAGGCGGGGGCCGATGCGTGCCGACTGTATACAACCGCGCGCGGTCAGACCAGCACATCGCACACACGTTGATGGCTTGAATCCGCAACGCGCATTCGCGCCCGTCTGCACGACAACGCACACAGCAGGAGCGAATGGTCTTTACTGGGAATATTACCCGCGATTCTTCTTGTCAGCGGATGGGACGCAGTTCTATGGAACCATGAGGGCATTGAGATCTGCGAGGCTTCGTTACTGCAATGCAGGAGATGGCTTTGGACCCCAGCTTGCGTTCTCCGAACGGCTTCCTGTCGTCGCTGTCCGACGATGATTTCGAGCTGATCCGACCCTATCTGCGGACCGTGGATCTGGTGCAAGACTCCGTTCTCGCCGAGGTCGGCGAAAAGCTGACACGCATCTACTTCCCCCATCGCGGTGTCATCTCGCTGGTCGTGAACCTCGCGCGCGGAGAGCGCGTTCAGGTGGCCATGATCGGTCGCGATAGTCTCTTCGGAAGCATGTCCCTGCTCGCAGGCAGCGATCCGGTGGTGCTGAACAGCGCGGCGGTCCTCGTTCCCGGTGCTGCATCGGTCGTCGACATCGACAGGGTCCGGGCAGCCGCCGAACAGAGCCCCTCGTTTCGCGCGCTGATGTTGCGCCACGCACTCGCCATCTACGTGCAGTGTCAGCAGACCGCCGGTTGCAACGCCGCCCACACCGTCGAGTCGCGTCTCGCCCGTTGCCTGCTGCAGACGCATGACCTTTCAGGCGGCAACAAGCTCTACATCACCCAGGAGTCCCTGGCGCAGATGATCGGTGCCCGTCGCAACAGCGTCTCGCTGGTGGCGAGCACGCTGCAGCAGGCCGACTTCATCCACTATAGCCGCGGCCATATCGAGATCATCGATCTGGACGGGCTGAAGAGGACGGCGTGTGAGTGCTACGGCGCCGTGAAGGCCCACTACGAGAATCTGGTCCGGCCGCGCAGCCTGCCGTAGGCAGGCGTCGTTCCGGCCGTCGCGCGCCGGCGCCTCGCCGAACGCCCTTGCCTCCGTACAACTACGGCCCATCGCATGATCCCCATCACCGATGCGGACGGAATTAACGCGCTGTTCAACGGGCGCTGATAATTGTCGACGTGCTGACGAGCGCGAGTTCCAAGAAGCGTCGAATAATCTTCGTGCTGATATATCTCGCCCGTGTTCGGCTTTTGACCAGACGCGCGGAGTAATGACATGGCCTTTGATCTGTCGATGCCGATCCTGGTGGTCGATGACTACGCCACTATGATCCGGATCATCCGCAACCTGCTGAAGCAGCTCGGATTCGAGAACGTCGACGACGCCAGCGACGGATCGGCCGCGCTCTCCAAGATGCAGGCCAAGAAGTATGGCCTCGTGATCTCCGACTGGAACATGGAGCCGATGACCGGCTACGACCTGCTGCGCGAGGTGCGTGCCAGCCCGGAACTGTCGAAGACCCCGTTCATCATGATCACGGCCGAGTCGAAGACCGAGAACGTCATCGCCGCCAAGAAGGCCGGCGTGAGCAACTACATCGTCAAGCCGTTCAATGCTGCGACGCTCAAGACCAAGATGGAAGCCGTGTTCGGCCCGGCCGAATAGCCGAACTCCCTTTGAATGCCCTGCGCGGCGGCCGGACCGGTGTCCGGCCGCTTTCTCTTTGGCGGACGAACTCCGCGCGGTTGACGTCGGTAGGACGCATACATCGCCGCCCCCTCCCCGTAGTCGTACGGAAACCAAAATTTACGAGGGGGTCAGAGCCGGCCGATAGACGTAATCCTGCTTGCCGATGACCATGTCAGGGTGGCAACGGGACAGGGAATTCATGCGCAACGAACTCCTCGTGATCGAAGATGCCGCCGTGCATCTTTCCATCTTGCGAAAGATTGCAGCCCAGGCCGGCCTCGCCACGACGGGCGTGAGCTCGGTCGACGCCGCCTCGCTCGTCCTGCACAAGAGGGACTTCGACTGCGTCACGCCTTACCCCTCCCTGGGCGACCGCTCCGGCACCGAGGGTTCTCGAGCTCGACATAGCTCCCCCCTTCTCGACGCCGATCGGCCTGATGCGGTTCCGGCAAGCTCTCAAGCAGATCGCGCAGGAGACCGATCGCCGGCGGCTTTCAGAGCGGCAGGCTGGTAGCAGGCGATGAGCAAAAAGAAGCGCTTTCTGGGAGCGCCTGCAGCGATCGCGCTGATCCTCATCTGCGTCATTGCCGGCAGCAACCTCTTCTTCCTCACCAACCTGCGCGAGAACGCGCTTCAGCACGCCGAGGAAGATCTCAGCCGCCATAGCCTCACGCTGGCGGAGAACGCCGACCGTTCGGTGAAGTCCGTCGACCTCGTGCTCACGAGCGTGCGCGACTACCTCGTGCGCGGCGGCGCTATCGACGCTGCGACGTATCGCAATGTCGCGTCAGACCATCAGACCCACCTCCTGCTCAAGGAGAAAATCGCGGGACTGCCGCAGATCGATGCGGTGACGCTGATCGACGCACAAGGCAGGCTCCTGAACTTCTCGCGCTACTGGCCGATCCCGGACGTCAACATCGCCGACCGCGACTACTTCAAGGCGCTGAAGGCCGACCCTGCGCTGCAGACGTTCCTCAGCACACCGGTTCAGAACCGCGGCGACGGCACCTGGAACATCTATTTTGCCCGGCGGCTCGACGATTCCAATGGCAAGTTCATGGGCATGATGCTCGGCGCCATGTCCGTACCCTATCTGGAGAACTTCTTCGGCTCCACCGCGCAGGGTCTCGATGCCGCGGTATCGCTGGTCCGCGAGGACGGTACGCTGCTCGCGCATTTTCCGCCCACGAGCGAGATCGGCAAGCCGACCTCCGGCTTCGGTCAGCGCGCGCTGTCGGCCGGCGGCGTGCTGCGCGAGCCCTCCGCACGAACCGGCGAGATGCGCCTGCGGGCCGCAAAGATGCTGCCCAACTATCCCGCGATGATCGTGGTGTCGGTATTCGAGCACGACGTCCTGAAGGCCTGGCGTGACATGGCGACGCTTCTGGTCATCGTGTCGCTGGTGAGCGCGATGGCCGTGCTCGCGGCCGCGGTCCTGATCTCCCGCTGGTGGGAACGCCACGAGCACCTGATCGAGGCCGCCGAGGCCGCGAACGCGGCGAAGTCCACCTTCGTCGCCATGATGAGCCACGAGATCCGCACGCCGATGAACGCGGTGCTCGGCCTCGCCACGACGCTGCTGGAAACCAATCTCGATCCCGAGCAGCGCCGCTCGGTGGTGGCGATCCACAATGCCGGCGACAATCTGCTCGAGATCCTCAACGACATTCTCGACTTCTCCAAGCTCGAATCCGGCCAGCTCTCGCTCGAGGACATCGCCTTCTCCGCCGAGGCCCTGGTCCACAACACGCTCAGCATCATCGGGCCGCGGGCTTCCGCCAAGGACCTGAAGCTGAGGAGCGTCGGCGACCCATCCGTGCCGCCGGCGCTGGTCGGCGACGCCGGCCGCATTCGCCAGATCCTGCTCAACCTGGTTTCCAACGCGGTCAAGTTCACCTCGTCCGGCGAAGTGGTCGTCACGACGCGCTGCATCGAGCAGGATGACGAGAAGGCGACCGTGGAATGGACGGTGACCGATACCGGAATCGGCATTGCCGCCGACAAGATCGGCTCGCTGTTCGCGAACTTCGTGCAGGCCGACAATTCGATCAGCCGCCGGTTCGGCGGCTCCGGACTCGGACTCGCGATCTGCAAGCGACTGATCGAGCAGATGGGGGGTGACATCAAGGTCACCTCGACGCTGGGCAGCGGATCCACGTTCTCGTTCCGCCTGACGCTGCCGATTGCCGAGACCGTCGCGGTGCCAGAGCAGAACGACGACGGCATCTACGCCTCGCTGCAGAACCGGATCGCGGCGTTCGGCCGGCCGCTGCGCGTCCTCGTGGTCGACGACAATCCGACCAACCGCCTGGTCGCGACCAAGATGCTCAAGGATTTCGACATCCAGACCGACACGGCCTGCGACGGCGCCGAGGCCGTCACCGCCGCCAGCCGCTTCAACTACGACCTGATCCTGATGGACGTCCGCATGCCGGAGATGGACGGCTTCCAGGCGACCCGCACCATTCGCGCACGTGGCGAGCGCCGCTCCAACGTGCCGATCATCGCCTTCACGGCGAACGCCTTCATGGAGGATATCCGAGCCTGCCGGGAAGCCGGGATGAACGACTTCGTCGTCAAGCCGGCCCGCAAGAAAGCGCTCGTGGAGGCGATCCTGCGCGTGCTGCCCCTGCCCGTTCCGGTGCCGGTGCCGGAAACCGCGGCGTCGGACGCCCCGCTGGTGCCGGCTCAGCCGGATGCCGCGGCCGCCGACGTTGCCGCCGACACCGAAATTGCTCCCGAAGCTGCGCTGGACCGCGAAGCCTATGCCGAGCTGGTCGGCGAGATCGGCGACGAGGCAGCACAGGAGATCCGCGACGTGTTCTTCAGCGAAACGGATGCGCGGCTGAAGCAGCTCCGCCAGCTGACGCTCGACGGCGAGCGCATCAAGATCGGCCGCGAGGCGCACTCGCTGAAGAGCGCAGCCGGCACCTTCGGGTACCGCCGGCTCGCAACCTACGCACTCGCGCTCGAGAAGAGCGCGCCGCGCCTGTCCGCCAGGGAGTATGCCGAGCTGCTCGACAACATCGAGGCCGCCTACGCCGCCGCCCGCGCCCAGGAGCTGCAATATTGAAGCGGGGAGGCCGCAGGCCTCCATGGCGCATGCCGATCGGCGCGACGTCCCCGTACGGCGCACCGCGGCGACGAGGACGGGCTCGGACGATCGAGATGGCAAACGAGACGTTCACGACGCGGATTCGCCGAACCTGATCTTCATATTCCCTTACAATGGGTTGACGCCGTACTTCTACGGCTCACGATTTTCACAATCAACTAATCATGAGCTGCCAGACTTGGGGTCACATAGGAGATGTGTCCCATGTTTACTTTTGAAACCGCCGACCAGAAGGAAGTCAGGCGTTTCCGAATTGCGCAGTTCAACGGCCGGACCGCGACCGTGAAATCCGGCGGATCCACGATCACCGGCCACGTCCGTTCAGTCATGGAAAAGGAAGCGAGCGTCCCGCCGCGCTGGACCATTACGATTGTGCCGACGCCGCCCAAAGCCCAAGCGCCGCTGCGACCGACCTCCCGGGTTCGCCCCTTCGCCGAGGATTATTTCTGACAGCACGGACGTCCGCGTCCGCAATCAGCGCGTTCGACCGAGCCGGTCGGACGCCAATTGTCGTTGTCTGCGTTGCGGGGGCACCGCGGGGTGGAAGGCGCGAGCGCGGCATTCGCGCTCGTCCGTCGTCATCCGATCTGGTTGAGGAGTGCTGCGCGGACGAGTTCGGCGGTGTTGCGCGCGCCGACCTTGCGCATGGCTTCGGCGCGATGGCTCTCGAAGGTGCGGGGGCTGATGCCCATGCGCAAGGCGCCCTCCTTGTTCGAATGGCCTTCGCTGATCAGCTTGAGGACCTCGTGTTCGCGCGGGGTCAGCGACTTGCTGGCCCGGCCGGGCGGTCGCGCGGACGCCGCGCCCTGCTCGTGAGCCGGCACCGCCCGCGACAACGGTCCGAACTGCCCGTGCGCGCCGGACATCTGGTTGACCAGGGCGCAGACCCGCTCGGTCTGTAGCAGCGCATTGTCGACGACCACCTGGACATGCCGGCGCTCGCCGGGCGTCCTGGCAATCTCGTCACTGCGCTGCTTGATCTCCTCCATGTAGAGCATCAGCGCGGTCAGCGAACCGTTCAGTTGACGAGCCAAGGCGAGCGTGCCCCGGTCGTCCTGCTGTCCCACCGCAAGCGGGGCCGGGGCGCGCAACCGGGGCGCCGGGAGGCCCGGGTCGTTAACCTCCAGGCCGCCGGGAGCAGGTGCGACGTGATCGTCGGATAGGCTGTTGTTCAGCTGTGCCATGCCTCATTCTGGCGCCACAGCGACTTTAACATGGTTAATTCTGCCGCCCGTAGCAATACGGGCTTCTCCGGCAACTCGCGCAACCGTCGATACTTTCTCCCGAAAGTTGCAAGCCGAAATAGTTAAGCCGGTGCGCGATGCCGGGCTTCGGAAGACCGTCCCCGGCGTGCGCGGCGGCGCCTGTCCAAGACGCCGCGCATTCCTACGATTGTTTACTGACATTAATTTCGCACCAACTGTTTCGTGCTTCCATGCGTTCCGTGCCCGTCCGTGGAGACGAGCGACCTTGACATGTAGCTGACAGCCTGACGCCAATGGGACCGGTCGACCGGATCTGGGAATTCCTGCAGCGGTTGTCACCGCTGACACGAAGCTGTCTGCTCAGCGAGCTCGAACGGCTGGAGCTGAGCGGCGTCGACATGCCGGGATCCGCCGACCTCCAGGCGCGGCTGCGCGCCGAGATCCGCAACAACAACGGCGCCGGCGGCCACCGCACCATCAATCCGTCGCGCTACTTCTTCATGCCGGTCGAGCAGCTTCTCATCGACGGATCGCCGGAGCATGCCAATGAGGGCCGCATTGCCCGCGGCTCCCTCACGCCGATCTGGGAATGGATCTCGCGCGATCTGCTGCCGACCATGGCGCGCGACTACAACGCACAGATGAAGGACCTCATCGCCGCGGACAAGCAGCGCGAGATCCGCCAGACGGCGAGCGCGTTCCAGACCAAGGTGACGAAGTCGCTGGAAGGCACGCTGGCGCGCGCCGAAGGCATCGAGCAGGTCCGCAGCAAGCTGAAGGCCTATACGGCATCGCCGTCGGTGTTCGACGACGTCGTGAAGCTGATGAAGGCGCTGCGCGCCCGTGAGGAACTTGCAAAGTTCGCCGATTCGTTGCCGGACCGGATCGCGGAGTTCGACGATCCGCAGGTGAAGAAGATGGTGCTGCTGCTCGATGCGCTGCGCAAGAAGCAGCCGGAAGCCGTGCCCTTTGCGTTGACGCTCGTCGCCAAGCGTCTGAAGGAGCCGTGGCAGGTGATGCGGCTGGCGACGAAGGCGGCGCGTTCGAAGAACATCGCCGACGTCATCGCGGCACCCTACGCGATGACCGTGCCGATGGTGCTCGACCAGCTGGAGGACAAGCGGCTCGCGCTCCGGATCGCGCTGAAGAACAACCGCGTCGTGACCGCCAAGGAAATCCTGACCAGCATCTATGACATCGAATATGCGATCCAGGTCCGCATCGATCGCATCGAGGACTCGGACTGGGGGACGCGCCTGAACGCCATCATGGCCAATACCGACAAGATGGTACAGGCCGAGGTCAAGCGCTTCCCCGAAGAGGTCGGACACGTGCTCGGCTCGAACAGGCTGCGCAGCCATCGCACGTTCGGCGGCCGCCTCACCTATTTCGCCTGGAAGGGCCGCGATGCGATCAAGACGGTGCTGCGGTCGGCAACCGGTTGACGGCCGCGCGTTCGAAGCGGCCCCTGGACCGATCCTCAGCCCTGCGCCATACGCTCCCGCGCCGACTTGAAGCCCGCCACGAAGCGCGCCAGCGTGTCCGAGGTCTTGCCGCGCGGCAGCATCACTTCGATCAGCGAGAACCGTCCCCGACGATGCACCGCGCGCTCCAGCGCGGCGACCAGTTCGCCGCGGGTGGCGACGCGCTCGCCCGTGCCGCCGATGGAATTGGCGATGTCGGCATAGTGCCAGTCGTCGAGATCGTTGAACCGCGACTCCGGCTGGAACACGCGCAGCATCTCCCAGCTGCAATTGTTGAACAGCACGACGATCGGATCGAGGCCGTAGCGGCGGCAATTGCCGAGCTCCCATCCGGTCATCTGGAACGCGCCGTCGCCGACCAGGATCAGCGGACGAAGCCCGGTCGCGGCCACGCCGATGCCGGCCGGCACGCCGAAGCCCATCCCGGCGTAGTAGCCCGGCGCTGCCAGCGCCGTGTTGTCGATCTCCATCGCCGTGAACAGGCAGTCGCCGATATCGGAGGTCATCGGCATCCGGCCATGGCGATCGAACATGTCGTTGATCGCGGTCGCGATGTCCGAAGGCGCGATCGGCGCGCCATCGGCAGCCAGGCCACGCGGATACGCCGAGCGCTGCCGCGGCAGACCGGGAGCCGCAGCCTGCGGTGCCGCGCGCTCGTCCAGCGCATCGATCAGATCGCCGAGCGGCATGTCGCGATAGGTGTGATGGCCGATCTGGACCTCGCGGCTGGCGGCCAGGATCATGCGGCGCGGGTCCGGCGCCCGGTTCGACAGCGCGAAATTGGTGTCCGAGAGGATGACGCCGAGCATAAGCACAAGATCGGCATTCTCGACCAGCTCCGTGATCGCCGGATTGCCCGCGGCGCCGAGATAGGTGCCGGCGACGACATCGTCGGCCCTGTCGAGCAGGCCGCGACCCATGAAGGTCGTCACGAGCGGCAGGCGGAGCTTGCGCGCCAGCGCGGCAATCCTGTCCTCGACGCCGTAGCGGCGGATTTCGACGTCGACGACGATCACGGGACGCTCTGCCTGCGCGATGCGGGCGAGGATCTCCTCGACGCACTCGTCGAGCGCCTCGCGGCTGGCCCGCCGTGGCGGCAGCGGCGCCACCGGCTCGACCTCGGCATCGACCATGTCGCGCGGAAATTCGAGATACACCGGCAGCGACATCTCCTTGGCGCTGCGCAGCACGCGCGCGATCTGCGCCGGCGCCGTGGCCGGATCGCTCAGCACCGCCTGATCGCAGGTGATCTCCTTGAACACCGCGAGCTGCGTGTCGACGGTGCGGGCCTGATGATGCAGCAGGAAGCCGGAGACGCGCTCACGCGCACCGGGCGCGCCCGCGATCACCACGACCGGCGAGCGTTCGGCATAGGCGCCGGCGACCGCGTTCACGACGTTGAAGGCGCCGGCGCCATAGGTGACGACGGCGACGCCGAGGCCGCCATGATAGCGCGCCGCCGCATCCGCCGCGAAGCCGACCGCCGGCTCATGGCTCAGCGTGACGCTCGGCAGGATGTTGCTCTCCTCGATGACCTTGAACAGCGGCAGCACGAAGTCGCCGGGAATGCCGAAGATCTCGCGGGCGCCGTGGTCCTTCAGGGCGGCAAGCAGCGCATGGGCAAGAGCAGGCATCCGGATCCCCTGAGCGTAGCGTGACGTTCAGCCGGTGCTACACGATGAGGGCCGGACTGCCAACCACCGGCCGCTCGGTCGGCGAGCCATGCCGTCCGGATCGCCCCGTCCAAACTTCATGAGGGAGCGCCAAGGCCCAAGCTCACCCGCGCCGCATCAGTTCGCCGTCAGCAGCAGGGCCTGGGCGGAGGGTGCGCCGCCATGCGGCATGGCAAGCGTAACCGTGAACAGGATGGCGACTGTCATGATCATGCAGAGCTTCATCATGACCGTCCTGCGATCGGTGATCGGCAGGAACAGGAAGAACAGCAGCATCGCCGCCAGCGCGAGTTCGAAAACGTAAGACATGGATGACCTCCTCCGTTGCCAGGAGGATGGCGCATGCCGGAAGCCCAGACTGTGCGTGCCGTCACATCGGTCCCATGGTCCACGCGAGCCAGTATCCCGGCCTCCGCAGCGGGACCGCGCAAACCAATCGATTGCCACCTCTCAGCCGTCGAACAGCGCGGCCTCGGTAAAGGCGAGATCGCCGAGACGCGGCGGATGCGGCCCTTTGGCGTATTTGCGTCCGCGCTTGTCCGAGTACCAGCCGGCCAGCCCTGCGATGGGCGCATTGGCATCGAGCCGCACCAGCAGGCCGCCGCGCCGCAGCAGCAGCCAGCCGATGTTGCCTGCCAGCCGCACGAGGTCGGCGACATCCCGGCAATACAGCAGGCGATACACCGGCAGCGCATTCATCACCCGGTGCTTCTGAAACACGAACGGATACGCCGCATCGGCCGCACGCGCGACGAGACTGAGACATCCCCACTCCGCATGCTGCCGCAACAGCTCGGCCTCGTCGGGAGACAGCCCGTGCAGATTGTCCGCGGAGAATTCATCGACACGGACATCCGGGCGCGGTCGTGACAGCGCCAGCGCGGCATAGACCTGTCCCTTGCAGTAGACCGAAAAGCCCTGAGCCTCGACCTGCGGCCAGGTGTGCGGGGCCGGCGTGATGTTGAAATAGGTCACCGTCTTGTCGCGCGTCGCCGCGCGCACCAGCATCGAGCTGAAGGCACGGAACGCCGGCTCGACATACCAGCTCGAGACATTGGCCCTGACGATCGGCTCACCGCCGATGCGGAGCGCGGAGAACAGCAGCAGGATGACGCCGACGGGGACCCCGCCATGGTCGAGACAATAGCCGAACGCCGGATAGCCGGCCGGCCGCGGGCGCGCCGCGTGGCGTTCGAGTCCGCGCAACCAATAGGCCTCACTGCGAAAGGCGAAGCCGCGCGTCAGCAGTGCGGCGACCGCCGGCAGATCCGCCGCGCCGATCTCCCGGATGCGAACGCCGGTCACGGCCCGCGCGGGCGCCGGCCTGTCGTTTGCAATCTCAGCTTTTTTGATTGGCTGCATTCCAGCATCACCCGAGAGAGGTCCAGCACACCGTCGCGTGGCGGGATCGTCATGGCGGCAATTATCGTAAAAGGCTTTGGCGGCAGTGAACCACGTCTTGCTGGCCTTACTTTTCAGTTAATGGAATGCGCGAGCCATACCCGTCACGCTTCGATCAGCGTCGACATGATCGTCGCGAACGGCGCTGCCGCTCACGGCCGCGGGATGCGAAACATGTAGGTTTCATCGGCATTGAGACCGTCGACGAAGAAGCGGCCGGGCTTCGCCTCGATCCGGCGCCGCAAGCCATCCCAGCCCCAGACCTCAAGGCTGCGCGTCCATGTCGGCAGGTCGAGCTCGACCGCGCGCCCCGGCTGGTCGGTCCAGCCGGCAATGTTCTGCCACACGATCAGATCGGCGTCGGCTCCGCGCAGCGTGTACAGCGCCAGCCGCCGGTCGATGGACACGATCTTCATGTGGCCGGCGAGCTGCAGCACCGTCTTCACCACGAGGCTGCGCGCCTCCGGGGTCCAGGGATCCTTGCCCGTCGCCATCGCATAGGCCAGGCCGTCGACATCGGGCGTGTCGCCAAGATTCCACGGAAACGCCAGCACGGATACCGGCGAGCGGCCGTCCTTGCCGACCACCGCGAGCTGGTCCCAGATCGCATTGAGAAACAATCTCGCCGCGTCCGGCTCGCTGTCCCACGCGCCGGCGCGCGCGACGTTGAACTCGGTGGCGTAGAAGTTGATGTCGCGGCTCAGCCCCATCGCCCGCTTGATGCGGTCGAAGCAGGTCTGCACCGAGAACTCGCGGCCGTGGGTCATCGGATACCATTTGTCATTGTAGTAGGTATGCAGGTCGATGCCGTCGAGACGGCCGTCCTCAAGCAGATCGGCGATCGCCGGACCGTAGCCGCGCAACGTCGCATCGCCATGCGAGTTGCAGGTGGCGAAGCCTCCGGGAACCACCCGCAGCTTGGGGTCGACGCTGTGAACACCGTCGGCAAGTCCGGCCAGCGCGTCGTGATAGTCCTGGCGCGGAATCGTGGCCTGCACATCGGGCTCGTTGATTGCGGTGAAGACCGTAGCACCCCAATCGGGAATACCGTTTTCGCGGCCCCAAGCGCCACCGGGACGGAAACGTCTTGCCATCGCCTGCCCAGCCGCGAACCAGTCCTGATAGGACCCGATCGGCTGCGGTGGATCGAGGCTCTGATAGCTGCCTTCATACTCCAGCAGGATCAGCGGCATGATACCGTTCTTGTGCGCTTCCAGCATGGCGGCATCGAAATCGTGCGGTGTCGGCAGCCGCGCCAGCGTCCGCCAGCCATAGGAGTCCATTCGCCCCATCCTGGCACCAACGCCGTGCAGCGCCTGATAGATCTGCTTGCTCCTGCCGGCCAGATGCGTGACCAGATTGCCGCCGCCGATGCGCTCGTCGATCCGCAGTGCCGAGGCGTTCGTTTCGCCGGCGCGGACAGCGCTCGGCCATGGCGACGTGAAAAACGTTAAAAGGGCTGTGCTAATGACCAGCAGATTGGAACGAAGTCGCAATGTCTGATCCCTTAGATGTCCGTTATGACGTTTGAGATCGTCCAGGTCGTTCAAGAGATAAGCAATGCCGGCGGCGTGGAAACCGTCGCTATCGAGCTGGCGCGCGTTTTCGGCCGGAATGGTTTATCGAACGTCGTGCTCGCGAGCACCGTCGCGGACAATCTCGAGCACACGATCAGGGTCGAGCGCGTCGCGCCATGGCTAGCGCGGATTCCGACGCGCGGACTGTTCCGGCACATCGGCCGCGCCATCGTCGTGCCGCTGTTCACGGTGGCCGCGACACGGGCGCTGGCGCGGCACCCCGACGCCGTCGTCGTCAGCCACGGCGACAGTCTCAAGGGCGACGTGCTGATCGTGCATGCGGTCAATGCGCAGAGCCTGGCCGAGAAGCGCGCCGCCGGCAGCTGGCGCTGGATGCTCAACCCGATGCATCTGTGGGTCGCGCTACGCGATCGGTTCATGATCGGAGGCCTGCGGTATCGGGCGTTCGTGGCGGTGTCCTCCCGCGTCACCGCGGAGCTGCAGCGCTTCTTCCGCGTGCCGGCCGCCCGCATCCACGTCATCTCCAACGGCATTGATCTCGCGCGGTTCAAGCGCGAGACCGCCAGCGGCCAGGCGATCCGGCGTGAGTTCGGCATCCCGGACAATGCGCGCCTGCTGCTGTTCGCCGGCCACGAATTCGACCGCAAGGGACTGGCGCATGCGATCGGCGCGCTCGATCGGCTCGGCGACGACGTCTGGCTGCTGGTCGTCGGCTCGGACAATCCCGCGCCCTACCGCAGGCTGACGCGCAACGCCCAGCAACGACTGATCTTCGCCGGCTCACGCTCGGACATGCCCGCGCTGTACTCGGCGGCCGACGCCTTCGTGCTTCCCACGAGCTATGAGACCTTCTCGCTGGTCTGCATGGAGGCCATGGCCTGCGGAGTGCCAGTGTTCGCAACGCCGGTCGGTGGCATCGAGGATTATCTGCACGACGGCGTCAACGGCTTCCGCATCACGGCCGATGCCATCGATATCGCGGCCAAGCTCGCTTCCGTCTTCGCCGATCCCGCGCTGATGCGCCGGCTGCAGGACGGCGCCCGGGCGACCGCGCAGACCTATGGCTGGGACCAGATCGGACTGCAATACATCGAACTGCTCAAGCAGATCGATGCCGCCAAGCGACAGCCTGGCCACGCAGCGATGGCGCTGCCGGTGAAGGCCTAGCTAATTCGTCTGCAGCCGCTGTGGGCGGGCGAGGCCGGATGCGGCTCTCGACTGATGCGCCGCACGGCATGCCGTTTCAATCGCCGCCGCGACCGCTTCATAGGTGAAGCGCCGGAGCACGTTCGCGCGGGCCGCCCCACTGCGAACGGCGAGCTCCGCCCGCCGGCCGCTGAGCTCATCGATGAGCCGACACAGGCTGCCGGGGTCCCGCTCCGGCACGATCCAGCCGCCGTCGCCGACGACATCCGGAATCGCTCCGCAGGTCGATCCGATCACCGGGATGGCACAGGCCTGGGCCTCGATGATCACCCGGCCGAACTGCTCGCGCACCGCGTCCGTGGTGCGCGTCAGCAGCAGCAATGCGTCGAGGCCGCGCAGAAAAGCTGCGACCGCAGCGGGTGCAGCCCAGCCCTGGATGGTGACGCGCCCGATCAAGCCAAGTTCGGCGACGCGCCGGCGCAGATGCGGCTCGTGCGGACCTTCGCCCATGATGCTCAGCGTCGCCGCCGACTTGCTGCGCGCGAGCGCTTCGAGCGCATCGTCGAGTCCCTTCTCGACCACCAGCCGGCCGACATAGCCGAGCCGCAGCGGTGAGCCGGCCGTCGCATTCGATCGGTCATCCGCTGGCATGAAGGTCGCGAGGTCGACGCCATAGCCGATCGGCGTCACCGGACCCGTGTAGCCACACGCCCTCACGACCTCAGCCGCATCGGGACTGCGTGACAGGATGTGGGCGGTGCGGCCGAGGACGAACTTGCGGATCGCCTCGAATGGTGGCGGCAGCCGTTTCAGGATGTTCTGGTCGACCTCGAGCACGAGCGCCGCACGGCCACGCAGCATCTGCGCCTGCAGCGCGACGATGCTCCAGGGCTCCTCCCAAAGGTGAATCACGTCGGGATCGAGCTCGCGCAAAAGGCGGCGCAGCGCCGGATAGAAGTGCAGGTACCATTTCATCGGACCCGCATCGGGGAGCCGGATCGGGAGGCGATGGATGGGAAACCCTTCGTTGGAGTGAGCCGCGGTGATGGTGCGGCCGAATTCCTTCCACACTTCGGGCACCACGAGATGCAGCTCGACGTCGGGCCGGGACGCGAGATGGCGGTAGCGCAGCCGGCCGGCCTCGCTGCTGGTGGCCGGATGCGCAATCGAGACGATCCGCAAGCGTCCCCTGCTAGACACGGCCCATCACCTTCGCTGCAGTCCCGCTGAAGCCCGTGAGATGCAGCTCCATCGCCGCCAGCGTCCGATGCGCGCCATTCATGGTGTTGCGCGGAATCGAGAACGCATCCTGCCCGGCTTTGACGAGGCCCTTGCGGGTGGTGGCAGCACTGGCAAATCCGGCCTGCCGCGCCAGCGCAAAGTCCCGCGGTCCGCAATCGGCGGCGCGCCCGTAGGGAAACGCGAAGTGCCGGACGTCGATGCCGAGCCGCTCGTTCAGCCGCAGCCGCGCGCCGGCCATCTCGTGCAGGGCGGCTTCCGGAGACAGCGACGAGATGCGCGCATGCGAGACGGTGTGAGCTCCGATCTCGACCAGGGGATCGGCTGCCAGCGCTTCCAGCATGTCCCAGGAGATCGCATGCTTCCAGTGCATTGCATCGATGTCGATGGCGTTGGCGGCACAGAACACGGCGTAACGATCCGCGGCCTGCTGGCCATCCCAGCGCGAGGCGACCTGCGCGAACACCGCGCGGCGCTGCTCGTCGCTCGACAGCGCGATCCTCTCATCGTCGACCGTGACATGGCCCCTGTGCCGCAGCGCATCCTCCAGGCCAGCGGCCCACAGCGGCAAGGTGCCGTCGGGAATCCCGGTCGTCACGAACAGCGTCACCGGCACCTTGTGCCTGCGGAACACCGGCACCAGCAGCTCGCACGTATCGCGGTAGCAGTCGTCGATCGAGAAGTTGACGTAGCGGCCGGACGGCTCGGCGCTTGCAGCCCGGCGGAGCGCCTCGCTGATTGTCACGATATCCCAACCCTGGTCGAGGACATAGCCGAGGAAGCGATCGAGAAAGTCGACATCGACGTAGAAGTCGCGATTGGGCAGACGCTCCCACTGCTCTGCCGGCGCGGTGCGATGGAACGTCAAACAGCAGCCGCGCGGGCCGAGCACACGATCGACGGCCTTGGCGACAGGAAGGACGAAGGCACCGGATGCCATCATCGCCTTGGCGGCAGCGAGGGCCAGCAGGGTCAACTCAGCTCTCCCTTCATCTTGAACGTACGACGAACATGACGGAGCGCCGTGCCCACCACGGCCGGCAGCAGGATGCCGATCGCAAAGGCCAGGCAGAGCAGATACGCCAATCCGCCGGCGAACAGGCGCGGCAGCAGGCCCGGCACGGAAGTCTGAATCATCAGGCCGAGCACGACCATCAATGCGGTCGGCAGCAGGGCCAGGCCGATCACGAGCAGGAGCTTTCGCGCATCGCCGAGCACGAACACCACGCCCGACAGCAGCACGAGGCTGCGGATCGCTTCGCCAACGCCGAGCAGCTGCATGCCGGCCGCCGGCGACGGATCGAACAGCGGCATCAGCAGGTTGAAGCCCATGTTGGCGAGATAGGCCGAGACGATGATGACCGCAGCGACGCCGTTGCGCCCCGCGCCATTGAGCAGACGGATCAGGATCCAGCCGAGGGTCGCAGCCCAGACGCCGCAGGCGATGCCCTTGAGCGCATGCGAGGTCAGCAGCAGGGCCTCGTCGCCGAACGCGCCGCGGAAATAGATCAAGCGGACGATGTCGGTCGAGAAGACCAGCAGGAACGCCGAGGCCGGCAAGGTCAGCGCGAGCAGCGGCCGCAGCAGCGCCTCGGTCTGCGCGCGCGGATCGCGCGGGGCGTGCTGCGACAGCACCGCCATGCCGAGCGGCTGGCTGATCAGCAGCAGCGCGCTCTCGGTCAGCGAGCGCGCGTAGTCCAGTGACGCAACGGCGCCGGTCGTCAGCCGCGATGCCGTGAAGCGCTCGATCCAGACGTTGCCCTGCTCCGCCAGCGGCAACGCCAGCAGGACGCGCAGCCGGCGGAAGAATTCGAACCCCTTCTCGATCACCATGCCGGCGGTCAGGCTGGAGACGCTCAGCGCGCCGTCGCGCCAGAGCGTGAACACACCCCAGGCGGCGAGGCCATTGAAAGCAACGGTGAAGGCGCAGGCGAGCATGTAGGCGTCGCCGGTCAGAACCAGCAGGCCGATGCCGCCGATCACCGCGACGTTGAGCAGGCTGGCACGGACATTGGTCAACCGCGTGCGGCCGAGCGCGATCTCGCCGGCGGCAAGCACGTTGAGCACCGCCGAGGCCGGCATGCCGAACGCCATCATCCGCACGAAGTGCAAGGTGAGCTCGCGCCCCTCCGCCGAGAAGCCGCCGACGACGGCGTTCACCCAGAGCTCACCGAGCAGCAGGATGATCGCGGTCACCAGGCTCGAGACGACGGCAATGACGATCGTCAGCGCACCGAGGCTGCGCGCGGCATCAGGCCGCTGCAGCGCCTCGCGATGCATCGGGATCATGATCGCCGGCACGCTCTCGTTCTGCAGGAACGCGAGCGGGATGAGCACGGCCGCCATGGCGGCGCGGAAGCCGTCGGCGACGAGCGAGGCGCCCAGCACATGCGCCATCAGCACCTCGCGACCGAAGCCGAGCATCTTGCTGGCCAGCGCACCGCTGATCAGCAGCGCACTGAAGCGCTTGAGCGAAGGACCGGAGGCGCTCATGCGACCCCCTCCGATACGGCCTGCGGCCCTATCCACCGCGCAGGGACTTGTCCGTCCTTGAGCAGTTTCGGCCACGGCAGCACTGGCGCGAGAATGGCGAGGGTCGGGCCGAGCGAATCGCAGTCTGCGACGAGATCGACCGTACACCGCTCGGAGGACGGGGCAGATGCAACGATCGTGCTCACACCGCCGCTCCCGCGCCGACATTGCGGATCAGAAGCCCGATCGAGTCCAGCATGCGTGCAAGACTGTAGTGGGTGCGCGCGCGGCGCGACGCGTAGTCGAGCTGTGGCGCGAGGATCTCGGGTTCAGCCAGCACCGCGTCCAAAGCCTCGGACAGCGCACGCGCATCACCTGGCGGCACGAGCAGACCGGCCCGGCCATGTTCGAGGATGTCCGGCGCAGCGCCGGCGTCAGTGGCAATCACCGGCACGCCGGCGAGCATCGCTTCGACCAGGGTGCGGCCGAACGGCTCGGGATCGATCGACGGATGCACCATCGCGTCCATCGCCTGCATCAGCAGCGGCACGTCGCTGCGATGTCCCAGGAAATGAACGCGGTCGCCGAGGCCAAGATCGGCAACGAGCCGTCTCAGCTCAGCCGCGTAGTCCTGCTCGCCGAACAATGCGTCGCCAACGATGACACCGTGCACGCCCGGCAAATCGGCCAGCGCCTCGATCAGAACATGCTGTCCCTTCCACCGCGCGAGCCGGCTGAACACGCCGACCAGCGGTCCCGACGGCAGGCCGAGTCGCTGCCTCAGCTCCTGGCGCGACGCCGGCACGGGTTCGACGGCGAGACCATTGGGCACGACCTCGACGAGAGAGCGTCGACCTCCGGCCGCGATGAAGGCGGCTGCGGCGGCTTCGGAGGGGACGACGACCTTCGCCGCAAAGCGGTTGGCGAGAAAGATCTGCATGCGACGCTGCAGCACGCCGAAATGAGCCGGGCTGATGATGTCGTGCAGATGCCAGATCAATGGCCGCCGTGCCGCGATGTTGGCGATGGCCGACAGGACAAAGGCCTTCTGCGAATTGGCATAGAGGACGTCATGCTTGCGTGCGACATGCGCGAGCTCCGCGGTGATCGCCGCGAGTCTGCCGAACAGCGGCAGCGCCTTGAGCCACGAACTGTCGCGTCTGAACTGCCCCAGGCCGCGGCCCCAGCGCGACGTGATGACCGGCATGCGACGCTCAGCCAGCGCCTTGCCGAGCGGGCCCGGCTCGAACAGGAACACCGCGGAATCCCTGCGGCCCTGGACGACATCGAGCAGGATCAGCTCGGCGCCGCCGATCTGCCCGGTATGATCGACGAACAGGACACGCTCGGTCGACATCACCCGGCTCCGGCGTAGGCTGCCACGGGCGCGGTCTGGACCACAGGCGCGCTGCGGTGCTCGACGTCGGTCATGGTGACGACGATGCCGACATCGCGGGCTCCGAGGGCCCTGCTCCTGTTCACCGTCGCGACCGCCGGCTCGATCAACGACCGGTCGCTGCGAACGCAGACGATCGCCCAGTCCGTACCGGCAAGGAAGTCGTTCCGTTGCGACGGCAATGGTGTGTCGACGATCACGGCATCATAGCCATCGAGACCAGCGAGGAGACCGTCGAGGCTGATCGCGGCGAGAATGTCGCCGACGGGACCGGTCGCCTCACCAACCGGCAGCACGTCGAGCGAGGGATGCGCGGTGGGCAGAACCATGTCCCGGAGCGGCGTCCCGCGCTCCAGCGCGCCGACCCATCCGGGGTTTGCCGGCAGCGCCATGATCTCGGCAAAGGCGGGATTCGAGACGTCGCACTCGACGACCAGCACGCGCCGGCCTGCGGCCGCGAGGTGCTCTGCCAGCGCACAGGTCGTGGTCGTCTTGCCATCTGCGGCATCAGGAGAGGTCACGACGATGCGCTGCGTTCGGGCGGACCGCTTCAAACCGAGTTCGTGGACGAGCTCATGCAGCGTGTGCTGAAAATCAGCGTCCTCGGAGGCGAGGCGCAAGACGCGCGGGATCGCCAGCGGTTGATGGCCCTGCAGGATCGCGCCGAGCGCCGACATCTCACGCAGGCTCTTCAGGCGCGGCAGGCAGGCCAGGATCGAAACGTCGGCGACGCTCGGGAGATGAGACCCTCGTTCGGGCGCTGCCGGTGGCTTCGCCGCCTCCGGTGCGGTCACACGCTCGGCCAATTCAGGGACGATGGCGGGAGCCTCGTCGACAGCGGGCGTCTCGACCTGCCCGGCCGGCGCTTCCGGAGCGACGGGCACGGGCGGGCTGATCAGGCGCGCGCCGAGCTTATCGGCGAGCAGCGCAGCGCCGACACCGAAGATCAACGCGAGCGTCATGCCGGCGGAGAGGAAGGGGATCTTCTTCGGGAAGAACGGCTTGCTCGGCAGCTCAGCGAGGCTGACGAGACGCGTGCTGCCGCGCAGGACGCGCCGTTCGGTCTCGAGCTCGCTCGCTTTCTTGTAGAGCTCGGCATATTGCTGGCGCTTGATCTCGGTGTCGCGCACCATGCTCTCGATGGAGGCCTCGTCCCGCGTGGCCGAGCCGGCCTCCGCCTTCGCCGCGTCCATCTGCTTCTTCAGCGAGGCCACCAGCGCGGTGTTGGCATCGTACGTCTTCTGCGCGCTCGCCGCGATGCTCTGCATCTCTGCGACCAGCCGCTGGTGGATGATCGCCTGCTCGCGCGTCAGCGCCAGGATCGAGGGATGCTTCGGCCCGAGCACGCCGGTCGCGCTGGCGAGCTGCGCGCTCACGGTCGTCAGTTGCTGCTTGAGGTCGGCGATGGTGCGGCTCTGCAGCACCGACGGGGCGTCGGTCGGCCCGCGCTCCTGCTCCGACTTGATCTCCTGCAGCCGCGCGGCAGCGTCGGCGCGCGCGGCCTCCGCCTGCGACAGCTGCTGGCCGATGCTGGTCAGCCGCTCCGAGGAGATCGGCGCATTGGCGCCACGCATCAGACCCTTGGTGCGGCGGAACTTCTGGATCTTGTCGTCGGCCTGACGCAGTTGCTGGTCGAGCTGCTTCAATTCCTTCCAGAGCCAGGAGCTCGCGACCTCGCGGCTGTTGGCGCCTTCGGTGCGCTGGTCCTCGAGAAAGGTCTGCGTCAACGCGTTGGCGAGCGTCTTCGCAACCTCGGGACTGCTCGACTGATAGGAGATGTTGATGACGCGCGAGCGGCCGGCCGAGGCGATGCTGAAGCGGCTGTCGACATGATCGATGAACGCGCCCGGATCGGTCTTCAGGCGCTGGCACGCATCGGCTGAACCCGTGAGACGGCCGCGCTCGCATTCGCCGACCACGGCGTCGACCACGCCGGGCGACGACATGATCTGACGCAGCAGGCGCGGCGAGCGGATCACCAGGAGCTGGCTTTCCATGTCGGCGGGATCGCCGATCTTCTGCGCCCACGCCGCCGAGGTGTTGGCACCCGGCTCCTGCTCGGCGATGATCACCGAAGCGGTGGCGAGATAGCGCACCGGCAGCAGCACGAGTGCGGCCACGGCGAGCGCGAGGACGGCGCCGGCCACGATGGCGAACACGCCGCGGCGGCGCCAGATCCGGGCGACGGCGTCAATGCCGGACAAGGCCTCGCCAAGAGCCGCCTGCCTCATGATCTGCACCCGCGCCACATCCAACACTACGCAATCAGCCGCGTCGCGCGGCCCTGATGTCCCGCACGGAAACTGTCGATCTCCTCGTTGACCGCCGCGACGAACTGGCTGCGGAAACGCTCGGCCGAGAAGAAGCCGGCGCGCTGGCGGCAATCGAGACGCGAGATCGACTTCTCCTTGGCCGCGAACGCACGCACGCAAGACGCGATCGCCTCGGGCTCGGGCGACTCGAAGAACATGCCCGTCGGGCGCGGCCCCGTGGTGAGGATCGACTCGCGCGCACCGCCGCGGCCGAGCGCCAGCACTGGTGCGCCTTCGGACTGCGCCTCGACCGGAATGATGCCGAAATCCTCCTCCGCCGCGAACACGAAGGCGCGGGCGGTGGTCATGAGGTCGCGCAACTGCTTGTCGGGCACGAAGCCGGCGAACTTCACGTTCGGCCCCGCGATCGCCTTGAGCCGTGCGGCCTCCGGGCCGTCGCCGGCCACGACCAGCTCGAGGTCCGGCATGGTGTTGAAGGCGCGCACGATCGGCTCGATGCGCTTGTAGGGCACCAGCCGGCTCGCGGCGAGGAAGTGGTTGCCGACCGGGAGGATCGCCGCGCGCTGCGCGATCGTCACCGGCGGGTAGATCACCTTGGCGTCGCGGCCGTAGATCTTCTTGATGCGGCGGGCGACGAACTGCGAATTGGTGAAGATGGCGTCGGGGCCGTGCGCGGTGCGGGCGTCCCAGATTCGCATCTTGTGCAGCAAAGCGCGGGCGATCAGGCCCTTGACGCCGGTGGCGTAGCCGCTCTCCTGCAGATACTGGTGCTGCAGATCCCAGGCATAGCGCATCGGCGAATGCACATAGGCGATGTGCAGCTGCTCCGGCCCGGTCAGAACGCCCTTGGCCACCGCGCAGCTCGAGGAGATCACCAGGTCGTAGCTCGACAGGTCGAGCTGCTCGATCGCGAGCGGCATCAGCGGCAGATAGGAGCGGTGATACTTCCGCAACAGCGGCATCTTCTGCAGGAAGCTGGTGTGCGACGTCTCGAATCCCAGCTTGGCGCGGTCCTCGGGACGCAGCAGGTCGAACAGCGTGAAGACGTCGGCGCCGGGATAGCAGCGCAGGATCTCCTGAAGGACCTTCTCGGCGCCGCCGAGAACGTAAAGCCAATCGTGGACGATCGCGACGCGCATCGCACTCTCCCAATTCCCGGGGTATTTAATAAAACCCTTAAGGGAGACGTTCACGCGCACAAACCCAATCCTAAACTTCTAGTTAATCGCCCTTCTCCTCCGACCCGTCGAATCCGCTGCTAACAAGTAAGGATCAGTTAAGGATCGGCAAGACGCATCGCGTCTCAGATCGTGACAGGCGTGTGCCGGACCAGAACGCGAAACAAGGCTTTGGTCCGCTTCGGCACACTCGGGCACCCTAGGCGGTCTTGCTTAACAGGCCCTTGCCGATTGCAACGCCTGCGCGCGCCGTGATCGGTGGAGCCAAACCGCGACGACGCGCCGCGGCCCGTTCGTTAACCTCTGCCGCCGCACACGAACGTGATCGCGATCAGCCGGCGATGGCGAGCTGCGCGACCGCGTAGCCGTGGCGGATGGCGCGGTTCAGCACGGGATCGACCAGCTCGAAATCGAAGCGGTCGGCCGGGCGGATGCCGCCCTTGGCGGCAAAGGTGCCGCCGAACATCGCGGTGCCCTCGGGCAGGCCGGCCTCACCATAACGGCGCGCGATCAGGTCGAAGGGCGCCAGCATGCCGCTCAGCGCGCCCTCCTGATACAGCACGCGCTCGCCGTCGATGGTCGCGAACGCGCGCAGCAGCAGCCGGTCCCAATGCGCGGCGACGTCGTCGACCAGCCACAGCTCCGGCGCGACCGGCTTGTCGCACATCTGCTTGGACACGGTGATGTTGTAGGTCTCGACCTTCCGGTCGGTATGATCGGAGCCGACGCCGACCAGCAGCCGACCGCCCGCCTGCACCAGCACGAACTCGACCTCGCCGGAGGAGTCGCCGCCGCTGACCTCGATGCTGTCCGACGTCGTCAGCCGGCTGGCCGCGACCTCGTAATAGATCGGCGTCGTCGCGGGCCTGGCAATGCCGAGCTCTTCCAGCTCGGCGATGTGCTTGTCGCGGGCGACCGGATCGCGCCCGGTCCAGCCGGCGATGTCGAGGCGGCTCAGCGTGATCCGCTGCCGCGTCGCCGCATCATCCGCGTGAACCAGGACATCGATCGTTGCACCGCTCATCGTCTCATCGCCTCTTGCTGACCAGCCCGCCGCTTAGCCGTCCGGCCGCACGCTGGCAAGCCGCCCGGCCGTTCACTCCTGCTCGGCCTTCTCCGCCTCGTGATCCTCCTTCAGGTGCCGCTTGCGGATCTGGTGGGTGGTGAACCAGATCAGCGCGATCGCGGCCGGCACGAAGGCGGCGGTGGCCAGCGTCGGCTCGACCGGCAGGCCGGTGTCGTGCGCGCCCTTGGCGAGATAGCCGAACAGGCTGACGACGTAATAGCCGATCGCGGCCACAGACAGGCCTTCGACCGTGCTCTGCAGGCGCAGCTGCAGCTTGGTGCGCTCGTTCATCGAGCGCAGCAGATCGCGGTTCTGCTGCTCCAGCTCGACATTGACGCGGGTGCGCAGCAGATCGGCGGCGCGCGCCAGCTTGAGCGACAGGTTCGACTGCCGGCCCTCCAGCGCGTTGCAGGTGCGCATCGCCGGCGCGGTGCGCCGCGCCAGGAACGACGACCAGCTCGAATACGGCGCGACCGGCTCGCCCTCGATCACCGCCAGGCGGGCCTGCACCAGGTCGTAATAGGCGCGGCTGGCGCCGAACCGGAACAGGCTGCCGGTGGCGCCGCGCTCCAGCAGCGCCTCGAGCTCGGTCAGCTCGCGCAGCAGGTGGTTGTTGAGCTTGAACGACTGCGCGCCCTGCATCTCCGCGAGCACCTCGACCAGCCGCCGCTCGATGCGGTCGACGTCCGGCGCCAGCGCCAGCGCCGCCGGCAGGCCGAGCAGCGCCAGGGTACGGTAGGTCTCGAGCTCCAGCACGCGCTGCACCAGCGCGCCGAGCCGCTCCGGCGTCGGGCCGTCGGCGCAGACCAGGATGCGGGTGAAGCCGTCATCGTCGAGACGAAAATCGGAGGCGACCGCGCCGGCGCTGCCCTTGATCGTCACGATGGCGAGGCTGCTCTTGTCGAAGATCTCCTCGGCGCGCGCCACCGGATCGGCCGCGTTCTCGACCTCGAGCTTGACCGCGACCAGGAGCTCGCCGGCCTGCGGCAGCGCCGCGATCAGCGCCTTCAGCTCAGGCGCGATGGCACCGAAGCGGCGCGGGCCTGAGTCCGCGGGCGGGCTCCAGATCCAGGTGAGGGTGGCGAATTCCGAATGCTGCTCGAAGCGCAGCCTGACCGGGCCGAGATCGACCTGGTGATGCTTGACGTCCGGCTCCGGCGGCAGCGCGCCATGCTGCGCGCAGAACGCGGCAAGGCTGGCGCGGTCGACCGCCGGACTGTCGCCTTTCGCCATGAAGGCGAAGCGGATCACCAGCACCGGCTGCGTCAGCGGCGTGAACGGCCGCGCATGCACCTCGTTCAGCACGCTCTCGCGCAGGGCATGCGGCGTGAAGGCGGACTTGTCGAGCGACGTCATCGGGACGGTCCGCGCGTGAGAGCGACACCTGACGCAGACGATCGCGCTGCGCCTGAATTGATCACCCCCGTCATGCCGTGCATCCCCCTGACGTTCATCGTCGCCCGGCCGCCGACGCGCCGGCAGCGTGTGACACCAGTGTAGCGCAATTCGATGACGGCGCCACGGCCGCGGCCATGCTGGGCGCGTCGGCGGCTCTCTCGGCGCCACGGCACATCGAGCATGATGCCCGCAGACACACCAACACCTCCCGCGGCGCGATCGCGCCCGGGATCATCATCACCAAGACCCTCTTCAATTGCCGAGGGCGCAGGGAAGGCCGGACCTCGACTGAGGCCCGTGGCCCCCGTGCGGAAAAATTGCACGGGGCAGGAACCACAGGTTCAGCCGGACAGACCCGGCCCTCCCTGCGCGATGGGTTTAACGGCTGCTCCGAGCTCTCCCCGGGGACCGGCTTGTTTGCCCCCGTCGCCTGATGACACGTCATGTCATCCAGGCTTGGCGCCAGCGTCGGGGCGCCAGGACCACACGGCTTGACCGTCCGCGAGCTGCCAATCGTCCAGCGCAAAAGCACCTGACAGGCCCGCGGCCACCGCTCCCCGCCTCAACGTATCGTGACGACGCGTACGCCCCTCTGCATGAGGACGGGATGCGCGGAGTAGAGCATGATTTCGGAAAAATCGCAAGTGGAATTTGTGCGGTCGATTGAGGCAGAGGCAATGGACCGCGAGCCTCATAGTTGACCTCATCGCCGTTGGTGCGCATCTTCTCAAATGGTGGACGCCACCTGCGCCAGCGGATGATCAGCGTGCGCAGTCCTGCACGGCCCACGGTGAGTTGCCCGGCCGCACGCGCTTCGTGGGTTCCGCAGCCCCCATCCGCGGCCCACGCAGTTGTCACCGTGGCTGGGGTAGATCATAACATTCCGGCCCTTCCGCCATCCTCGATGGCCCTCACCCACCACATCCATCTGCCCCACCCCCACAGGACTCCCATGACAACGCTCTCCTCGATCGTCGCGCGCGGTGTCGCGCTGGTTGGCAATGCGGCGCTGCAGTGGCGCAAGCTGCAGGGGGAGACACCGCAGCCGGCGTGGGGGGCGGCGCCGCAGATTCCGGTCGCCAAGCCGCAGGGGTTGCTGCCGACCTTGAAGATGCCGACGGCGCGCGGCTGGCGCGACGGCGAGAAGCCGGTGGCGGCGGCGGGGCTGAAGGTCAATGCGTTCGCGACCGGGCTGGATCACCCGAGATGGATCTATGTGATGCCGGACAAATCCGTGCTGATTGCGGAAGCGACGCAGGTGCCGAGCCCGGTGCGCAACATGTTCGGCTATGCGATGCAGGCGACGATGCGCCGCGCCGCGGCGCTCGGTGTCAGCGCCAACCGCATCACACGGCTGGTCGATGCCGACGGCGACGGCACCGCTGAGCGCCGCAATGCGTTCATGGAAAATCTCAGCCAGCCGTTCGGCATGGCGCTGGTCGGCGGCACCTTCTATGTCGGCAACACCGACGGCATCACAGCCTTTCCCTATAGCGCGGGCGCCGATCGCATCACCGCGCAGGGCCAGCGGCTGACGAATTTCAAGCCGGGCGGACACTGGACGCGCAGCCTGCTGGTCAGCCCCGACGGCACCAAGCTCTATGCCGGCGTCGGCTCGCTCACCAACATCGCCGAGTTGGGGTTCCAGGTCGAGGAGGGCCGCGCCTGCATCTATGAGCTGGACATCGCGAGCGGCGCGAGCCGCATCTTCGCGGCCGGCCTGCGCAACGCGGTGGGGCTGGCGTTCGAGCCGTCGACCAAGGTGCTGTGGACCGTCGTCAACGAGCGCGACGGGCTCGGCGACGAGACGCCGCCGGACTACCTGACCTCGGTGCGCGAGGGCGGCTTCTATGGCTGGCCCTATTGCTACTGGGGCAGGACGGTCGACGACCGCGTGCCGCAGGATCCGAAGCTGGTCGCGACCGCGCTGACGCCGGACTACGCGCTCGGCGGCCACACGGCCTCGCTCGGCCTGTGCTGGCTGCCGGCGGGCACCCTGCCCGGCTTCCCCGATGGCATGGTGATCGGCCAGCACGGCTCGTGGAACCGCAGCAAGCTGTCCGGCTACAAGGTCGTGTTCATTCCGTTCGAGAACGGCAGGCCGTCGGGCCCGGCGCGCGACATCCTTTCCGGCTTCCTGGCGCCGGACGAGAGCTTCTCCTATGGCCGCCCGGTCGGCGTCGCCATCGGTCCGGACGGATCGCTGCTGGTCGCCGACGACGTCGGCAACTGCATCTGGCGCGTGACGGGGGCGTGAACCTCGCGCGCGAAGGCCGCGGCCGCGTTCGGCCGCGGCCTTCGCGCATGTGCCGCCATGCTCAGTCGTGGCCGTAGAACTGGCGATTGCAGTAGCGACGGCCCTGCTCGTGGCGCGCGGCGCGCTCGGCCGGCGATGCGTTCGCCGGCATCAGGAAGTTGCCGGTGTAGAACAGTTGCAGGCAATTGATGTAGTTCTTGTTGCCGAGCCATTCCCAGCCGGCCGAGGCCGGCGATGCCGATGCGGAGGCCAGCAGAGCGGCGGCCGCGACGATGGCGGCGGCGGCAGACAGACGAATGCGGAAAGTCATGACCTTGTCCCTTGGTTCTCGAGGCTGCCTCGCGCAGCCGATGGGGGATCATGTCGAAGCCGGCCCGCGGCGACCGTGATGGTGCGCACAGAGCGGTGACCGAGGGCAGCGCGGCCCGGTCGCGGGAGATGTGAACGCCTGCGGCACGGCGCCGCGGAACCCGGGTCGTACCGGCCCGTTGTCGCCGGCACAGGAACAGTCCCGAGGAGAGTCCCATGGCCGACAACGTCAATCCGAACCGGAAGCAGCCCGGCGAGAAGCAGGAAGGGCAGTATCACTACAATCCGGGCAATCAGTCCGGCAAGACCATCGATGTGGCGAAGCCGGAAGACGAGCAGGTCAACAACAAGGACCGCATCGAGCAGCGCGAGGAGCCGCAGTCGCGGTGAGGTCCTTGAACGTCACTACTCGTCATGCCCGGGCTTGCCCCGCCTGCGCGGCCGAAGCCGCTTCGGCGCGGCGAAGGCCCGGGCATCCATCGCCTTGCGAAGAGTGATGGACGGCCGGGTCAAGCCCGGCCATGACCGCCGGGGAGAGTGTCGGCTAATCCTGCAACAAAAAGGCCAGCGCCTGATCACACGGCGCTTCCACCTTCAGCGACAGCAGATCATCCGCGCGGGTACGGCCGAGATTGACGGCGGCAATGGGGATGTTGCGGTCGGCGGCGGCGCGGACGAAGCGGAAGCCGGAATAGACCATCAGCGAGGTGCCGACGACGAGCATGGCGTCGGCCTGCTCGACATGCTCGCGCGCGGTGGCGACGACCTCGCGCGGCACTGTTTCGCCGAAGAACACGACGTCGGGCTTGAGGATGCCGCCGCAGGCCCGGCACGCGGGCACCGTGAACGTGGCGAAATCGACGCCCACGAGATCGGCATCGCCGTCGGGCGCATCGGCGGCGTCGTGCGCCAGCCAGTGCGGATTGGCGCCGGCCAGTTCGTCCTGGAAGTCGGCCCGCGACAGCATGGCGCCGCAGCCCATGCAACGGACGCGGTCGAGCCGGCCGTGCAGGTCGATGACGTTGCTGGTCCCGGCGGCCTGGTGCAGCCGGTCGACATTCTGCGTCACCAGCAGCGCGCAGCGGCCCTGCGCCTCCAGCCGCGCCAGCGCATGATGCGCGCCGTTCGGCTGGGCACGGCCGAAGCGGCGCCAGCCGACCATGCTGCGCGCCCAATAGCGCCGGCGCGTTTCGTCGCTGCCGACGAAGGCCTGGTAGGTTACCGGCGGCGTGCGCTTCCACTGCCCATCATTGTCGCGGTAATCGGGAATGCCGGAATTCGTGCTGCAGCCGGCGCCGGTGAGCACGACGATGCGGCGGTGGCTGTCGAGGAAGGATTTCAGCGCGGCGGGATCGACCATGACCTCGCAGATGTAGGTGGCCATGGCGGCCTGCGCCAGAGCGCCGCGACGCGGCGCTCTCGGTCTGAACCATTGCTCGATCCCGGCCTTATCCCGTGGGAGGACCTGCCATGACACCACGCAACGGGCATGATCGCGGACTCCGGCCGCTCGACGGGCCGGCCGACGACGCTGACATGGACGACGAGCGCGACCTCGCCACCGGCGAGGGCGGCGCAATCGAAGTGCCGCTGACCGACGACGACATCGCAAACGACGATTGACGCCGCTCAGGCGGGCGGCGGCACCGTCGCCAGCCAGTGACGGGCGATGTCGGCGCGCGGCGCGATCCACGCCGCGCCGCTGCCGGCGATGTGCGCGAGGATGCGGTCGAGCGCGCCGATCCGGCCGGGACGGCCGATCATGCGCAGATGCAGCCCGATCGACAGCATCTTCGGCGCGGTCGCGCCCTCGCGCACCAGCCAGTCGAAGGCGTCGATGACGTAGTCGGCGAAATCAGCGCCGCGGAAGCGCGAGCCGTTGAAGAACTGCATGTCGTTGCTGTCGAAGGAATAGGGCAGCACCAGATGCGGGCGGCCGGCGACGGCGACATAATATGGCAGGTCGTCGTTGTAGGCGTCGCTGTCGTAGAGGAAGCCGCCCTGCTCGACCAGCAGCCGCCGCGTGTTCGGCGAGCTCGCCGAGCGCGTGTGCCAGCCCAGCGGCGGCTGGCCGGTGACGCGCCGGATCGTCTCCACCGTGCGCGCGATCACGCGGCGCTCCTCGGTCTCGCCCATGCCGGCGTGGCTCTGCCAGCGCCAGCCATGCGCCGAGACCTCATGGCCGCGCGCCACGGCATCGCGGGCGAGCTGCGGCGAGCGCTCCACGGCGCGGCCGCAGGCGCTGACGGTGACCTTGACGCCGTGCGCGTCGAACAGACCCATGAGGCGCCACCAACCCACGCGCGTGCCGTATTCGAAATGACTGTCGATGCAGGGATCGGGGCCGTCGAGGCGATGCACGACCTCGTAGATCGCCTCGTTGCTCGTATCGCCGTCGCACACCGAGAATTCAGAGCCCTCCTCGAAATTCACCACCAGCGACACCGCGACGCGGGCGTCGTGGGGCCAACGCGGATGCGGCGGCCTGCCGGCATAGCCGGTGAGATCGCGGCGAAAGGCAGGCTGTGAGGTCATCATGTCAATCCGCGGTTCCGGCCATGCGGTGCAGGCCGACCAGGCGATCGCTGATCAGCAGCAGCACAAGCGTGCCGGCGAGAATGAGGGTGGAGAGCGCAGCCAAGGTCGGATCGGGCGCCTCCTCGATATATTGCAGCATGCGGATCGGCAGGGTTTTCGAACGCACGTCGGTGAGGAAGATCGAGACCGGATAGTTGTCGAACGAGGCGAGCAGGCTGAACAGCCCTGCGATCAGGAACGACGGCGCCAGCGCCGGCACCATCACGCGCAGAACGCTGCCGGCATAGGTGCAGCCAAGCGTGCGCGCCGCCTCGATCAGGGTGAAGTCGAAGCGGGAGAGCCCGGCGATCATGGTGCGCGCCACGTAGGGAAGCGTCACCACGAGATGGGCCACCAGCAGCGCGCTCCAGGTCGCGGTGAAGCCGACCATGCGGAAATATTGCAGCAGCGCGATGCCGAGCACGAGGCCGGGCATCATCAGCGGCGACACCAGCAGCGTGCCCAGCGCGGTCGCGCCGGGCAGCCTGCCGCGCGCGATGGCGATGGCGGCGAGCGTGCCGGCGACCATCGACAGCGCGGTCGACAGCACAGCGATCTGCAGCGACAGGACCAGCGACGGCCAGAAGCCGTCGAGCCGGCCGATGCGGCCATACCAGCGCAGCGACGCGCCCGACAGCGGCAGGTCGAACACCGGCGTCGGCGAGAACGAGGCGGCGGCGATCACGACCAGCGGCAGCAGCAGGAACAGTGCGAGGCCGATCGCGAGCACCCAGCAGATGACGATGGCGAGGCGCGACATCATTTCGGCTCCCGCGACAGCATCGTGCTGAGCGCGACGACGATGATTGCGATCGCCAGCAACACGACTCCGGCGGCCGCGCCGAAACCGGGCTCGCGCGCCAGCAGATAGGCCTTGGCGATGGTGGTGGCGAGCGTCGGATATTTCTCGCCGATGAGCAGCGTCGGCACCACATAGGCCGACACCGACAGCGAGAACACCAGCGCCACGCCGGCGATCATGCCCGGCAGGGTCAGCGGCAGGATGACGCGAAAGAACACGACCAGCGGCGAGGCGCCGAGCGTGGCCGCGGCTTCAGCGTAGCGGCCGTCGAGCTGCGCCACGACGGCGTAGATCGGCAGCACCATGAACGGCAGGAAGATGTTGACGGCACCGACGATCAGCGCGGCCTGGGTGAAGATCATGCGGATCGGATCCTCGATGATCCCCATTGCGATCAGCACCGTGTTGATGAGGCCGTCGCTGCGCAACAGGATGGTCCAGGCGAAGGCCTTGACGATGACCGAGGCGGCGAGCGGCAGGAACAGCGTGGCCAGCAGGATCGAGCGCAGCGGCCCACGTGCGCGGGCCAGCGCGAAGGCCGCGGGATAGGAGATGAGAAATGCGATCAGCGTCGTCAGCAGGCCGAGCCGCAGCGAATTCCAGATGATACCCAGATAATAGGGCGTACCGAGCAGCCTCGTGTAGTTCGCCGGCGTGATGCCGCCGTTGGCATCGAGCACGCTGACGCCGAGCAGCAGCGCCAGCGGCAGCACGAACACCAGTGCCGTTATCAGCAGCGATGGCGCGACGAAGCCGAACGCCGCGAGCCGCTCGCGATCCGGCGCGGTCTTGACGATGGGCGCGGGCAGCACGGCGTCAGTCATGATCAGGTCTCGGCGGCGAAGGCGAAGGTTTCGGCGACGGGCCAGGCGAAGCGGACCTCGTCATGCACGCGCGGCACCTCGGCCTCGCGCCCCGACAGCTCGGCGAGCAGGCTCGCGCCGGCGCCGGCATCGACGTCCACGAGGGTCCGCGAGCCCTGGAACACGACCGACCGAACGCGGCCGGCCGCGGAGTTGGCGCCCTCTCCAACGCCGAGCCGCAGCTGCTCCGGCCGCGTCACCACGATCACCGAGGCCCCGGGCTGGAACGCGCCGCGCGCCGACAGACGGCCGACCGGCGTGACGACTTCCACCGTGCCGTCCTGCGCGCCGACCACCTGGCCGGCGATGCGCGTCGACAGCCCTACGAAGTTGAGCGCGAACAGGCTGGCCGGCCGGGCATAAAGCTCGCGCGGCTCGGCGAGCTGCTCGATGCGGCCCTTGTTCATGACCGCGACGCGGTCCGACATGGTCAGCGCCTCGTCCTGGTCGTGGGTGACGAAGATCGCGGTTGCCTTGACCTCCTGCAGCAGCCGGCGCAGCTCGACCTGCATCTCCTCGCGCAGCTTGCGGTCGAGCGCCGACAGCGCTTCGTCGAACAGCAGCACGTCCGGCTCGACCGCGATGGCGCGCGCCAGCGCGACGCGCTGCTGCTGGCCGCCCGACAGCGCCGAGATGCGGCGGCTGCCGAGATGGCCGAGCTTGACCAGCGACAGCGCGCGCTCCACCGCACGATCGATCTCGGCCTTGGGCGTGCCGCGCACCTTCAGGCCGAAGGCGACATTGCCGGCAACGGTGAGATGCGGAAACAGCGCATAGCTCTGGAACACGACGCCGACATTGCGCCGGTGCGGCGGCACATGGGTGACGTCGCGCCCCGCGAGCGCGATCGTCCCGGCGTCGGGCGGTGCAAGGCCGGCGATCGCGCGCAGCAAGGTGGTCTTGCCGCAGCCGGACGGGCCGAGCAGGGTCACCAACTCGCCGCGGCGGATCGTGAGATCGACGCGATCGAGCACGGTCGCGGCGCCAAACCGCTTGGAGACCCCGCTGATGACGAGATGCGGCGCGCCGGTCATGTCATCTCCTTGCTCCAGCGATCGACCCAGCCGGCGCGGTTCTTGGCGATGAAGGCCCAGTCGGGCGCGAACAATGTCGCGGGATCGGGATAGCCTGAAGGCAGCGGCGTGGCCTGGTTGGTCGGTGCGATGAAGGCCGTCTTGGCGAGGATGCTCTGCGCCTCTGGGCTGAGGTAGAAGTCGATCACGGCGTCGGCGAGATCGCCGGCCGGCGCGCCGCTCACCTTGGCGATGCCCGACGGCATCGAGAAGCCGCCATCCTTCGGGATCGCGAGGTCGACCGGCGAGCCGTCGGCCTTGCGGATCAAGGTGTAGGCCGAGAACTGGCCGCCGATCATCCAGGCCTCGCCCTGCTCCAGCAAATTGATGGCTTGCGGGGCATTGGTATAGACGTTCAGCAGGTTGGCCTTCAGGGTCTTGATCTTCTTGAAGCCGGCGTCGATCTCGTACTGCGCCTCCTTGTAGGGCTTGCCGGTCTCGAGATGCGCGGCGGCGAGCAAGGTCCAGAACCCTTCGGTGTTGGACAGCGACGGCACGACGATCTTGGAATCGTATTTCGCATCCCACAGCTCGGCCCAGCTGCCAGGTGCCGTCTTCATGCGCCTGGTGGAATAGGCGATGCCGGCCCACGGCTTCTGATAGTTGGCCCACATGCCGTCCTGGTGCACGGCATCGCCGACAAGCTTGCCGAGATTGGGGATCGCCGAGGACGACATCTTGGTGATCAGCCCCTCGGCCGCGGCCGGCAGCATCACCGGATCGTCCATGATCACCACCGAGATCTTCGGGCTTGCCTTGTCGGCCTGCATCTTCTGCAGATTGGTCAGCGAGTTGGTGCCCTCATAGAGCACCTTGCAGTCGAGCTTCTTCTCCAGCACCGGAAACAGGTCGGAGTTGAAATATTTGGCGGCGCCGGCGGGGCCGCCGATCACGATCTCTTTCGGGGCGGCGCGCACCAAAGCGGGCGCGGCGAAGGTGGCGGCGAAGGCCGCACCAGTCTTCAGGAGGCTGCGGCGGGAGAAGGGGTGCATGAGAGGATCCCGTGTGAGCTGTCGCGTGGCGTGTCACCCGAGATCAGCAAGCGTCGTGCCAAATGTGCACATTTCTGGATTCGGCAATGAGATCAGCGTTCTGAGCTACCTCTCGATCCGCATCGTGCCCGACCACGGGCAGAATGTGCACATTTTTTGGAGGTGACGTGCCGCGCCTTTGGGCCTAGCAGTTCGCCATGGCGATGCGAGCGCAGCGAATCGGAAAGGCCAATCCCGCCGAGGACGAGGCGGTGTATCAGGCCATCCTGCGTGCGCTGCTGGAAGGCAAGCTCAAGGCCGGTACCAAGCTCGCCGAGACGCCGCTGGCTGACATCTTCGGCGTGTCGCGCGAGCGCATCCGAAAAGTTCTGCACCGGCTCGGCGCCGAGCGGCGGCTGGAGATGATCCCGAACCGTGGCGCGCGGGTGCCGCGGCCGACGCTCGATGATGTCAGGCGAGTCTATGAGGCGCATCGCGTCCTCGAGGCCGGCGTGCTCAGCCAGCTGGTGCTGCGGGTCGATGATCTCCTGCTCGCCCGGCTCGATGCGCATCTGGCGGAGGAGCGCGCGGCGGCACAGCGCGGCGATCGCGCGACCTCGGTGCGGCTGTCTGGCGCCTTCCACGTCCATCTCGTCGACTCCATCGGCAATCCCGAGCTGTCGCGCATGCTCGGCGATCTGCTCAGCCGCTCCTCGGTGATGGTGTCGGTGTACGAGCCGGCGGCGCAGTCGATCTGCGCGGTCGACGAGCACGGCGCGATCGTCGCGGCGCTGCGCGACCGCGACCTGATGCGCGCGATCGCGGTGTCGCGCGAGCACTTCCTGCATGTCGAGGGCCGGCTGCGGCTCGACCAGGACGCGGCGACGCCCACCCAGGATCTCGCCGCGGTGTTTGCCGGACGACGGCCGCTGCGCGGCAAGCGGCGCTCGGCCTAGCCGTGCCGGCAAACGCTACTTCGTGGTCAGCGCCGTCACCGGATGCCAATGATGCTCCGGCCGCGTGCCTGCCAGGGGCCTGCAGCGCGCGATCATGGACTCGGCGGAGCGATCGCCGGGCTTGAGCGCGAGGACAGCTTCGAAGGCCGCGCTGGCAGCCGCAAAGTCCTGCGCGCGATAGTCACGCAGTCCGCGCGCGTAGTGCGCGATCCAGCGCATGTCCTGCGCGGCGACATTCTCCGCAAGCCCGACCAGTTCGTGGACGCGCAGGCCCTCCTCGCGGCCATAGACGGCGATGCGGTCGATCTCGCGGGTGAGAAACGCCTCGCCCGCCAGCTGCGCGGTGCCCTCGCCGATCAGGATGTCCGTGCCGTAGACCTTGTTGGCGCCCTCGAGTCGGCTCGCGACGTTCACGGCATCGCCGATCACCGTATAGTTGAGACGCAGTTCGGAGCCGATGTTGCCGACCAGCATGGGACCGGAGTTGATGCCGATGCGGATCGCGAGCGGCCGGCCGTCATCGTCGCACAGGCCGCTGGCCGCGACCGCGTCCCGGCACGCCAGCGCGGCGCGGCAGCACAGACCCGCATGATCCGGCTGCGCGGCCGGCGCGCCCCAGAACGCCATCACGGCATCGCCGATGAACTTGTCGATCGTGCCGCCGTGATCGACGATGACGGTCGAGATCAGATCGAGATGGCGCGACAGCAGCGGCACGACGCGGTCGCCCATGCGCTCCGACAGGCCGGTGAAGCCGGCGATGTCGATGAACATGACGCTGAGCTCCTGGACATGGCCGCCCGGCCTGGCATCGACGCCCTGTCGCAGCAATTGCCGGACGAGATCGGCGGGAATGAACTTGCGGAACGACGACAGGCCGCCGGCCATCTCGGCGATGGCGCCGGACAGACTCGCGATCTCGCGCAGCCGCGACGGATGGCGGCGCACCTGCTCGAGCGCGAAGGCCTCGACGTGACGCAGTTCGGCCACCACGCGCCCGAGCGGCGCGGCGATCACGGCACGCGCCAGCGCGGCGGAAACCAGCGCCGCGAGCACGGCGCCGATGCCGAGACCGACGATCACGCGCCGCAGCGCCGCGTCGACCGGACCGAGAAATTCCGCTTCCGGAATCACCGTGACCAGCGACCAGCCGGGAAACGGCAGCGCCGTGCGCGCGACCTCGAAGGCGCCGCCGCCCGATTGCACGCGGCCGCGCCAAGCCTCGTCGCCTGCGGGCGAGGACCGCATCGCCTGCTGCGCGACCGGCAGCAACGGCTGGCGGCCCTGCCCGGCATTGACCTCGTCGGCGGTCTCGTCGGGCGCCGCGACCACGCCGCCGTCATGCGCCAGGATGAAGGCGCTGCCAGTGCGGCCGACCTGGAGCTGGGCGAGAAAGCGCGAGATGCGCGCGTGCTCGATGATGATGGCGAGCACGCCCTGCCGCTCCTGATAGACATCGATAGGCCCCGCCAGCGCGATCGCGGGACGGTCACCGCCGGGATGCACGTCGACGCTGAACCAGCGCGGCTCGTCCGCGGCGAGGCTCTCCTTGAACCAGGGCTGGTCGGCGACCTTGAAACGGGTCGGCTCGAAGCGGCGTGACGCGAACTCGATGTCGCCGGGCACGACGTCGTATTCATCGACGCGGCGCTGGCCGGGATGATCGGTCAGTGAGATCTCCATCATCTCCAGGCGCCGGTCGCCGAGCTTGTGGGCGGCGAAGAACGAGCCGTCGGGCCAGCCGAACGCCGCCGATGAGATCGTCGCCTGCGACTGCAGCTGCGACAGGAACACGAATTCGCGCTTGTCCGCCTCGCGGGTGTCGAGCACGTTCTGCAGGAACAGCGTGCGGATGGCGGTGTGCGCCGCGCGCGCCTCGCTGACGATCGCGCTCACCTCCTTGCGCACGGCGCTCGCGATCTGCGCATTGATGGTGCTGGCGAGCTGACGGCTGATCGCCTCCGAGGTGCGCCACCACAACAGGCTCGAGGCCAGCGCCGTCAGCAGGATCGCGGTCAGCACCAGCGCCGACACGGCGAAGCGGATGCTGACGGTCAACCGCTCGCCGGCGGCGTCTCGGCGCGGCACTCGGCTGTTTTCGCTTGCCATCATCGCAGGTCGATCTCCGATCGGACCGATCGGCGCGCGGGGCTGCGCCCGACGGGGAGCCGCCAGACTGCGCTCTCATGACGTGCGCCACCAATGCCGGCTGGCTAAGTCGATGATGCCTGCAAAGCATTGGCACTTCGAACCCGCCTGCGTTCGATTGGACGCAGCTCCGAAGCACGCAATACCGCTCACAGGGTCGTGAGCGGAATCGCCGCGTAACATTCTCGTGGCTGCGGGCGAAGGAGAGATGCGCATCGCCAAGCGAGCGATGCAGAACACGAGAGGAATCGTCATGCCCGCCAAGAGAACCGTCACCACGCTGGCGCTCGCCGGCGCCGTCAGCACCGCGCTCGCAAGCCTCGCAATGGCTGGGCCGCTGACCAAGGCCGAAGCGGAAGCCGCAATGGCCGCCAAGAAGGAGAAATGCTTCGGCGTTGCCCTGAAGGGCCAGAACGATTGCGCCGCCGGTCCCGGCACGACCTGCCAGGGCACCTCCACGATCGACTTCCAGGGCAACGCGTGGAAATTCGTCCAGGGCGGCACCTGCACCAGCATCGACGTGCCCGGCGGCCGCAAGGGCTCGCTGAAGCCGATCTGATCGCTCTCGTTCACCCCAAGCGGAAAGCGGAGACGCAGCATGAGCACCGATGCCCCCCCTGCACCGTGCCCCACCATGCCGCTTCGCTTTCCGCCACCTCTCGGCGGCGTCGCCGGGACCAGCTTCAAGCCGTCGCACCTGACCGCCATCCTGGCCGAGGCGCCGCAGCGCGGCTTCTTCGAGGTCCATGCCGAGAACTACATGGGCGCCGGCGGGCCGCCGCATCGTCAGCTCGAGGCGATCCGCAGGGATCATCCGCTGTCGATCCACGGCGTCTGCATGTCGATCGGCGGCCCGCAGCCGCTCGATCGCGACCACCTCGCGCGCTTCCGCAAGCTCGTCGCCCGCTATCAGCCAAGCCTGGTCTCCGAGCATCTGGCGTGGTCGACGCACGATACGACGTTCTTCAACGACCTGCTGCCGTTGCCCTACACGACCGCCACGCTGGCACGGGTCTGCGACCATATCGACGAGGTGCAGAGCGCGATCCGCCGGCCGATCCTGCTGGAAAATCCGTCGACCTACGTCGCCTTTCACGACTCGACGATGAGCGAGACCGACTTCATCCGCGCCATCGTCCGCCGCACCGGCTGCGGGCTCCTGCTCGACCTCAACAACGTGTTCGTCTCCGCGATCAATCATGGCTTCTCGCCACAGCACTATCTGGCTGACTTTCCGCTCGTCGCTGTCGGCGAGATCCATCTCGCCGGTCACGCCGTGCAGGCCGACGATGAAGGCGAGCCGCTGCTGATCGACAGCCATGACGGCCCCGTCGCCTACGATGTGTGGGCCCTGTTCGCCAGCGTGATCGCGCGCAACGGTCCGATGCCGACGCTGATCGAATGGGACAGCAACATTCCGGACTGGCCGGTGCTGAAGGCAGAGGCCGCGGCCGCGCAGACGATTCTCGATGACCACGCTTCCGGCTGCTCGCAGGAGGTGCGCGATGCCGCAGCCTGAGCAGGTTTCCGACTACGCCATCCAGTTCGCCGCGGCGCTGCTGACGCCGGATCGCGCGACGCCTGTCGCCGTCGGGGGTCCGCTGGCCAAGGCGGCCGGGCGTCGGTTCAACGTCTACCGCAACAACGTCACGGTCAGCCTGATCGAGTCGCTCATCGCGATCTATCCGGCGGTGCAGCGCATCACCGGCCCCGATTTCTTCCGCGCGATGGCGCGGGCGCATGTGCGCGAAACGCCGCCGACGTCGCCGCTGCTCTTTGACTATGGACGCGACTTCCCCGCCTTCATTGCAGCGTACGAGCACGCCCGAACGATGCCGTTCCTGACGGACGTCGCACAGATCGAGCGGGCCTGGCTCGACGCCTATCACGCGGCAGACGCCGCGCCGCTCGACGGCGCCACGCTGGCGACGGTGCCGCCCGAGCGGCTGCCCATGCTGCGCTTCGCCGCTCATCCCGCCACCCGCATCGTGCGCTCGGATTTCGCGGCGGTCACGATCTTCTCGGCCAACCGCGGCGATGCCCCGGTGCCGCGCATTGATGGCTCGGTTCCGGAGGACGCGCTGATCACGCGGCCCGCGCTCGACGTCGTCGTGCGTCACCTGCCACGAGGCGGCGCGATCTTCGCGAGCCTGCTGGTCGCGCGGCAGCCGCTCGACGTCGCTGCGGAAGCCGCGTTCGAGGCCGCGCCGGAGTTCGATCTCGCCGCCAACGTAGCCGGCCTGATCGAGGCCGGCGCCTTCACGGACATCACTTTCGAGGACGCATGATGACGACGGACCACTCCATGGCGCCGACCCCGACGCTGTCGTTGCCTTCCCTCGTCGGCCAGGCCGTGCGGCTGCTGCAGAGCGCGACCCCGCTCACCCTGGTCCAGCTCGTCACTCGCATTGCGCTCGCCGTGCCGTTCTGGCGCTCGGGCATTCTCAAATGGGACGGCTTTCTCAGGCTGAGCGACACCGCCGTGACCCTGTTCAGCGACGAGTTCATGCTGCATCTACCCGGCGGGCCATATCACTTTCCCATGCCGACGGTGATGGCGTTCCTGTCGGGCTGCGGCGAGGTCGGCTTCCCCGTCCTGCTCATTCTCGGCCTCGGCACCCGCTTCGCGGCGCTCGGCCTGCTGTTCATGACGTGCATCGTCGAGCTCACAGTGCCCGACGGCTGGCCGATCCATCTGACCTGGGCGGCGATGGCGCTGGGCCTCATCGCCCATGGCGGCGGAAAGATCTCGCTCGATCACGTTCTCGGCGGGCTGTTCGGCGGCGCGCACCAGGGCAGCGCCAGCCGTGGCATGTAGTAGCCGCGCCACTCGCAGACCTCCTCGGGCCCCCTGCGCTTGAGCGCCATCTTGACCGGCTCGGCCTGGCTGATGCCGACATGGAGCGCGAGCAGCGCCGCGCCGATCGGATAGGCGAAGCGGGAGAAGCGCAGGTCCGACAGACGATCGAGCAGGACCATGCCGGCGATGATGATCAGGGGATCGGTGAAGACGAAGTACTCGACCTTCAGCCCGCGGCGGACGCCGAGCGTGTCGATGCCGATGGCCGCCAGCATCAGGAGGACGGCCTGGATGGCCGCCTGCCGCTCACCGCGGCGCCAGGCGATGACGATGCCGGGGATGACCAGCCAGGTCAGGAACACCGCGGGGCGGGCCGACGATTGCAGCACGAAGGTGTAGCGCCGGATGACCCCCAGCACCCCCGATAGCAGCAGGCCGACTGCCCCGGCGAGGCTGCCGGCGGCCTCGGGCGCGTCGACATAGGTGATCATCTTCTCGAGAGGATTGAGCACGACCACGACATCGTTGATGTCGTAGCTCAGCTTCAGTGCCAGCACGCCGAGGCTTGTGCCGGCCACCGCCGCCAGCAGTGCCGCGACAGTCTCGGCCGCGCTCACCCGCCACCGCCACGCGAAGCCGACCATGCAGGCCGCGACCACGCCGAGCAGCGCGAACTGATAGATGCCGAAGCGGCCGAACAGTATCGGCTTGAGCCCGGCAGCCGTTGCATTGACAGGATCGAAGCCGGCGGCGATCAGCGGCCAGGCGGCGATCGCGGCGACGATTGCCGCCACGGCTGCAACCATGACGGCCGCCCACGCGCGCGAGCTTTGCCAGAACGCCACGCTTGCGCTCGCCGCCGTCCCGAACGGCAACACCAGCACAGGAATGGCGGCGATCAGCAGGATCGCATGCACCTTGTTCTCCAGGCCGAGCATGCAGAGCAGCGCGGCGAGTCCGACGGCGAGCGGCCGCGCCAGGCTGGCGCGGCGCGCCACAGCGATCAGGATCATCAGCGCGAGGATGCAGAACGACGCCGCGATCATCTCGCTGCGCAGGATGCGCAGATGCATCTGCACGCCGCCGGAGAAGGCGAAGGCGGTGACGGCGAGCATGGCGATGCGCCAATCGGACACCAGCCGGCGCGCGGCCCAGGCAAAGGCGAGGATGATGCCGGCGGCCGTCAGCAGCGCGGCGACGCGTCCGGCATGGACGGCGCTGGTCATCGCCGCGTCGAAAGCGGCGCGGTCGGCGGGGATCGCCGACAACGTCCAGGCATCGAGCAGGCCGAGCCGGTGCAGCAGCGCGAACCAGGTCTCGACCGAGAGGATGGTGAGATAGGCCGGGTGGTCGAAGAACACCTGCGCGCCGCCGTCGTTCATGGCGAGCGCGTTGTAGATCACCATGAAGTCCATGTCGGCATTGCGCCAATAGACGGTGAAATAGCCGGCGGTCAGGAACGACACGAGCGAGAGCAGCAGCGCGACCGCAACGCCGCCGCGCCAGCCGAACGGGGTGAGGCGGTCGAGCGCGTCGCGGCGCGGCATGTCCTTTGTCGCACAGTTCTGGCCGGCATCTTGGGAAGGGCCGTCACCGCGGATCACAAGCAGCTCCGGCGGGAACTCCAATGAAGCGCATCGGCGCCACCTCGCAGGCGTGGTCCGCGCGCGCACGCCATCCTCAGATCGCCTTGATCTTGAAGAACGCGAACACGACCATCTTCAGCAGCATCCAGCCGTGGCGAAAGCGGGAGATCTGGGTTTCGCCATAGCTGCGCGCGGCGTAGCGGATCGGCAGGTCGATCGATTTCAGGTTCAGCTTCGAGGCGCCGAAGATCAGGTCGAAATCGCCGAACGGATCGAAATCGCCGAAATAGGCCTTGCCGGCCTTGAGCCTGACATAGTCGCTGCGGCGGAGCACCTTGGTGCCGCAGAGCGTATCGGTGTAGCGCTGATTCAGGAGCCACGAGAACAGGTAGGAGAAGGTCTTGTTGGCGATGAGGTTGAGGAAGCGCATCGCGCCCTCGTCCATCGGATAGACCAGGCGCGAGCCGTTGATGAACTCGCCCTTGCCGGAACGCAGCGCCTCGAAGAATTTCGGCAATTGCTCCGGCGGCATGGTGAGGTCGGCATCGAGGATCATCAGCACGTCGCCGCGCGCGGCGTCGAACGCGGTGAACACCGCGTCGGCCTTGCCCTTGCCGGGCTGGCGCATCAGCTTGATGTCGTGGCCGGGGAACGCCGCGCGCACCCGCTCCATCTCCTCATAAGTGCCGTCCTGGCTGTGGCCCTCGATGAAGATGATCTCGATGTCGTTGCAGAATGCGGCGATGCGACGGACCGCCGGCTCGATGTTGCCGCGCTCGTTGCGCGCGGGAATCACCACCGTGGCCGAGCGAACGTCATCGCTCACGCAGCGCATCGAGCGCGACACCAGATAGTGCCGCAGCGACAGCGCGCGCAGGCCCGGCAGCACGCTGAGGAAGCGGTTGGCGAAGCGGCCGAGGCCGTACAGCCGCAGCGGCGACAGCACGCGCTGCTCCGATTTGACCGGGTCGAAATCGGCCAGGTGCGCCAGGCTGCGCAGGTCGGCCGGCGACAGCACGTTCTGCTCCGGCTGCGGCATCCGCAGGCCCAGTGCTTCCGCAGCCTTCAGCAGCGGATACCAGAGGTGCGAGAAGTAGCCGATGACGAGTCGCGTCTCGCGCGTGCACAGCGGGTGCAACTGCTCGATGAACTGCTGGCAGTCGTCGAGTGAGCCGATCGTGTCGAGCACCAGGATGACATCGAAAGGGCCGGTGGCGGCGGCGAGCGTGGCCGGATCCTCCGCGTCGCCCAGAATGAAGGTCAGCTCAGGATGCCGGCTGCGCGCGATCGCGATCTGCTTTTCGCTGAAGTCGATGCCGACGCCGTAGGAGGGCGCGAGCGAGGCCAGCGTATCGCCGAGGCCGCAGCCGATCTCCAGCACGCGGCTGCCCGGCGGAATCAGGAAGCGCAGATAGCACGCGTCCTCGCCATGGAAGAACGCCGCCTTGTCGCGCCAGCCGGCGCGCGCATCGGCGAATTGGTTGGCATGGTCGAGGATGGCCGCCTTGCGCGGCGACAGCGCCTTCGTTGCCGGCGACAGGGTTGCGGCAACCTGCGGCCGCTCGCGTTCGTCCTGCCGGACCGCCTCGTCCAACTCCGCCACCTGATACCACCCCCGCTAGGAACTACGTCCTTCTAGGCCAGCCCGGTTGGGCGGAGTCAAGGCGGTGGCAGAGAAGTCCTCCGCTCTGTTGGCATCGTGACGCCCCGGCTCTGACGCGCGACGGAAACGAGCAGACATCCGCCGGCCACAATGAGGCCCGCGCGATCGTTCGCGCCGCATGCGTCCGATCTTTGCTTCTCATTCGCGCTCGCAACTAAGCGGGCGCGGGAAGACCGGCGACGCGGGACCGTCGTCGCGAGATTGGCGCCGGCGCCAGCGGCTGGAGCGCCGGCGCGCCGGCCTGCGCGGGGGCACGGAAGCACCTGACGAGTCCGCAGTCGCGGCTCCCCCCTCCTATCAACACAGCGATGCACCGCGATCGAGACATGCCGCCGCGCTCACCGCCCGCAGCAGAACTTGTATTTCTTGCCGCTACCGCACGGGCATGGATCATTGCGGCCGACCTTCGCGGTGGCAGCCGCCCGCTTCGGCTCCGTGACGGCGGCGCGCGCGTCACCCTCGACGAAGCGCCAGGCGCCGTCGTCGTCGCGGCGAAACTGTGAGACCTCGTGGTGCTCGATGATCTTGCCGTCTTCGCGATAGCTGGCGATGAAGCTGACGACGCCATCGGCGTCGCCGGGCTGGCCGCGGACCGACGAGACGATGCGCAGGCCGAGCCAGGTCGCGCGCGTCGCCCAATTCTTCGCCGCGACAGGGTCGAACGCAGCACGCCTGTCGGACGCGAGCGTCGCTTCGATGTAGCCGATGTCGCCGCGCGTATAGGCCGTGTAGCGCGAGCGCATCAGCGCCTCGGCGGTGGGCGGCATCGCGTCGCCAAGCAGATAGGGACCGCAACAGCGGTCGAAGGGAAGCTGTGATCCGCAGGGACATGGCATGAGGTGACGTGGGTGCTCCGATCCCGAAATGACATCATAGTGCGATCGAGAAGCGCCGGCACCTCTTCGTTCGATCAGTGAACAGAAGTATGCCTCACGCGGCGGTTGTGACTCCAAAGACGCAGGTCGCCAGCGTTCACCACTGCCGCTGCCGCCACACGCGCCGCGCGGTTTCGAAACCGGCGAATCCGTGTTAACCATTGGTTTAGAACATGGGTGTTGGGCGCACGGCTGACCGGCCCGGCCCCGCGCGGACCAGAACCTTCCGGGCGCCGCCTCATTACGTGGCGCTTGTGACCGCAAGCCCTCCGCATCATCGGCGGACCAGGGCGCGGGAGACGCCAACGATTTCTTCGCGCGACGCCAGCCCGGCCGCAAGAACGAAGGCCCGCTTCGAGGCGGGCCGCTGCCCGATTCCCGATCAGACGTGCACCCGATGCCGGCGCGGTCAGCGCTGCGTGCAAACGCAGCGTCGCGCCCATCACCACCGATTGGAGCAGCCCCGATGGCTGATGAGTCCGTAGTCGCATCCATCATTCCCTGGCGAGAGCCGAAGACGGCCAAGCCGCGTCCGAAGCGCGCCAAGGTCGTCAAGCCACGCCCGCGGCCCCGAGCCGACAAGGCCGAGAAAGCCAAGATGGCGGCGCTCGACGACGAGATGCTCGCGTCCGAGACGCTGATCATGCCGGACTTCCTGGACTACGTGAACGAGCCGGCGAAAGCTCCGGCCGTTGCCGAGGCGTCGCGCACGGGGGCGGCTGCCAGCGCGGCCGCCGCGGCGATCCCGGCCGCAGCGCCGCCGGCCACGATACCGCCGCGCGATGCGCCGGCCGCGACCGAGGCCGAGGTCGTGCAGGCCGCCGCGCCGATCACGCCGACGAAGCCCGCGCGCGCTGGCATCACCGCCTCGTCGGTCCTGCTGCAACTGGCCGCACTGGCGCTGGCCGCGGTCGGCATGGCCATGAACGGCTGGTTCGCCCACTCGCTCGGCTCGAACAGCACCGCGGGCTATATGTTCCTGGCTGTCGGCGTGACCGCCGACCTCGTCGCGCTGGTGATGCCGACCTGCGCCGCGCGGCTGTGGCAGGCGCGCCACCGCGCCTCGGCACTGACCGGCTGGGCGGTGTGGCTGATGACCTTCGTGTTCGCGGTCACCGCCGGCATCGGCTTCGCCTCCACCAACATCAGCGACGTCACCTTGGCGCGCGCCTCGCGCGTGACGCCCGCGGTGCAGGCGGCGCAGACCGCGCTCGCCGACGCCATGACCGCGCGCGACCGCGAGTGCAAGGGCGGCGTCGGCAAGTTCTGCCGCGAGCGCGAGGCCGCCGTTGCCGAGCGCCGGCTGGCGCTGGACGCGGCGATGTCCACGGTCAGCCAGACCGCCGATCCGCAGACCGAGGCCGCGATCAAGCTGGTGGCGTGGGTGTCGCGCGGCGTGGTGAAGCCCTCCGCCGACGACTTCGTCATGCTCCGCCTGATCCTGCTGGCGCTCCTGCCGCAGATCGGCGGCATCCTGCTGATGGTCGGGCGAAGGGTGTGAGAGTTCTTGTCGCCGCCGGCGATTGTTTCGCCGGGGTCGGCTCAGCGCCTGCTGCGGCCGCGTGAACGCTGCGGACGATGCGCGGCGCGCCACGCGCTCTCGAGCACGCTGCGCAGGCGAGCGGCGTCGACGTCGGCGAGCGACACGGTGGTCCAGCCCTGATCACCCCATTTGTTGGGGACCCGGCGAAACACGCCGGGCTGCAGGCCGGCATGGTGCTCCTGCTCGTCGGGCGAGAGCAGGACATTGGCGGATGCGCCATCGGCGGCGAGGGTCGCGAAGGTCCGGTGCAGCTTGAACGCGGTGCGATCGAAGTGAGGCGCCTCGGTCGCTCCGGCGAACGACAGAGCGAGGCTGCGAAATTCGTCACCGGTCATCTCGACGCGCCTCTTGCGATCGTATTCGAAGGATATGACTAGCACCGGCCAGCGCGGTCCGCCATGCGGTGTCCCCGCCGCCCTGCACGCGAACGTGAAGACCGCCACCCCAAGCCCTTGATGCACGTCAAAACTAAACGCCATCGTTTCTATATGGCTTGTCGCAGGATGCGATCAAAGGAGAGCAAGACATGGCGGCACAGAGCACGATGCAGGTTTACTTGAACTGGGCCAGGGAGCGCCTCCATGAGATGGATGCAGCGCTGGAGTCGCTCGGCGTCAAGGCAGCCGAGGCCGAAGCAGCATCCAAAGTGAAGACCGACGAGATCATGGCGGACCTGAAGAAGCGCCGCAGCGATCTCGAGGCCCTGCTCAAGACGCAAGCCGAGGCCGGCGAAGCCGCGCTGGCCAGCGCGAAGACGGAACTGGACGCGCACTGGGCCGGATTCGAGGCGCAGATGAGTGCCTATTTCGAAGCGGCCGGCAGGCAGGCCGTGCAGCAGCAGGCGACCTTCAAGGACATTGCCGCCGCCCAGGCCAAGGCTTGGCGAGAGTCGGCCGACAGGTTTCGCGAGGCCGCGACCAAGGTGACGACGGCCGGCACCACCGACCTCGACGCCGTGCTGAAGCAGCTCAAATCCGACGCGTCGGCGGCCGGCGCCCATCTCGAGAAGCTGAAACAGACGGGCAGCGAGTCCTGGTCGGTGCTCAGCGCCGCCCTGAGCGAATCCCGCAAGGCGTTCGATCAGGCCAATCAGGCGGCCTGGAATGCGTTGAAGGGGCCGGGCGCGAAGAGCTGAGGGCAAGCCCGCGACAGCGACAAGGCAACGACCGTTGGGGACTGAGTTCAGTTCCCGTTCGGTCGATTCCGTTGCGGGGCGCCGCTGACGCCCGGGCTGATCGCGAGCGTGGTGCCGGCGGCACCTCCCGCTTCGTAAGCTGCCGTCGACACCATCCGGCTCGTGCTGCGCGCCGACCGCAGCTTCAGGTCGAGCTTGTCGAACTCGGCATCGACCACCGAGGTCTTGAGCACGACCAGGCCGCGGCCGGTGGTTTCGTTGGCCTGATCGCGGCTCGCCTTCATTGCCACGAGGCGGTCGGCGATCGACACCACCATGCCGAGGGCGAAGGAGGCATTGGCGAGATGCCGGTCCTGATGCCGGAACCGGCGGTAGTCGGCCGAGGTCTTGTAGCGGCCGAGCTCGGCGCGCACGGCGCTGTCGATCAATTCCGCCAGATAATGCGCAACCTCGACATCTGCGGGGAGGCCGAAGAACACATAGCTCGCCTCGCCGGCCGGGTTCTTCTCGCGCCAGACCCGGCAATCGCAGAAATGCGCGATCGCGCCGATGCAGTCGTCCAGCGGAATTCGCTTCTTGCGATGGGTCTCGTAGACCTTGCGCTCGCACGCCGACGCCCGCAGCTCGAGGTCGGACAGCGACAGGTCGTGGCGATCGAGCAGTTCGGCGACCTTGGCGGCCGCGGACAGCGCCTCGTCCTCGGTGCAGCCATTGGCGATGGTTTTCGCGCGCAACGCCCGGATGCGGGCCTTGAGCCTGTCGAGGGCGACAGGATCAGCGGCGGGACGATCGAATGTCTGGCTCACCGGTCAGGCTCCAAAGAAGGCGCGGCAGGATTGCGCCGTGGACACGAGCACCCACCACAGACGCCGACGACCGACGTCGTGTGATCCCTCGTTCTCATCAATGCGCAAAGCGTCGTGCGTCCCAGGCCAGTGACATCGCAGGCGTCATTCATGGTGCTGGTGAGCCGTTGGAGGACCGCAATCGACTTGGCTCATCATTGGCAGATGGAGCAACCGGGGACATTCGCAGACAGCACTCATCGACTGTATCTCACGGGCCTCGCGCCTTGAAAAGCCTGGCGGGGGGATGCCGAGGACCGGCGTTACGGCCGGGATTGCAGTGCGCGCAGCGCGAGCGTCCGACGCAGCAAATTGAGACTGGTGGTGAAACGCAGAGTGGTTCCAGCGTGGCGGATGCGCCGGTGCGATGGCACTATCGGAGAGCGTGCACGGGCGCATCCACGGGGAGAAGGGAGCATGCGATGAAGCAGATCAAGGGTCCCGCCATCTTTCTCGCCCAGTTCGCCGGAGATACTGCGCCTTTCAATTCGCTGGATTCGATTTGCGGATGGGCGGCCTCGCTCGGCTATGAGGGGGTTCAGATCCCCAGTTGGGACGGCCGGCTCTTCGACCTCCATAGGGCGTCCGAGTCGCAGGACTATGCCGACGAGGTGAAGGGCATTGCGGCGCGCCACGGATTGGCGATCACCGAGCTCTCGACGCATCTCCAAGGCCAGCTCGTTGCCGTTCACCCGGCCTATGATGCGGCCTTCGACGGGTTCGCGGCGCCCGAGGTTCGCGGCAATCCGCAAGCGCGGACCGATTGGGCCATAGATCAGGTCAAGCGGGCGATCCAGGCTTCACGGCGGCTCGGGCTCACCGCGCATGCGACGTTTTCCGGCGCCTTGGCGTGGCCCTACATCTATCCATGGCCGCAGCGTCCACCTGGACTCGTCGAAGCTGCGTTCGACGAACTCGCGCGGCGCTGGCGCCCCATCCTCGACCATGCGGAGGAACATGGGGTCGATCTCGCCTATGAGATCCATCCTGGCGAGGACCTGCACGACGGCGTCTCCTACGAGATGTTCCTGCAGCGGGTGGGCAATCACAAGCGCGCCAATCTGCTGTACGATCCCTCGCACTTCGTTCTGCAGCAGCTCGATTATCTCGCCTACATCGATATCTATCACGAGCGCATCAAGGCGTTTCACGTCAAGGACGCCGAGTTCAATCCGACCGGGCGCCAGGGCGTCTATGGCGGATTCCAGAGCTGGGCCGATCGGGCCGGCCGCTTCCGCTCGCTCGGGGACGGCCAGGTCGATTTCGGCGCGATCTTCTCGAAGCTGACGCAATACGGTTATGGCAGCTGGGCCGTGCTGGAATGGGAGTGCGCCATCAAGCATCCCGAACAGGGTGCGCGCGAGGGCGCCGAGTTCATCAGGAGCCATATCATCGAGGTCACAGAGAAGGCCTTTGATGATTTCGCCGGCTCCGGCGCGGACGACATGGCGAACCGCAAGATGCTGGGCCTGTCCTGAGGGAGGAACAGATGGCCATCGACGCAAGCCATGAAGCCGGTCGCCATGCGCGCATCCGGCTGGGAATGGTCGGCGGCGGACAAGGGGCCTTCATCGGCGCCGTCCACCGCATCGCCGCGCGCATCGACGACCAGTTCGAGCTGGTGGCCGGCGCGCTCGCATCCGAGTCCACCCGCGCCAAGGCCTCGGCCAAGGAGATCGGGCTTGCCGACGATCGCGCCTATGGCTCGTTCGAAGAGATGGCCAGGGCCGAAGCGGCGCGCGCTGACGGCATCGAGGCGGTTGCGATCGTCACGCCGAACCACATGCACGCCCCGGTCGCGAAAGCCTTCCTTCAGGCCGGCATCCACGTCATCTGCGACAAGCCGCTGACGACGACCGTGGCCGAGGCCGAAGGACTGGCTGCGCTGGTGCGGTCGACGGGCAAGGTGTTCGTGGTGACCCACAACTACACCGGCTATCCGATGGTGCGGCAGGCGCGGGCCATGGTCGCGAGCGGCGAGCTCGGCGACGTCAGGCTGGTGCACGCCGAATATCTCCAGGACTGGCTGACAGAGCGGCTGGAGCAGAGCGATCACAAGCAGGCGGCGTGGCGCACCGACCCCGCCCGCTCCGGCCCGGGCGGCTGCATCGGCGACATCGGGACGCACGCCTACAACCTCGCCTGCTTCGTCAGCGGGCTCGAGCTCGATGAGCTGCTCGCGCAGCTGTCGACCTTCGTCCCGGGGCGTCGTCTCGACGACGACGTCCAGATCCTCCTCAGATGGAAAGGCGGCGCGAGGGGCATGCTGTGGGCGAGCCAGGTGGCGGTCGGTCATGAGAACGGCCTGACCTTGCGCGTCTCCGGCAGCAAGGGCGGCCTCGAATGGGCGCAGGAGAATCCGAACCAGCTCTGGTTCACGCCCTATGGACGCCCCAAGCAGCTTCTGACCCGCGGCGGGGCGGGCACGCTCGGCGCGGCCGCGCGTGTCACCCGACTGCCCTCCGGTCACCCCGAGGGCTATCTCGAAGGCTTTGCCACCATCTACGCCGAGGCCGCCCACGCCATCCGCGCGGCCAGGGTCGGCGAGAAGCCGGGTCGCGACGTGCTCTTCCCGACCATCGAGGACGGCCTGGCCGGCGTGAAGTTCATCGATGCAGCCGTCAGATCATCGGCCGCCAAGGGCGCGTGGATCCGGATGAGTTGACGCCGACACGCCGTCCCGAAAGCTTCTGGCGTTATAGGCGCTCGAACGCCAGCCGGAAGACTGCAACGGACATCTGCGAACGTTTTGCTGGCGGAGAGGGAGGGATTCGAACCCCCGATAGGCTTGCACCTATGCCGCATTTCGAGTGCGGTGCATTCAACCACTCTGCCACCTCTCCAGGCGCAAATCAGGGGCGAGCCCCCGGGTCGGGCGCCGTTCTAGGGCACGATGCGGGGAGTGACAAGGCAGCCGGTCGAAATTTTCCGGGGGCTCGCGCAGGCGCGCCATTGCGGTCCGCTCGGGGAAGCGGACCGCACGCGGCGGCTGAACGGCTGCACCGCTCGCCCCGCGCTCCGACGGCCCCAGACTGACGCGGGCCGTCGAACCCGATGGTCTGCGCAGCGCCCGTCAGCGGAACAGGTCGAAATGGTAGTTCAAGCCGACCCGCACGGAGTGGATCTTGGCCGCCCGCCAGTCCGGCAGGTCGTCGTGCTTGAGGTCAGTGTAGAGATATTCGAGCTTCGCCGACCATTTCGGCTGGAACGCCCATTCGGCGCCAGCGCCCGCGGTCCAGCCCATCTTCATCTTGTGGATCGGCCCGTCCTTCAACTCGCCCGCCGCAAGACCCGCCGTACCATACAGCCACAGGCGCTGGTCGAGCACCGCGATGCCGGCGCGTGCGCGGCCGGAGGTGAGCCAGGGCATGCTGACGGCCGGATTGACGACGTCGCCCTTGCGCGAGAGGCCGGTGAATTCGAGATCGTTCTCGATGCCGACCACGAACATCGGCGAGATCTGGTAGTTGTAGCCGGCCTGCCCGCCGCCGATCACGCCGGACAGCTTGCCGCCATTGCCGCCGGCGGCGTTCGTGAAGGAGTCGTTTCCGGTGAAGGCGCCGCCGACATTGGCGCCGGCATAGAAGCCGGTCCAGGAGAACGGCGCCGGTGCGGCCGCATAGGCCGGCGCCTTGTAGGAAGTCGCCGCCAGGTCCGCCGCCTCCGCCCCGCCGCAGCCCAGCGCCGCCAGCGCCATGGCGGCCATCCCGTATCTCGCGCGTCCGATCATCATGTCCTCACACTCCATCCGGCGCGAGATTGCGCCGTCAAAATCCCACCGCATTTGGGACATTGATTTATAAACCGACTAGTCGGTTTGTAAATAGATCTGCGTGATATCGATGGCGATTTCTGCCTGCGGTCGGCGCGGCGGCCGGCGACGGGAGGTCAGGTACAAAGGTGGGACCGCCGTACGCTGACACATACCGGCGGTCCCGTGTCGCTACATCTTGGGGAAACCGACGGAAGAGACGGGGGTCAATCCGGCCGGCCTGAGCGACACCGGCGACCCTGGGCCATCTGCGCGTGCATCGCAATGCGAACCGTTCCTTAACCTAACCAGTCAAGGTTACCGGGTTCCATCCCATCCGACTGGTTGTACGGCGGTTTTCCGCACGTCCTGGCGCCGGGAGACACCCCTGCTGCAGCGCAACATTGCCATCCCGTCAGGCCCTGGCAGACACGGTGCGGCCGCGTCAATGCTCAATCCTTCTTCTTCTTGGCCGCCTTCTTGTCGTCGGCCTTGTCCTCCTTGGCCTTGTCGTCCTTGTCCTTGCGGCGGTTGGTGAAGCGGGCATTGCCCAGGCCGGTGCCGATGGTCAGCACGCCCCAGCGCTCGAACTCCTGCATGAACGGCACCTCGGAGAGCCCCTGCACGACGCCGTCATTGTGCATCAGCACCGCGGTGTCGTGGTCGCCGATCATCGGGATCGCCTCGACCAGGCTGGCCGGCAGGTTGAACTTGCTGCTCTCCCAATTGCCCGGCAGGTTCTGCGCGCCCTTTTCGATCGAGCCGTCCTCGTTGATGACGCCGGGACAGGCGATGCCGATGAAAGGCGCAAGCTTGAGGCCCTCGGTGTCAGCCTCCTCGATCAGCCCCTTCAGCATCTTGGCGAGCCGCTTGACCGCACCTTCCCGCGTGGGCTCGTCATCGGCATGGCGCCAGAGATCGGACTTCCACACCGACGCTTTCGACAGATCCGGCGACTTCTTCCAGGCGGTCTCGACGACGCCGCAGCGGATGTTGGTGCCGCCGATGTCGACGGCGAGGATGCTGTCATGGGCCTCGAAGATCCACGACGGCGCCAGATGCAGTGCGCCGATCAGGCCGGCATCGTCGGGATGATAGCGGATCGGCTCCAGCTCGACGCCAAAGCCCTCGTCCTTGAGGATGATCTCGGTGCGCGCGATCGCCAGCTCGCCGAGCCGGGAATCGCGAAAACCGCCGCCGACCACGATGCATTCGGTCTTGGCCCAGGCCTTGGTGCGCAGGAAGCGGCGGGTGACATGGGCAAGCTCCTGGGCGAACTCCTCGATCGCGGAATGCACGACGGCCGAGGCCTCGGTGTCGTCGCCGACCAGGATCGCATCCAGAGTCTTCTTGCTGATGGTCTCGCTGTCCTCGTCGCCGAACGGGTCCTTGCCGGACTTGCGCAACGGCTTGCGCCAGCGCTCCAGGATCTTGCGGAAGGCGCCCTTGGAGGCGCGGTCGCCGAGGAAGCCGTCCTCGTCCTTGAGCTCGATGTTGAAGCTGTCGATCTCGACCGACGGCAGCCGCGCGGCGCCGTGGCGGGCGATGCCCGTGGTGGTCATGACGTCGTCGGCCATATGATCCTGCCCTGTTGTGCGTTGGGCTCGGACAACGGCGGAGGGAACAGTTGGTTGCGGGTCCGGTGCGCCGGGTCGAGCGAATAGCGGCCGGGGCTCGGCGGGGGGGGGGGGGGGGGGCCGGGCATCCGTCCGGCCGGCAACCGTCCATTCACCTTGACTCGCCGGCTCACCCCGCTATAAGCGCCCGATCGACCGGCGCGGGCGTTCCTGCGCCGTTTGTCGTTGCGCTCTTTTCGGAGGCGTCAAAGCCTCGGGCGCAACTGCCGGCTCCAATCGGGCCGGACTCCATGAACCATAACGACTGAACAAGAAGCCGACCCGGGGCCATCGCGCTCTGAGGCCGGGATCGAACACGAAGGATGAGAACGATGTTCGCAGTCATCAAAACCGGCGGCAAGCAATACCGCGTCGCCCCGGATGATGTGCTCGAGATTGGCAAGATCGACGGTGAGCCCGGGACGATCGTGCAGCTGAACGAGGTGCTGGTGGTCGGCGGCGATACGCCGGTGCTGGGCATCCCTGCGGTGGCCGGCGCGTCCGTGGCCGTCGAGGTGCTGGACCACAAGCGCGGTCCCAAGGTCATCGCGTTCAAGAAGCGCCGCCGCAAGAATTCCCGCCGCAAGCGCGGCTACCGTGACGAGCTGACCTTGATCCGCGTCTCGGAGATCCTGACCGACAACGCCAAGCCGACCAAGGGCCCACGCCCGAAGAAGGCCAAGGCGGAAGCCCCGGCGGCCGACGCCGCGGAGTAAGCGTGCCGGCGCGCGTCTCGCGCGCCGCACCGGCTTGAACCTCATCGCGCGTGGATTTTTTGTCCGCGCAGGTTGCAAATGTGAATGATCCCTTAGCGGAATCGCGCTAAAGGTGATCGCAAGAGATCGGAGACGAGCGATGGCTCACAAAAAGGCAGGCGGTTCATCCCGCAACGGACGCGACTCCAAGGGCAAGCGCCTCGGCATCAAGGCGTTCGGCGGCGAGCGCGTGATTCCCGGCAACATCATTGCGCGTCAGCGCGGCACGACCTGGCATCCCGGCCTCAACGTCGGCATGGGCACGGATCACACGATCTTCGCGAAAATCGACGGCGTCGTCGAATTCCATGCCCGCGCCAACCGCACGTTCATTTCGGTGCGTCCGGTAGCCGCCGAGGCTGCTGAATAGAATACGGTGGAACGATACGCGTCCGCCGGGTCCTGATGAACCGGCGGAGCGCCAGATGGCTCCAGGGGAGGCGGGACAACCGGCCTCCCCTTTTCATTTTCGCTGATCCGAAACTGATCCCGAAGCGTCGATGGAGCCCGACATGCTGCAGGACATCACCACCCCCACCTTGCGCGAGGCGAGACCTTGCGTCCTCGAGACCCCCCGGCTGACGCTGCGGGCGCCGGTGCTCGCGGACGTGACAGCCATCGCCCGGCTCGCCGACGACCGTGTTATCGCCGAGAATACCCGCCGCCTGCCGCATCCCTATTCGGAGGTCGATGCCGCTCGCTTCGTTCGCGGGCTGGAGCAGACGGGTGAGACCGCCTTCCTGATCGAGCACCTCGACACGCCGATCGGGATGATCGGGATCAATCGACCAGCAACAGGCCGCGCCGAGCTCGGCTACTGGCTCGGCGTTGCGCATCGGGGCCGCGGCTTCGGCACCGAAGCCGCGCGCGCCGCGATCGACCATTTCTTCGAGACGAGCGAGGACAATGTGCTGATCGGGCACGCCCGCGTCAGCAACCCAGCCTCGCGCAACATCCTCGAAAAGTGCGGCTTCCAATGGACCGGCGTCGAGCTGCACCGCTTCGAGGTGATCGGCTCCTCCGCCCCGGTCGACGCCTTCCGCCTGACCCGGGGGGTCTGGTCGTCGCTGAAGGCCTGGGCCAATGCGGGGCGGCGGATTTAGCCGAGGCGACCGCTCCATCACTCGTGTCGTCCCGGCCTCGAGCCGGGACCCATAGCCACCGAAATCGGTGGTGGGAGCACGCTGGAGCCATAGCCTTCTCCACCACAGGCCGCACGGAGTCTGGGTCCCGGCTCGAGGCCGGGACGACGGCGGTGAACGCCGCTACACCGGGGGATTCACCGCACCCTGTCCCTGCCCCAGGCTGCGTTCGCGCAAGTAGATGTACAGCCCCGCGCCGATGATGATGATGGCGCCGATGATGGTCGCCGGGTGCGGCACATCGCCGAACACGACGAAGCCGAACAGCACGGCCCAGACGATCATCGTGTACTGATAAGGCACGACGACCGAAGCCGGGGCCAGCTTCAGCGAGCGGTTGACGCAGAAGAGAGCGGTCACCGAGATGAGACCGGCGGCGGCGAACAGCACCAGGCTGCCGGGTGTCGGCGTCACCCAGCCGAACGAGGACATCGCGGCGCCGAGCAGGAAGGTGCCGACGAACTGCGACGACGCCATCACGATGTCGGGCGTCGAGCGCAGCGAACGCGTGATCAGCATCAGCACCGCGAACGACAGACTGCCGCCTAGCGCGATCAAGGCCGGCAGGCTGAAGGTCTGCGCCGAGGGCCGCAGCGCGATCAGCACGCCGCAGAAGCCGATCAGGATCGCGGTCCAGCGCCGCCAGCCGACATGCTCGCGCAGCACCAGCGCAGACAGCGCGGTGACGAAGATGGGGCCGGCGAGATAGTAGGTGATGACGTCGGCGAGCGGCAGATAGACGGTCGCGAGAAAGAACGCCGCGACCTCCAACGTCGACAGGATCACGCGCACCAGCTGCAGCCAGGGACGCTCGAGCTGCAGGAACGCGGCGCGGTTGCGCCAGATGAACGGTGCGAGCAGCAGCAGCGCCGCACAGGCGCGCAGCCACAGCAGCTGGCCGACGGCATAGGTCGAGACCAGGAACTTGCCCAAGGCATCGCCGAACGAGAACATCGCGATCGACAGCAGCATCAGGCCGATGCCGGCGAGCCGCGCCGAGCGCTCATCGTTGGCGGTGGAGATTCGGGACAGCACGCTCATGACGAGGCTGCCTTATCAGCCCGACCGCGGTGGCTCCAGCCCTTCCGCCGAAAGCGTGACGCAGCCCTGCCGCAACCCCTGCGCAACGCTTGTCCAAGTCGTGCGCAGCGCGGCTTTACCGCTCGAAATTAAGGCTTCGGGCCGAATTAAACCCATTCCGCGGTTGCCGTGGGGACCCGCCTCGCCTACGTAGGGCGCATCATGAAATTCCTCGATGAAGCCAAGGTCTATGTGCGCTCCGGCGACGGCGGCAACGGTTGCGTTGCGTTCCGGCGCGAGAAGTTCATCGAGTTCGGTGGGCCGAACGGCGGCAATGGCGGCCGCGGCGGCGACGTGATCATCGAGGCTGTCGATGGACTCAACACCCTGATCGACTACCGCTACCAGCAGCATTTCAAGGCCCAGAAGGGCGAGAACGGCATGGGCAAGGACCGCCACGGCGCCGGCGGCAAGTCCGTGGTGCTCAAGGTTCCCGTCGGCACCCAGATCTTCGACGAGGACCGCGAGACGCTGATCCACGACTTTACCGCGGTCGGCGAACGGTTCGTGCTGGCCGAGGGCGGCAATGGCGGCTTCGGCAACGCGCACTTCAAGTCGCCGACCAACCGGGCGCCGCGCAACGCCAATCCCGGCCAGCCCGGCGAGGAGCGCTGGATCTGGCTGCGCATGAAGCTGATCGCCGATGCCGGCCTGGTCGGGCTGCCGAATGCCGGCAAGTCGACCTTCCTGTCCAAGGTCTCGGCCGCCAAGCCGAAGATCGCCGATTATCCGTTCACCACCCTGCATCCGCAGCTCGGCGTCGTGAATTCCGACGGCCGCGAGTTCGTGCTGGCCGACATTCCCGGCCTGATCGAGGGCGCGCATGAGGGCGCGGGCCTCGGCGACCGTTTCCTCGGCCATGTCGAGCGCTGCCGTGTGCTGCTGCATCTGGTCGATGCCACCTGCGAGCACGCCGGCAAGGCCTACAAGACCGTGCGGCACGAGCTCGAGGCCTATGGCGGCGAGCTGACCGACAAGATCGAGATCGTCGCGCTGAACAAGATCGACGCGGTCGACCCGGACGAGCTGAAGAAGCAGAGAGACCGGCTGAAGCGCGCCGCCAAGAAGACGCCGCTGCTGATCTCCGGCGCCACGGGCGAAGGCGTCAAGGAAGCCCTGCGCAAGCTCGCCGACGTCGTTGGGGAGTCGCCGGTCTCCAACAAGGCCAAGAACGCGGTCGAGAATGCTGCGACCGAGGAGCCGTGGGCGGCCCCGGTGCCACCGCAGGGCTGAGGCTCGAACCGAACCTTGCGCTGCGGACTGAGCCCGGCGCATATGTCGCAGCACCAAATTCGTATCTTACCTCTGAAGGACTGCCGACCGGCATTCGCTCAAGGTTGTTCGCAAGCGATCGCCTAGAGATCGGTGCACTCCCTCCCCCTTTGTGGGGGAGGGTTGGGGAGGGGGGTGCCCCGGCGGCGGTCTTGCCGTGTGGACCCCCACCCCCGACCCCTCCCCGCAAAAGGGAGGGGAGCGCACCACCTTTCGTGGCGCCAGCTCCACTCGATCTTGAGAGTCCGCCCATGGCAGCTGACTTGACCGAATTCACCATGGCACCCCGTCTCGAAAATTTCCGCCGCATCGTCGTCAAGGTCGGCTCGTCGCTGCTGGTCGATTCTGAGGCCGGCGAAGTCCGCGCCTCCTGGCTGACGGCGCTGGCCGCCGACATCGCCCGGCTGCATGGCCGCGGCTGCGAGCTGCTGGTGGTGTCGTCGGGCTCGATCGCGCTCGGCCGCAGCCGGCTGAAGCTGCCGCGGGGACCATTGAAGCTGGAGGAGAGCCAGGCGGCGGCCGCGGTCGGCCAGATCGCGCTGGCGCGGATCTGGTCGGAGGTGCTCGGCGCCCATGGCATCGGCGCCGGCCAGATCCTGGTGACCCTGCAGGACACCGAGGAGCGCCGCCGCTATCTCAACGCGCGCTCGACGATCGCCAAACTGCTGGAATGGCGCGCGGTGCCTGTCATCAACGAGAACGATACGGTCGCCACCGCCGAAATCCGCTACGGGGACAATGACCGTCTCGCCGCCCGCGTCGCCACCATGGCCAGCGCCGACCTGCTGGTGCTGCTGTCGGACATCGACGGCCTCTACACCGCGCCGCCCGCGCAGGATCCCAACGCCCGGCTGATCCCCGTGGTCGAGAGCATCACCGCCGACATCGAGGCGATGGCCGGCAGCGCGGCATCCGAACTGTCCCGCGGCGGCATGAAGACCAAGATCGAGGCCGCGAAGATCGCGACCACCGGCGGCACCCACATGCTGATCGCCTCCGGCAAGATCGAGCATCCGCTGGCGGCGATCGCCAATGGCGGCCGCTGCACCTGGTTCCTGACCCCGGCCAATCCGGTCACCTCGCGAAAACGCTGGATCGCCGGCTCGCTGGAGCCGAAGGGCACGCTGACGATCGACGCCGGTGCGGTCAACGCCCTGCGCGCCGGCAAGAGCCTGCTGCCGGCCGGCGTGATCAAGGTCGAGGGACAGTTTGCCCGCGGCGACGCGGTGGTGGTGCGCGGGCCCGACACCCACGAGATCGGCCGCGGCCTCATCGCCTACGACGCCGATGACGCCGAGCGCATCAAGGGCCGCTCCTCGCCTGACGTCGCAATCATTCTCGGCGTGTCGGGACGAGCGGAGATGATCCATCGCGACGATCTGGTGATCGGCCCGGCGGGCGTGGGGCCGGCCTAGAGCCCCGCCGCCGACGTTCGCAAATGGCTGCTTTCCGTGCTACTGGAGAGCCTTAATTCAAGGTTGAACCGCCCATGACCGCGCCTCTCAAGGCTATCGACGGCAGCGCCGATCTGCCCCAGCTGATGAACGATCTCGCCAAGCGCGCCCGTGCGGCGGCGCGTGTGCTGTCGCTGGCGCCGGCCGAGCAGAAGAACCGCGCGCTGGAGGCGATGGAGCGGCGGATCCGCGCCCGCGCCGACGCCATCATCGCCGCCAATGCCGAGGACGTCGCCGACGCCAAGGCGGCCGGCATGACCTCGTCCTTCCTTGATCGCCTGACATTGACCCCGGCCCGCCTCGCCGCGATGGCCGACGGCATCGCCGTGGTACGTGGCGTCGCCGATCCGGTCGGCGTGGTCACCGAGAGCTGGCAGCGGCCGAACGGCATGACCATCGAACGCGTGCGGGTGCCGCTTGGCGTGATCGCCGTGATCTTCGAGAGCCGCCCCAACGTCGCGGCCGACGCCGGCGTGCTCTGCCTGAAGTCCGGCAATGCCGTGATCCTGCGCGGCGGCTCGGACTCGTTCCGCTCCTGCCGCGCCATCCATGAATGCCTGGTGGAGGGCCTGCGCGAGGCGGGCCTGCCGGAGGCCGCGATCACGCTGGTGCCAACGCGCGACCGCGCGGCCGTCGGGCTGCTGCTGTCGGGCCTGAACGGCGGTGTCGACGTGATCGTGCCGCGTGGCGGCAAGAGCCTGGTCGCGCGCGTCGAGGCCGAGGCGCGCGTGCCGGTGTTCGCGCATCTCGAAGGCGTGAACCACGTCTATGTCGATGGCGCCGCCGACCTGGAGATGGCCAAGTCGATCGTGCTGAACGCCAAGATGCGCCGCACCGGCGTGTGCGGCGCGGCCGAGACCTTGCTGATCGATCGCGCCTCGCAGGACAAGATCAAGCCGCTGGTCGACCTGCTGATCGGCGCCGGCTGCGAGGTGCGTGGCGACGATGCCGTGCGCGCGGCGGATGCGCGGGTGAAGCCGGCCAGCAACGAGGATTGGGACACCGAATATCTCGACGCCATCATCGCCGCGAGGGTCGTCGACGGCGTCGATGGCGCGATCGCTCACATCCACGCGCATGGCTCGCATCATACCGATGCGATCGTCACCGACGACAATGCGGCCGCCGACAAGTTCCTCAACGAGGTCGACTCGGCGATCGTACTGCACAACGCCTCGACCCAGTTCGCGGACGGCGGCGAATTCGGTTTTGGCGCTGAGATCGGCATCGCCACGGGCAAATTCCATGCGCGCGGCCCCGTCGGCGTCGAGCAGCTCACCAGCTTCAAATACCGGATCCACGGCACCGGACAGACGCGGCCATGACGGCCGCATCCTGTGGTTGAGTCGCTCGAGCAGCAGGCGGGGGCAGCCGTGACCGACGCCACAGCCATGCGTCTTGCGATCCGCCAGGCGCTGCCGCCCTACAGTGACGGCATGCGCATCGGCCTGCTCGGCGGCTCGTTCAACCCGCCGCACCAGGCGCACCGCGCGATCAGCCTGTTCGCGCTGAAGCGGCTGCAGCTCGACCGTGTCTGGTGGCTGGTCACGCCGGGCAATCCGCTCAAGAACAATGGCGGGCTGCATGCGCTGGCCGAACGCGCCGAAGCGGCGCGCAAGGTCGCCGCCGATCCGCGCATCGAGATCAGCTGTCTCGAATCCGTCATCGGCACGCGCTACACTGCCGACACGATCGATTATCTGCGCCGGCGCGCCTCCCGCCTGCGCTTCGTGTGGATCATGGGCGCCGACAATCTCGCGCAGTTCCATCGCTGGCAGAAGTGGCAGCACATCGCGGCCCAGGTGCCGATGGCCGTGGTCGATCGTCCGCCCCGCAGCTTCCGTGCCCTGAACGCGCCCGCCGCACGCGCCCTGGCGCGGTATCGCATTCCCGAAGCGCAAGCCAGCCGTCTGGCCGACCGCGCCGCTCCAGCCTGGGTCTACCTCACCGGGCTGAAGCTCAGCCTGTCCTCGACGGGGCTGAGGAACCCGGACGGCAGTTGGAAGTCGTTCTGAATGGCCGCGCGTTCCCGTCGCGCGCGGCACCGGATATGCATGGAACTTTCCGTCCCCCGCTACGGTCCGAAGCGGGACGGCGTCGACGCTGTCGGGCCGGACGACCGGGGTACTGGATTGTTGAAACCATTAACCCCACATGCCTAGTATGGTCAGCAGGCCGGGTTGGATTCGGCCTGCGATACAGTGAAAGGAATGGTCCCTGACCACATCTGTATTGTCCCAGTCGGCCTTACCCAAGACGAAGGCAACGACTACCAAGTCGGCGACAGCCAAGTCAGCGCGTAAGACGTCGACCCAAGATGCGGCCTTGCAGGCGCAACCCGGCGCCGACAAGACCCTGCGCACGATCCTCTCCCGCCTCGAAGACATGAAGGCGGAGGAGACGATCACGATCGATCTTCGCGGCAAATCGGCGTATTCGGACTACATGGTCATCACCACGGGCCGCTCGAACCGGCACGTCGGGTCGATCGCGGAAAACGTCGCCAAGGGCCTGAAGGAAGCCGGCACCAAGAAACTCCACATCGAGGGCCTGCCCAATTGCGATTGGGTGCTGATCGATTCCGGCGACGTGATCGTGCACGTGTTCCGACCCGAGGTTCGCGAGTTCTACAATCTCGAGCGATTGTGGACTCAAGGGCCGAACCCGGCCAAGGCGGTCTAGGCGGCCCCACGCCGCGGCGGATGCGAATCGTGGCGCGCACGTGCTAGTCCGTGCGCATGCGCCTGATCGTGGTCGCCATCGGCCGGTTGAAGCAGGGTCCCGAGCGGGAGCTCGCGGAGCGCTACCGCGAGCGTTTCGACGACATCGGCCGAAAGCTCGGCTTTCGCGGCCTCGACATCCATGAAATCCCGGAAAGCCGCGCGCGCGATGCGGCGACACGCATGACCGAGGAGGCCGCCGCGATATCGGCGGCGGTCCCGGACAAGTCCGTGCTCGTCTGCCTCGACGAGCGTGGCCGGAATGTCGACAGCACAACCTTTGCGGGTTATCTTGGGCGCTGGCGGGACGAAGGCATTCCGGCTGCCGTCTTCGCAATCGGCGGTGCCGACGGACTTTCGCCCGATTTGCGGCGCAGAGCCAAGCTCGGGGTTGCGTTTGGCGCCGCCACCTGGCCGCACCAGATCGTCCGCGTCCTGCTGCTCGAGCAGATTTACCGTACTGCTACGATCCTTGCCGGTCACCCCTATCACCGCGCTTGAACAAGGGACGATGGGAGCACAATAAGGACCTCGATGTTCGCTGCGCGGCCCCTCTCCTGCTCCCCAAGACCTGCCCGCGGCGGCCAGTCCTGCCGTGCGTCGCTCATCGCGCTCGTTGTGGTGTTCTCCGGATGTCCGGCGCTGGCGCAGAGCGGACTCCGGCCATCCATCCCCGGTACGGCATCACCGACGCCGGCCACCCCGGAGCAGTTGAAGCAGCGCGAACAGGAGCTCGAGGCCGCCCGCGCGGCCCAGAAGGCCGCCGCTGAGGCCCAGGAGCGGCTGAAGGCCGACATCGCCGCGCTCGGCGAGGATCGCGGCAAGCTCAACCAGCAACTGATCGACGTCGCGGCGCAGGTGCGGAGCGTCGAAGTGCGCGTTGCCGAGGCCGAAACGCGGCTGCGCGGGCTCGACGGCCGCGAGCAGGATCTGCGGACGTCGCTGGAAACGCGGCGGACCGAGATCATCGAGGTTCTTGCCGCACTGCAGCGCGCCGGCCGCCGCACCCCGCCGGCCCTGCTCGTCCGTCCCGAGGATGCGCTGCAATCCCTGCGGACCGCGATGCTGCTGGGCTCGGTGATCCCCGAGATGCGAAGCCGAGCCGAAAAGCTCTCGACCGATCTCGGCGAGCTCGTCGCCATCCGCAAGACGATCGCCAGCGAACGCGACAAGCTCGCCGGCGACCGCGACAGGCTGCGCACCGATCAGACCCGTCTCGCGGCCCTGGTGGAGGAACGCCAGCGCAAGCAGAGCTCGGCCGAAAAGGACATGGAAGCCGAAAGCGCGCGCGCCGCCGTGCTGGCCCAGCAGATCGACTCGCTGCAGGGGCTGATCACGACGATGGAGCTGGACCTCAAGAGCGCGGCCAAGGCTGCCTCGACGGCGAGCCTGCAGGGGGTGCCGGTCAACAGCAAGCCGGACGCGAATGCGCTGCGCAACCCAGGCCGCAAGGCGCCCGCGATCGCGTTCGCCTCGACCAAGGGCATGCTGGCGTTTCCTGTCAACGGCACCAAAATCCGCGAATTTGGCGCATCGGACGGTGCCGGCGGCTCGGATAAAGGCATTTCTTTGGCAACCCGGCCAGGGGCTCAGGTCACAACCCCGTGTGATGGCTGGGTTGTGTATGCGGGTCCCTTCCGTAGCTACGGACAACTCTTGATCCTCAACGCCGGTGGCGGGTATCATGTCCTGATCGCCGGGATGGAGCGCATTTCCGTCAACATCGGGCAGTTTGTTCAGACGGGAGAGCCGGTCGCGATCATGGGTAACAGCTCCCAGGTTGCCTCCATTCTCGCTACCAACGCGAGTCAACCAGTGCTCTATGTCGAGTTCCGTAAGGACGGCACTCCAATCGATCCAGGCCCATGGTGGGCCGCAAATGAAGGCGAAAAGGTACGCGGATGATGCGTAAGACTTCGGTAATTCTCCTGAGCGCGGCCACCGGTGCGGCATTGACCCTGTTCGTCTCGCAACCGCGCGCGGTGTTGATGGGATCGACGGCGCGCGCCGCGACCGCCGATACCTATCGCCAGCTCAACCTGTTCGGCGACGTGTTCGAGCGGGTGCGCAGCGACTATGTCGAGAAGCCCGACGATTCGAAGCTGGTCGAGTCCGCGATCAGCGGCATGCTCTCGGGCCTCGATCCGCATTCGAGCTACATGGATGCGAAGAGCTTCCGCGACATGCAGGTGCAGACCCGCGGCGAGTTCGGCGGCCTCGGCATCGAGGTGACGATGGAAGACGGCCTGATCAAGGTGGTGTCGCCGATCGACGATACTCCGGCCTCGAAGGCAGGCATCCAGGCCAACGACATCATCACCAATCTCGACGACGAAGCCGTGCAGGGCCTGACCCTCAACCAGGCGGTCGAGAAGATGCGCGGCCCGGTCGGCACCAAGATCAAGCTGAAGGTCGTGCGCAAGGGCGCCGACAATCCGCTGGACGTGACGCTGACCCGCGACAACATCCGCGTCCGCTCGGTGCGCTCGCGCACCGAGAGCGACGACATCGCCTATATCCGCATCACCACCTTCAACGAACAGACCACCGAGGGCCTGAAGAAGAGCATCGCCGACCTGCAGAACCAGATCGGTGACAAGCTGAAGGGCTACATCATCGACCTGCGCAACAATCCGGGCGGCCTGCTCGAGGAGGCGGTCACCGTCTCCGACGCGTTCCTGGAGCGCGGCGAGATCGTCTCGACCCGCGGCCGCAATGCCGAGGAGACGCAGCGCCGCGCGGCACATGCCGGCGACCTCACCAAGGGCAAGCCGGTCATCGTGCTGATCAATGGCGGCTCGGCGTCGGCGTCGGAGATCGTGGCCGGCGCGCTGCAGGACCACAAGCGCGCGACGCTGGTCGGCACCCGCTCGTTCGGCAAGGGCTCGGTGCAGACCATCATCCCGCTCGGCGCCGGCAACGGCGCGCTGCGGCTGACCACCGCGCGCTACTACACGCCGTCGGGCAAATCGATCCAGGCCAAGGGCATCGTGCCCGACATCGAGGTGCTGCAGGACGTGCCGGATGAGCTGAAATCGCGCACCGACACCAAGGGCGAGGCGTCGCTGCGCGGCCATCTGAAGAACGACGGCGACGAGAAGACCGGCTCGCAGTCCTACGTGCCGCCGGACACCAAGGACGACAAGGCGCTCAAAATGGCTGCCGACCTGCTCCATGGCATCAAGAACAGCGCTAACACCCCGGCGCCGACCGAAAAGGCCGCGGCCGACAAGCCGGCCAAGGCGGCGAACTGAGGCCGCCGCCGGAGCGGCGGCCGACAGACGCGAAGTGGGTTTGAAGGGCGGCCTCCAGGCCGCCCTTTGTTTTTTGGACGGCTTCTCGTTTGCGGCTCCGCCGATCTACGGGCTTTCGGACACTGGCCCTGCGTCCGAATCCCTGCCGTGGTATCGTCGACCCGATTGATTCGGGAATTTCGATGACAGAGACGGCCGACGAACTGAGCGCCCCGCTCGGACAGACGGAAAAGCGTCGCAGGCGCCGCGTTCGGCTTCCCTTCACGGCCCTGCAGGCCCTTGCGATGCTGCTGGGGCTGTTCCTGGTCGCGTTTGCCGGCTTTGCGATGTTCAACGACAATCCACTCGGTGGCGAGCCGGTCGCCCGCGTCGCGATCAACGAGGGCGCAAAGCCCGCCGACGACAAGGCTACCGCCAAGCCGGATGGCAAGCCAGACGCAAAGGCCGACCACGGCGCGGCCCCCGCGGCCAAGCAGGAGGGCGGCGAGCGCAAGACGGTCACCATCATCGACGGCTCCAGCGGCGCCCGCCAGGAGGTCGCGATCGGTGCCGGTGGCGAGACGGCAGAGCCTGGATCGGCCACGCCGGCTGCGAGCCAGATGCCCGGCGTCGACCCGCGGCTGCTGGAGAAGTCGCGCTACGGCATGATCCCAGTGATGGCCGACGGGCTGAAGCCGTTCACCGCCTATGCGGCCGAGGCCGACCGCGCCAAGGCGGCGCGCATGCCGGCCGTCGCGATCGTGATCGGCGGTCTCGGCGTCGGCGCCGCCAAGACGGCGGACGCGATCATGAAGCTGCCGCCCGCGGTCACCCTGGCCTTCACGCCCTATGGCTCCGATCCGACCAAACTCGCCGAGCGCGCCCGGGCGCAGCGCCACGAGATCCTGTTGCAGGTCCCGATGGAGCCCTACGACTATCCCGACAACGATCCGGGTCCGCAGACGCTGCTCGCCACACTCGGACCGGACCAGAACATCGACCGGTTGTTCTGGCACATGAGCCGGCTGCAGGGTTACGTCGGCATCGGCAACTTCATGGGTGCGCGCTTCGTCGCAACGGAAGCGGCGATGCAGCCGATCGTGAACGAGGCCGCCAAGCGCGGCCTGGCCCTGTTCGACGATGGCGCAGCCCCGCGCAGCGTGGCGGCGTCACTCGCCACGGGGCTCGCGATGCCGTTCGCGAAGGGCGACGTCACCATCGACGCGGTGCCGACCCCGGTCGAGATCGACAATGCGCTCGCCAAGCTCGAAAGCCTGGCCAAGGAACGTGGCGTCGCCGTCGGGACCGCCTCGGCGCTGCCAGTCTCGATCGACCGCATCGCCACCTGGATCAAGGGGCTCGACCGCAAGGGCATTCTGCTGGTGCCATTGACAACCGCGATGCTGAAATCAAAATCGAACTGAACGAACGTGCGCCGGCCCGACCGGCGACGTGACAGCGTGAGGCCTGCGCAGCGAGGCGCAGGGTCCCCGCAGGAAGGCCGAGACCGGAATGACGCGCTACGAGGACCTGCCTTACCGCACCTGCGTCGGCATTATGCTGATCAATTCGGAGGGGCTGGTTTTCATCGGTCGCCGCGCCGGCGGGATCGAGCATGTCGACGACACCCATGTCTGGCAGATGCCGCAGGGCGGCGTCGATCCCGGCGAGGATGCCTGGGAGGCGGCCAAGCGCGAGCTGTATGAAGAGACCAGCGTGCGTTCCGTCGAGAAGCTGGCCGAGGTCGGCGACTGGCTGACCTACGACATTCCGCGTACGGTCGCAGGCCGTGCCTGGAAGGGGCGCTATCGCGGCCAGCGCCAGAAATGGTTCGCGCTGCGCTTCACCGGGTCCGATGCCGAGATCGACGTCGAGCGACCCGGCGGCGGCCACCACAAGGCGGAATTCGTCAGCTGGCGCTGGGAGCCGATGCAGAACCTGCCGGGGCTGATCGTGCCGTTCAAGCGGCCGGTCTACGAGCGCGTGGTCAAGGAATTCGCGCCGCTCGCGGGCGATTGATCGCGATCCGCGCCCTCGACGCGATACCCGACATCCGCTAGTCCGCTTCTGCGCACGGGCTGCAGGGAATCTCTGCAGATGCGACGCGACGATGCCGTCATGATGCGCTGCTATGCGATCGATAGTTCATGGATTTGCGGATGACCGAGACAAGACCCTATCGTCCGAATGTCGGGATCGCCCTGCTCAATGCCGAAGGGCTCGTGTTCCTCGGACGACGCTTTCGCGATGACGGACCGGAGATCGTCCTTCCCGGCCTCGAATGGCAGATGCCGCAGGGCGGGGTCGATCCCGGCGAGGATCTGCAGGCGGCGGCGCGGCGCGAGCTGTGGGAGGAGACCGGCATTCGCGACGCCGACATCCTTGGAGAGACCGACTGGCTGACCTACGAATTTCCGCCATTCGAGGATCCCAACCACCGGCTCGCGCGCTTTCGCGGCCAGCGGCAGAAATGGTTCGCGATGCGCTTCACCGGGCGGGAGGCCGACATCGATCCGGTGACGCCGCGCAACGGCCAGCCGGCCGAGTTCGACGCCTGGCGCTGGGAGCGGCTGGCGCGCGTACCGGAGCTGGTGGTGCCGTTTCGCCGCGAGGTCTATCGTGCGGTGGCGGAGGCCTTTGCGCATCTCGCCGAAGCGGGCGAGTGATCGACGGCAAAGAGTGAGGCTCTGCGTCATTCCGGTCTCGCGCGCGGCGCGCGTCGGAAAGCAATGTCGAGAGAGTTCGCCGGCTCAATTGTCCTCGACCGTGAACGGCCCGATCGCAATCACCCGGCAGTCGTTGTCGCGCGTGGCGCAGTCGGCCAGCGCGCCGCCGATCGCCGTCTCCTCACGGTCGCCATTGAGGCTGAAGCCGGGGTGGCCGGCCGTTCCGACCGCGACTGCATTCCAGCCCGACGTCGCGGCCTCAAGGCGCCGCGCTACCTCCTCGCGCGCCTCCGGGGCGATCGCCTGATGGATGGCCGCGTGGAAGAAGCCGGTGGCTTTCATCACGGTCGGTATCGGCACCACGAAGGCATCGTCGAGCGCAACGATGATGCAGGCGGTTCCCGCCTGAGCGCCGCAGGCTTCCAGATTGCGCCGAACCACGTCGTCGACGAGGTCGCCGCCGACGCTGTAGAAGAACTGGCCACCGGGCCCGAGCGCGATCGCCTTGGTCCGTCGCGCCGTCCCGTAGTTCGCTTCGAGCCGGGCGCGGCCGGTATCACGCACCAGCGGCATCTCGGCCGCGCTGAAGGCGCGTTCGGTCAGCGGGTCGTGGCGCACCCAGGGCTGCGGCGGCAACGGCGGCTTGCTGTGCACGTAGACGACATTGTCACCAACGGCGTAGAGCTCGCATTTGCGCGGTCCGTTCGCGTTGTCCGCGCGCTGCTGGCACTGCTCCAGCGCGGCCGACTTCGCCGCGTCGTCGCTCGCCTGCCCGGTGACGTAGGCGCTGACGCCGTTGATCGTGGTCGCGAACGCCTTGTGCTCGGGCGCCGGCACGTAGTCGCGCGCCAGCGCAATGCGAGTCCGCTCGCTCACGAACGGCACGGCTTCAGGTGCAAACTTCTCGGCAGCGACAGAGGATGAAGGCGAGGGCGACTGTTGCGGCTGCGGCGAGTCGGCCGGCTGCATGGCGACGGATGACTGCGTCGGCGCGGCGGATGGAGATGAAGACGGGACCGAGGACGGCGAAGCCGGCGTGGCCGACAGCCGGGCCAACGCTTCCGCCGCCGCCTTGGCGGCATCGCGCTGCGCGGGATGCGGATCGCGATAATCCAGGTAGAGCTCGGTCCCGACCCCGACCGCGCCGAGCGCAACCAGGGCGGCCGTAATTCGCCAGATCATGCGGAGCCCGCCGCCGCGGGCGGCTTTCTTTTCTTCCGGCGGCGCGTAGGTGCCGTCCTCGCGGCGCATCGCCACGCGAAAGGCGTGCACCGGGGTGGGGATGTTCTTGACCTCCCGCGCGCCCATGTCGGCGAACTGCACCGACAGCTTGTTGGCAACCTGCTCATGGACGGCGCGCGAGATGCAGATGCCGCCGACGTCGGCGAGGCCCTCGAGGCGCGCTGCAATGTTGACGCCGTCGCCGAGCAGATCGCCGTCGCGCTCGACGACGTCGCCGATGGTGATGCCGATGCGATAGCTCATCTGCCGGCTCGGCGGATAGGCCATGTTGCGCGTGCGCAGGCTCTCCTGGATGTCGATCGCGCAACGCACCGCTTCGACCGCGCTGGGGAATTCCGCGAGCACCGCATCGCCGGCGGTGTTGAAGATGCGGCCGCCGGCGCGCGCGATGAAGTCGTCAACGACCTCGCGATAGGCCGCCAGTCGCCGTAGCGTTTCTTCTTCATCCTCCGCGACCAGGCGCGAATAGCCGGCGATATCGGCGGCGAAAATCGCCGCGATCTTGCGTTTCAAGACGATCTGTCCTGCCATGTCACCGCGCCCGCTGGATCGGCCGGGAGCATGCCGTCAGATCGGTGAGCATGCAACCGGCCCCTTGAAGTAGTCATCGACCGGCGCACGTCGTTCGAGCCCCAAACGAAAATGGCCGGGCAGAGCCCGGCCATGAACGTTCATTCATACGTCGTGCGGTTGGATCAATGCAGCGCGGTCGTATTGAGCTGCTGCTGGATCGTCTTGAAGTGATCGAGCCGCTCGATCGCGCGATCGAGCTCGTTGCCCTGCTTCTCGTTCAGCTTGGATTCCATGCCGGCGATCTCGGCCGCGAAGGCGGTCTGGTCGAGCTCCTTCAGCGACGTGGCGACGTCGGCGAGAACCGTCAGACCTTTGTCCGAGATCTCGGCAAGACCGCCGAGCACGATGATCTTCTGCTGCGATCCGCCTGATGTCACTGTCAGGATGCCCGGCCGCAGCGTCGCCACGAACGGCGCGTGGCCCGCGAGCACGCCGAAATCACCCTCCTGGCCGGGAACGTCGACCTGGTCGACCTCACCCGAGAAGGCGATCTTTTCCGGCGAGACGAGATCGAAATGGAAAGTAGCCATGAGGAAACCTGCGAGTAGCGAATAGCGAATGGCGAGTAGTGAATGGAGAAGGGAGCAGCGGATAACCCTATTCGCTACTCCCTATTCGCCATTCGCCCTTAGGCGGCTTCCGCCGCCAGCTTCTTGCCCTTCTCGACCGCCTCGTCGATGTTGCCGACCATGTAGAAGGCGGCCTCCGGCAGGTGGTCGTACTTGCCTTCACACAGGCCCTTGAAGCCCTTGATGGTGTCGGCGAGGTCGACGAACTTGCCCGGCGATCCCGTGAAGATTTCGGCGACGTGGAACGGCTGCGACAGGAAGCGCTCGATCTTGCGGGCGCGGGCCACCGTCAGCTTGTCCTCTTCCGAGAGCTCGTCCATGCCCAGAATGGCGATGATGTCCTGCAGCGACTTGTAGCGCTGGAGGATCTGCTGGACCATGCGCGCGGTTTGATAGTGCTCCTCGCCGACGACCAGCGGGGACAGCATGCGCGACGTGGAGTCGAGCGGGTCCACCGCCGGGTAGATGCCCTTTTCCGAGATCGCGCGGTTGAGCACGGTGGTCGCGTCCAAGTGCGCGAACGACGTCGCCGGCGCCGGGTCGGTCAAGTCGTCGGCCGGCACGTAGATCGCCTGCACCGAGGTGATCGAGCCCTTGTTGGTGGTGGTGATACGCTCCTGCAGCGCGCCCATGTCGGTGGCGAGCGTCGGCTGATAACCCACCGCCGACGGGATACGGCCGAGCAGCGCCGACACTTCCGAGCCCGCCTGCGTGAAGCGGAAGATGTTGTCGACGAAGAACAGCACGTCCTGGCCCTGGTCGCGGAAGTGCTCGGCGACGGTGAGGCCGGTCAGGCCGACGCGGGCGCGGGCGCCGGGCGGCTCGTTCATCTGACCGAACACCAGCGCGCACTTCGACTTGACGCTCGGATCCGGATTGTGCGGATCGGCGTTGACCTTGGACTCGATGAACTCGTGATAGAGGTCGTTGCCCTCTCGCGTACGCTCGCCGACGCCGGCGAACACCGAGTAACCGCCGTGCGCCTTGGCGACGTTGTTGATCAGCTCCTGGATCAGCACGGTCTTGCCGACGCCGGCGCCGCCGAACAGGCCGATCTTGCCGCCCTTGGCATAGGGCGCCAGGAGGTCGACGACCTTGATGCCGGTGACGAGAATTTCAGCTTCCGTCGACTGGTCGGTGTAGCTCGGCGCGTCCGCGTGGATCGGGCGCAGGCCTTCCGCCTTGACGGGGCCGGCTTCGTCGATCGGCTCGCCGATCACGTTCATGATGCGGCCGAGCGTGCCCTCGCCGACCGGCACCCGGATCGGCGAGCCGGTGTCGGTCACCTCCTGGCCGCGCACCAGACCTTCGGTGGTGTCCATCGCGATCGTGCGGACGGTGGATTCACCGAGATGCTGGGCGACCTCCAGCACAAGGCGGTTGCCGGCGTTCTTGGTTTCGAGCGAATTGAGAATGGCCGGCAGGTGACCTTCGAACTGCACGTCGACGACGGCGCCGATGACCTGGGTGATGCGACCGATCTGGTTGGCTGCGGTAGCCATTGAGTGTCTCTCCTTACGATCCGTATACGAAACCACGGTCGGCTCGACCGGGATATGTTCCTGGGTTGCGCTTCAAAGAGGCGCGACGCGATCTGGCTAGACCGCCTCGGCGCCCGAAATGATTTCGATCAGTTCCTTGGTGATCATCGCCTGACGCGTGCGGTTGTAGATCAGCGTCTGCTTGCGGATCATCTCGCCGGCGTTGCGCGTGGCATTGTCCATCGCCGACATCTGCGCACCGTAGAACGAGGCGTTGTTTTCGAGCAGCGCGCGGAAGATCTGCACGGCGAGATTGCGCGGCAGCAGCCCGGCGAGGATCTCGTCCTCCTCCGGCTCGTATTCGTAAGGCGCCAGCGGCGCAGCATTGGCAGGCCGCGCCTCGACCACCAGCGGAATGATCTGCTGTGCCGTCGGGATCTGCGCGATCACCGAGCGGAAGCGCGAATAGAACAGCGTGCAGACGTCGAACTCGCCGGCCTCGAAGCGGGCGATCACCTTCTTGGCGATCTCGTCGGCATTGGCAAAACCGATCTGGCGAACCGAGCGCAGATCCATGTGCTCGACGATCTGCTTGTCGAACTGACGGCGCAGTTGCTCGTAGCCCTTGCGGCCGACGCAGAAGAATTTCACTTCCTTGCCCTGGTTCATCAGGGCTAGCGCACGCTCGCGCGCCAGACGCACGATCGAGGAGTTGAACGCGCCGGACAGGCCGCGCTCGCCGGTGCAGACCAGCAGCAGATGCACCTGGTCGCGCCCGGTGCCCGCGAGCAGGCTCGGGCCGCCGGCGGAGGCAATGGTGGCGCTCGCGATGTTGGAGATCACGGCGTCCATCTTCTCGGCATAGGGACGCGCCGCTTCGGCCGCCTGCTGCGCGCGGCGCAGCTTGGAGGCGGCGACCATCTGCATGGCCTTGGTGATCTTCTGCGTCGCCTTGGTCGAGGCGATGCGGACCCGCATGTCTTTCAGTGACGCCATTGTTCGTCTAGCTCACCCCGGCGGCCGATCCCCTGGAGACCCGACCGCTCAACCCTGAGATTGGTCATGCCCGGCCTGATGCTGGGCATGAGATGTCACGTTGTCCACCCCGAAGGCGTGGATGGCCGGCCGGAGCCGGCCACGACCTCTAGCGATCAGGCGAAGGTCTTGGCGAAGCCTTCGACCACCGCCTTCAGCTTGGCGGCGCTGTCGTCGGACAGATCCTTGCTGTCGCGGATCGCGTTCAGGAGGTCGGCATTCTTGCCGCGCAGCAGCGACAGGAGGCCGTCCTCGAAGGCGCGCACCTTGCCGAGCGGAAGCGCGTCGAGATAGCCGTTGGTGCCGGCCCAGATCACGCAGACCTGCTCTTCCATCTTCAGCGGCGAGAACTGCGGCTGCTTCAGGAGCTCGGTCAGGCGCGAACCACGGTTCAGCAGGCGCTGGGTCGAGGCGTCGAGATCGGAGCCGAACTGCGCGAACGCGGCCATCTCGCGGTACTGCGCCAGCTCGCCCTTGATCTTGCCGGCGACCTTCTTCATCGCCTTGGTCTGCGCCGAGGAGCCGACGCGCGACACCGACAGACCGACGTTCACCGCAGGACGAATGCCCTGGAAGAACAAATCGGTCTCCAGGAAGATCTGGCCGTCGGTGATCGAGATGACGTTGGTCGGAATGTAGGCCGACACGTCGTTGGCCTGCGTCTCGATGACCGGCAGCGCGGTCAGCGAGCCCAGACCATGGTCCTTGCCGAGCTTCGCAGCGCGCTCCAGCAGGCGGGAGTGCAGGTAGAACACGTCGCCCGGATAGGCTTCGCGGCCCGGCGGGCGGCGCAGCAGCAGCGACATCTGGCGATAGGCGACGGCCTGCTTGGACAGATCGTCATAGATGATGACGGCGTGCATGCCGTTGTCGCGGAAGTACTCGCCCATCGTGCAGCCGGTGAACGGCGCGAGATACTGCATCGGGGCCGGATCGGAGGCGGTCGCGGCGACGACGATCGAGTATTCCAGCGCGCCCTGCTCCTCGAGCACCTTGACGAACTGGGCGACGGTCGAGCGCTTCTGGCCGACGGCGACGTAGACGCAGTACAGCTTCTGGCTCTCGGGAGCGCCAGCGACGTTCAGCGGCTTCTGGTTCAGGATGGTGTCGAGCGCGATCGCGGTCTTGCCGGTCTGGCGATCGCCGATGATCAGCTCGCGCTGGCCGCGGCCGACCGGGATCAGGGCGTCGATTGCCTTCAGGCCGGTGGCCATCGGCTCGTTGACCGACTTGCGCGGAATGATGCCGGGCGCCTTGACGTCCACGCGCTTGCGCTCGGTGAACTGGATCGGACCCTTGCCGTCGATCGGGTTGCCGAGCGCGTCGACGACGCGGCCGAGCAGGCCCTTGCCGACCGGCGCGTCCACGATGGCGCGGGTGCGCTTGACGGTCTGGCCTTCCTTGATCTCGCGGTCGGCGCCGAAGATGACGACGCCGACGTTGTCGGTCTCGAGGTTCAGCGCCATGCCGCGGGTGCCGTTCTCGAACTCGACCATCTCACCGGCCTGGACGTTGTCGAGACCGTAGACGCGGGCGATACCGTCGCCGACGGACAGCACCTGTCCGACTTCGGTGACTTCGGCTTCCTGCCCGAAATTCTTGATCTGGTCCTTGAGGATCGCGGAAATTTCCGCGGCGCGGATGTCCATCAGCCTGCCTCTTTCATCGCGTGCTTGATCGAGTTGAGTTTGGTGCGAAGCGAACTATCGATCATGCGGCTGCCGAGCTTGACGACGAGCCCGCCGATAATCGCTGGATCGACTTTCACGTTGAGCGCGACGTCCTTGCCGGTCACCGTCTTCAGTGAGGCCTTCAAGGCGTCGAGATTCTTGTCCGAGAGCGGCTCGGCGACGACGACGTCGGCCGTGGCCTCTCCCTTATACTTGGCGACCAGCGCGTTGAAGGCGCGGATCACGTCGGCGACCGCGAACAGGCGGCGGTTGGTGGTCAGCACACGCAGCACGTTGGCGGCGACGCCGGCGATGCCGGCCTTGTCCAGCACCGCATTGAGCGCCTTGAGCTGCACGTCCGCGCCGAACACCGGGCTGCGGACCAGGCGCTTGAGGTCGGCGCTCTCATCGAGAAGGGCATTGAACTTGTCGAGATCGGCCTTGACCGCATCGACGGACTTTTCGTCACGGGCCAGTTCAAACAGGGCCGTCGCGTAACGACCGGACACACCGGATACGGAGGGATCTTCAGCAGCCACAGACGTGCTCTTTTTATATGCGCCCAACCCACAAGAGGGACACCGGCGCGCCGCTGCGGCGCAAACCAGTTAAGCCCTTGGAATTCAAGCAGGACTTTGATTTTCGATCGCCGCGAGAGCAGCTTGATCACGAAAAGCGGCGCTTTGCTAACATAGCGTACGCGCAGCCGCAACAAGCGGTGGCCCGCTATTCGGCACCTTGTTGCCGCGCTGCGGTCGGAGCCCGGGACGGACCCGGAAACGGCGCGATCGCCGCCGGCGATGCACCCCGAACCCAGTACCGACGATCCGCGTATTCGTTCCGCCTGTTGCTGCATGGCCGCTATGTCCGTTTGGCCTTGACTGCCGCCTTGGCCGCTCCAGCGGCGATCGGCCGGATCGATATCAATTACTTGGCAACATCTTCACAACCTCAATGACGACTTAACACGACAGTACTTAAAAGTATTAATGAGTTAATGAAGCGTTAAACGGGCGGATTACGGAATTTTCGGTGATGAAGATCACCAGTCCCAAGATATTCCGATCCGAGCGGAACAATTTCTACTGCCCCATTCGTGCCTCATTGCGACATCAAACGGCGCGCGCCTCAACACCTGACGGGGGTCCACTGGCTGCAGAACGCAGCAATACTGTTTCGAGGGACAGATCCAGATGCTGAAACTGAAGAACCTCTCGGCTGGCAAGATCGCCGGCTCGCGCACCGCGCTCGCTGTTGCCGTGACGCTGATCGTCGGCGGCAGCGCCACCGAAGCCTCGGCCCGGTCCAGGCACCACCATCATCACGCGCGCCACCACCATCATCACATGGCGCGCCATGCGGCTCAGCCCGCAGCCGACGCGTTCTCGAACGGCTGGTCGAACAATTCCTCCTGGATGAACTCCAACGCATCGGTCGCGCCGTCGTCCGGAACGGGCCGCACCTTCTCCGGGATGGCATCGTACTACGGCAACGAGTCAGGCAGCCGCACCGCATCCGGCCAGCGCATGAACGCCAATGCCATGACCTGCGCCCACCGCTCGCTGCCGTTCGGCACCAAGCTGCGCGTCACTCATGGCGGCCAGAGCGTCATCGTCACTGTCAACGACCGTGGCCCATTCATCCGCGGCCGTGTGCTCGACCTTTCGACGGGCGCCGCCCGCGCCATCGGCCTGACCCGCGCCGGCGTCGGCCGCGTCACGGCCGAGGTGGTGTCGTAAGTCACCCATCTATCCGCGCGTCATTGCGAGCGCAGCGAAGCAATCCAGGGCTCCTTTGGGACTCTGGATTGCTTCGTCGCTTCGCTCCTCGCAATGACGGCGGTGATGGCGTGCCTTGTGCTACAAGAAGCTCTGCGGGTCGACGTCGACCTCGAGCTTGAGATTGCCCCTGGGCTTCTCCGCATGCGCCAGCCAGTGGCGCAGATAATCCGACAGATCGAAATTGCGCGCCGACTTGAGCAGCAGCCGGAAGCGGTAGCGGCCCTTGATGACGGCGAGCGGCGCCTCGGCCGGTCCGAGCAGCAGCACGCCCTCCTCTGAAGGCGCTGACGCCGCCAGCCGGCGCGCGAAGCCCTCCGCGGTCGGCCTGTCCCCTGCCGAAATGATCAGGCTCGCCAGCCGGCCGAACGGCGGGTAACCCGTGCGCTCGCGAACGTCGATTTCGCTGGTGTAGAAGGCCTCGCGGTCGCAGGCGATCAGCGCCTTCATGACGGGATGCTCGGGCTGGTGCGTCTGCAGATAGCCCCTCCCCCTGCCCTGCTCGCGGCCGGCACGGCCGATCACCTGGTTGAGGAGCTGCCAGGTGCGCTCGGCGGCGCGCGGATCGCCGTTGCCGAGACCGAGATCGGCGTCGACCACGCCGACCAGATTGAGCCGAGGGAAGTTGTGGCCCTTGGCCACGAGCTGGGTGCCGATGATGAGGTCGACGCGGCCTTCCGCGATCTCCGTGAGTTCGGCGCGCATGGTCTCGATCGAGGTGATCAGGTCGCTCGACAGCACCATGCTGCGCGCGTCGGGAAACAGCGCGGCCGCCTCCTCCTGCAGCCGCTCGACGCCCGGGCCGACCGCGACCAGCGATTCCTCGGCGGCGCAATGCGGACAGGCCGGCGGCCGGGCCATCGAGAACCCGCAATGGTGGCAGACCAAGCGCTGGCGAAAACGATGGTCGACCAGCCAAGCGTCGCAGATGGTGCAAGCAAAACGGTGGCCGCAGGCGCGGCACAGGGTCAGCGGCGCATAGCCGCGGCGATTGAGAAACAGCAGCGCCTGCTCGCCGCGCTCGATCGCGGTGCGGATCTCGCCCGCGAGCCGCGGCGAGATGTAGCGGCCGCGCGGCGGCGGCTCGCGCCTGAGATCGATCGCCTCGATGTGCGGCATGTGCTGGCCGCCGAAGCGCGACGGCAGCGCGACGCGCTGGTAGCGGCCCTTGCGCGCATTGACCTCGGTCTCGACCGAGGGCGTCGCTGACGCCAGCACCACCGGGAATTTGGCGATGTGGCCGCGCACCACCGCCATGTCGCGGGCGTGGTAGTGCGCGCCCTCGTCCTGCTTGTAGGCCTGGTCGTGCTCCTCATCGACGACGATCAGGCCGAGATCGGCGTAGGGCAGAAACAGCGCCGAGCGCGCGCCGACCACGACCGGCGCCTCGCCGGCGGCGATGGCCGCCCAGTTGCGCTGGCGCGTGCGCGGCGTCAGCTCGGAATGCCATTCCAGCGGGCGCACACCGAAACGGCGCGAGAAGCGGTCGAGGAACTGCCCGGTCAGCGCGATCTCCGGCATCAGGATCAGCGACTGCCGGCCGCGGCGGACGGTCTCGGCCACCGCCTCGAAATACACCTCGGTCTTGCCGGAGCCGGTGACGCCATCGAGCAGCGCGACCTGAAAGCCGGCATTGGCAGCCAGCGCCCGCATCGCCTCGACGCCGGCCAACTGTGCATCGAAGAACTCGGGCTGGGCGAAGGAGGGGTCCGGCGTCGGCGGCGGCAAGGCCCGCGGCATCGCCTCGACCGTCAGCGTCCCCTCGTCGACCAGGCCGTCGATCACGCTGCCGGAGACGCCGATCTCGCGGACGAGGTCGGACTTTCCGTGCAGCAGGCCATCCGACACCGCCTCGATCACCCGCCGCCGCGCTGGCGTCAGCCGCTTTGGCGGCTCGCCGACCAGCCGGACGCCGAGGCGAACGCGCTCCGGCCCGAGATGCTCGCCCATGCGAAGGCACATCCGCAGCACCATGCCGCGCGGCGACAGCGTGTAATTGGCGACCCAGTCGACCAGCGACCGCAGCTCCGGCTTGAGCGGCGGCACGTCGAGCTTCTCGCTGACGTCCTTCAGCCTGTTGTGCAGTCGCGGATCGGGATTGGCGTTCTCCGCCCACACCACCGCCAGCACCTCGCGCGGCCCCAGCGGCACGCCGACGACATCGCCGGGCTTCAGCGCCATGCCGCGCGGCACGCGGTAGGAATACGTGTGGTCGAGCGCGACCGGAACCAGCACGTCGACCACGCCGGCCGTGCTGACTGCACCTGGAAAGAGATCGGTCGGGCGGTCCATGAGGGCGGAGATAGCCTTGCTCGGGCTGAAGCGAAAGCCGCCCGGCAAAGTTAGCGAACGGTAAAGGACGAGGATGCGATATATATAGATGAACCGACGGGTTGAGACCGAGCTTCTCGCCGCGAGCGCCGCTGCGCTCCCTCGCCCCGCTCTTGCGGGGAGAGGGCTGGGATGAGGGGCAGACGCACGGGACGTGTTCGCCGTGAGACCTGTACCCCCTCACCCGGATTGCATCTGACGATGCAATCCGACCTCCCCCCCGCAGGCGGGGAGAGGCGCAGACCGCATTCGCGGCGGCCGACAAGCTCGCAGGACCTCGTCTCATCGCTGGGCACGCACGCATGGCAAAGCAGACGCGACCACCTGAAACGGATGCCGACGATGCGCCGGAGCTCTCCGACCTGATCGGCGCCGATGACGGCGTGGTGCGCGCGATGATGCAGTGGCTGGCGCATCTGCGCAGCGAGCGCCGGCTGTCCCCGAAGACGGTCGAGGCCTATGCCCGCGACCTGCGGCAATGCCTGCAATTCCTCTGCACCCATTGGGGTGAGCCGGTGACATTGGCGCGCTTTGCGGTGCTGGAAGCCGCCGACATCCGGGCCTTCATGGCGATGCGGCGCGCCGACGACATCGCCGGACGCTCCCTGATGCGGACGCTGGCAGGCTTGCGCTCGTTCGATCGTTTCCTGGAGCGCGAGGGCAAAGGCAAGGTCGGCGCCCTCTCGGGAATCCGCGCGCCAAAGATCGCCAAGAGCCTGCCGAAGCCGCTGCCGATGGACGCCGCCAAGCGCCTCGCCGATGCCGACGAGCGTGCCGGCGAGACCCGCGAGACCTGGGTGCTGGCGCGCGACGCCGCGGTCATGGCGCTGCTGTATGGCTCCGGCCTGCGCATCTCCGAGGCGCTCGGATTGAAACGCCGCGAGGTGCCGCGGCCGGGCGAAGGCGACGTGCTGGTCGTGACCGGCAAGGGCAACAAGACGCGCATGGTGCCGGTGCTGCAGAACGTGCTGCAGCTGATCGACGAGTACGCCAGGCTCTGCCCCTACCCGCTTCCGGGAGCTGGGCCGATGTTCGTCGGCGCCAAGGGCGGTCCGTTGAGCCCGCGCATCATTCAGCTCGCGATGGAGCGGCTGCGCGGCGCGCTCGGCCTGCCCGACAGCGCCACGCCGCACGCGCTGCGCCACTCCTTCGCCACGCACCTGCTGTCGCGCGGCGGCGATCTGCGCGCGATCCAGGAGCTGCTCGGCCACGCCTCGTTGTCGACCACGCAGATCTATACCGGCATCGATTCTGAACGGCTGCTGCAGGTCTACGCGTCGGCGCATCCGCGGCGCTGACACCGTTCCGTCACATCGTTTCCCTTGCGCGACCACCGTGGTTCCGGCAATCGTCTCCCTCGCTTGATCCGGAGGGGAACAGATGAGCGCACATGAGAGCATGGAGCATGCGGAGCACGCCGAGCATGCGTCCGGCGAGAACAAGAAGATCGCGCTGCTGATCGCCGTCATCGCGCTGTTCCTGGCGCTGTCGGAAACGCTCGGCAAGGGCGCGCAGACCGAATCGATCAGCAAGAACGTCGAGGCATCCAACCTCTGGGCCTTCTTCCAGGCCAAGACCGTGCGCCGCACCGTGGTGCAGACCGCGGCCGAGCAGGGCAAGCTGAACCTGCCGGCGCTGCCGGACGAGGCGGCCAAGGCGGCGTTGCAGAAGCAGATCGATGACTGGCAGAAGAATGCCGCGCGCTATCGTTCGGAGCCGGAGACCGGCGAAGGCAGCGAACAATTGGCCGAACGCGCCAAGCATGCCGAGCACGAGCGCGACGAGGCGACGGCGAAATATCACCACTACGAATTGGCGTCAGCCGCTTTCCAGATCGGCATCGTGCTGGCGTCGGCGACGATCATCACGGGAATGATCGTTCTGGCCTGGGCCTCCGGTGGGCTCGCGCTGATCGGGATCGCCATGACGCTGCTCGGCCTGTTTCAGCCGCATCTCTTGCATCTGCATTAGCCACGAAAGCCGTCATTCCGGGGCAAGGCCACAGGCCTTGAACCCGGAATCTCGAGCTTGGCTTGCGTTCATTCTCAACAATCTCGAGATTCCGGGCTCAATCGCCCGCGCGCTGACGCGCACTGACGACTGCCCCGGAATGACGACGGATGTGACGAAGCAAACCACGTGGCAGGATGACGTTCCAGATCAGCGCGCCTGCACGCTGCGGCGGAAGCGCAGGATCTGGCGAACCACGCGGGCCGACCAGCCGCGGGTATTGCCCCGAAGCAACTCGCCGACGACCTCACGGACACGCTGCTTGATCGGCTCGACGAGGGCCGAGGCTTTGCTGCGCAGCGTGAGCACGGCCTCATACAGCCAGGCGAACCAGCCCATCTGCAGCAGCTTGCTGCGCGTGACGTCGAAGATGAATGCGGTGACACCGACACCGACGATCTTGCCGGACACGATCGTGGCCAGCGCGAGCTTCCACTGATGGTGCATCAGCAGCCACATGCCAAGCAGCTTGAGCGGAAACAACAGCACGACCGGCACGACGAAGACGATCAAGGTCAGCGCCGGAGACAGCGTTTCGATCCGCGCGGCAAGCCAGTGCTTCAAGCTCCGCAGCGGAATCGCGGCGACCATGCGCGCCACGACCGGCTCCAGATGGTCCCACAGCCAAGCCTCGATCAGGAAGATGATCGCAAGCAGAACCCAGAACGGCTGAAGCAGGCGGCGCAGCATCGGACTCCATCTCCGCCGGGCCCCGAGGGTTGAGGCCGCTATGACGATAGGACCTCGCGCCTTGCCGTTCGGTTCAGCGTCATAAGCGGGGCGTTTTGTCGCACCCACCTAAGGCGCCTCCGGGCGTCCATCACATATGGATGGCCCGCTTACCCACCGCAAGCGCGGCTTCCTTGACGGCCTCCGAGCGCGTTGGATGCGCGTGGCAGGTGCGCGCAAGATCCTCGGCAGAGCCACCGAACTCCATCAATACGGCGGCCTCGTGAATTATTTCCCCGGCTTCGCGGCCGATGATATGGGCGCCAAGCACGCGATCGGTCTTCGCATCGGCGAGGATCTTCACGAAACCGTCAGTGGTCTGGTTGACCTTGGAACGGCCGTTCGCGGTAAACGGAAACTTGCCGACGGTATAGGCGACGCCGGCCTGCTTCAGCTCGTCCTCGGTCTTGCCGACGGAGGCCACTTCGGGCGTGGTATAGACCACGCCCGGAATGACGTCGTAGTTCACGTGGCCGGCCTGGCCCGCGAGAATCTCCGCGACAGCGACGCCCTCGTCTTCGGCCTTGTGCGCGAGCATCGGGCCCGCGACGACGTCGCCGATGGCGTAGACGCCGGGCACGCTGGTCGCGAAATGATGATCGATCTGGACGCGGCCGCGATTATCGATGATGACGCCCGCTTCCTGCAGACCGAGTCCCTCGGTGTAGGGCACGCGGCCGATCGCCACCAGCACGACATCGGCTTCGATCTTTTCAGCCGCTCCGCCCGCTGCGGGCTCGATGGTCGCCGACAGCGTCGCGCCCGACGTGTCGACGCCGGTGACCTTGGCGCCGAGCTTGAACGCAAAGCCCTGCTTCTCGAGGATGCGCTGAAATTGTTTTGCGATCTCGCCGTCCATGCCGGGCAGGATGCGGTCGAGGAATTCGACCACGGTGACCTTGGCGCCAAGCCGGCGCCACACCGAGCCAAGCTCGAGCCCGATCACGCCGGCGCCGACCACCAGCAGGCTCGACGGCACCTTGTCCAGCGACAGCGCGCCGGTCGAGGACACGATGCGCTTCTCGTCGATCTCGATGCCCTTGAGGCGCGCGATGTCCGAGCCGGTGGCGATGACGATGTTCTTGGTCTCGACGGTCTGCGCAGCACCGTCATTGCCGGTGACCTGCAGCTTGCCGGTGCCGAGGATCTTGCCCTTGCCGACGAGCACGTCGATCTTGTTCTTCTTCATCAGGAACTCGACGCCCTTGACGTTGCCGTCGATGCCCTGCTGCTTGAAGTTCATCATCGCCGGCAGATCGATCTCCGGCGCCGGCACCTTGATGCCCATCTTGGCGAAGGAGTGCCCGGCCTCCTCGAACAGCTCCGAGGCGTGCAGCAGCGCCTTCGACGGCATGCAGCCGACATTGAGACAGGTGCCGCCGAGGGTGGCGTTCTTCTCGACCACGGCCACCTTCATGCCGAGCTGCGCAGCGCGGATGGCGCAGACATAACCACCGGGGCCGGTGCCGATGACGACGAGATCGTAGTTAGCCATGATCGAATGTTCCGTAAGCTTTGTAGTCAGAGATGATGACGGTCGTCAGCGTCCGCCCGACACGTCGAGAATGGCCGAAGTGACATAGGAGGCCTCGTCCGACAGCAGCCAGACGATGGCATTGGCGATTTCCTCCGCGGTGCCGACGCGCTTCATCGGCACCATCGGCGCGAGGCGATGGGCGCGATCGGGCTCGCCGCCGGAGGCGTGAATGTCGGTATCGATCAGGCCGGGGCGAATGGCGGCGACGCGGATGCCCTCGCTCGCGACCTCGTGGGCCAGACCGATGGTGAAGGAATCGATCGCCCCCTTCGAGGCGGCGTAGTCGACATAGGTGTTCGGCGAGCCGAGCTTGGCGGCGACCGACGACAGGTTGATGATGACGCCACCCTGGCCGCCATGCCGCGTCGACATCCGCTTCACGGCCTCGCGGGCGCAGAGGATGCTGCCGGTGACGTTGACCGCCATCAGCCGCTCGATGCGCTCCGCGCTCATCTCGTCGACGCGCGAGGTCGGGCCGACGATGCCGGCATTGTTGATGAGCGCGCCGAGCGTGCCGAACTTGTCGGCGGCCTTGAACAGCGCGAGGATGTCGTGCTCGCGGCCGACGTCGCATTTGACGGCGATCGCCTTGCCGTTCTTGGCCTCGATCGCGGCGACCGTGCTCTGCGCTGCCGCCTCGTTCGAGGCGTAGCCGACCACGATCTTGAAGCCGCGCGCCGCGGCGGCAAGGGCAGTGGCGCGGCCGATGCCGCGGCTGCCGCCGGTGATCACTGCAACCCTGTCGGTCATGCTGGCCCCCGTTAGGTCTGAGGCGCGCTGCCAGGCGCGCCTCAATTCGTCAAGTCGTCGTTCGCCTCAGAGATCCAGCACCAGCCGCGCCGGATCTTCCAGGCTCTCCTTGACGCGCACCAGGAAGGTCACGGCTTCCTTGCCGTCAATGACACGATGGTCGTAGGACAGCGCCAGATACATCATCGGCCGGACCTCTATCTTGCCGCCGACCACCACCGGCCGTTCCTGGATCTTGTGCATGCCGAGAATGCCGGACTGCGGCGCGTTCAGGATCGGGGTCGACATCAGCGAGCCGTAGATGCCGCCATTGGTGATCGTGAAGGTGCCGCCCTGCATCTCGTCGATCTTGAGCTGACCGTCGCGGGCGCGGCGGCCGAAATCGGCGATGCCCTTCTCGATGTCGGCGATCGACTTGTGGTCGCAGTCGCGCACGACCGGCACGACCAGTCCCTTGTCGGTGCCGACGGCGACGCCGATGTGGTAGTAGTTCTTGTAGATGAGATCGCTGCCGTCGATCTCGGCGTTCACGGCCGGGATGTCCTTCAGCGCCTGCACGACGGCCTTGGTGAAGAAGCCCATGAAGCCGAGCTTCGAGCCGTGCTTCTTCTCGAACACATCCTTGTACTGGCTGCGCAGCGCCATGACGTTGGTCATGTCGACCTCGTTGAAGGTCGTCAGCATCGCTGCGGTGTTCTGCACGTCCTTGAGGCGGCGCGCGATGGTCTGGCGCAGCCGGGTCATCTTCACGCGCTCCTCGCGCGCGGCGTCATCCGCCGGCGACGGCGCACGCACTTGCACGGAAGCCGCCGGCTGATTGACCGGGGTCGGGGCGGAGGCGGCGCGCTCGATCGCCGCCAGCATGTCGCCCTTGGTGACGCGGCCATCCTTGCCAGAGCCCGGCACGGTGGTGGCATCGACGCCGCTCTCGGCGGAGAGCTTGCGCACCGACGGGGCCTGCGGCGTATCGGCGGGCAGCGCCTTGGCCGGCGCTGGAGCGGCAGCAGGGGCAGCCGCGGCGGGCTTCGCCGGAGCCGCGGCGGGAGCAGCAGCGGCCGACTTCGCAGCGGCCGCGCCATCGGTGATCTGGCCGAGCAGCGCGCCGACGGCGACGGTCTCGCCATCCTTGGCGATGATCTCACCCAAGGTGCCGGCCGACGGCGCGGGCACCTCGATCGTCACCTTGTCGGTCTCGAGCTCGACGAGGGGCTCGTCGACCGCCACGGCGTCGCCGGCCTTCTTGAACCAGCGGCCGATGGTGGCTTCGGTGACGGATTCACCCAGCGTCGGAACGCGAATTTCAGTCATGGTCTTTGTCCTCAATAACCCGTGCGGTCATAAAGCCGGTCCGCCATCGCCTTGCGGCGGGCAAGCGATGCGGGACGGACGATCAACGCGATGTACTTGCGCCCCGCAGGTTGCGGGGCGCGTCAAAAAGGCAGGTTCAGTTCAAGGCTTCGTCGAGCAGCGCCTTCAGCTGGGCGAGATGCTTCGACATCAGGCCCGTCGCGGTCGCTGCAGAGGCGGCACGGCCGGCATAGCGCGGACGCTTGCTCTTGCCGCCGGTCTGGTTCATCACCCATTCCAGATAGGGCTCGATGAAGTGCCAGGCGCCCATGTTGCGCGGCTCTTCCTGGCACCACACCACTTCGGCGTTCTTGAAGCGGCCGAGCTCGGCGACCAGCGCCTTGAGCGGCACCGGATAGAGCTGCTCGACGCGCATCAGGTAGACGTCGTTCAGCCCGCGCTTCTCGCGCTCGTCATAGAGGTCGTAATAGACCTTGCCCGAGCACAGCACGATGCGGCGGATCTGCTCGTCCGGCACCAGCCTGGTCTTGTCGTCCGCCTGCATCTGCGCGTCATCGTACAGGATGCGGTGGAACGTCGTACCCTTGGCGAGCTCCTCGAGCCGCGACACCGCGCGCTTGTGGCGCAGCAGCGATTTCGGCGTCATCACGATCAGCGGCTTGCGGATCTCGCGATGCAACTGTCGCCGCAGCACGTGGAAGTAGTTCGCCGGCGTAGTCGGATAGACCACCTGCATGTTGTCCTCGGCGCACATCTGCAGATAGCGCTCGAGGCGTGCCGACGAATGCTCGGGGCCCTGGCCCTCGTAGCCGTGCGGCAGCAGGCAGACCAAGCCGGACATGCGCAACCATTTACGCTCACCCGACGAGATGAACTGGTCGAACAACACCTGGGCGCCGTTGGCGAAGTCGCCGAACTGCGCCTCCCACAGGGTCAGCGCGGTCGGCTCGGCGAGCGAATAGCCGTATTCGAAGCCGAGCACGGCTTCTTCGGACAGCAGTGAGTTGATGACCTCGAAGTGGCCCTGCTCCGGCGCCAGATGGTTGAACGGCGTGTAGCGGCTCTCGTCCTCCTGGTCGATCAGCACCGAATGGCGCTGCGAGAAGGTGCCTCGCTCGCTGTCCTGACCGGAGAGACGAACCTTGTGGCCTTCGAGCAGCAGCGAACAGTACGCCAGCGCTTCGCCGGTCGCCCAGTCGAGCCCGATGCCGCTGTCGATCGCCTTGGCGCGGTTCTCGAGGAAGCGCTGGATCGTCCGGTGCACGCGGAAGCCGTCCGGCACCTTGGTGATCTTGCGGCCGATCTCCTTGAGGCGGTCGATCTCGACGCCGGTGACGCCGCGGCGCGCCTCCTCCTCCTGGTCGGCGGATTTGAAGCCTGCCCACTTGCCGTCGAGCCAGTCGGCCTTGTTCGGACGATAGGACGTACCGGCCTCGAACTCGGCGTCGAGACGGGCGCGCCAGTCGGCCTTGGCCTTCTCGACCTCGCCCTCGGTCATGACGCCTTCGGCGACCAGGCGCTTGGAGTAGATCTCCAGGGTCGACGCATGGGCGCCGATCTTCTTGTACATCACCGGCTGGGTGAAGGCCGGCTCGTCGCCTTCGTTGTGGCCATGCCTGCGGTAGCAGAACATGTCGATCACGACCGGCTTGTGGAATTTCTGCCGGAACTCGATCGCGACCTTGGCCGCGAACACCACGGCCTCGGGATCGTCGCCGTTCACGTGGAAGATCGGCGCGTCGATCATCTTGGCAACGTCGGACGGATACGGCGACGACCGCGAATAGCGCGGATAGGTCGTGAAGCCGATCTGGTTGTTGACGATGAAATGAATCGAGCCACCCGTCCGGTAGCCCTTCAGGTCTGATAGCGCGAAGCACTCCGCCACGACGCCCTGGCCGGCGAACGCCGCGTCGCCATGCATCAAGAGCGGCAGCACCGAGATGCGCATGTCCGGCGGATCGCCGTGCTGGTCCTGCTTGGCGCGGACCTTGCCGAGCACCACGGGATCGACGATCTCCAGATGCGACGGATTGGCAGTCAGCGACAGGTGGATGCGGTTGCCGTCGAACTCGCGGTCCGAGGAGGCGCCGAGGTGATACTTGACGTCGCCGGAGCCTTCGACCGCGTCAGGATTGGCCGAGCCGCCCTTGAACTCGTGGAACAGCGCGCGGTGCGGCTTTCCCATCACCTGGGTCAGCACGTTGAGGCGGCCGCGATGCGGCATGCCGAGCACGATCTCCTTCACGCCGAGATTGCCGCCGCGCTTGATGATCTGCTCCAGCGCCGGAATCAGCGACTCGCCGCCGTCGAGGCCGAAACGCTTGGTACCCGTGAACTTGACGTCGCAGAACTTCTCGAAGCCTTCGGCCTCGATCAGCTTGGTCAGGATCGCGCGACGGCCCTCGCGGGTGAACGAGATTTCCTTGTCCGGTCCCTCGATGCGCTCCTGGATCCAGGCCTTCTGCGCCGCGTTCGTGATGTGCATGAACTCGACGCCGAGCGTCTGGCAGTAGGTGCGCTCGCAGATCGCGACGATCTCACGCAAGGAGCCGTATTCGAGGCCGAGCACGTGATCGAGGAAGATCTTGCGGTCGTAGTCAGCCTCGGTGAAGCCGTAGGAGCGCGGATCGAGCTCTTCGCGGTTGCGCGGCGCCTCGATGCCGAGGGGATCGAGCTTGGCGTGGAAGTGGCCGCGCATGCGGTAGGCGCGGATCAGCATCAACGCGCGGACGGAGTCACGGGTGGCCTGATTGACGTCGGCCACCGACAGCTCGACGCCCTTTGTCTGGGCCTTGGCGGCGATCTTCTCGCCGACCTTCTTTTCGACCACGGCCCAGTTGCCGTCGAGTGCGGAGGTCAATTCGTCGCGGGGGGAGACCGGCCAGTTGCTGCGCGCCCAGGAGGGGCCCGACGCATTCTTCTGCACGTCGGCCGGCGCGTCCTTCAGGCTCTTGAAGAACTCCTGCCACTCCGGGTCGACCGAAGCGGGGTCCTTCTCATAGCGGGCGTAGATCTCATCGATGTAGGTGGCATTGGTGCCCTGCAGAAAAGATGACAGGGCGAAGGCGGCGTTCGCATCTTGGCGAGACATGGTGGCGTCCTGGTAATTTCGATGCGCCCAATCAAAACGGCGCAATGCCTGACCCGCGGGGGACGCGGATCAGGTTCGGGTTAGGACCGTTTACCTTATTTATTGTAAATATTCGCGCCGAAAAGCACTAAGGCCTGAATCAGGATTTCAACTTTTCGACAAGCGTCTTGCCGAGCCGCGCGGGCGACGGAGACACGGTAATACCAGCCGCTTCCATCGCGGCCGTCTTCGAGCCCGCATCGCCCTTGCCGCCCGAGATGATCGCGCCGGCATGGCCCATGCGACGGCCGGGAGGCGCGGTGACGCCGGCGATGAATCCCACCATCGGTTTCTTGCGGCCGCGCTTGGCTTCGTCCTTGATGAACTGCGCCGCATCCTCCTCGGCCGAGCCGCCGATCTCACCGATCATGATGATCGAGGTCGTCTTGGGGTCGGCCAGGAACATCTCGAGCATGTCGATGAACTCGGTGCCCTTGACCGGGTCGCCGCCGATGCCGACCGCCGTGGTCTGGCCGAGGCCTTCGGACGTGGTCTGGAACACCGCCTCATAGGTCAGCGTGCCCGAGCGCGACACGATGCCGACAGAGCCGGGCTTGAAGATGTTGGCCGGCATGATGCCGATCTTGCACTCGCCGGCGGTCATCACGCCCGGGCAGTTCGGCCCGATCAGGCGCGACTTGGATCCCACAAGCGAGCGCTTGACGCGGACCATGTCCAGCACCGGGATGCCCTCGGTGATGCAGACGATCAGCGGGACTTCGGCGTCAATGGCTTCGCAGATCGCGTCGGCCGCGCCCGGCGGCGGCACATAGATCACCGACGCGTCGGCGCCGGTGGCCTCGCGGGCCTCCTTGACGGTGTCGAAGACGGGCAGGCCGAGATGGGTCGAGCCGCCTTTGCCCGGCGAGGTGCCGCCGACCATCTTGGTGCCATAGGCGATCGCCGCCTCGGAGTGAAAGGTGCCGTTCTTGCCGGTGAAGCCCTGGCAGATGACCTTGGTGTTCTTGTCGATGAGAATGGACATCGTGCTTTCTCTAAAAGCGTTGCGGTGAGGACGAAGCGAGCGCCAGAACCGGCGCTCAGCCTCCCTTGACGGCCTTGACGATCTTCTGCGCGGCGTCGTCGAGATTGTCGGCGGGCAGCACGTTCAGACCGGACTCGCTGATGATCTTCTTGCCGAGATCGACATTGGTGCCTTCGAGGCGCACCACCAGCGGCACCTTCAGGCCGACTTCCTTCACCGCGGCCACGACGCCCTCGGCGATGACATCGCACTTCATGATGCCGCCGAAGATGTTGACCAGGATTCCCTTCACGTTCGGGTCGGCGGTGATGATCTTGAAGGCCGCCGCGACCTTCTCCTTGCTGGCGCCGCCGCCGACGTCGAGGAAGTTGGCGGGCTCCATGCCGTAGAGCTTGATGATGTCCATCGTCGCCATGGCGAGGCCCGCGCCGTTGACCATGCAGCCGATGGTGCCGTCGAGCGCGACGTAGTTGAGGTCGTACTTGGAGGCCTCGATCTCCTTGGCGTCCTCCTCGGTCTCGTCGCGCAGCGCGACGACTTCCGGGTGCTTGAACAGCGCATTGGAGTCGAACGAGACCTTGGCGTCCAGGACGCGCAGCTGGCCCTGCTTGGTGACGACCAGCGGGTTGATCTCGAGCATCGCCATGTCCTTGGCGACGAAGGCGTTGTAGAGCTGGGTGGTCAGCTTCTCGGCCTGCTTGGCGAGGTCGCCGGAGAGCTTCAGCGCCTTGGCGACGGCGCGGCCGTGATGGCCCATGACGCCGGTGGCCGGATCGACCGAGAAGGTGATGATCTTCTCAGGCGTGCTGTGGGCGACGTCCTCGATGTTGACGCCGCCTTCGGTCGACACCACGAAGGCGACCTTCGAGGTCTCGCGGTCGACCAGCAGCGACAGATAGAATTCCTTGTCGATGTCCGAGCCGTCCTCGATGTAGAGGCGGTTGACCTGCTTGCCGTCCGGACCGGTCTGCACCGTCACCAGCGTGGCGCCCAGCATCTGCTTGGCGAACTCGTTGACCTCCTGGATCGACTTGGCGAGGCGGACGCCGCCCTTGTCGCCGGCAGAGGCCTCCTTGAACTTGCCCTTGCCGCGACCGCCGGCGTGGATCTGGCTCTTCACGACCCAGACCGGGCCACCGAGCGTCTTCGCCGCCGCATCCGCGTCCTCCGGACGGAGAACCGGCACGCCCTTGGAAATCGGCACGCCGAACTCGTGCAGCAGTGCCTTGGCCTGATATTCGTGAATGTTCATAAGCGCTTGCTCCCCGAACCCGCGATGGGGTGACGACCAGAATTGTTGTTAGGATGTCTGGTATACCATATACCAAACATCCTGCAACTCGATGTGGGCGAGACTACGCCCCGTGAATGACCCCTGATCAGCGGCCGAGCAGGTCGGGCGCGATCTTCTTGCAGGCGTCGACCAGGCCCTGGACGGCGGCGACCGACTTGTCGAACGCCTCGCGGTCCTTCCCGGCCAGCTCGATCTCGACGATGCGCTCGACACCCTTGGAGCCGATCACGACGGGCACGCCGACATACATGTCCTTGACGCCGAACTCGCCGTTAAGATGCGCCGCGCAGGGCAGCACGCGCTTCTTGTCGCGCAGATAGCTCTCGGCCATCGCGATCGCCGACGCCGCCGGGGCGTAGTAGGCGGAGCCCGTCTTGAGCAGGTTGACGATCTCGGCGCCGCCATTGCGGGTGCGGTCGACGATCTCGTCGATGCGCGCCTGCGAGGTCCAGCCCATCTTGACGAGATCCGGCAGCGGAATGCCGGCGACGGTCGAGTACTTGGTCAGCGGCACCATGGTGTCGCCATGGCCGCCGAGCACGAAGGCAGTGACGTCCTCGACCGAGACGTTGAACTCATCAGCCAGGAAGTAGCGGAAGCGCGCGGAGTCGAGCACGCCGGCCATGCCGACGACCTTCTTCGCCGGAAGGTTCGAGGCCTTCTGCAGCGCCCAGACCATCGCGTCGAGCGGGTTGGTGATGCAGATGACGAACGCATCGGGGGCGTACTTCTTGATGCCGGCGCCGACCTGCTCCATCACCTTCAGGTTGATCGACAGCAGATCATCGCGGCTCATGCCCGGCTTGCGCGGCACGCCGGCGGTGACGATGCACACCTTGGCGTTGTCGAGCGCCTCGTAAGAGTTGGCGCCGGTGAAGTGCGCGTCGAAGCCATCGACCGGCGAGGACTGCGCGATGTCGAGCGCCTTGCCCTGCGGAACGCCTTCGGCAATGTCGAACATCACGACGTCGCCGAGCTCCTTGAGGCCGACGAGGTGAGCCAGCGTTCCGCCGATCTGACCGGAGCCAATCAAAGCAATCTTGTCGCGCGCCATGGCAAATTTTCCTTTGAACCCGAAGGGGTGAGGGAGGTTGAAAAGTCGAGTGGGTGGTTATCCCTTTCGCCCGGGCCGTTCAAGTCACGCTATGGCCAATTGGCGGGCGTGCCTTGATTTCGATCAGGACCGGGCGACGGCTGCTGATGATCCTTTCAGCATGATTGGCGTGGCCTTTTCGCGGCTGTGTGCCCGGCGGCAGGCGCTCGCCAAAACTCCGGTATTTGTCAGGTTTCGACCAACCCCGTGGAAGTCCCGGATGCCGCCGAGTCCTTCCGCCCGTGCGGCAGGGCCAGGTAGGAGTCCGAGCCCATCTCGATCAGGCGCGAGGTGGTCCGCTTGAACTCCATGGCCTCGATGCCCTCGGTCGCGACGTAGAGCGAAATCGGGTCGGCTTCGGCGGACGCGATCAGCTTCACGGCGTTGTCGTAGAGCGTATCGATCAGGGTGATGAACCGCTTGGCGGCATTGCGCTCGGCCAGATCCATGACCGGAACGTGATCGATCAGGATCGTATGATAGTCGTGCGCGAGCCGCAGATAGTCCGAGGCTGCCAGCGGCTTCTCGCAGAGATCGGTAAAACCGAAGCGGGCGACGCCGTTGGCGGAGCACGGGACATGCAGGATACGCCCCTTGATCGTCATGTCGCGCGGCTTGCACTTGGCATGCCCCGTGAGCCGCGCCCAGGCCTTGTCGAGCGCCGCTCGCGCGTCGACATCGGCCGGCACCAGCCACATCTTCACGCCGGCCAGCTTCTCCAGCCGGAAATCGGTGCGCGCATCCAGCCGCATCACGTCCATATGGTCGGCGATCTGCTTGATGAAGGGCAGGAACAGCGCGCGGTTGAGGCCGCCTTTGTAGAGGTCTTCGGGCGCGACGTTCGAGGTCGCCACCACCACGGTGCCGAGCTCGAACAGCCTGGCGAACAGACGTCCCAGGATCATCGCGTCGGCGATGTCGGTGACATGGAATTCGTCGAAGCAGAGCAGCCAGGCCTGATCGAAGATCGCCTGTGCCGTGAGCCCGATCACGTCGGCATCGGCGAGCTCGCCGCGCGCGATGTTCTGGCGGTAGCCGTAGATGCGCTCGTGCACCTCGGCCATGAATTCGTGAAAATGGGCGCGGCGCTTGTGCTCGACGGGACAGCTCTGGAAGAACAGGTCCATCAGCATGGTCTTGCCGCGCCCGACCTCGCCGTGGACATAGAGGCCGTTCGGCGGCTCGCTCTTGTCGGCAAAAAGGCGGCCGAACAAGCCTTGCTTGCGCGTCGGCTTGTAGGTCGAGAGGCGGCGCTCCAGCGCCGCCAGGGCGTCGGCGACCTCGGCCTGGGCGAGGTCGGCCTCGATCGCACCGGTATCGACCAAAGACTGATATTGCGCGCGGAACGCGTCTGACGGAGTGGACAGCATGAGCCCACTCTAGGTCACGAGACTTACGGAAAATGCAATCCGCAAATGGTGGAAGCCGCCATGCGTCGGAGCCGTGAGGTCGTGGTATATGGCACGCAAACGCCGCCGTGACCGTTAGTCCGGGGCTAACGACGTTAGTCTTCGCTCCCGGCCTCAGCGAGCGGCTGGCTTGAACGACCGCGCTCCAGACCTCACCCCGGGGAAAGGTCGTAGGCGTCCTCGACCACGTAGGGGCCACCGCCGGTCGAGGCGCGCGACGAGAACAGCACGAAGCGCTCGGCCGTGAACACGCGGCTCGGGAAATAGCCGCGGACGGAGAGATAGTCGGCGACGTCCTGGCTCGACGCATCGTGCAGCCGCGCCAGCGTGACGTGGGGCACGAATTTACGACCTTCCGGATCGAGCCCGATCCGCTGCATGAGCCGCTCGAGCTCGGCCTGCAGCTCGATCAGGGGGCGGCTCGGCGCGACGTTGGCAACGACGGCGCGCGGCTTGCGGCCGCCGAAGCTGGAGAGACCCTGCACCGTCACTTCGAACGGCTTGCGGTTCACCCGCCACAGCATCGAGGCGATCTCGTTGGCGGAGGCGCCGTCGATGTCACCTATGAAGCGCAACGTCACATGGTAATTTTCGGGATCGATCCAGCGGGCGCCGGGGAGGCCACCCCGCAAACCGGAAAGCGTGTGGCCAACCTCGGCCGGGATTTCCAGTCCAGTAAACAGACGCGGCATCGTTTCAGGACTCCCGATGCTGGAGGCTGATCTCGAAAATTGACGAGATCATGCCTTCGAGAAATGATCGACGACGAATCGCCAATGCATCATTCCTACCGAATTTATATGACTCCGCGACGGAAGGCGGGTTAACGCCGGTAAAAGCTGCGGAAAACCCGGCCCTTAAGGTTATCGCAAATGATCGACGCGGCGCTTCGTTCCGTCATTGCCCACGAAGTGGACGCAGGAATGCTTCCGCCGTAGGCAACATCCGGGACACGATGATGTCGACGCCGGCTGCGGTGGGGTGGATGCCGTCGGCCTGGTTCAGCTTGGGGTCGGCGGCGACACCGTCGAGAAAGAACGGATACAGCGGGACGCCGAATTCCTTGGCCAGATCGGGATAGATCGCGTTGAATTTCGCGGCATAGTCGCTGCCGTAGTTCGGCGGCGCCAGCATGCCGCACAGCATGACGGCGATGCCCCGTGCCTTCAGCCGGGTCACGATCTCGGTCAAGGCCTTGCGCGTCACCGCGGGATCGATGCCGCGCAGCGCATCGTTGGCGCCGAGCTCGACGATGACGGCCTCGGTCCCGTCAGGCACCGACCAGTCGAGCCGGTCGCGGCCTCCGGACGAAGTGTCCCCGGATACGCCGGCATTGGTGAGGTCGATCGGCAGGCCCTGGGCCTGCAACGCCTTCTGCAGCTTGGCTGGAAACGCATCCGAGGCGGACAGGCCAAGACCCGCGCTCAAGGAATCGCCGAGCACGACCAGCTTGATCGGCTTGACGTCGTCAGCGCCCGCAAACGCGGGCCCGACTGTCATCAAGGCGAGCATCAACACGAGTATGTGCACGAAGATATGTCCGCGCCTCTCGACCCGGCTTGCGGAGTTGCCATATGACCGAGCCATGGACAGTCTCATCGAAACCTCGCGTTTGGCCGGCCTTGCGCCGGACACCATTACCATCTCCAACGTCAACCTCTCGCTCGGCACCGGAGCGGCACGTGTTCATATCCTCAAGGACATCAGCCTGCGGGTGGGACAGGGCGAGACGATCGGCCTGATCGGCCCCTCGGGATCGGGGAAGTCCACGCTGCTGATGGTGATGGCGGGGTTGGAACGTCCTGACAGTGGTGAGGTGGTGGTCGGCGGCACCGCTTTCAATGCCCTGGACGAGGACGCCCTGGCCCGGTTCCGGGGTCGCCAGGTCGGCATCGTCTTCCAGTCCTTCCACCTGATCCCGACCATGACCGCGCTGGAGAATGTGGCAGTGCCGCTCGAGCTGGCCGGCCATGCCGGCGCCGCGGAGCGTGCCGCCCGCGAGCTCGAGCAGGTCGGGCTCGGCCACCGTCTGCATCACTATCCGACGCAGCTCTCCGGCGGTGAGCAGCAGCGCGTGGCATTGGCCCGCGCTCTCGCTCCCGACCCCGCAATTCTCGTGGCCGACGAGCCGACCGGCAATCTCGACGAGACCACCGGCCAGCAGATCGTCGACCTGCTGTTCACCAAGCATGCCGAGCGCGGCATGACGCTGGTGCTGGTGACCCATGACAGCGGCCTCGCGCATCGGTGCGACCGGGTGGTGCGGCTGCGCTCGGGACGGATCGAAGCCGAGAGCGACGCACACGAGCAAGCCGACGCATGAGCACGGTGTCCGAACCGATCGCGGGCGGCCGCATGGCCGCGTTGCCGGTGCGCTACGCGCTGCGCGAGCTGCGCGGCGGCTTGCGCGGCTTCTACGTCTTCATCGCCTGCATCGCGCTCGGCGTGCTCGCCATCGCCGGTGTCGGCTCGGTGGCGGCCAGCCTCAATGACGGGCTGGTCCGCGAGGGCCGGACCTTGCTCGGCGGCGACGTCGCTTTCTCGCTGTTTCAGCGCGAGGCCAAGCCCGAGGAGATCGCCTTCCTGCGGACGCGCGGCCAGGTCTCGCTGGCGGCAACCTTGCGGGCGATGGTGCGCGCCGGTGACGCCAAGCTGGCCTTGGTCGAGCTCAAGGCTGTCGACGGCGCCTATCCGCTGCTGGGCAAGGCCGAGCTGCAGCCCGACCTGCCGCTACCGGACATTCTCGCCGAACGCGACGGCGTGTTCGGCGCGGCGGCCGATCCGGCACTGCTGGCGCGGCTCGACCTCAAGGTCGGCGACACCGTCAGCATCGACACCGTCCGCTTCCAGATCCGCAGCGCGCTCCAGGCCGAGCCAGATAAATTGTCCGGCGGCATCGGCCTTGGGCCGCGTTTCCTGATCAGCGAGGCCGGCCTGCGCGCCACGTCGCTGCTGCAGCCGGGCAGCCTGGTGCGCTGGACCTACCGGGTCCGGCTGCCCGACAATGCCAAGGACGACCACGCCGCAGCGTCCTTCATCGCCGACACCCGCCTGACCTTGCCGTCGGCCGGGTGGGAGATCCGCAGCCGCAGCAATGCCTCGCCGCAGCTCGAGCGGACGATCGGCCGCTTCACCCAGTTCCTCACCCTGGTCGGTCTCGCCGCGCTGCTGGTCGGCGGCGTCGGCGTCGCCAACGCGGTCAAGAGCCATGTCGACCGCCGCACCGAGGTGATCGCGGCGTTCAAGGCCCTCGGCGCCACCAGCCGCGACGTGTTCGGCATCTACCTCGTGCAGGTGATGGTGCTCGCCACGATCGGTTCGATCATCGGCCTCTGCGCCGGCGCGACCCTGCCCTTTGCCATCGTCGGGCTGTTCGGCAACATCCTGCCGCTGCCGGTGATCCCGGCTATTCATTCCGACGAGCTGGCGCTGTCCTTCGTCTATGGCCTGCTCACCGCACTGGCGTTCGGTATGTGGCCGCTCGGGCGCGTACGCGACGTGCCGGTGGCGGCGTTGTTCCGCGAGGCGGTCATCGCCGAATGGCACCGGCCGCGCTGGAGCTATCTGGTGCTGATCGCGGGCACCGTCGCGCTGCTGATCGCGGTCGTGATCGGCTTGTCCTACGACAAGCGCATCGCCGCGGTGTTCGTCGTCGCCGCTGCGCTGGTGTTCGTGCTGTTGCGCGGCATTGCCGCCGCGGTGATGGCAATTGCGCGCGCCCTGCCGCGCAGCCGCTTCCCGATGCTGCGGCTGGCGGTCAGCAACATCTACCGCCCGGGCGCGCTGACACCGTCCGTGGTGCTGTCGCTCGGACTGGGTCTCGCGGTGCTGGTCACGATCACCCAGATCGACGGCAATCTGCGGCGCCAATTCCTGGCGCAACTGCCGGAGCAGGCGCCGTCGTTTTTCTTCATCGACGTCCCCTCCGGCGAGGCCGACCGCTTCCGCGGCTTCCTCAAGGACCTCGCCCCTCAATCCGCTGTCGAAGACGTGCCGATGCTGCGCGGGCGCATCGTCGCCGCCCGCGGCGTCCGCGCCGAGGACCTCAAGGCGACGACGGACACCGAATGGGTGCTGCAGAGCGATCGCGGCCTGACCTATACCGCCGAGATTCCCAAGGGCTCGAAGGTGGTCGAGGGCGAGTGGTGGAGCAAGACCTACAGCGGACCGCCGCTGGTCTCGATCGAGAAGCGCATCGCCGACGGCCTCGGCCTCAAGCTCGGTGACGACATCGTCGTCAACGTGCTCGGACGCGATATCACGGCGCGGATCGGCAACATGCGCACCATCGACTGGCAGGGGCTCGGCATCAACTTCGTGCTGGTGTTCTCCCCGAATGCCTTCAAGGGCGCGCCGCACACCCATGTCGCGACCCTGACCGAAGCGCGCTCCGATGCCGCCGAGGATGCCCGTGTCATCCGCAAGGTGGCCGACGCCTTCCCGATGGTGACCAGCGTGCGGGTCCGAGAGGTGATGGAGACCGTGGGCTCGGTGGTCTCCAACCTCGCGCTCGCCATCCGCGGCGCCAGCGCGGTGACCTTGATCTCGGCCATCCTGGTGCTCGGCGGCGCGCTGGCCGCCGGCCACCGCCACCGGGTCTACGACGCGGTCATCCTGAAGACCCTGGGCGCGACGCGGCTGCGGCTGCTCGGCGCCTACGCGCTCGAATATCTGATGATCGGGTTTGCCACCGCCGCGTTCGGCGTCATCGCCGGCTCGGTCTCCGCTTGGCTGATCGTGACCCGGCTGATGACCTTGAGCTTCGCCTGGCAGGCGGGCAGCGCCGCGCTGGTCGTCTTGGCGGCGCTGATCGTGACCGTCGGCCTCGGACTGGCCGGCACCCTGCTCGCGCTGAATCAGAAGCCGGCGACGGTTCTTCGGAATCTCTAGCGGCTTGATCGAGCGGCTTGCGCGCTCATGCCGCACGGTTAACGCGATCTATGGGGCTGGGACGCGTTCGGAGCGACATTCAGCCGCGCGTGGAAGCTTGCGGCGGATATGCTAGTTTCCCATCTAGGGAATGGGCTCAGAGACCTGCCAAAGATGGCGAATTTGCCGATGACGCAAATTTAATATCGATGGCAGCGGGTATGAGATAGGGTTTTTCGAGAACCGGCTGAAGGTCCTGCCAGGATCGGGCTGCCGGGCAACCAACGGGAATTCGACCATGTCGGACCTCAACCGCAACTATGCTTCACCCTTTGGCCGGGTGGCCGGGCGCGCCGATGCCGCGACCGTCGACGCCGGTCTGCGCGCCTACATGCTGCGCATCTACAATTACATGAGCATCGGCCTGGCCATTACCGGCCTCGCGGCGCTCGGCGTCTACATGGCGTCGGTGACCGGCGATCCGGCGGCCGGCGTGTTCAAGTTCGGCAACGCCTATCTGACGCAGTTCGGCTACGCGATGTTCGTGAGCCCGCTGAAGTGGCTGTTCATCCTGGCCCCTCTGGTCATGGTGTTCGCGATCTCGGCCGGCATCAACCGCCTCGCGCCGTCGACCGCGCAACTCCTGTTCTGGGTGTTTTCGGCCTTGATGGGCATCTCGCTGTCGTCGATCTTTCTGGTGTACACCCACACCTCGATCGTGCGGGTGTTCTTCATCACCGCGGCGACGTTCGGCGCGCTCAGCCTCTACGGCTACACGACCAAGCGTGACATGACGGGCATGGGCTCGTTCCTGTTCATGGGCCTGATCGGCATCGTGCTGGCGAGCCTGGTGAACCTGTTCCTGGCGAGCTCGATGCTGCAGTTCATCGTCTCGGTGATCGGCGTGTTCGTGTTCGCCGGCCTGACCGCCTGGGATACGCAGCGCCTGAAGAACGAGTACATCTACGGCTACGCCTCCGCGGGCGGCGACATCGCCGAGCGCGCAGCGATCACCGGCGCGCTGTCGCTGTACCTGAACTTCATCAACCTGTTCACGCTGCTGCTGCAGCTGCTCGGACAGCGCGACTGATCCAACCGCTCGAACGAGCGACCTTCGAAGCCCCGGCCTCACCGCCGGGGCTTTTCGTTTGCACAAACCCGATTGCGACCGGCGCAAAGCGGCAGCGACAGCCATGCCGCGAGGCCGGATTGATCGCCGCGTCCGCATGGGTATGCTTGCACCCCATGTCGAACATTGAAATCCGGCCCACCCAGGAGGCCGACCTCCCGGCCATCACCGCCATCTACGGCCAGGCCGTCCGCGAGGGCACGGCCACCTTCGAGCTCGACCCTCCGGATCTGGCGGAGATGACGCGCCGCTTCCGGGCGCTCCGCGACGGCGGCTTCCCCTATTTCGCCGCCCTGCTGGACGGAGAGGTGGTGGGCTATGCCTATGCCGGGCCCTACCGGCCCCGCCCTGCCTATCGCTTCACGGTGGAGAACTCGGTCTATCTCGCTCCCGCCAGCCAGCGTCGCGGCATCGGGATGCGACTGATGCGGCAGCTGATCGACGCCTGTGAGGAGGGAGGCTTTCGCCAGATGATCGCCGTCATCGGCGACTCCGCCAATGCCGGCTCGGTCGGGCTGCATACCGCCTGCGGCTTCCAGATGATCGGCACCCACCCGAGCGTCGGCCTGAAATTCGGCCGCTGGCTCGATACTGTGATGATGCAGCGCCCGCTCGGGGCCGGGAGCAGCGACGTCCCGGCGTAAGCGACGCCGGTCGAAATGTCGTGATCACCCGGCGGGTCGGATCAGACCAGCGCCGGCTTCGGCGCGATCGCCAGCAACACGCGCTCAAGCTCGTGGCCGCGGCGCAGGATCAGCCCGGTGGCCGAGATCACGCTGTACATGCCCTGCTTGCGTGCGAGACGCGGATCCTTCTCGATGCGGTAGATCGGCACCTCGGACGCCCGGCGAAACACGGAGAAGACGGCCCGGTCACGCAGGAAGTCGATCGAATAGTCGCGCCACTCACCGTCGGCGACCATGCGACCGTAGAGGTTCAGGATGCGGTTCAGCTCCAGGCGGTCGAACGTCACCCGGTTCGGCGCTGCGGCCGCACTGCGCGCCGCCGCGCGGTTCTCGCTGGGGTCGGCGTCCTCCGGCGTGAGGTTCATTGGCGTCCTCCTGTCATCTGTGTGACATGATCGCGCCATCCGGCAGAAGCCGCAAGGGGCCGTTTTCGTTGTTGAAGTTCGACCGAGCCTGCGAGGTCATCAGTTCCGCGAACACGCAAGCGTCACGGGATCGTTAGCGGAATCATAATCGCGCCGTCTTTCCGCCCACCGACCGCCCCCGACCTTCGGCATAAGATTCGTGTGCGTTGGCCCGGTCCTTTCGGTTCCGGATTCCTCAGCCCCCAGCCCCCCGGGGTCGTCAGGATCGGGTCTATTCACAAGTAAGGCAAAGGGCCAACGCAAGTTGGTCCTTTTGCTTTTCTGGCGTGAGCTGCCGGAAGATGTCGCGGCGCGCCGTCGCACGGACGTGACGCGCCTCACGCAGGTCAGCGAAAACGAAGATCGGAACGACGGAAGATCAGCGCTCGGGACCACGCGCCGTTGCTGAAGCCCGTCCGCCCAACGGCAACTCGGAAAAGGCGGCGCCGAGCATCGGCCCAGGGCGGTCGCGACTGCCGTCCTGCACATAGACGACGGTGCCATCGACGCCCTCGCGGGCGATCTTCTCCAGCGGCACGCTCCAGCTGACCGGCGACCCGGTCCAGTCACCCAGCTTCTGGAGACCGCGAACGACGTTGTAATAGGTCAGGTCGCGGCCGCTGTTCTCGCCGCGCCCGACCGAGATCGGGACCACCCGCGAGATCGAGCAGACCCAGACCTCGCCGTGCCGGCGCGGCGCATGCTCGCTGGCCGCGGCGACCGAGACGGAGAGCTCCTGGCCGTCGACCGACAGCCTCACCGGCACCGACATCACCGCGCCGCCCTGGACGGTTTCCTCGATCGCGCCTTCGATCGCCTCGCGGTCGCTGCCGATCACATGCACAGAGCCGTTGATCACCGCCTGCGGCGTATAGACCTCGCGGTCCCCGCGCGCACGAGAATAGGCCCGCTGCCGGGCCGTGAAGCGGGAGTCGGCCAGCGTGTCCTTCCAGCCGAGATAGTCCCAGTAGTCGATCGGCAGCGACAACGCGATGACCGAAGGATCTCTGGCGAGCTCGCCGAGGATCTTGTCAGCCGGCGGGCAGGACGAACAGCCTTGAGAGGTGAAGAGTTCGATCACCGCACGGGGATCGGATGCGGCTGGCCGGACGAAAGCGATGACCGCACAGACACTCAGCGCTGCGCGCGACCACCACGACATCTGTCCACTCATCGCCACTGTCCCGTCTGGACCACCGTCCGCTGCGCCCTGCGCATCACTGCATCCGCGATGCCGTCCTCGTAGTTAACAAACCGAAAATGCAAAGGAGGCGGCCTTTGTCATAGGCCGCCTCCTTCATCACCCGCTACTCACTTCAGAGTGAGCCAAACTGTCGCATCGCGCTTTGGTTAAGCGGCGAGCTTGCGCAGCACGTAGTGCAGGATGCCGCCGTTGCGGTAGTAGTCGAGCTCGTCGAGCGTATCGATCCGGCAGAGCAGCGGCACCTGCTGCGCCGCACCGTCGGCCGAGACGATCTCGGCGGTCAGGGTTTGGCGCGGCTTCAGGTCGCCCTGCAGGCCCTTGATGGTGACCTTCTCGTCGCCCTTGAGGCCGAGCGACGACCAGGACGTGCCGTCCTGGAAGGTGAGCGGCAGAACGCCCATACCGACCAAGTTGGAGCGATGGATGCGCTCGAAGCTCTGGCAGATCACGGCGCGGACGCCCAGCAGCCGGGTACCTTTGGCGGCCCAGTCGCGCGACGAACCGTTGCCGTATTCGGCGCCGGCGAACACCACCAGCGGCACGCCCTCTTCCTGATACTTCATCGCGGCGTCGTAGATCGACATCTGCTCGCCGTCTGGCCAGTGCTTGGTCAGGCCGCCCTCGGGAATGTTGCCGTCGGCACCCTTGAGCATGAAGTTCTTGATGCGGATGTTGGCGAAGGTGCCGCGCATCATGATCTCGTGATTGCCGCGGCGGGTGCCGTACTGGTTGAAGTCGGCCGGGCGGACCTGGTGCTCGCTGAGGAACTTGCCGGCGGGCGAGGTCAGCTTGATCGAACCGGCCGGCGAGATGTGGTCAGTGGTGATCTTGTCGCCGAACAGCGCCAGCACGCGGGCCTCGACGATGTCCTTGATCGGCTCCGGCTCCTTCTTCATGCCTTCGAAATACGGCGGGTTCTGCACGTAGGTCGACGACATGTTCCAGCGATAGGTCTCGCTCTCGACGGTCTTGATCTTGCGCCAGTTGGTGTCGCCCTTGAACACGTCGGCGTAGCGCTTCTTGAAGATCGACGCCTTGACGAACTTCTTGACGAAGTCATTGACCTCCTTCGTCGTCGGCCAGATGTCCTTCAGGTAGACCGGCTTCTTGTCCTTGCCGATGCCGATCGGCTCGACCGCAAGGTCCTTGGTCACGGTGCCGGCCAGCGCATAGGCGACGACCAGCGGCGGCGAGGCCAGGTAGTTGGCCTGCACGTCCGGCGAGACGCGGCCTTCGAAGTTGCGGTTGCCCGACAGCACGGCCGCCGCGACCACGCCATTGTCGTTGATCGACTTCGAGATCTCCTCCGGCAGCGGGCCGGAATTGCCGATGCAGGTGGTGCAGCCGAAGCCGACCAGATTGAAGCCGACCTTGTCGAGGTCCTTCTGCAGGCCCGAATTAGCAAGGTATTCGGCAACCACCTGGCTGCCCGGGGCGAGCGAGGTCTTCACCCACGGCTTGGCCTTGAGGCCCTTGGCGGCGGCGTTGCGGGCCAAGAGGCCGGCGCCGATCAGCACGCTCGGGTTCGAGGTGTTGGTGCAGGAGGTGATGGCGGCGATGACGACGTCGCCATGGCCGATATCGAAGTCCTTGCCCTCGACCGGGAAGCGCTGCTCGGCCGCATCGGGCTTCTTGTACTCGCCGGCCAGCGCGGTCGCGAAGCCTTCGGCGACTGCGGGGAGCGCGATGCGGCCCTCGGGACGCTTCGGACCGGCCATCGACGGCACGACGTCGGCGAGATCGAGGGTCAGCGTCTGCGTGAACACCGGGTCGGCCGACTTGGCGGTGCGGAACAGGCCCTGCGCCTTGGCATAGGCCTCGACCAGCGCGACGCGCGGCGCCTTGCGGCCGGAGGTCTTGAGATAATCGATCGTCGCGGTGTCGACCGGGAAGAAGCCGCAGGTCGCGCCGTATTCTGGAGCCATGTTGGCGATGGTCGACTTGTCGGCGACCGAGAGATGGTCGAGGCCGGGGCCGAAGAACTCGACGAACTTGCCGACCACGCCGAGCTTGCGCAGCATCTGGGTGACGGTCAGCACGAGGTCGGTCGCGGTGACGCCTTCCTTCAGCGCGCCGGTCAGCTTGAAGCCGACGACGTCGGGCAGCAGCATCGACAGCGGCTGACCGAGCATGCAGGCCTCGGCCTCGATGCCGCCGACGCCCCAGCCGAGCACGGCCAGACCGTTGACCATGGTGGTGTGCGAATCGGTGCCGACCAGCGAATCCGGATAGGCGACCTCGAAGGTGCCCTTGGTGCGGCCGATCGTCATCTTCTCCTTCTTGGTCCAGACCGTCTGCGCCAGATACTCGAGATTGACCTGGTGGCAGATGCCGGTGCCGGGCGGCACGACGGAGAAGTTCGAGAACGCCTTTTGGCCCCACTTCAGGAATTCGTAGCGCTCCTGGTTCTGCTTGTACTCCTCGGCGACGTTCTTGCCGAACGCCTTGTTGTCACCGAAGTAGTTCACGATCACCGAATGGTCGATGACGAGATCGACCGGCACCAGCGGGTTGATCTTCTCGGCATCGCCGCCGAGCGCCTGCATCGCGTTGCGCATAGCGGCGAGGTCGACGACGGCGGGGACGCCGGTGAAATCCTGCATCAAGACGCGCGCCGGGCGGAAGGCGATCTCGTGCTCCAGCGACTTCTTGCGCAGCCATTTCGACACCGCGACGATGTCGTCCTTGGTGACGGTGCGGCCATCCTCGTTGCGCAGCAGATTCTCGAGCAGCACCTTCATCGAGTACGGCAGCTTCGAGATGTCCTTGAGACCGTTCTTCTCGGCTGTGGGCAAGCTGTAATAGATGTAGCTCTTCGTTCCGACCTTGAGGGTCTTGCGACACTTGAAGCTGTCGAGCGAGGTCATGCGTGGAAATCCCAATTGATCTGCATACCCGGAGGGGGTATTTAAGAACCGTCAGCGCGAGGCGCCGGATGGCTTGCAGCGGATGATTGTGTGCTGCATCAAGGTCGGGCTTATAGAAGCTTTCTAACTGCGCCGCCACAGAGACAAGCAAGTCCCGACGTGGCATCACCCACAAATTCTCACGCGCTAGCCATCAATTTCGTAAGGGCGCTCACGACAGGCCATGCAGGCGACTTCAACACTGTCTCCGAAGCTGTTCGGCCGCGACGTCAGATGCGTGCGCGGCGGCCGCGAGGTGTTCGCAGGACTGGCCTTCGAAGCAGTCGCGGGCGAGGCGCTGGCAGTGACCGGACACAATGGTGCGGGCAAGACATCGCTGCTGCGGCTGATTGCCGGCCTGCTGCTCCCGGCGGGCGGCTCCATCGCCATCGAGGGCGGTGAGAGCGAGCTGACGGTGCCCGAGCAGGCGCATTATCTCGGCCACCGCGACGCGCTGAAGCCGTCGCTCAGCGTGCGCGAAAACCTGACCTTCTGGGCCGACTTTCTCGGCGGCGGCGTCACGCGGCCGATCTCCGACTGCCTCGCGGCCGTCGGCATCGCCCACGCCATTGACCTGCCCGCCGCCTATCTGTCCGCCGGCCAGCGCCGCCGTCTGTCGCTGGCCCGCCTGCTCGCGGTGCCCCGCCTGCTGTGGCTGCTCGACGAGCCGACCGCCGCGCTCGACGTCGCCGGACAGGCGATGTTCGCCGGGCTGATGCGGGAGCATCTCGCCGGGGGCGGACTGATCATGGCGGCGACCCACGGTCCGCTCGGCATCGACACGCGCGAGCTGCGGATTGGAACGATCGGATGATGCCCCCCTTCTTCACGACGCCCGCCGGCCCCTCCATTCCCTCCCCCCTTGTGGGGGAGGGTCAGGGAGGGGGGTGCCATACGACGTGGCCTATCGAACTGAGCGCAACCCCATCGCTCCACCCATCCTATCGATGCGCGCCCCCCTCCCCCTTGCGGGCAGGGGTCGGGGGTAGGAGTCCCCACCGGCGGTCTCGCCCGGAGCCACCCCCCTCCCCAGCCCTCCCCCACAAGGGGGGAGGGAACGAAGTTTGCCAGCGGTCGGAGCACGGCTCACTCCCGCGCAATGCGCCATCAGCCCAGGCCCTCCCCGCATGACCGCGCTCGGTGCCCTCATCCGCCGCGACATCAAGATCGCGCTGCGCATCGGCGGCGGCGCGTTGATCGGCGTGCTGTTCTTTCTGACCGTCGTGGTGCTGATGCCGTTCGCGGTGGGGCCCGACCTGGCGCTGCTGACCCGGCTCGGCCCCGCCATCCTCTGGCTCGGTGCCCTGCTCTCCAGCCTGCTCACCCTGGACCGGCTGTTCACCGCCGACCACGAGGACGGCTCGCTCGACCTGGTCGTGATGAGCCGGACACCGCTGGAGCTGGCCTGCGCCGCCAAGGCGCTGGCGCACTGGCTCGCCGCCGGCCTGCCGCTGGTGATCGCGACGCCCGTGCTCGGCCTGCTGCTCAACCTCGACGCCACGGCGACCGGCGCCGTCGCGCTGACGTTATTGGCGGGCACGCCTGCCCTGACCTTCATCGGCATGATCGGTGCCGCGCTGGCGGTGACCATGCACCGCGGCGGGCTGCTGCTGGCCGTCTTGGTGCTGCCACTTTCGATCCCGGTGCTGATCTTCGGCGTCGCGGCGTCGCAGGCGGCCATCGTCGGCCCGCTGCCGTTCGGGGCGCCGTTCTCGATCCTGTGCGCATTGTCGCTGGTGAGTTTCGTGATCGGCCCGTTCGCCGCTGCGACAAGCTTGCGGAACGGGCTGGATTGACCCACCGCCCGCCGGGGTTTGACCATGATCAACTCTTACCTAGCGACGCCGTGCTGATTGCCTGCAACCGCGTCCGCCGTTAACAAGGGTCTCATGTCGCTGATCGACCTCGCCAATCCCACTCGGTTCCTTGCGCTGGCGGCGCGGCTGCTGCCGTGGCTGGCGCTGGTCACGGCCGCGCTGCTGGCTGCCGGCCTGTACCTCTCCGCAGTGGCGCCCGACGACTATCAGCAGGGCGCGACCGTCAAGATCATGTTCATCCACGTGCCCAATGCCTGGCTGTCGATGTTCGTTTGGAGTATCATGAGCATCGCCTCGCTCGGCACCCTGGTGTGGCGGCATCCGCTCGCTGACGTCGCCGCCAAGGCCGCCGCCCCGATCGGCGCCAGCTTCACGTTCCTCGCGCTCCTCACCGGCTCGCTGTGGGGCCGGCCGATGTGGGGCACCTATTGGGAGTGGGATGCGCGGCTGACCTCGGTGCTGATCCTGTTCTTGATGTATCTCGGCCTGATGGCGCTGTGGCGCGCGGTCGAGGATCCCACGCGCGCGGCACGCGCCGCCGCGGTGCTGACGCTGGTTGGCGCGATCAACCTGCCGATCATCAAGTTCTCAGTCGACTGGTGGAACACGCTGCATCAACCGGCGTCGGTGATGCGGATGGGCGGTCCGGCGCTCGACAAGGCCTTCCTGATCCCGCTGCTGGTGATGGCCGTCGGCTTCACCTTCCTGTTCGTGACGCTGCACGTCGCCGCGATGCGCAACGAGATCCTGCGCCGGCGTGTCCGCAGCCTGCAGATGATGCAGGCCCGCACCTACACAACGACCGCACCAGCCGACGATGCGGCAGGCCGGATCGCGGGAGCGGCTTGACATGGACCTTGGCCCCTATACCTCCTTCATCGCCACCTCCTATCTTGCGGCGGCGCTGGTCGTGATGCTGCTGATCGGCTGGATCGCCATCGACTACCGCACCCAGAAGGCGCGCCTGCGCGCGCTCGAGGACAGCGGCATCAGCCGCCGTTCCGGCCGCGCCGCGACGGACATCCAATGACCGAACCGACAGAGCCGGCGCCGCGGCGCCGCTCATTCCTCATGCTGCTGCCGCTGGCGGTGTTCCTCGGGCTGGCGGCGCTGTTCTGGTCGCGCCTCGGCAACGGCGATCCGTCGCAGATTCCCTCCGCGCTGATCGGCCGCCCTGCGCCGGCCACACCGCTGCCGGCGCTGCCAGAGCTGGCGAAGGACGGCACGCCGGTGCCCGGCCTCGACCCGGCTGCGCTCAAGGGCAAGGTCAGCATCGTCAACGTCTGGGCATCGTGGTGCGTGCCTTGCCACGACGAGGCGCCGCTGCTGGTCGAACTCGGCCGCGACAAGCGCTTCCAGATCATCGGCATCAACTACAAGGACGGCGCCGACAACGCCCGCCGCTTCCTCGGCCGCTACGGCAACCCTTACGACGTCGTCGGCGTCGACGGCAACGGCCGCGCCGGCATCGAATGGGGCGTCTACGGCGTGCCCGAGACCTTTGTCGTCGGCCGCGAAGGCACCATCGTCTACAAGCTGGTCGGCCCGATCACGGCGCAGAACATCGACGCCGTGCTGAAGCCGGAAATCGAGAAGGCGCTGAAGGCAGGGAGTTAGTTCGCGGTCGGCAAGTCGTTAGTTTCTCGTCGTTGCAAGTGGACGTGACTGCCGAGCTCGCGCAACGACCCACGGTGTCGTCCCGGCCTTGAGCCGGGACCCATACTCCGCGGCCGTCGTGGTGGGCAAGATGTTAACGACGCGCCTGCCCCAAACTCAAGCCTGTGGTTCTGGGTCCCGGCTCAAGGCCGGGACGACAGCAGAGTTTGCCGCAACTACCCCTTGCTCACATCCCCTTCCGCGGCGTCGCTGGCTTCCAACGAGGCCGGGTCGAGGTGGTAGCGCTTGATCAGCGGCATCTGGGCGATGGCGAAGATCATGGTCAGCGGCACGACACCGAACGCCTTGAAGCCGACCCAGAAATCGGTGCTCTGCGTGCGCCAGACGATCTCGTTCAGCACCGCCATCGCGGCGAAGAACAGCGCCCAGCGAAACGTCAGGATGCGCCAGCCCGCGGGCGTCAGATTGAACATCTGATCGAACATGATCGCGATGAAGGAGCGATTGAACAAGAGCCCGCCACCGAGCACGGCCGCGAACAGCCCGTAGATGATGGTCGGCTTGACCTTGATGAAGGTCTCGTCGTGCAGCACCAGGGTCAGCGTGCCGAACACGATGACGACGACGGCGGTCACCAGCGCCATCAGCGGGACGTGCCGCGTCACCACGTAGGACGCGATCAGCGCCGCAATGATCGCGACCATGAACGCGCCGGTCGCCGCGAACAGGTTGAACTTGGCATTGACCACGAAGAAGATGATCAGCGGACCGAGCTCGGTCGCGAGCTTGAACAGCGGGTGCGGCTGGGTCTTGTCCATTCCATATCCTGTTGGCTGCAGCCACGGCAGCGGTTGATCCGGTCGTCTCGATCTGGCGGTGGGCCGGAGCCCGGGCGTGGCGACGTCAATCCTCGATGCCGGCGATCGCCCGCGCAAAATCTCTCGCGGCGAACGGTGAGAGATCCTCGACCCCCTCGCCGACGCCGATGAAGTGCACCGGCAGCTTGAACTTCTCCGACAGCGCCACGAGGATGCCGCCGCGCGCCGTGCCGTCGAGCTTGGTCATCACGAGGCCGGTGACGCCTGCCGTACGATGAAACGCCTCGACCTGCGACAGCGCATTTTGTCCCACCGTCGCGTCGAGCACGAGCAGCACCGCATGCGGCGCCGAGGTGTCGACCTTGCGAATGACACGCACCACCTTCTCGAGCTCGTTCATCAGCTCGGCCTTGTTCTGCAGCCGGCCGGCGGTGTCGATCAGCAGGATGTCGCGGCCCTGCTCCTTGGCCGCGGTGATGGCGTTGAACGCCAGGCTCGCGGAATCAGAGCCTTGCGCGCCGGCGACGACCGGCGCCCTGGTGCGCTCGCCCCACACCTTGAGCTGCTCGATCGCGGCGGCGCGGAAGGTATCGCCCGCGGCCAGCATCACCTGCTTGCCTTCGGAGGCAAATTTCTGCGCCAGCTTGCCGATCGTGGTCGTCTTGCCGGAGCCGTTGACGCCGACGACGAGAATGACGAACGGCTTGTGGCCAGCGTCGATCGTGAGCGGCTTCGCCACCGGCGACAGCACCTTCTCGACCTCGGTCGCGACCACCGCCTTGACCTCGTCGGCACTGATCGCCTTGTCGTAGCGGCCGTGGCCTACGGCTTCCGCGATCCGCGCCGCCACCTGGGTGCCGAGATCGGCGCGCAGCAGCACGTCCTCGATGTCGTCGAGCATCGCGCGGTCGAGCTTGCGCTTGGTGACGAGATCGGCGACGGCGGTGCCGAGCGCGCCGGAGGTGCGCTTCAGGCCGGCCGACAGACGCCGCCACCACGACAGCTTGGGTGTTTCGGAGGTGGTATCGTTCATGGCGTGGTGTTAGCCCTTTCCATTCGCAAACGAAAGCTCACACCCGCGTTACGGTTTCCATGGACATTAACCAACCCACCGACGAGGAGATGCTCGCCCGCGTGCTCCACCGCGACGGGCTGATGCTGGTGATCGACAAGCCGGCCGGCATTCCCGTGCACAAGGGGCCGAAGGGCGGGCCGAACCTCGAAGCCTCGTTCGACGCGCTGCGCTTCGGCCTGCCGCGCCCGCCGGTGCTCGCGCATCGGCTCGACAAGGAAACCTCCGGATGTCTGGTGCTCGGCCGTCATCGCAAGGCAACGGCGTCGCTCGGGCTTTTGTTCAAGCATGGCAAGATTTCGAAAACCTATTGGGCTGTCGTCGAAGGCGGGCCCGACGCTGACGAGGGCGTGATCGAGCTCCCGCTCGGCAAGCTCAACGCCGAACGCGGCTGGTGGCAGAAACCGGACCCGCAGGGCCAGCCGGCAGTGACGAAATGGCGGGTGTTGGGGAGGTCGTATTCTCTCACTCCCCCACCTCAGATCTCGATCTCGACTTGCGACACCGACTCCCCTCCCCCTCGCGGGGAGGGGTCGGGGGCGGGGGTCCCCACGGGCAGTGTCGCCCGGAGCCACCCCCCTCCCCAACCCTCCCCCACAAGGGGGGAGGGAGCGCAGGGTGCCGGGGGAGAGAGCGAACCTCAATCCACCAAGACACCCAAGCTCACTTGGCTCGCCATGGAACCGGTCACCGGCCGCACGCATCAACTGCGCGTGCACTCCGCCGCATCCGGCTGGCCGATCGTCGGCGACAACATCTACGGCAACGGGCCGCGCTTCGGCGAGCCGCGGCTGCATCTGCATGCGCGGGAGATTTCGATCCCGCTGTCGAAGAACAAGCCCCCGGTGCAGGTCGTCGCACCAGCGCCGCTGCACATGCATGCGCGGCTGCGGCTGTGCGGGTGGAACGGGGAGTGAGCCCGTCTCTCTCCACTCGTCATGGCCGGGCTTGTCCCGGCCATCCACGTCTCAGTTGCCCAAGGCGGCGTGGATGTCCGGGCCTTCGCCGCCCCGAAGCGGCTACGGCCGCGCAGGCGGGTCAAGCCCGGGCATGACGGAGTCCTGGACTAACAGCCTCGCGCCATCATGCCCGACGATCATCAACCGCTGCACCGTCCCCGGCACAGCGCCGCGGACGGCCGCCGGCAGATAGTGCTCCGTCCGCCCCAGCGTCTCGCTCTCGATCAGCACCTCGCGCTCGCTGCCGATCTCGGCATCCAGACGCCGCAGCAACGCCGCCTCTCCCGCGGCCCGCAGCCTCTTGGCGCGATCGCGGATGACGGCGCCATCCACCTGCGGCATGCGCGCCGCCGGCGTGCCCGGGCGCAGCGAATACGGAAACACGTGCAGAAACGTCAGGCCGCATTCCTCGACCAGGTCGATCGAGCGCGAGAACATCTCCTCGGTCTCGGTCGGAAATCCCGTAATCAGATCGGCGCCGAGCGAGATATCCGGACGCAGCCGCCGCACTTGGTCACAGAACGCGATCGCGTCGGCGCGCGAATGTCGCCGCTTCATGCGCTTCAGGAGCAGATCGTCGCCGGCCTGCAGCGACAGATGCAGATGCGGCATCAGCCTGGCATCATCCGCGAGCGCATCGAGCAGGTCGGCATCGGCCTCGATCGAATCGATCGAGGAGATGCGTAGACGCTGCAGCTCCGGAACGTGGCGCAAGATCTGCTTGACCAATCTGCCGAGCTTCGGCGTCGCCGGCAGATCCGCGCCGTAGCTCGTCAGGTCGACGCCGGTGAGCACGATCTCGGCATGGCCGCGCTCGACAAGCGTCCGCACCTGATCCACCACGGCGCCCATCGGCACCGAGCGCGAATTGCCGCGGCCGAACGGGATGATGCAGAAGGTGCAGCGATGGTCGCAGCCGTTCTGCACCTGGACGAACACCCGCGGCAGGCCGCGCTGGAAGCCGTCGACCAGATGCGGCGCCATCTCCGTCACCGCCATGATGTCGGAGACAGCGACCTTCTCGAAAGCCTCGATGCCGAATCGTGGCGAGGCCAGCGCCTGCGCCGTCGCGCGCCACGCATCGGGCCGCAGCTTGTCGTCATTGCCGATGACGCGGTCGACCTCGGGCATGGCAGCGAACATGCCAGCCTGCGTCTGCGCCGCACAGCCGGTCACGACGATGCGCGCCGCGGGGCGCTCGCGCTTCAGCTTGCGGATGGATTGTCGCGCCTGCGCCACGGCTTCGTTGGTGACGGCGCAGCTGTTGACGACGATGGTGTCGTCGGCGCCGGCCGCTTCGGCATGCTTCGCGATCAGCTCGGATTCGAACGCGTTGAGCCGGCAGCCGAAGGTGACGACATCGACGCTCATGCGACGCTGGCGAACAGCTCTGGCTCGAACCGCCCCTCATATTCGAAGGTCGCGCTCCCGGTCATCAGCACGTGATCGTCGCGCTCGCGCCACTCGATCGTCAGCTCGCCGCCGGGCAGCGTCATCTGCACGATCCGGTTGGCGCGCTTCAGACGGGCCGCCGCGACCGCGGTCGCGCACGCCGCCGAGCCGCAGGCCCTGGTCAGCCCGGCGCCGCGCTCCCAGGTCCGCATCGTGATGTGGTCGCGGTCGACGATGTGGGCCAGCGTGATGTTGGCACGCTCGGGGAAGATCGGGTGGTTTTCCAGCAGCGGCCCGAAGCGCTCCAGATCATAGGCGTTGATGTCCTCGACCCAGAACACCGCGTGCGGGTTGCCCATGTTGACGACCGACGGCGAATGCAGGATCGGGGCGTCGATCGGGCCGATCTGCAGCTCGATGTAGCGGGTGTCGCGGAATTCCTCGGCGAGAGGAATCTCCTGCCAGCCGAACTTCGGCACGCCCATGTCGACGGTGTAGAGGTCGGGCGCCGGGCCCTGCCAGCAGTTCAGCAGTCCGGCGCGGGTCTCGAACGTCGCGCTGGTCTGGCCGGTCTTGCCGAACACCTGGCGCACCACGCAGCGCATGCCGTTGCCGCAGGCGCCGGACTCCGAGCCGTCATTGTTGTAGATGCGGATGAACGCTTCGGTGCCGTCGAGCCGCGGCGGCTGCAGCACCATCAGCTGGTCGTAGGGCACGCGGGATGCCACCGCCCGCGCCTCGTCCGGCGTGACGACATGCTTCACGTCGCGAAGATCGACCACGACGATCTCGTTGCCGATCCCGTTCATCTTGACGAAGCTGTGGTTGGCCAGCGCGCTCATGAAAATATCCAAATTGTGTCCGCCTTATATGGCGAATGGCGCGGCATTGACCAGCCTGCAGAGCGACATGACGCATCTGTCATGGGACGCCGCGCCGCCGAGCATGTTAGGACCGGTTCATTCGCCGGCACGAACCGGGCAAAGCAGCACGGCCACTGGAGAATAGTCGAATGAATCTCAGCACTTTCCGCCTTGTTCTGGCCGTGAGCTCGGTCGCGCTCCTGCTCGGCGGCACGCCCGCCCGGGCCCAGGCGCCGTCGGCCTCGCCGGCTCCGGCGGCATCGGCCACGCCTGCGCCAGCCCCGAGCGTGCTACCGGCTCCCTCGGCACCGGCCTCTCCTGCACCTGCCGCGTCGGCCAGTCCCGCGCCCGCGACCAGCCCAACGCCGGCCGCCAGCGCGAGCCCCGCGCCGTCGTCATCTCCGACCGCGGCCCAGTCCCCCGCCACGCCGCCGCCGGCCGCGGCGCCGGCCCAGGCGGGCGACGCCTTCGGTGACGAGATCAAGCTCGAGGCGAAGAAGGTTGTCCTCGTCAAGGGCACCGCCAATTGGGACAACGCATTCGATACGCTGATCGACTCCTTCAAGTCGCTGTCGGCCACGCTGGACAAGCAGGGCATCAAGCCCGCCGGCAACGGCATGATCGTCTACACCTCGACCGACGACACCGGCTTCACCTTCCTGGCCGAGATGCCGATCGAGCAGGAGCCGAAGACGCTCGGCAAGGGCATGAGCATCGGCCAGTCGCCCGAGGGCAAAGCGCTGAAGTTCGTCCATCGCGGCTCCTACGACAACATGGACAACACCTACGAGGCGATCACCAACCACCTTGATGAGCGCCGGCTGGAGGCCAAGGACACCTTCATCGAGGAGTATTTGACCGACCCCTTGAAGACGGCCGAGGACAAGCTCGTCATCAACGTCTACGTGCCGCTGAAGTGAGCACCATGATGATCAGATCGATGTTTGTTGCCGCACTGGCGGCCGCTACGACACTGCCGGCGCTGGCGGACGACATCGCGCGCCAGGACACCCCGGCAATCACCGTCAGCGGCGAGGCCAGCGTGACGGCGCCGCCGGATCTGGCGCAGATCGACGCCGGGGTGGCGTCGGATGCGAAGACGGCGCGCGAGGCCGCCGAGGCCAACAATGCCGCGATGGCCAAGGTGCTCCAGGCGCTGAAGAGCGCGGGGATCGCCGACAAGGACTATCAGACGTCGCGGCTGTCGATTCAGCCGCAATATGCGCAGAACCGGCCGGGCCAGCCGGCCGTGACCGGCTATCGCGCCTCGAACCGCGTCACCATCAAGGTGCACGATGTCGCCAAGGTCGCCAGCGTCATCGACACGCTGGTCGGCGCCGGCGCCAACGACGTCGGCAACATCTATTTCAGCGTCGCCGAGCCGTCCAAGCTGCTCGACCAGGCGCGCGAGAAAGCCGTCGCCGACGCGCGCCGCAAGGCCGAGATCTACGCCAAGGCCGCTGGCGTGACGCTCGGCCAGCCGCTCAACATCGCCGAGGACGGCGCTCCGGCGCCGGTGTTCCGCGCCAAGACCTTCGCCGCGCCGATGGCCGCGACGCCGACACCGGTGGCACAGGGCGAGGAGACGCTGTCGATCACGGTCAACGTGACCTGGGCGATCAAGCCGGCGCAGTAGGTATAAGTCTGTCTCATACTGTGAGACGCGACGCGGCCACTACAAACTCAGTGTCGTCCCGGCCTTGAGCCGGGAGCCATACGCCGCGGCGGATGTTATCGCGCGAGATGGAGCTGCCGGCCTTCGCAAAACTTGATTCGGTGGTTATGGGTCCCGGCTCAAGGCCGGGACGACACCATTGTTGTTGCGGCAGCGGACTAAATCTCCACCACTTGCCCCGGCTTCAACACGCCAAAACGCTCGCGTGGGATGCCGGCCTGGTCGAGCGCCGTGTGCAGCGCGTGCACCGGCGCATCGATCGCCTCATCGGTCAGCTGGAACGTGCCGTGGTGATGCGCCAGCGCGGCCTCCGCGCCGCAATCCTGCAGCGCCTGCACGGCATCCTCCGGGTTCATGTGCTGGTCGCGCATGAACCAGCGCGGCTCGTAGGCGCCGATCGGCAGGATCGCCAGCCTGATCGGCGCGTGCTGCTCCGCAACGCGGCGGAAATGCTTGCCCGTGCCGTAACCGGAATCGCAGACGATGTAGAGCCGGCCGCGCGGCGTCTCCAGCACGAAGCTTGCCCACAATGCCTTGTTGCGGTCGAACAGGCCGCGCGCCGTCCAGTGCCGCGTCGGCACCAGCGTCACCGCGACCTCCTCGTTCAAGGTCACGCGATCGTGCCAGTCATAGGCCTCGGCGCGGATCTTGGAGTCGGCGTCGATCATCGTGAGGTCGTTGCCGAGCGGTGTGACCACCCGCGGCGAAAATCGCGCGGTCAGCTTCGACAAGGTCCGGATATCGAGATGGTCGTAGTGCCCGTGCGAGACCAGCACGACATCGATGTGCGGCAACGCCTCGAAGGCGATGCCGGGATCATTGTGGCGTCGCGGGCCGGCGAAGGACAACGGCGAGACCCGCTCCGACCAGACAGGATCGACCAGGATGTTGAGCCCGCCCGTCTGGACCAGCCAGCTGGCATGGCCGATGAAGGACAGCCGCACCGCCTCGCCGTCGATCCGGTGCGGCGGCGCGTCGGCATGCGGGCTCGGCGCCCAGGCCGGCCAGCGGGAACGCTTGCCGTTGCGGTCGAACTGCCAACGCAGCACCTGGGAGAGGGATTTGGGCGGAACGCCGTCGGGATCGTAGAAGCGCTTGCCGTCGAAATGGTCGGTGACGGGGCCGGAATAGGTCCTGGAACGGCGCAACAAGGTCGTCCTCGCGAAGGCAAAGCTGAACTGGCTGAAGAGGTAAGCGGCCGCACAGGGTCCGGCAACGGGACGGCGCGAAGCAAGTTTCCTTGACTTTTGCGGCTGCGGAGGGTTTAACCCGGCCGAATTTCGGAAAGTTTCGTCTTTTCGAGCCACCGCCCGGCCCTGGAGGCCGGAGGTCACCGCCCGACAGCGCTGTGCGCCCTCGGGCGCAAACGTGTTTGGACTGACGGTTTCGGCCGATCTGCCGAGGCCTATATGGTCGTCATAGGCCGCAGCACGCGGCGATGACGGGCGGCAATGAAGCGAGCGCCCGGCAAGGGCAAAGGATACGGCATTGTTCGACAATCTGTCGGAAAGGCTTGGCGGCATTCTCGATCGGCTGACGGGGCGTGGTTCGCTCTCGGAAGCCGATGTCGACGCCGCGATGCGCGAGGTCCGCCGGGCGCTGCTCGAGGCCGACGTCGCACTGGAGGTTGTCCGCAGCTTCACCGAGCGCGTGCGCGAGCAGGCGATCGGCGCCACCGTGGTCAAGTCGGTCACCCCCGGCCAGATGGTCGTGAAGATCGTCCATGACGAGTTGGTCAAGACGCTCGGCGACGACGGCCAGACCATCGACCTCAATGCCGTGCCGCCGGTGCCGATCATGATGGTCGGCCTGCAGGGCTCGGGCAAGACCACCACCACTGCCAAGCTCGCCCGGCGCATGGTTCAGCGCGACAAGCGCAAGGTGCTGATGGCCTCGCTCGACGTCTACCGTCCGGCCGCCATGGAGCAGCTCGCGGTGCTCGGCCGCGACTTGGACATTCCGACCCTGCCGATCGTCGCCGGCCAGATGCCGCCGCAGATCGCGCGCCGCGCCATCGAGGCCGCCAAGCTCGGCGGCTATGACGTGGTGCTGCTCGACACCGCCGGCCGCACCACTCTCGACGAGGACATGATGAAGGAGGCCGCCGAGATCAAGGCGGTCGCCAACCCGCACGAGATCCTGCTGGTCGCGGATTCGCTGACCGGCCAGGACGCCGTCAATCTCGCCCGCTCGTTCGACCAGCGCGTCGGCCTCACCGGCATCGCGCTGACACGTATCGACGGCGACGGCCGCGGCGGCGCCGCGCTGTCGATGCGCGCTGTCACCGGCAAGCCGATCAAGCTGCTCGGCACCGGCGAAAAGACCGACGCGCTGGAGGACTTCTATCCCTCGCGTATCGCCGGCCGCATCCTCGGCATGGGCGACATCGTCTCGCTGGTCGAGAAAGCCGCGGCGAACATCGACGCCGAGAAGGCCGCGCGCGCCGCCGAGAAGATGCGCAAGGGTCAGTTCGACCTCAACGACATGCGCGAGCAGCTCTTGCAGATGTCGCAGATGGGCGGCATCAGCGGGCTCATGGGCATGATGCCCGGCATCTCCAAGATGAAGAACCAGATCGCGGCCGCCGGGATCGACGACAAGATCCTCAAGCGGCAGGTCGCGATCATCGATTCGATGACCCGCGAGGAACGCAAGCATCCCGACCTGCTGAAGGCGAGCCGCAAGAAGCGCATCGCCGCGGGCTCCGGCCAGAGCGTCGAGCACGTCAACAAGCTCTTGAAGATGCACCGGAACATGGCCGACGTGATGAAGGCTATGGGCTCCGGCAAGCGCGGCCCGCTCGCCGGCATCGCCCAGGCGATGGGTTTTGGCGGCGGTGGCGGCATGCCCTCGCCGGAGCAGCTCAAGGCGATGGCCGAGAAGATGCCGGGCGGCATGCCCGGCGGCCTGCCGAATTTGCCGAAGGATCTTCCCGCTGGCCTGCGCGGCGGCTTGCCCAATCTTCCGGGCCTCACCGGTCTCAGCGGCAAGCCGACCCTGCCGGGTCTCGGCCTGCCTCCGGGGAAGAAGAAATGACCTCACTCCCGTCATTGCGAGGAGCGAAGCGACGAAGCAATCCAGAGTCGCGCACGCCGCTCTGGATTGCTTCGCTTCGCTCGCAATGACGACCCATCCAACTTCGTATCAAGACATCGACACCTAAGGAGAACTTTCATGTCCGTCGTCATTCGTCTCGCCCGTGCCGGCACCAAGAAGCGCCCGGTCTATCACGTTGTCGTCGCCGACTCGCGCTTCCCGCGTGACGGCCGTTTCATCGAGCGCCTCGGCTACTTCAATCCGCTGATGCCGAAGGACAACGAGGCGCGCCTCAAGCTCGACATGGAGAAGGTGAAGGGCTGGCTCGCCAAGGGCGCGCAGCCGTCCGACCGCGTCGCCCGCTTCCTCGATGCAGCCGGCGTCAAGAAGCGCGAAGCCCGCCAGAACCCGATCAAGGCCGTGCCGCGCAAGGAGCGCAAGGCGCAGGCCGAAGCCGCCGCCAAGGGCTAAGGTCCCTTGACGAGCGAGGCCTCATGCTTCGAGACGCACGGCTTGCGCCGTGCTCCCTTGCATGAGGAACTCGCGCCTCGTCCTGAGGAGCGCGCCCTTGCGCCCGTCTCGAAGGACGAGGCCTTCTGATGTCCAAGCTCATCTGCGTCGCCAGGATCGGCGCCGCGCACGGCGTGCGCGGCGAGGTCCGGCTGTGGACCTTCACCGAGGATCCGCTGGCCGTGCTGCATTACGGTCCGCTCACGACCAAGGACGGCAGCCGATCGTTCGAGGTCGCGAAGGCGCGCGAGGCCAAGGATCATCTGGTCGCCGCGATCAAGGGCGTCGCGGACCGCAATGCGGCCGAACGGCTCAACGGGCTCGAACTCTATGTGCCGCGCGAGCGCCTGCCCGAGACCGATGACGACGAATACTACCACGCCGACCTGATCGGCTTGGCCGCCGAGACCACCTCAGGCGCCCCGCTCGGCCGCGTGCTCGCCATCCATAATTTCGGCGCCGGCGACATCATCGAGATCGCTCCGCCCTCCGGGAGCACGCTGATGCTGCCGTTCACCAATGCGGTGGTGCCGACGGTGGACCTCGCCGGTGGGCGGGTGATCATCGAATTGCCAGGTGAGATTGAGGGCGAGGACAAAGACTCGTCCGATGATTCGGCCTCACAAGAGAGCGACGCTGCCGCCTCAAACTCGGCCCGTCGTCCCCGCGAAAGCGGGGACCCATAGCCACCGCAGCTGATTGGCTTGCGCGGGACTGGCCGCTTGCCGGGTTTCGAAAATCACGCGGTATGTGTCCCGGATCGGCGCCGCGCGCGCTGGTGCGCGTCACGGCTTGTCCGGGACGACAGCGGTGTGTGGAGCCGCACCAGCATACATCGCCGATGCAGGGGCTCGATCTCATCGCGCTGGTGCCGTAACAGAACGCCATGACCGCTTCGCCTCCGCCCTCTGCCCCGCTCTGGCAGGCCACCGTGCTGACGCTGTTTCCCGAGATGTTTCCCGGGCCGCTCGGCGTGAGCCTGGCCGGCCGAGCCTTGGCTGGCGGCATTTGGACGCTGGAGGCGCGCGACATCCGGGCCTCGGCGACCGACAAGCACCGGAGTGTCGATGATACGCCGGCTGGAGGCGGCCCGGGAATGGTGCTGCGCGCGGACGTGCTGGCCGCCGCGATCGATGCCGCCGCCGTTGCACCCGAACGGCCGAAGCTGCTGATGAGCCCGCGCGGTCGGCCCTTGACCCAGGCCTTCGTCCGCGAGCTTGCCGACGGTCCCGGCCCGCTGATCGTTTGCGGCCGTTTCGAAGGCATCGACCAGCGCGTCATCGACGCGCGCGAGCTGATCGAGGTCTCGATCGGAGATTATGTGCTGTCGGGCGGCGAGATCGCCGCGCTGGTGCTGATCGACGCCTGCGTGCGACTGCTGCCCGGTGTGATGGGCAAGCTCGAATCCGGCACTGACGAGAGCTTCTCCGACGGCCTACTGGAGTACCCGCAATACACGCGCCCGCAGCTGTTCGAGGGCCGTCCCATTCCGGATGTGCTCACCTCGGGCGATCACACCAAGGTCGCGGCGTGGCGGCGCGCGCAGGCCGAGGCGCTCACGCAAGCGCGGCGGCCGGATCTGTGGGCCGAATGGCAGGTGCGCCAGACCCTGGAACAAAGCAGGACCGGCCAAAAAGCGCCAAAAAGCACGACAGATGGGTGACAAGCCTCGCGCTTTGGCTTATAGGAGCGCCCAATTCCGCAAGTGACGGCAGGAACAAGCGCAGCCCCCGCGTGACCCGGCTGGGCGCGCCGCCGATGGAGATTTACCCGTGAACCTGATTCAGCAGCTCGAAAAAGAGCAGTTCGACAAGCTGTCCGCCAACAAGACCATTCCGGAGTTCGGCCCGGGCGACACCGTGATCGTCAACGTGAAGGTGGTCGAAGGCGAGCGCACCCGCGTGCAGGCCTATGAAGGCGTCTGCATCGGCCGGTCCGGCGGCGGCATCAACGAGAGCTTCACCGTCCGCAAGATCTCCTACGGCGAGGGCGTGGAGCGTGTGTTCCCGATCCTCTCCCCGATGATCGACTCGATCAAGGTCGTGCGCCGCGGCAAGGTGCGTCGCGCCAAGCTGTATTACCTGCGCCAGCTGCGCGGCAAGTCGGCCCGCATCGTCGAGAAGCAGGACCGCCAGCAGGCCGCGGTGAACGAGTAATCGTTGCTTCGATTGGATTGACGAAAAGCGCGGGCTGGTCCCGCGCTTTTTTGTTTTGGGCACCGTCATTGCGAGGAGCGGAGCGACGAAGCAATCCAGAGTCCTCGCTCAGCCCTGGATTGCTTCGCTTCGCTCGCAATGACGGCGGGCGCAAACGCATCTCGCACTCCCTTGCCCGCGTGCTATATATCGCCCTGAAATGGTTCTAGATCGCACCAGCATGGCCTGCCGCCGCGTCGTCATCGACGATCATAGCCGGCTGCCCGGGCGGTTCTTCGGAAGGTTCGCGACGTCTGCGACGTCCGAGCTTAGGCGCGCGCTGTAAGCCGCAGCGCCTCTTCCTGATTGTTCGCGCGTGCCCGTCACGCGTCGTGTCTCAAACCTTAAATTCCCGGGAGCATTCGCTCATGTCGAAGCCGACCACCCTGTACGACAAGATCTGGAACGACCATCTGGTGCACGAAGCCGAGGACGGTACCTGCCTGCTCTACATCGACCGCCACCTGGTGCACGAGGTGACGTCGCCGCAAGCGTTCGAAGGCCTGCGCGCCACCGGGCGCAAGGTGCATGCGCCGGAGAAGACGCTGGCCGTGGTTGATCACAACGTGCCGACCACCGACCGTTCCAAGCCGAATCCGGATCCGGAGAGCATCGAGCAGATCAAGGCGCTGGCCGAGAACGCCAAGGAATTCGGCATCGAATATTACAACGAATTCGACCGCCGCCAGGGCATCGTCCACGTCATCGGCCCCGAGCAGGGTTTTACGCTGCCCGGCACCACGATCGTCTGCGGTGACAGCCACACCTCGACGCATGGCGCGTTCGGCGCGCTGGCGCACGGCATCGGCACCTCCGAGGTCGAGCACGTGCTGGCGACACAGACGCTGATCCAGAAGAAGGCGAAGAACATGCGCGTCACGGTCGACGGCGTGCTGCCGGACGGCGTGACGGGCAAGGACATCATCCTCGCCATCATCGGCGAGATCGGCACCGCGGGAGGTACCGGCTACGTGCTGGAATACGCTGGCGAGGCGATCCGCGCGCTGTCGATGGAAGGCCGCATGACCGTCTGCAACATGTCGATCGAGGGCGGCGCGCGCGCCGGTCTGGTCGCGCCCGACCAGAAGGCGTTCGACTTCCTGCGCGGCCGTCCCAAGGCGCCGCAGGGCGCCGCCTGGGACGCAGCGATGCGCTACTGGGAGACCCTGCGCTCCGACGACGGCGCGCATTTCGACCACGAGCTCCGGCTCGACGCCGCCAAGCTGCCGCCGATCGTGACCTGGGGCACCTCGCCCGAGGACGTGATCTCGGTGACCGGCGTGGTGCCCGATCCGGACAAGATCGCAGACGAGGCCAAGCGCATCTCCAAGCATCGCGCGCTGAAGTACATGGGCCTGACCGCGGGCACGAAGATCACCGACATCAAGCTCGACCGCGTTTTCATCGGCTCCTGCACCAACGGCCGCATCGAGGATCTCCGCGCCGCAGCCAAGATCGCCGAAGGCAAGACCGTCAGCGGCCACGTCAACGCGATGGTCGTCCCGGGCTCGGGCATCGTCAAGGAGCAGGCCGAGGCCGAGGGCCTCGACAAGATCTTCATCAAGGCCGGCTTCGAATGGCGCGAGCCGGGCTGCTCGATGTGCCTTGCCATGAACCCGGACAAGCTGGCGCCGGAAGAGCGCTGCGCCTCGACCTCGAACCGCAACTTCGAAGGCCGCCAGGGCTTCAAGGGCCGCACCCACCTGGTGTCACCCGCGATGGCCGCGGCGGCTGCGATCGCCGGACACTTCGTCGACGTGCGCGACTGGCGCTGATCAAGCCGCCCGGTCATCGCTTTCTGCGTTGCTCGACTTCAAAAGGCGACGTTCGTGTCAACGAACGTCGCCTTTGTTATGCCTGCCGACGCCTTCAACTTTGCGCCGGAAACGTCGGGATGTCCGGCCATTTATTTCGAACTGATCATCGACCTGCTGCAGTGCGAGCGGTTTACTGACTGCACTCTTCAAGGTTGCAATTCGAAGACAGGTCTCTTATGATTTGATCGGTTAGGCGCCGTCGAGCGGGAGAATCGTATGATTCATCCATTCAATGTCGATCCTCAAAATCCTTACGACGGCCCTGACTTCGACGAGTTCTGCATCGCAGAGAAGAGCTATTTGAGCGCGCGACGGGATCGCAGCGATTGCATCACCTGCGCGCTTTCCAAGCTCTGCCAGGCTGGCTTTGAACATCAAGTCGACCTTGCTGCACAAGGCAAGGACCCCAGCCTTACCAAGGATTGCCAACTCACGGCCGAAGACCTGACCGCCGAACGTCTTTTCGATGGGCTTACGGATGAACAAGTCGACTTCGTAAAAATTCATATCCCCGGACTTGCGAAGGAGCACGACAATGTCTGATCCCGCATCAATGCAACTTGAGGCCAAGAAGCAGCTTGCGAGCAAAGCCGAAGCCGTTGCGAAACATCAGTTGGAAGCCAAGCGCCAACTCAGCGAGAAGGCAGCGCTCGCGAGCAGGACTCAATTGGAAGCCAAGAAGCAGCTGATGGAGAAAGCCGATCTGACCAGCCGGATGCAACTGGCCTCGAAGAAAGCAAAGTCCTGACATTCGCAGTGATCGTGAGGTCGGTTGCTCCTGACGATGCGCTCCGGCGCACGACGTGATGATCGGTACGAATCTTCAGTGAAGTCTTGGCAGTTCGGCAATACTTTCTTAGGACCGCGGGCGCAAAATCCTACCACCGGACGCGCCGCGTCTGCAGAGGAACGTGCCGAGGAGCCTGACATGGCCGACAAGCCGGAATACGTCGACCTCATCCGCGATGCGACGCGCCAGCGCCGCAAGACACCGCCCGCCAAGATCATCGCCCAGCCGGAGGCTCCGAAGGAGGAGCGGCGGTTGTCGAACTGGCCGCCCGGCCGCTTTGCCAAATGGCGCATCGAGACGCTGGTGCCGTGGAAGCTGAGCGTGAAGAACTGGCAGTTCAAGGACTGGCTCTGATTGTCGCGCCTCACTCCATCCCCCTGAAATGAGAGAAGGGCGCCGTTGGGCGCCCTTCCTGTTTTGACGAACTTCAAGCACGATCAGTAGTAGCGCCAATGGTGGCGGTGCCGATGATGCCATCGGTGATGATGGCGCCAATGATGACCCCGCCAATGCCGGTAGTGGCAGATGCGGCGTGGCCCGTAATGGGTCCAGACGACGCGGCAGCGACGGTAGGGATAGTAGTAGCCCGTCGTATAAATCGGCGTGTAGTAGCTGCGGTAGCCGTAGAAATGACGGCGGTGATGGTGGAAGTACGGCCGGTAGGCGTAGTGCGGACGATAATGATAGCCACCGCCATGGAACACCGGCCGCGGACCGAATCCGCCATGGAATGCCGGGCCACCACCGTGGAAGGCCGGACGCGGGCCACCACCGCCGAAGGCATGTCCTCCCCCATGAAACGCGGGACTGCCGCCGCCACCCCTGAACATGGCGCCGCCGCCATGGAACGCCGGGCCACCGCCTCCGCCGTGGAACGCCGGACCGCCGTGGAAGCCGCCACCGCCCCCACCGTGGAATCCACCACCGCCGGGATGCCCGCCGCCACCGCCACCGGGGCCTCGGACCTGAACGGCCAACACGTCCGAAGGTGTCTGCGTGGCGGAGCCGGCACCGGGACTCACCGGCGACATCGCAAGCGCAGGCCGTCCGGACGCGCCCGCCAAGACAAACAGTGTGGCCGCCGCAAGACTGAGGCGACGAGCAAGACCAGCACGCTGGTCCTTCATCCTCATCATGGTCCCTTCTCCCTGAATGCTGTGCAACGATGGACCCATGCAGCGCCGATGCTGGTCGTCCGATCGGTGGATTCGCGCACCCCCATCATGAACGTAGAGATAGCGACGTGAATGCGGCATGAATGATGCACGTTGCACGCGCATCTGCGGCGTGGCGTCGCGGCGAAGGAAATGCACGGGAGCCTCTACGTCGTCCTGCAACTCAGGATCACGGATGACGGCACAACGGCTCACGTGCTGCTCGTGCGGGGACTTCGCAACTAACCACACGCAGGAAACGCAACGCGCCTTGCGGACACGGCCTCAATCGTAGAACGGCGTGAACAGAACCAAGGGTCCCGGCGGATAGGCTGGCGTGTAGTCCGTGGGACGGTCGAGATAATGCGGCACCTCTGCCGTCGCCACCACGGGCTTCGATCGGCGACCCTGCCGGCGCGGGCCAGCATCCGTGACGGTCTGACGCGCCTGCGTAACGGCGGGAGCTGCGGCGACAGGAGAGGTGGCGGCGGAACTTGCGAGCAGCATCGCCACCGTGACAATGCCGATCCCGAACCAGGTTCTGTCGACTGATGGTTTCACGGCGAATCTCGTTGCCAGCCCCATCAACATGCAGGCCCGCAAAGCGGGCCTGCATGATTTCGGTCATTGTCTCGATCGGACGGAAAGCGCGACTTACCAGCGGCCGTGATGGCGATGTCCGTAGTGATGCGGCCGCCAGTGATGACGCGGATGGTAGTAATGCCGAGGATAATAGTGGCGCCGGGGATGCCAATGCCGGCGGCCGTGCCAATGCGCCTGAGTGGTCTCCTGCGCCGTGCCCTGCTGCACCGCGGTCGCGGCGCCCGGATTGATCAGCGACAGCGCCTGCGCGCGTTCGGCGGGGGCAGCCATCACGAGAACGGCGCCAACCGCCGCGATGCCCAACAGTTTCATCACAGTCATGAACTTCTCCCTCGATCGCCTGACATCACGTCCGGCTCCGTACATTCCGCCTTGTCAGTTGCCTGAATGGCGGCCGCAGCAGCGCGACGCAGATCAGTCTCGAACGAGCGACGTGAATGGGACATGAAGACCTGCGCAGGAGCAGAATGCCGAATGTCGCGCGTGGTTCCGCCGCAGTGCGCGACATATCGGCACTGTGTCCGGACGGTAACATCAGGGCAACGTCGCGATCGATCGCGACCAGATCATGTGCGCGCCTGCCGAGCCGATCAGTGCGGGGGACCCAGGAGTCAGCCGCGTCGCCAGATGCAACTCATATGCGGGACGATCACGGTGCCGCTCGGCCGATGCTCCGGAACATAGGTGGCATCGCATACCCGAACTGCGTTCGGCCCCGGATTGAAGCGCGGCACCACGTCGGGCTGCCAATGACCCTCGTAGCGCGGATAGATCTGGATTCGTCGTTGCCGGCGCTGCGCGGAGAGATCGGTGCTCACCTCACTCTGCACGGCGCCGCGCGCGCCGACGGCCTGCTCCGCTTGCGCTGCTGCCGAGATCGAGACCACGACCGCCGCAGCCAGCGCCGCTCCGGCCAGCACCATCGACATCTGCCTCATCTGTCCCCCAACCCCCAGTTCGCGCGTCACGGTCGCCGGTTTCATCCCCTGCGTCAACCAGCTCCGCCACACATGTCATAGAACCAAGATGCAAGATGATCAAAGCCGGGCTAGAAGGCGGCAATGTGGACAGATCTGAAAGCCCCCTCGCTCGCCGACATGGAAGTCATGGCGCACGAGATGTTCGAGCGTCTGCCCGAGCATTTTCGCAGGATGTGCGAGGGCGTCGTCATCCGGGTCGACGACTTTCCGACCGAGGAGGTGCTCGACGAGATGCAGGCCGAAAGCGAGTTCGACCTGCTCGGCCTGTTTCAGGGCACGGGACTGCCGTTTCGCAGCAATGACGACCTGCCGCGCCTGCCCAACATGATCTGGCTCTATCGCCGACCGATCCTCGACTACTGGGCCGAGCACGACGAGAGCCTCGGCCACATCGTCCGCCATGTCCTGATCCACGAGATCGGCCATCATTTCGGAATGTCCGACGACGACATGGAGGCGATCGAGGCGTCCGTCGACTGACGATCCCGCCGATAGCACCGGGATTTTGACTTTATCCGTCCTGCCGTTCGGGCTAAACAGCGGCCTGCCCGTATTATCGAAGGTGCCCCGATGGACAAGTTCACCACGCTGGAAGGCGTCGCCGCGCCGCTGAAGATCATCAATGTCGACACCGACATGATCATCCCCAAGCAGTACCTGAAGACCATCAAGCGCACCGGCCTCGGCAAGGGCCTGTTCTCGGAGCAGCGCTACAAGGACGACGGCAGCGAGAACCCGGATTTCGTGCTCAACCAGCCGGCGTACCGCAACGCCAAGATCCTGGTCGCCGGCGACAATTTCGGCTGCGGCTCGAGCCGTGAGCACGCCCCCTGGGCGCTGCTCGATTTCGGCATCCGCTGCGTGATCTCGACCTCGTTCGGCGACATCTTCTACAACAACTGCTTCAAGAACGGCATTCTGCCGATCCGCGTGTCGCAGGCCGATCTCGACAAGCTGTTCGACGACGCCGAGCGTGGTGCCAACGCGACCCTGACGGTCGACCTCGCCAAGCAGGAGATCCGCGGCCCCGACGGCGGCACCGTCAAGTTCGACATCGACCCGTTCCGCAAGCACTGCCTGCTCAACGGCCTCGACGACATCGGGCTGACGCTGGAGAAGAAGGCCTCGATCGACAGCTACGAGGCCAAGCTGGCCGAGCGCGCCTGGGCCTGAGCCCCGCTGAGGGATGGTGAGTTCACGGGCCCCGGACCTCGTCCGGGGCCTTGTTTCGAGAGCAGCCCAGCAGGTCCGCCGTTGACGCGTGTAGTGCCCGAGGTCGTGACCTTCTGGCGGGGGCCGCTCGACCGGCTGCGCCAGACCTGCCTGCGGTCGCAGCTCGCGGCCGGCCACAAGGTCACGGTCTACAGCTTCGATCCGCTGCCCGGCCTGCCCGACGGGGTCGGCAATGCCGAGGCCGAGGCGATCCTTCCTTACGCATTCTCCGAACGTCTCAGGCCGCCGCAGCCTGACGGCAGCTGGCGCGATTGGACCACCTTGCAGTTCAGCGACTTCTTCCGGATGCGGCTGATGGCACAACGCGCCGGCCTCTGGCTCGATGCCGACGTGCTGCTGCTCAGGCCGGTCGAGATTGATCCGGCTCTGCCCTACTTCGCCTGGGAGCGGCCGCGGCAGCTCGGCAATTCCGTGCTCTACCTGCCGCCGGAGGATCCGATCGTCGCCGAATTCACCGCGCTGATGGCGCAGGACGAGCTGACGCCGAACTGGCTATCGCTGCGTCACCGCCTCACCTATGCGCTGCGCCGCCTGCGCGGCGGCTCCGACCGCCTGTCGGACATCCGCGTCGCCATCTTCGGCCCGGCCGCGCTGACGGCGCTCGGCCGCCGCCATGGCTCGCTACGCCATGCGCTGCCGAAGCGCAGCTTCTACGCGGTGCATGCCGAGCCGAAGGCGTTCTTCGATCCGTCCGACTTCTCCGGGTTGATCGCTGATCCCCAGATCATCGGCCTGCACATCTCGCCGAAGGGTCGCGGCGGCGAGGCGCCGATCCCCGGCAGCCTCTATGCGTGGGCAGCCGAGCGATTTGCCCCGCGCTGACCGTCGCCGCGCAGCTTTGCGGCCGGCGCAGGGCCGATTTGCTGCTTGATCTACCGCAACGTCCACGCGGCAACCCAGTGATTGATTGCGGTCAATCATCGGAGACGTGTCATGACCGTAGACGCCAAGCCCTATCCGCGGGTTCAGTTCCTGATCGATACGTTCGCGCAATGGCTCCGGCACCGGCGTGAGCTGAGCGAGCTCCGGCAGCTCGACCGCGACGATTTCGAGCGCATCGCGATGGACCTGCAGGTCACGCCGGCCGATCTCGACGAGCTGGTCCGCCAAGGCGAGCACGCCGCCGACGAGCTGCCGCAGATGCTGAAGGCGCTCGGCATCGACGAGGCCGCGCTGGGGCGCGCCGAGCCGCTGGTGCTGCGCGACATGGAGCGCGTCTGCGCCATGTGCAAGGACAAGCCGCGCTGCCATCGCGATCTCGCCGCCGGCACGAGCGCCGAGCACTACGAGGAGTACTGCCTCAACGCCCCGACCATCGACCGTCTGGGCGCCGCCGCGGTCAAGCACTGATCGCCACCTCCCTCCCGCCCAGCGGAGCTACGCGATGAGCCTGCCGAATCTGCACCGCAACACCTGGCTCCATGTCGGCGCCGCGATCCTGCTCGCGCTCGGCGCGATGCTGCTGATCCGGCTGCACAATGCCGGCGGCGTAACGCCGGCCGCCGACAGCGTGCAGGCGGGGCGCAAGCTGGCGGAGGCCTGGTGCAGCACCTGCCACGCCATCGACGCCAGCGGAGCGAGAGCCCAGACCACGACCGCCCCCGATTTCGTGGCGGTCGCCAACATGCCGTCGACGACCGAGCTGTCGCTCAAGGTGTTCCTGCAGAGCAGCCATCCGACGATGCCGAACGTCATCCTGACGGCCGAGCAGCGCGGCGACCTCGTCAACTACATCCTCAGTCTCCGCCGCATCTGACGCCTCACTTCGCCACTGCCGCGATCGCATCGGCGATCGCGATCGTGCGTCGCGCCATCTCGGCATGCAGCCGCTCGACCATACGGCCGTCGATCTGGATGGCGCCGCGCGAGGCATTCTCCGGCAGCGCGAACGCGGCAATGATCTTGCGTGCCGCAGCGACCTCGTCGGCCGGCGGGGTGAAGATCGCGTTGCACGCATCGATCTGGCCGGGATGGATCAGCGTCTTGCCATCGAAGCCGAGATCGCGGGCCTGGATGCATTCCTGCGCGAAGCCGTCGGTGTTGGCGAAATCGCTGTAAGGCCCGTCCAGAATCTCCAGCCCATGGGCGCGCGTCGCCAGGATGCAGTGGCTGATCATCGGCAGCATCGTGGAGCGGCCCGGCAGCATGCGGATGCGGGTCTCGCGCGAGATGTCGTTGGGCCCGAACACGAAGCCAGCGAGCCGCGAGCCGTCCTCGTGCACGGTGGCCGCGAGCAGATCGGCATCGAGCACGGCACGCGCCGTCTCGATCATCGCCCATACCTTCAGCGCCGGATCAGCCCCGACCTCGGCCAGACGATCCGTGACCAGGCGGAGGTCCTGGACGGTCGACACCTTGGGAACCAGGATGCCGTCGGTCGCCGCCTGTCCGGCCATGGCGACGTCGTCGCTCCACCACGCCGTATCCAGGCTGTTGATCCGGATCAGCAGTTCCCGCTTGCCGTAGCCGTCGGCCGCCACCGCTTTGGCGATCTGGTCGCGGGCGGCGGCCTTGGCGTCCGGCGCCACCGAATCCTCGAGATCGAGGATCAGCCCGTCGGCCGGCAGGTTCCGCCCCTTCTCCAGCGCGCGCGCATTGGAGCCGGGCATGAACAAAAGACTGCGGCGCGGGCGGATCATTTCGGCGTTTCCCTTGGTTTATCGGCGCGGCCCGCGATACCATTTCGGGAGCCGGCCCGAAAGGCTTGTTCCCGGAAGCCGCATGTGTTTAGGCAGGGTCCATGATCTCGTTTCCGCAACGCCTGCTCGAAGGCTACCGCGCCTTCACCACCCAACGCCTGCCGACCGAACAGAGCCGTTACCTCGAGCTCTCGGAGCGCGGCCAGTCGCCCGAAGTGATGGTGATCGGCTGCTGCGACTCGCGCGTCTCGCCCGAAGTGATCTTCGACGTCGGCCCCGGCGAATTGTTCGTGCTGCGCAACATCGCCAACCTGGTGCCGATCTATCAGCCGGACGCCAACGCGCACGGCGTGTCGGCGGCGCTGGAATATGCCGTCACCGTGCTGCAGGTGAAGCACATCGTCATCCTCGGCCATGCCCAGTGCGGCGGCATCCGCGCCTTCGTCGACAAGGCCGCGCCGCTGTCGCCGGGCGACTTCATCGGCCGCTGGATGTCGATGTTCATCAAGCCCGGCGAGGTCGTCGAGCAGCGCACGCATGAGAGTTTCCAGGACTTCGTCACCCGGATCGAGAAGGCCGCGGTGTTCCGCAGCCTCGAGAACCTGATGACCTTCCCGTTCGTGCGCAGCCGCGTCGAGGCGGGAGACCTTCAGCTCCATGGCGCCTATTTCGGCGTCGCCGAGGGATCGCTGTTCGTGCTGGACAGGGCGACCAAGGAATTCAAGAGCGCGCGCGCTGGCCAATAGCGAAGGGGGAACAGCGAGTAGCTCACCTGCCCTATTCGCCATTCGCGCCTCGCTATTCGCCGCCCATCAATGGTCGCCCGACCAGCGGTCCGACAGCGCCAGCATCAGGGTCGACACCACGAAGGTCATGTGCACGCCGACCAGCCAGGCGAGCTTGGTCGAGTCGTAGCCGGCGTCGAGATTCATGAACGCCTTCAAGAGCTGGATCGCCGAGATCGCGACGATCGAGGCGAGCAGCTTCTGCTTCAGGCCGGCGAAGTCGACCTTGGTCATCCATTCCGGCCAGTCGGGATGGCCGCCGGGATCGATGCGCGAGACGAAGTTCTCATAGCCGGAGAACACCACGATCAGCACCAGATTGCCGGTCAGGCAGACGTCGATCAAGCTGAGCACGCCGAGGATGATGTCGCTCTCCTTGGCGGACGGCAGATGAACGATATTCTCCCACAGCAGCAGCACGAACTTGAACAGCAGCACGACGAGGCTGACGACGAGGCCGACATAGAACGGCGCCATCAGCCAGCGGCTCTTGAACAGGAAGCCTTCGAGCCCGCGCTCGAGCGGACCCGGCGCGTGCTTGGCAGGCACGGGCGCTTGCGCCGCTGACTCGGTCTTGCTGCTCTCAGCCAATTTCGACCCCACCCCGAATCCGCTCGGTCATCCCACCAGGTCTCGCCCGCGAACGACCCTTCTGATTAGTGACTCCGTCATGCCCGGGCTTGTCCCACGGCTGTCCGGTTCAGACAGACTGGACATGGTGCATGGCGTGGATTCTTCTGCGGTCTTGAGCATCGCCAAATGTTCGAGACACACCAGGAAGGTCCCGCCATGCCGCATCAGAATACAGTATTCCGAGACATTCTGAAGTTGGTCCCCTGGCATCGCTTCGAGGCGCTTGTGGACGAGCATGGCACGGACGCGCGGATTCGACGGCTTTCCACCAAAGACCAATTTGTGGCGCTGCTGTACGGCCAGCTTTCGGGGGCTTCCAGTCTGCGTGAGATTGTCACCGGGCTGTCGAGCCACACCGCGCGGCTTTATCACCTGGGTGGGGGCCCTGTCCGCCGCTCGACTTTCGCGGACGCCAATATGAATCGGCCTGCGGAGATGTTTGCCGCCCTGTTGGCCATCATGATGAAGCAGGCCCATCGCCGGTTACGCCGCAAGCTTGCCGAGACGACGTATTTGATTGATTCGACCAGCGTACGGCTGACAGAAGCCAGCGCTGGCTGGGCACGGTTCTCTACCGGTGTCTGCGGTGCCAAGGTGCATGTGATCTATGATGCCGACGCCGACCGGCCGATTTATGCGGCAATCAGCGGAGCCAACGTCAACGACAATACTGCAGCGCATCAGATGCCCATCGAGCCGGGAGCAACCTACGTCTTCGATCTCGGCTATTATGAATATGCTTGGTGGGCTCAACTGGACGCCGCCGGTTGTCGAATCGTGACCCGGTTCAAATCCAATACGCCGCTGCGGGTCGTGGAGGAGTTGCCTGTCATCGCGGATGGCAACATCCTCTCCGACCGCATCGGCTTCCTTCCACAACGCCAAGCCTACAGCCGCCGCAATCCAATGCAGACTGCGGTGCGCGAAGTGCGCGTCACCTTGGAAACGGGAAAGATCCTGCGCATCCTGTCGAACGACCTCGATGCCAGCGCTCAAGAGATCGCCGACCTCTATCGTCGCCGCTGGGCCATCGAGTTGTTCTTTCGTTGGGTCAAGCAGACCCTCAAGATCACCAGGTTCCTCGGGACTTCTGAGAACGCCGTTCGTATCCAGATCGCCGTTGCCCTGATCGCCTTCCTCTTGCTTCGCCTCGCGCAAGACCTTCAGAAGGCAATCCAAAGCCCCTTGGTCTTTGCCAGATTGGTCCGCACCAACCTCATGCATCGCCGCCCCATCGATCAATTGCTCACGGGGCCACCCCAACTTGCCAAAAACCCACAACAGTTGAGCCTCGCAATATGCGGAAGCTGAACCGGACAGCCGTGGGTCAAGCCCGGCCATCCACGCCGTGCGGCGCCCTCGGAAAAACGTGGATGCCCGGGACAAGCCCACGGCTGTCCGGTTCAGGCAGGCTGGACAAGGCGCATGGCGTGGATTCTTCTGCGGTCTTGAGCATCGCCAAATGTTCGAGACACACCAGGAAGGTCCCGCCATGCCGCATCAGAATACAGTATTCCGAGACATTCTGAAGTTGGTCCCCTGGCATCGCTTCGAGGCGCTTGTGGACGAGCATGGCACGGACGCGCGGATTCGACGGCTTTCCACCAAAGACCAATTTGTGGCGCTGCTGTACGGCCAGCTTTCGGGGGCTTCCAGTCTGCGTGAGATTGTCACCGGGCTGTCGAGCCACACCGCGCGGCTTTATCACCTGGGTGGGGGCCCTGTCCGCCGCTCGACTTTCGCGGACGCCAATATGAATCGGCCTGCGGAGATGTTTGCCGCCCTGTTGGCCATCATGATGAAGCAGGCCCATCGCCGGTTACGCCGCAAGCTTGCCGAGACGACGTATTTGATTGATTCGACCAGCGTACGGCTGACAGAAGCCAGCGCTGGCTGGGCACGGTTCTCTACCGGTGTCTGCGGTGCCAAGGTGCATGTGATCTATGATGCCGACGCCGACCGGCCGATTTATGCGGCAATCAGCGGAGCCAACGTCAACGACAATACTGCAGCGCATCAGATGCCCATCGAGCCGGGAGCAACCTACGTCTTCGATCTCGGCTATTATGAATATGCTTGGTGGGCTCAACTGGACGCCGCCGGTTGTCGAATCGTGACCCGGTTCAAATCCAATACGCCGCTGCGGGTCGTGGAGGAGTTGCCTGTCATCGCGGATGGCAACATCCTCTCCGACCGCATCGGCTTCCTTCCACAACGCCAAGCCTACAGCCGCCGCAATCCAATGCAGACTGCGGTGCGCGAAGTGCGCGTCACCTTGGAAACGGGAAAGATCCTGCGCATCCTGTCGAACGACCTCGATGCCAGCGCTCAAGAGATCGCCGACCTCTATCGTCGCCGCTGGGCCATCGAGTTGTTCTTTCGTTGGGTCAAGCAGACCCTCAAGATCACCAGGTTCCTCGGGACTTCTGAGAACGCCGTTCGTATCCAGATCGCCGTTGCCCTGATCGCCTTCCTCTTGCTTCGCCTCGCGCAAGACCTTCAGAAGGCAATCCAAAGCCCCTTGGTCTTTGCCAGATTGGTCCGCACCAACCTCATGCATCGCCGCCCCATCGATCAATTGCTCACGGGGCCACCCCAACTTGCCAAAAACCCACAACAGTTGAGCCTCGCAATATGCGGAAGCTGAACCGGACAGCCGTGGGCTTGTCCCGGGCATCCACGTGGTCCTCAACATGCCGAACGACGTGGATGGCCGGGACAAGCCCGGCCATGACGACTTAGAGACAGACGATCCGACGGCCATGACGCTTACCGGGGCGACGGCGCACCGTGCGTCTATTAGGCCGCCTTCTTCTTGGCGGTGATCAGCTTGCGGTTGATCAGCACTTCCGCGATCTGGATCGCGTTCAGCGCCGCGCCCTTGCGCAGATTGTCGGACACGCACCAGAAGGAGAGGCCGTTCTCGACCGTGCCGTCCTCGCGGATGCGGCTGATATAGGTCGCGTCCTCGCCGGCCGCCTCATAAGGCGTCACGTAGCCGCCCGGCTCGTGCTTGTCGATCACGAGACAGCCCGGCGCGTTGCGCAGGATGTTGCGGGCCTCGTCGGCGCTGATCGGATTCTCGAACTCGACGTTGACGGCTTCGGAGTGGCCGACGAACACCGGCACGCGCACGCAGGTCGCGGTCAGCTTGATCTTCGGATCGAGGATCTTCTTGGTCTCCGCCATCATCTTCCACTCTTCCTTGGTAAAGCCGTCTTCCATGAAGACGTCGATCTGCGGAATGACGTTGAAGGCGATGCGCTTGGGGAACTTGTTGTTGACCAGCTCATCATTGGTGTAGACGGCCTTGGTCTGCGAGAACAATTCGTCCATCGCATCCTTGCCGGCGCCGGACACCGACTGATAGGTCGACACCACGACGCGCGTGATCTTCGCCTTGTCATGCAGCGGCTTCAGCGCGACCACGAGCTGGGCGGTCGAGCAGTTCGGATTGGCGATGATGTTCTTCTTGTTGAAGCCGGCGGCGGCGTCGGCATTCACCTCCGGCACGATCAGCGGCACGTCGGGATCCATGCGCCAGGCCGACGAGTTGTCGATGACGACCGCGCCGGCGGCGCCGATCTTGGGCGACCACTCCTTCGACACCGAGCCACCGGCCGACATCAGGCAGATGTCGACATCGGCAAAATCGTAGTGCTCGAGCGCTTTGACCTTCAGCGTGCGGTCGCCATAGGACACCTCGACGCCGACGCTGCGGCGTGAGGCCAGCGCCACGACCTCGTCGGCGGGGAATTGGCGCTCGTCGAGAATATTGAGCATTTCCCGTCCGACATTGCCGGTCGCGCCGACCACTGCGACTTTGTAACCCATCGTTCACTCTCCGAAGAAATAAGGCCGGCCGCGTATGTCAGCGGAAACCGAAGCGGCAGCGCTTCTATGCGAGAAACGTCCCTGACACAACGTTACCACGACGTCTCGCATTCGATGCAGTCCAATTCGGCCAGAACAGCCGCAGCGCCCCGATCCGGGTCCGTCCTGCAAGGGCTCAAGAGCTTCGCGGACGAGGTCTGCGGCACGTTTGCGCGCCTGTTCGCCTATGTGGGGGCTCTGGCGCTGATCGCCATGCTCGGCGTGGCCGGCTGGAACCATCTCGACCGCGGCGATGACACGCCCGGCCGCGCCGGCTGGACCTTGGCCGACGCCGCAGTGCCGGCGTTCTCGCTCCGCCTCACCGACCAGCCCGACAGGACCGCCACCTATACCGTGCTCACCCACCCCGAAGGCGGCCGCAAGGACGTGCTGCGCTGGGGCGAGCCCGCCGATCGGCCGACTGCCGAGCTCGAGGTCTACCGGTTCGGATCGGAGCGCGATGCCAGGCGTGATCCGCGGGCCGATCTCGCGGTCCGGATGGGGCGCAGCACCGCCTCCGAACTCGAGACCGCGGGCGTGATCGACAGCCGGTTCGGCCCAGTCGGCCTGGTGCGCCGGGCCGGGGCGCCCGAGGGCGCCGGGGCCTGCCTCGGCTTTCTCAAGACCATCGCCGAGCCGAGCTTGCGGATCTCCGGCTGGTCGTGCCAGGGCGTGACGATGCCGGCGCGCCGCGCCATGGTCGGCTGCATGCTCAACCGGCTGACCCTGCTGGCGCCCGACCGGCACCGGGCCCTGAGCCAGCTGTTCACGGGGTCCGATCAGCGGCGCGGCGGCTGCGACGAACCCGCCGTCGCCACCGGCAGCCCCGATTGGGTGACGTCGACCGCCAATCCGAGGCTGCGCGGCGCGCTGTGAATGTCCGCCTGCGTCCGGATGTTGCTGGGCGTGACCGCGCCCCATTCGGGCGTCCGCATCGGCAGCCAAGTGACGGATTTTGATGCAACTTTCCCGCCACAGCGGGAATTTATCTTAAGTGCGGCCGCGGGAATGACCTTGTGATGCCACAGCCGACCCAGATATTGTGCGGGCCAAATCATGCGCATGGCGAGCGCCCGCCCCTTTTGGCGCGAGGAAGAGGACGTGATGATCGAATTTTCTGCTGCGACCCGGGTCAAGGCCTTGGCGGTGATCGCCGCGACCGGCCTTGCCGTCACGTCTCTTGCCGTCGCCTCGGCCGATGCCGCCCCCGCCAAGCGCCGCGTCACGACCACCTATAGCAGCGGCAATCCGAACTACTCCTACCAGTCCGGCCCGCGCACCCGCATCTACATCACCCGCCGCTCCTTCCTCGACGGCGGCACCGAGGTGCTTCCGGGCGACCGCAAGTTCTCCGACTATGCGTTCCCGCCGGCCGTCGGCTATCCCTCCTTCGCGCGCGAGAACCTGAACCGGCCGATCGACCGCCAGCCGCTGATGGCGCCGTCCGATCTCGGCGGCTACCCGACCCGGATTCCGATCCCCTACTGAGGACGGCCGCGTCATCTGATCACCGAGGCCGGGCTCTGCCCGGCCTTTTGCTTTTGAGCACGCCTACATCGCTCTCTCCTCTCGTCATTGCGAGGAGCGCAGCGACGGAGCAATCCAGACTGCCCCAGCGGGGGGATTCTGGATTGCTTCGCTGCGGTCGCAATGACGGTGACATGATGCTCTGTTCTCGCGGCGCTGGTGCGTCCGAGTGATGCGATGAATTCCGCCCTCATTGGAAGCGAGGGCGCAGGGAAGGCCGAGCCTCGGCTGAGGCCCGTGGCCCCCGTGCGGAAAGAATGCACGGGGCAGGAACCACAGGTACAGCCGGACCGACCCGGCCTTCCCTGCGCGATGGTTTTCACGCTTACTCTGCGCTCTCCCCGGTGTCCGGCCTGTTAGCCACCGTCGTCGTCGGGATCATCGCCCTTCCGACTTGGCGCCAGCATCGGGGCGCCAGGACCACGCAGCTTCACGTCCGCAAGAGCCTCGTTCGTCCGCATGCCCAAGGACATGCTGCGGGCCCTCGCGGCCACCGCATCCCCGCCTCACGCCTCGTGACGATCGCGAAACGCCCCTCGCTGGCGAGACGGGGTAGGGATGAGAAACCATGGATTCTGGAAAAACGAAAGAAGAATTTTCGGTGCGGTCAGGGCGGCAGAACCCATCGGATTGATTGCGCTGGCGAAATGAGTCTTTCGACGCAGCCGAATCCGGGCTGAAAAATGTGCGCTCAAGCGTGAGAGGCCACGTCGATCGCGCGAACGACAAACTGATTTGCCCGACGAGCAGGCGGGCTACGCCGGGGTGCGACGGCGATTCGAGCCCGCGCTGATGAGTTGATCGAGCTATATCAGCAACGACGGTGCCCTCCCCTCCCCGCGAGGGGGAGGGGAGCAGACTGTCAGCGTGGCGAGAGCCCGGCTGAAATGAGCACTCGCTCCAACTATGCCGCGAGCTTCTCCAGCTCCTTGATGATCGCCTCGCCCATCTGCGTAGTCGAAGCGGGCGTCGAGCCCTCGGCCTTGATGTCGGCGGTGCGCAGACCCGAGGCCAGCACGGCGGCGATGGCGGCGTCGAGCTTGTCGGCGAGCGCGCCCATGTCGAAGGAGTAGCGCAGCGCCATGCCGAACGAGGTCAGCATCGCGATCGGGTTGGCGAGACCCTTGCCGGCGATATCCGGCGCCGAGCCGTGCACCGGCTCGTACAGCGCGCGGCGCTTGTGGGTCTTGGCGTCGACCTCGCCGAGCGAGGCGGACGGCAGCATGCCGAGCGATCCGGTCAGCATCGCCGCGATGTCCGACAGCATGTCGCCGAACAGATTGTCGGTAACGATGACGTCGAACATCTTCGGGTATTTCACCAGGTTCATGCCGCCGGAATCGGCGAGCTGGTGCTCGAGCGTGACGTCCTTGTACTCGCGATTGTGGACCGCGGTGACGACCTCGTTCCAGAGCACGCCCGACTTCATGACGTTGCGCTTCTCCATCGACGTCACCTTGTTCTTGCGCTTGCGCGCGAGGTCGAAGGCGACGCGGGCGATGCGCTCGATCTCATAGGTGTCGTAGACCTGGGTATCGATCGCGCGCTTCTGACCGTTGCCGAGATCGGTGATGGTCTTTGGCTCGCCGAAATACACGCCGCCGGTGAGCTCGCGCACGATCATGATGTCGAGGCCCTCGACGATCTCGCGCTTCAGGCTGGAGGCATCGGCGAGCGCCGGATAGCACACGGCGGGACGCAGATTGGCGAACAGGCCGAGATCCTTGCGCAGGCGGAGCAGGCCCGCCTCGGGACGCACCTCGTAGGGAACGCCATCCCATTTCGGACCGCCGACGGCGCCGAAGATGATGGCGTCGGCCGCCTTGGCCTTGTCCATGTCGGCTTCCGAGATCGAGGCGCCATGAGCGTCATAGGCGGCGCCGCCGACCAGGCCGTCCTCGGTCTCGAACGAGGCCAGTCCCTTGGCGTTGAGCCAGCCGATCAGGCGCTTCACCTCGGCCATCACTTCGGGGCCGATGCCGTCGCCGGGCAGCAAAAGGAGCTTCTGGGTCGCCATGGTCGTTGTCCTCACGGGGCTTGTCATGCCGGGGCATTGCGCGGGCATCCATCCTTGGGATGGCTGGATTGCCGGTCTGCCTCGAGCGGATCGAAAGCAGGCGCCCGGCAATGACGGGATCTCTCAAAACGGCGGAGTGCTAAAGCCCTCCTGCGCCGTTGGCAAGCCACCATTGCCGGCGCACCACTTCTGTCGCGGCGAGGCGGGCGGTAATGTGCGCGAAAATCGCGGCCGAATAGCATGAATTGCCGGCCGATCGCCGCGCCGGAGCATGTCTTGCCAGCCTCCCCATCCGACCCGACACCGGCCCACCCGGCGTTGACCAACCTCACGCTGTCGCTGGGTCCGATCATCGGTCTCGGCATCGGCCGCTTCGCCTACGCGCTGGTGCTGCCGGACATGCGGGACAGCCTGCATTGGTCATACTCGGCGGCCGGCTTCATGAACACGGTCAACGCCGCCGGCTATCTCATCGGCGCGCTGATCGCCGCGCAGCTGGCCCGGCGCTACGGCGGCCTGGCCGCAGTGCGCGGCGGAACGCTGGCGGCGCTGGCCTCGCTCGTGGTGTGCGCCATGACCGGTGACTTCATCGCGCTCAGCCTGGCGCGGCTCGTGACCGGCATCGGCGCCGGCGTCGCGCTGGTGGCCGGCGGCGCGCTGGCGGCGCGGGTCGCCCTGGCGCGGCCGGCGCAGGCGAGCTTCGTGCTGAGCCTGTTCTATGCCGGGCCGCCGCTCGGCATCGTCATCTCCGGCCTGATCGCCCCCTTCGTGCTGCAGGCCTTCGGGCCCGGCTCATGGTGGATCGTATGGGCCGTGCTCGCCGCGGTCGGCGCGGTGCTGATCGGGCCGCTGCTCGCGATGCGGCTCCCGGCGAACGCCGCCACGGCGGAGACCCGCACCGACCGCGTCTCGCTGCGGCCGATGGCGATCTATCTGTTCGGCTACTTCCTCTACGGCGCCGGCTATATCGCCTATCTCACCTTCATGATCGCGTATGTGCGCGATCTCGGCGGCGGCGCCGCGGCGCAATCAGGCTTCTGGTGTCTCATTGGCCTCGCCGGCTTCACCACGCCCTGGGTGTGGCGGCGCGTGCTGGCGCTCGACCGCGGCGGCTGGCCCACCGCCCTCATCCTCACCATCAACGCGATCGGCGCCGCCCTGCCCTCGCTCAGCCATTCGCCTGTCATGCTGACGCTGTCGGCCGCTGTGTTCGGCATCGCCTTTTCGACCGTGACCACGGCCACCACCGCCTTCGTGCGCTTCAACCTGCCGCAGAGCGCCTGGCCGGGCGCGATCGCCGCGCTGACCATCTCGTTCGGCGTCGGCCAGACGCTCGGACCCTTCGCCGTCGGCGCGATCACCGATGCGATGGGAAGCCTGACCTACGCGTTGAACGTTTCAGCCGCGCTGCTGCTGCTGGGCGCGGTGATGGCGGCGATGCAAGGCAAGCTGAAGCGCTCCGACCGCACCTAGCTCACGGTGTCGTCCCGGCGAACGCCGGGACCCATACCGCGGAAGCTATCGAGGGATGCGGCTGCCAGTTGCCTGCCTCATAACCCCCTGTGGTTATGGGTCCCGGCGTTCGCCGGGACGACAGCGAAGTGTGTCGCGCGCAGCTCGGCCTCAAGCGGACCGACGCTCAGCTCCCGCTGAACGAATTGTACCCCTGATCCTCCCAATAGCCACCCTTGTAGTCGTTGGTGACCTCCATCGCGACGACGTATTTCGGGTTCTTGAAGCCGAGCTTGGTGGGGACGCGGATCTTCATCGGGTAGCCGTAGGCGCGCGGCAGGATCTGGTCGGCGTATTTGAAGGTCATCTGGGTCTGCGGATGCAGCGCGGTGCGCATGTCCAAGGGCGAATTGTAGCCGTCCTTGTCAGCGCAGTTGAACCAGACATATTTCGCGCTGATATCCGCGCCGATCAGCTTGAGGAAGTCGCGCAAGGGCGTGCCGGTCCAGGAGCCGATCGCGCTCCAGCCCTCGACGCAGATGTGGCGGGTGATCTGCGTCACCTGCGGCAGCGCATGCAGCTCGTCCAGCGTCCACGACTTCTTGTTGTCGACGAGGCCGCGCACCTCGAGCTTCCAGTCAGCGGCATCGATCTCCGGCGCCTCGTCGAGCGTGTAGTAGGCATTGAACGGGAACGGCTTGGTGATCGCGCTTTCCGGAAAGGTCGGCGCCAGCGCGTCCGGATTGAACATCCAGGCCTGCACGGCGTCGTTGAACTTCGACACCTTCTTGAGCAGCTCCTCCGCCGTGTCGCCGTCGACGACGTCGCAGCCGGTGAGCAGGGTCAGCGCGCCCAGGCTGGCGCCGCCGGTGAGGAAGCGGCGCCGGGTGAGGTCGGGCATCACCTTCAACGAGTCCTTGATCAGGAGCCGCTTGTCGACGCCGGGAATGAGGAACGGACGCTTGGCCATGATACTCTCTCCTCTCAGCGACCGATGATCATCGCGCGCAGGCACTTCGGCACCAGCAGCGCGAGCAGGATGTGGATCACCAGGAAGGCGCAGATCAGCGCCATGCAGACGAAATGGACGTAGCGCGCGGCCGGATAGTCGCCGAACAGGCTGACCAGCCAGTGCAGCTGGACCGGCTTCCACATCGACAGGCCGGTGAGCACGACGACGATGCCGATCCCGATGATGCCGAGATAGAGCAGCTTCTGCACCGCGTTGTAGACGGTGAGGTCGTCATGGGCGAGCTTGAAGGTCAGCGCGGCCTTGAGGTCGGCGATGACGGACGCCGGCGAGACCGGCAGCAGCTTGCGGCGGAACCGGCCGGTGGCGAGACCGGTGACGAGATAAGCGAGCCCGTTCAGCATCAGCAGCCACATCGCCGCGAAGTGCCACAGCAGCGCGCCGCCGAGCCAGCCGCCGAGCGTGAAGCTGCGGTCGAAGCGGAAGTCGAACAGCGGCGAGGCGTTGTAGATCTGCCAGCCCGACATGATCATCATGATCATCGCGACGGCGTTGATCCAATGCATGACGCGCACCCAGGCCGGCTGAATGACCTTGGTCGCGACTCCAGTTGCAGGTCCCCCGGTCGCCGCGAGGGTCGAGGGGGCGCCGGTGGTGGCGCTCGTCATGGCGGTCGGCTCCGTCGCTTGCATTCGTCACGGTCATTATACGCCGGCTCGGCGGGCCCCGTTACGCTCCGGCGCCGATCAAATCGATACGTGAAAACTATGGCGTTCACAAAAAAGCGAGCCGGGGGTGGGCCCGGCTCGCTCCTGGTCACATCCGCGAGGAGGAGGAAGAAACGGATGTGTCCGGTGTCGCGCCGGGCCTCACGACGCCGGCATCAGCACGGTGTCGACCACGTGGATGACGCCGTTCGACTGGTTGACGTTGGGGATCGTGACCATCGAGGTGCCGCCCTTGGCGTCGACGATCATGACGTTCTTGCCCTCGCGCTTGACGGTGAGCTGCTCGCCCTCGACCGTCTTCAGCATCTGGCCGTCCTTCAGGTCGGACGCCTCGAGCTTGCCGGGCACGACGTGATAGGTGAGGATCTTGGTCAGCGTCGCCTTGTTCTCCGGCTTGACGAGGCTGTCGACGGTGCCGGCCGGCAGCTTGCCGAACGCGGTGTTGGTCGGCGCGAACACCGTGAACGGTCCCTTGCCTTCCAGCGTCTGCACGAGGCCCGCGGCCTTCACCGCGGCGACCAGCGTCGTATGATCCTTCGAGTTGACCGCGTTCTGGATGATGTTCTTCGACGGGTACATCGCCGCACCTCCGACCATCACGGTCTTCTCCTCGGCGTGCGCGGGCGCGACGACGATCGAGGTCAGCGACAGCGCGCTGAAGGCGGCGGCAGCGAGGAAGGCAATGCGCTTGGACATGGGTAGCTCCCTAATGAAGACGGCGGCAGAGCCGCACGATGAGTTCGACTGCGACATCGATGCGTTGGAGAGCGCTGTTGCTCTCGCGTCGTGTCGGGCCGAGCTACGCCGCGTTCGGAAGCGAGTTTCGGCGCATAATTTAACGTGATCCGTGAAACCTGCGGCGATCGAGATCGTCTCGCCGACTCATTGAACGAGAACTGCGCCGCAATGTCGCAGCCTGCTGCGAACTGATCAGCTCTCTGTCGGTCATTGGCCGAGGCCGATGACCGATCACCGTCGCCATTAACTACAATGCGAGCCGAGCCCGGCCGAACCTGCCGAAAATATTGCGAGTAAGACTTTCTTAAGGTTGATTGGTCGGCACGGCGCCGGCTGCGGGAAGGGGACGTCCCGCACTGTCCGGCGCGATCGGCGGGGGTTTCCTACAGTGAACAGAACGATCTGGATTGCGGGGTTCTGCCTCGTGATAATCTGCTGCTTGCTTGCAACGAAGATGGTGCTCGCCGCGGCGACGCCCGGCGACATGAGCGACACGACCTCGTCGCTGATCCGCGAGCCCATTCCGGGCGTTGATACGCTGAGCGAGACGGATCGCAGCTTCGCGACACAGCCGATCGAGTACAACGAGGACGTCTATCTGCCACTGGTCTCGCGGGCCGTGCGGGCGGAAGGGCGTAGCGCGTCGCCGGCGCGCCGGGCGAAGGCGTCCGGCAAAGCCGCTGTGCTGCGGCCGGTCAAGCGCAATCCGCAGCCCGTGAAGACGTCGGCGGCGTCGTGCAAGCAGCTCGACCCGATCGCGCGCTTCCTCGCCTCGGCGAAGATCGGGCCGCGGTGCTAGGCTTGATCGTTTGAGGCGTCAGGCCGAGACCGCCGTCACCACTTGCGCCAGCAATTGCTCGCGCCGCGTCTGCGAGCGCTGGCCCTTCATGGTGGCGGCGAAGCGTTCGAGAATGCCGTCCTCGAACGCCGTGACGATGGTGTCGTGCACGTAGCTCTTGCGGCAGATCGCCGGCGTGTTGGTGAGCTCGTCGGCGGCGGCGCGGATCGCTTCCAGGATCTGCTTCTTGCGGCCGCGCGCGCTCGCCGCCGGCGTGATCCGCGACAACGTCTCGAGCGCGACGGCCGAGGCCATCAGCGTGCGGAAATCCTTCAGCGAGATCTTGATGCCGGCGATCTCGCGCAGGAAGGCGTTGACCTGTGTGGTCGAGACCGCGCGCACCACGCCCTGGGCGTCGCGGTATTGGAACATGCGGCGGCCTGGCACGCCGCGCAAAATGCCGACGGCCCGCACCAGCTTGGCGGCGTCGCATTCCTTGCGCACGGCCTTGCCGCCCTTGGCCTTGAAGGTCAGCACCAGGGAGTCATCCTCGAGCGTGACGTTCGACTTCAGCAGTGTGGTGGCGCCGCGCGTGCCGTTCAGCCGCGCATAGGATTCGTTGCCGGGACGGATCGCGGTGCGCGCGATCAGCTCGATCACGGCCGCCAGCGCGAACTCGCGCGTCGGCTCGTCGCCGGCGAGATGTTTCGACACCGCGCGGCGGATGCGCGGCAGCGCGCCGACCAGCTTGGCGAGACGATGCGCCTTGGTGTGCTCGCGCACCTTCTCCCAGTCGGCGTGATAGCGGTATTGCAGCCGGCCGGCGGCGTCGACGCCCACCGCCTGCAGATGCAGGTTCGGATCGGGGGCGTAGCGCACCTCGCGATAGGCCGGCGGCACCGCCATCGCATGCAGGCGGCGAATGGTGCCGGCGTGGCGGATCGGGGTGCCGTTGGCGCGGATGAAGGTATAGCTCTTGCCCCGCCTGATGCGGCGGATGGTCAGCGCGGTCTGGTCGCCGAGCTTCAGCCCGATGCGCTTGGCGAGTTCCTCGACCGAGGTCTTGGCGTTGCCTTGCGCGTCGGCGGTCTTGGCGTGGGCCAGATCCTTCAAGCTCAGCTTGCGGCGTGGCGGCTTGGGCGGCCACTGGCCCAGCGCTTTCGCGAGCGCGACCTCGGGATCGGCCGGGCCGACCCGTGGGCTCTCGAAATTCTGCTGGTCCATCATTGCTTTAGACGCCCTGCCGTCGTTTTCATCCGCTCAATGCCCCGGAGTCCGGTTTGGTTCCGGCCGGGTTATCCACAGCTTCAAGGCGATTTAGGGCGTGACGGGCCGGATAGCGAGTCCCTAATTTTGGGCAAAGCGGTTTCAAAATACCGGTGCCCGCCCCGATTCCGGGTAACCTTGATGCGGCAGACTGTAGCGACCTCCGAGGCGCGGCCGGCGCACGCAACCTCCGCGCACAATTCTTTGATCCTGCGCAGACCACCTCCCCGCCGAAGGTCCTACTTGTCTTGCCTTGTCGCCGCCGGTTACGCGGACGCATAGTGGGAACAACGATGGCCTGCGCGGGATCGACGGCAGGCCGCATGTGGAGGGTGTGAAATGTCCGAGAAGATCTACGACGTTCCGGCCGAGTGGGCGAAACGCGCCTTTGTCGACGACGCGAAGTACCAGGAGATGTACGCGCGCTCGATCAAGGACCCCAACGGCTTCTGGGCCGAGCAGGCCAGGCGCGTCGATTGGGTCAAGGCGCCGACGAAGATCGAGAACGTCTCCTACGCACCCGGCAACATCTCGATCAAATGGTTCGAGGACGGCGTCCTCAACGCCGCCTATAACTGCATCGACCGCCATCTCGCCACCCGCGGCGACCAGACCGCGATCATCTGGGAAGGCGACGACCCCTCGCAGTCGAAGCACATCACCTATCGTGAGTTGCACGACGAGGTGTGCCGGATGGCCAACATCCTGCGCAACCGCAACGTCAAGAAGGGCGACCGCGTCACCATCTATCTGCCGATGATCCCGGAGGCCGCCTATGCGATGCTGGCCTGCGCCCGCATCGGCGCCATCCATTCGGTGGTGTTCGCCGGGTTCTCGCCGGACTCGCTCGCCCAGCGCATCAAGGACTGCGATTCCAAGATCATCATCACCGCCGACGAGGGCCTGCGCGGCGGCCGCAAGGTGCCGCTCAAGGCCAATGTCGACGCGGCGCTGAACAAGGTCGACAATGTCGACTGGGTCGTCGTGGTCAAGCGCACCGGCGGCAAGATCGAGATGAACCCGAGCCGCGACCTCTGGTATCACGAGGCCGCGGAGATGGTGACGACCGAATGCCCGTGCGAGCCGATGCATGCGGAGGATCCGCTGTTCATCCTCTACACTTCGGGCTCGACCGGCCAGCCCAAGGGCGTGCTGCACACCACCGGCGGCTATCTCGTCTACGCCGCGATGACGCACCAATACGTGTTCGACTATCACGAGGGCGACGTCTACTGGTGCACCGCCGACGTCGGCTGGGTCACCGGCCACAGCTACATCCTCTATGGACCGCTGGCCAACGGCGCCATCTCGCTGATGTTCGAAGGCGTGCCGAACTATCCGGACAATTCGCGGTTCTGGAACGTCATCGACAAGCACAAGGTCAACATCTTCTACACCGCGCCGACCGCGATCCGCGCGCTGATGCAGGGTGGCGACGGGCCGGTGAAGAAGACCTCGCGCGCGTCTCTGCGCCTGCTCGGCTCGGTCGGCGAGCCGATCAATCCGGAAGCCTGGGAGTGGTATCACCGCGTCGTCGGCGACGACCGCTGCCCGATCGTCGACACCTGGTGGCAGACCGAGACCGGCGGCATCCTGATCACGCCGCTGCCGGGCGCGACCAAGCTCAAGCCAGGCTCGGCGACGCGGCCGTTCTTCGGCGTCGTGCCCGAGATCGTCGATGCCGATGGCAAGACGCTGGAAGGCGCGACCGAGGGCAATCTCTGCCTCACCCGCTCCTGGCCGGGCCAGATGCGCACCGTGTACGGCGATCACGCCCGGTTCGAGATGACCTACTTCTCGACCTACAAGGGCAAGTACTTCACCGGCGACGGCTGCCGCCGCGACGCCGATGGCTATTACTGGATCACCGGCCGCGTCGATGACGTCATCAACGTCTCCGGCCACCGCATGGGCACCGCCGAGGTGGAGAGCGCGCTGGTCGCGCACGCCAAGGTCTCGGAAGCGGCCGTGGTCGGCTATCCGCACGACATCAAGGGCCAGGGCATCTACGCCTATGTCACCCTGATGGCCGGCGAGCAGCCGAGCGAGGAGCTGCGCAAGGAGCTCGTCGCCTGGGTGCGCAAGGAGATCGGCCCGATCGCCTCGCCCGACCAGATCCAGTTCGCCCCCGGCCTGCCCAAGACCCGCTCCGGCAAGATCATGCGCCGCATCCTGCGCAAGATCGCCGAGGACGAGCCGGGCGCGCTCGGCGACACCTCGACCCTTGCCGATCCCGGCGTGGTCGATGATCTCGTCCAGCACCGGCAGAACCGCAAGGAGAAGCAGGCCTAGCGCATGTCCGCTGGACCTCTCAGGAGACGGTTGGAGAACGCGGCCCGGCTGGGCTGCGTTCTCCTCGCTTTGGCGGGCGGGATCGGTCCTTCGACGGCGCAGCTCATGCCGCAGTCGCCGGAGCTGAAGAGTTCGGTCGCGTTCTTCTACCGGGATCCGCGCATCGAGGGCCTGGCCCACGTGTTCGCGACCCTGAAGTCGGAAGGGCGGGATTGGACCGCCTACCCGCCGGTGACCGGGCTGTTGGCGCGGTCCTTCGCGCTGCATCCCGACTGGATCGATCGGCTGGCGCCGCCCGAGGGAGACGGCAAGGCGGCTTCGGCCTTCCTGGCCGCGGTCCGGCTCTCGGGACATGCCGCTGAGGCTGGCAGGTTTCGCGGCCGTTTCGGCGCCAGCGCCCTCGACGCCACGCTGGAGGATCAGTTCGGCAGCGCTCCCGCCCGGCTCGAGGACATCACGATCAGGACCCCGACCGACCTGGACCTGCTGTGGGGCGCCTCGTTCGCTGAAGGCGACGGCCGCTATGTGCGCATGATCCTCGACTTCTTCGCCTCCATCACCAATCAGTCCGAGCTCATCGCGCTCGACACCGCCCGTCTCACGGTGGCCATGGTCGGCGGTCCGAAGGACATCTACGACACGCTGGAGCAGCGCTACGACGCGGCCCAGCGCGGCCGGATGGTGGTTGCGGCCGCAGCCCTGTGGGCCATCGGATCGAACGTGCGCCAGCACGACTACGTCCGCCAGGCGACGTCCGACTACATCCACGATCATCCGCGCACATTCGCCGTCCGGGCGCTGTCGGCGATCACCCGCCTCAAATAGATTGCACGTGCCCGGCCGGGTTCGCTCCGCTGGCCCCGCCGGCGAATCCGTGTTGCGGGCCGGATTCCGGCCGAGTGTTGTTTTCAGGTCATTTACTTGCAGAGGAAGTTTTCATTTCCTCCAGCCATCCGAGTGCTCCCGCAAGAGCGGAGGTCGCAGCGATGGGGCGAAGAGGAATGGCGAGGCCGATTGGAGCGATCGGGCCGGCCGTGAAGGCGGCGATGATGGCCGCGTCGGTGGTCGGAGCCATGGTCACGACGGCCGACTCTGCGTCCGCCCGTCCCGAGCTGGTCAGCATCGCCGGCGACTATTCGCCCGGCACGATCGTGGTGAAGACCGGCGAGCGCAAGCTCTACCTCGTGCTCGATGGCAGCCACGCCATGCGCTACACGGTCGGCGTCGGCAAGGCCGGCCGGCAATGGGCCGGCACCACCAAGATCGACGGCAAGTACAGGAATCCGGCCTGGGCGCCGCCGGCCGACGTCAAGCGCGACAAGCCCAACATCCCCGACGTGATCCCCGGCGGCTCGCCGCAGAATCCGATGGGCGTCGCCGCCATGACGCTCGCGGGCGGCGAATATGCCATCCACGGCACCAATGTGCCGAACTCGGTCGGCGGCTACGTCTCCTACGGCTGCATCCGCATGCTGAACAGCGATATCACCGACCTCTACGAGCGCGTGTCGATCGGCACCACGGTGGTCGTGACCCGCTGAAGCCGAAGCGGCCGAACTGATTCTCCGTCCCCCGCGCCATCACCATGCCTGACGGCGCGCGCCCGGCGGATGTATCAGAAGTCCGAGATGATTCCCTTTTTCTCCCAGTCGCCGTAGCGGGTCGGCTCCGGTCCCTTCGGACCCTGCAGCTCCCTCGGCATCGGCGTCGCCTGCTCGGCCGCGAGACGACGCCGCTCCTCCGCCTCGGCCAGCGCACGCTGCGCGGCCGGAGTGAGCAGCTTGCGCGGATTGTCGTTGCTGGCGACCACCGACAATGCGGGCTTGCGCTCGTTGTTGGGTTCGTTGCTCATCGTACCATTCCACCGTTGCACCGGATCCTTCCCGACATCATCAGATCGTGTGAGCACGCCGGGGAAAACAGGTCTAAAAAAAGCGGAGCCGATTCTTACATTTGGCATATTCCGGTGACAGAGGACCCGCAAGCTGATGGCATGCACCCGATGGTCGCGGAACTGCCTTTCTTCTTTCGCGAGTAATTCCCAGGCATGCCTCCGCCGCGTTTTGCGACCCCTTCCGAAGTCCCAGGCCTGGCGGCACGACGCATCGCCGCCGACGTGGTCGACGGCGTGCTGCACAAGCATCGCACCCTCGACGATCAGCTCGACGGAACCGGCGCGCATCCCGGACTGAAGCATCTCGCCGACCGCGACCGCGCGCTGATGCGCCGGCTGGTCGCCACGACCTTGCGGCGGCTCGGAACGCTCGGCCACGTGCTGTCGCGGCTGCTGGATCGTGGCGTGCCGACCGACGCGCCGCGGGCGCAAAGCGCGCTGCTGATCGGCGCCGCCCAGATCCTCTGGATGGACGTTCCCGACCACGCCGCCGTCGACCTCTCCGTCCGCCTGGTGCAGGCCGACCGTCGCGCCGCGAAATATGCCGGACTCGTCAACGCGGTGCTGCGGCGCTGCGCCCGCGAGGGCGCGAGCCTGCTCGACGATGCCACCGGTCAGCCGCTTGATATCGCGCCCTGGCTGCTCAAGCGCTGGATCGATCATTACGGCGAAGCGACCGCCAGGGACATCGCCGCGGCGCTCGGCCAGGAGCCGTCGCTCGACCTCACGGTGAAGTCGGACCCCGGGCAATGGGCGTCGCGGCTGCACGGCGAGGTGCTGCCGACCGGCACCGTGCGCACCGTGCTGCATGGCTCGGTGACGGTGCTGCCGGGCTTCGCCGAGGGACAATGGTGGGTGCAGGACGCCGCTGCCGCCCTTCCCGCGCGCCTGCTCGGCGACGTCAGCGGCAAGACCATCGCCGATCTCTGCGCGGCGCCGGGCGGCAAGACCGCCCAGCTCGCCCATGCCGGCGCCCGCGTCACCGCGGTCGACCGGTCGCCGGCCCGGATGAACCGGCTGAAGGACAACATGGCCCGGCTGCAGCTCGCGGCCGAGACGGTGGTGGCCGACGCCGCCGAATGGCAGCCGGCCGAGAGCGGCGGCTTCGACGGCCTGCTGCTCGATGCGCCCTGCACCTCGACCGGCACGATCCGGCGCCATCCCGACGTCGGCTGGTTGCGCAGCGAGGCCGACGTCACCGCATTGTCGGGCCTGCAGACGCGGCTGCTGACCAGGGCGGCCAGCCTGCTCAAGCCGGGCGGAACCCTGGTCTACTGCACCTGCTCGCTGGAGCCCGAGGAGGGCGAGCAGGTGGTCGAGCGCGTGCTCGCCGAAACCACCGAGCTGCGCCGCATCCCCGTCACCCCCGGCGAGGTGGCGGGACTGGCCGAGCTGGTCACGCCGGCCGGCGACCTGCGCACCCTGCCCTGTCATTTGCCGCACCAGGACCCCCGGCTTGGCGGTCTCGACGGTTTTTATGCGGCGAGACTGGAGCGGCGGCCGTGAGCGTGTCATCGTGTGCGCTCTGCGCCGGCCCTGCGTCGGCCGCGCTTTGAGGGCGTCGGCGTTGCGTTAGTCCGTTTATATCCTGATTTTGCACCAGATTCTGGTCCCGCGATGGTGCTGCACCGGGGCCAAAAATGGTGTATCGGCGGCAGTTGCGATCTATGAAGGATGCGCAACCGAATCCCCCTCTGAATCCAAGGCTTGGCGTGTCCGCCGCTCAACGCAGACGCATATCGACGCTGGTGATGGGCCGCTTTGCGCGCAGCCTGATGTCCAACGTCAGCGGTGTATCGGTATCCGTGTCCGGGCTGTGGCCAGGACGCGCGGACCGGCTCATCATTGCGCCGCATGACCTGCGCACGTCGGACGCGACGCGGGCGGCCGAGATCTATGCCGGACGCTTCGTCTTCGCCGGCAAGATCGTGACCTGCCACGGCCGTTCGATCTTCGACCTGGAGCCGCCGTCCGAGGACTGGGAGGTGGCCCTGCTCGGCTTCGGCTGGCTGCGACATCTGCGCGCAGCCGATACCGCGCTGACCCGCGCCAACGCCCGCGCTTTGGTCGACGACTGGATCACCAACCAGATCGGCCGCCATCCCTTGAGCCGGCGCGCCGACGTGCTGGCGCGGCGGGTGATCTCGCTGTTGTCGCAGGCCCCGCTGGTGCTGGCCGATTCCGACGGCAAGTTCTACCGCCGCTACCTGCGCGGGCTGACCCGCGAGATCCGCTATCTGCGCTATTCGACCATCGACATTCCCGATGGCGCGCCGCGGCTGCAGGTGCTGATTGCGCTGTGCTACGCGGCGCTGTGCCTCGCCAACCAGGCCAAGCACATCCGCAGCGCGACCCGGAAACTCTCGGACGAATTGCAGCGGCAGATCCTGCCCGATGGCGGCCACGTCTCGCGCAATCCGGGCGCGCTGATCGAGCTCTTGATCGACCTGCTGCCGCTGCGGCAGACGTTTGCGGCCCGCAACATCGCGCCGCCGCCGGCGCTGCTCAATGCCATCGACCGCATGATGCCGATGCTGCGCTTCTTCCGGCACGGCGACGGCAACATGGCGCTGTTCAACGGCATGGGCGGCACCCCGTCCGACCTGCTGGCGACCCTGCTCGCCTATGACGACACCCACGGCACGCCGATGGCGAGCATGCCGCATTCCGGCTTCCAGCGGCTCGACGCCGGACCGATGACGGTCATCGTCGACACCGGTCCGCCGCCGCCACCGCATCTGAGCCATGAGGCCCATGCCGGCTGCCTCGCCTTCGAGATGTCCTCCGGACCGTGCCGCATCGTGATCAATTGCGGCATGCCGTCGACCGGTCGCGACAATTGGCGTGCCTTCGCGCGCAGCACGGTGGCGCATTCGACGCTGACCTATCACAACACCTCGTCCTGCACTTTCGTCGAGATGTCGGCGATGAAGCGCCTGCTGCACGGCGCGCCGATCGTGTCGGGCCCGACGCGGGTGGAGAACTTCCGCGAGATCGTGCCCGACGGCACCGTGCTGTCGACCTCGCATAACGGTTACGCGGCCAAATTCGGCCTGATCCATCGCCGCGTGCTGGTGGCCGCCGAGGACGGTTCGCGGCTCGACGGCGAGGACACCGTGACGCCGGCGCAGGGCGCGCGGCTGCGTGGCGGCGGCTCGGACTACGCGTTGCGCTTCCATCTGCATCCCGCGGTCAAGGCAAGCCGGCTCAGCGACGGCCGCGGCGCCATGCTGGTACTGCCCAATCGCGAGGTCTGGACGTTCGAGACGTTCGACGACCGCGTCGATCTCGAGGACAGCGTGTTTCTCGCCGGCAATGACGGTCCGCGCCGCACCACCCAACTGGTGATCCGGCAGGACGCGCAGCAGGTCCCGTCGATCCGCTGGAGCTTCGTCCGCTCGTCGGCGTCGCCGACCGAAACCAACGGGCGCCGCAACGCGCGGAGAGAGCCGGAACTGCCGCTGTGAGCGGTACAGCGCCAAGGAATGAGCCGACGAATCGTGCTGCGAGATGCACGCTATATCTGCACGGACAGTAGGCTCCCTCTCCCCTTACTTACGGGGAGAGGGTCGGGTGAGGGGCAGACGCACGGGAAGTGCACGTGGCGAGACCTGTACCCCTTCACCCGGATTGCATCTGGCGATGCAATCCGACCTCTCCCCGCAAGCGGGGCGAGGTAAGGGCACCGCCTGCGACGCGCGTTCGAGCCAACATGAGCGCTCAATCGATCCCGAGCACACACACCTCCCCGTTGTCGCCATCGGCAAAAGCTGATATGAGGCCGGCTCTCGCGCGACTGGCGACTTTGGATGGAGCACCATCGGGGAGCGCGGGATCGACCGCCGTGCGCCTGGGCAAATTGAACTCCTGCAACAGGACTCTTTGCCATGACAAACCAGCTTCGTCGCGTTCGCCGTGCTCTGCTCTCCGTTTCCGACAAGACCCGCCTCGCCGACTTCGCGCTGGCGCTCGCTGCGCGCGGCGTCGAACTGATCTCCACCGGCGGCACCGCCAAGGCCATTGCCGAGGCCGGCCTGAAGGTGAAGGACGTCTCCGACCTCACCGGCTTTCCCGAGATGATGGACGGTCGCGTCAAGACGCTGCATCCCAAGGTGCATGGCGGCCTGCTCGCCATCCGCGGCAATGACGAGCACACCGAGGCGATGAAGGCGCACAACATCGCGCCGATCGATCTCCTCGTCGTCAATCTCTATCCGTTCGAGGCCACCGCCGAGCGCGGCGCGTCGTTCAGCGACTGCATCGAGAACATCGATATCGGCGGCCCGGCGATGATCCGCGCGGCCTCGAAGAACCACGAGGATGTCGCGGTCGTCGTCGACGTCAACGACTACGAGGCCGTGCTCGAGGACCTCGCGCGCCACGAGGGCTCGACCACCTTGCTGCTGCGCCGCCGGCTTGCCGCCAAGGCCTATGCGCGCACCGCCGCCTATGATGCTGCGATCTCCAACTGGTTCGCCGCCACCATCCAGAACGACGCGCCCGACTACCGGGCCTTCGGCGGCAAGCTGATCCAGTCGCTGCGCTATGGCGAGAACCCGCACCAGCATGCGGCGTTCTACGCGCTGCCCGGCCGCCGTCCCGGCGTCGCCACCGCGCGCCAACTGCAGGGTAAGGAGCTGTCCTACAACAACATCAACGACACCGATGCGGCCTATGAGTGCATCGCCGAGTTCGACCCGGCGCGCACCGCGGCCTGCGTCATCGTCAAGCACGCCAATCCCTGCGGCGTCGCCGAAGGCCCCGATCTCGTCACCGCCTATCAGAAGGCGCTGGCCTGCGACTCGACCTCGGCGTTCGGCGGCATCATCGCGATGAACCGCAAGCTCGACGCCGCCACCGCGCGCGCCATCACCGGCATCTTCACCGAGGTGATCATCGCGCCCGACGCCACCGACGAGGCGATCTCGATCATCGCAGCGCGCAAGAACCTGCGGCTGCTGCTCGCCGGCGCCCTGCCCGATCCGCGCGAAGCCGGCCTCACCGCCAAGACCGTGGCCGGCGGCCTGCTGGTGCAGAGCCGCGACAATGCCGTCGTCGATGACATGGAGCTGAAGGTGGTGACCAAGCGCGCCCCCACCGACGCCGAGCTGCGCGACCTGCGCTTCGCCTTCCGCGTCGCCAAGCATGTCAAGTCGAACACGATCGTCTACGCCAAGGATTCGGCGACCGTCGGCATCGGCGCCGGACAGATGAGCCGGGTGGATTCGGCGCGCATCGCCGCACGCAAGGCGCTGGATGCGGCCAGCGCGCTCAAGCTCGCCGAGCCGCTGACCAAGGGCTCGGTGGTCGCCTCCGACGCGTTCTTCCCGTTCGCCGACGGCATGCTGGCCTGCATCGAGGCCGGTGCCACCGCCGTGATCCAGCCGGGCGGATCGGTGCGCGACGACGAGGTCATCAAGGCCGCCGACGAGCACGGCATCGCCATGGTGCTCACCGGCGTCCGGCACTTCCGGCACTGAGCGCCTTCACCGTCGTTCCGGGGCGCGCGCAGCGCGACCCCGGAATCCGGAGCCGAGGCGCGAGATTCCGGGTTCGTTGCTGCGCGACGCCCCGGAATGCCCCCGGAGAGAGTTCAGGCAGCCCGCTCCGCAGGACGATCTGAACTCACGCGCGCCAGCAACAGCAATCCGGTCGCGAAGAACAGCACCAGCACCGCCATGCCGGCCTTCTGACTCGCAGTGACCGCGGTGATGGTGCCGATCAGCAATGGCCCGATGAACGACGTCACCTTGCCGGTGAGCGCGAACATGCCGAAATACTGCGCGACGCGCTCCTTCGGCACCATGCGGATCAGCAGCGAGCGCGAGGCCGCCTGCAGCGGCGCGCCGCAGGCGCCGATGACGCAGCCGAGCAGGAGGTAGGCGCGCTCCGGCAGCGAGGCGAACAGCGGGCCGCCCGGCACGGCCGGCGTCACCGGAATGAACAGAACCGAATCACGGCTCACCATGAGAATCGCGACGATCGCGAGCAGCAGCAGCGTCATGCTGCCGGCGATCACACGCTTCGGCCCGAGAAAATCATCCAGCTTGCCGCCGAGCCAGCCACCGAACGTGCCGGCGGCGGCGAGGATGATGCCAAAGGTGCCGATCTGGATCGTGTTCCAGCCGAATGTGCCGGCGGCATAGATGCCGCCGAAAGCGAACAGCGACACCAGCCCATCGGTGTAGATCATGTTGGCGAGGAGAAAGAGTGCAACGTCACGCTGCTGCGGCAGGCTGCGCAGCGTCTGCTTCAGTTGACCGAGCCCCTCGCGCACGGCCGCGCCCAGCCGGTGCCGTGCCGGAAAGTCCGGTGTGAACAGGAACATCGGCAGCACGAACACGATGAACCAGAGCCCCGTGAGCGGACCGGAGATGCGGTCGCCTTCATGGCTCACGGGATCGAGCCCGAACAGCGGCTTGAATCCAAACAGCGTGCGGCCGCTGTCGGGATTGGCGGCGAGAAAGCCGAGCACGATGATGAGCGAGAGGATGCCGCCGACATAACCGGTGGCCCATCCGGTGCCGGATAGCCGGCCGATGCGTTCCGGCGGCACCAGGGTCGGCATCATCGCGTTGTTGAACACGGTGGCGAACTCGACGCCGATGGTGGCGATCACATAGGCCGCGAGCAGCGGCGGGATCAGCTCGGGCGCGCCGGGGCGCCCGATCCACATCAGCGAGGCGCCGATCACGAGCAGCGCGCCGAACGCCGCGATCCACGGCTTGCGGCGCCCGGTGGCATCGGCGATGGCGCCGAACACCGGTGACAGCAGCGCGATGACGATGCCGGCCGCGGCGGTCGCAAAGCCCCACAGCGCCTGGCCGCTCGCCGCGTCCGGCGCGACATGCGCCGCGAAATAGGGCGCGAAGACGAAGGTCGTGATCAGCGTGAAATAGGGCTGCGCCGCCCAATCGAACAAGATCCAGCTGACGACGGCCGCGCGCCCGGGATAGATTCGGCCGTCGGCAGTGCCAGAGGTCTCGATCGTGATGACGGCCATTCGAAAATCCTCTGCAATCCCAGCGTCGCGTCTCGCGACGATCACGGCGTTGCGTTTTACGCCGGCGACCCGGCCCTATAACATCTGACGATCCCAGGCGGATGTCAGCAACGGCAGAATTGCGATGACCACGTTCACGATTGATCGACGACGGCTCCTTGCGGGTTTCATGCTGTTGCTGGCCGGCTGCCTGCCCGCGCGGGCGCTGGATTCGCAAACCTTCGATATCCCGCAGCCACCCGGTATCACCGCGCCGGCGCAGCCGCCCGCCCATGGCATGGTGGTGGCACAGGAGAGGATCGCAGCCGAAGTCGGCCAGCGCATTCTCGCGCTCGGCGGCAACGCGGTCGATGCCGCCGTTGCCACCGGCTTTGCGATGGCCGTCACCTATCCGGTTGCCGGCAACATCGGCGGCGGCGGCTTCATGGTCATCCACATCGCCAAGTCCAACGAGGATATCGCGATCGACTATCGCGAGACCGGTCCCGCCGCGATCACGCGCGACATCTTCCTCGGCGCCGACGGCAAGCCCGACAACGCCAAGTCGCGCGATTCGGCGCTGTCGATCGGCGTCCCCGGATCGGTGGCGGGTCTCGCGTTGGCGCTGGAGAAATACGGCTCGGGCAAATTCACGCTGGCGCAGGTGCTGCAGCCGGCGATCGTGCTGGCACGCGACGGCATCCCCGTCGCCGACGACGTCGCCGTGACGCTGCCGATGATGGCGCCGCGGCTGGCGAAATGGAAATCATCGGCCGCGATCTTCATGCGGCCCGATGGCACCGTGCTGAAGGATGGAGACCGGCTGATCCAGCGCGATCTGGCGGCGACGCTCACCGCCATCGCCGAGCAGGGACCGCGCGGATTTTATGAAGGGCCGGTCGCCAACCAGCTCGCCAAGGCGATCCAGGATGCCGGCGGCATCATGACGGCGGACGATCTCAAATCCTACCAGCCGGTGCTGCGCACGCCGGTGCGCGGCACCTATCGCGGCTATGACATCGTGTCGATGCCGCTGCCGTCGTCGGGCGGCACCGTGCTGGTCGAGATGCTCAACATCCTCGAGGGCTTTCCGCTCGCTGAGCTGAAGCAGGGCTCGCCCGAGTCGCTGCATCTGCTGATCGAGGCGATGAAGCGCGCCTATGCCGACCGCGCGCGCTATCTCGGCGATCCCGCCTTCGTCGACGCGCCGGTGCGCGCGATGCTGTCGAAGGACTATGCCGCGCGCCAGCGCGCCGGCATCGATCCCGCGCACGCCACCAGCGCAGGCGACGTTCTCAACACCAAGCCGCTGCGCGAGGGCAGCAACACCACGCATTTTTCGGTGGTCGACAATGACGGAAATGCCGTCAGCAACACCTACACGCTGAACTTCCCCTATGGCGTCGGCCTCGTCGCCGACGGCACCGGCGTGCTGCTCAACAACGAGCTCGACGATTTCACCGCCGCGCCAGGCGCCGCCAATGCCTTCGGCCTGGTCGGCTTCGAGGCCAACCTGCCGGGCCCCGGCAAGCGGCCGCTGTCGTCGATGTCGCCGACCATCGTGCTGAAGGACGGCAAGCCCGTGCTCGTCACCGGCTCGCCGGGCGGCAGCCGCATCATCTCGACCGTGCTTCAGGTGATCGTCAACGTCCTCGACTATCGGATGGACGTCCGCCAGGCCGTCGCCGCGCCTCGCCTGCATCACCAATGGATGCCCGACGAGGTTAGAATCGAGAAAGGCTTCGCCGATGACGTGCTCGCCGGTCTGCGCGCCCGCGGCCACAAGATCGAGGAGCCGATGGGACGGACCTCGGCCAACTCCATCCTGGTGACGCCGGATGGATTCGTCGGCGCGCCCGATCCGCGCAGCAAGGGCGCCACCGCGGCCGGGCGCTGAGGCGCCCGGTTCCTGGCCGATAGGAGGAGATCGTGGCCCGGATGACGATTTGCCGCCGCCCGGCGGGGCCCTGCACCAGCTTCCCTCCGTTGGCGTGGTGACCGAGGCGCGTTAGAAGCATACCAGGGCGCAGCGAGGCTCGCCCGCGAGACGGCGTCGGACGTTCTGGTGCATTTGCGAAGATTCGTGGTCGGTCTGTTGGTGTTTGCGGCCCTGCTGGTGGCGGGGTGGCTCACCTATCGGCCTGACCGGGCGCTGCGCGTCGCGACCACCGTGGTCGCCGAGATGATCTGCGCCAAGACCTACGTCTCCGGCCTCGATCCGCAGACGGTGTTTGCGGAGACCATGGAACGGCCCGGTCTGCGCCGGTTGCGGGCCGTGATGCGCTACCGGGTGGAGCCCGACATGCGCATGGTGGAGGTGTCGCTGCTCGGCCTGCACGCCACCCGGGCCTCGTATCACGACGGTCTCGGTTGCGTGACGCTTCAGGGTCAGAAGCCGCCTTACGTGCCCCACACCGACGTCGCTGCGCTGCGCGCCGCCGCGCCTGCTCCCGCCTTGCCCGACTTCGCCGAAGACGCTGCGGTGGAGCCCAGCGATCCCGCGCTGAAGGCGGCGCTCGATCACGCCTTCGAGGAGCCGGCCAGCCCGCCATTCCGCCGCACCAAGGCGATCGTCGTCGTCAAGGACGGTCGCCTGATCGCGGAACGCTATGCGCCGAACATCGGCGTCGATACCCCGCTCATGGGCTTCTCGATGACCAAGACGGTCACCAATGCACTGCTGGGCATCCTCATCCGGCAGGGCAGACTGAGCCCGTCGAACCCGGCGCCGGTCCCGGAATGGCGCGAGCCAAGGGATCCGCGCCACGACATCACCATCGAACAGTTGATGCGCATGACGTCAGGCCTGGCGCTGGACGAAACCAATTCCGGCTTCGATCCGTCGAGCCAGATGGACATCCACCGCGACATGGCGGCGTTCGCGGTGCATGCGCCGCTGATCGCGCCGCCCGGCCAGCGCTGGGCCTATTCGAGCGCGAGCACCCAGATCCTGGCGCGCATCATCCGCGACGCCGCCGGCGGTCCCGAGCAGGCGATCGAATTCGCGTGGCGCGAGCTGTTCCATCCGCTCGGCATGCGCAGCGCGACGCTGCAGTTCGACGGCACCGGCACGCTGCAAGGTTACGGCAACATGCTGGCGAGCGCGCGGGACTGGGCGAAGCTGGGGCTGCTCTATCTCGGCGACGGCGTCGCCGGGGACAAGCGCATCCTGCCCGAGGGCTGGGTGGCGATGTCGGCGACCGCGACGCTGGACACCGACTATGGCGCGGGATTGTGGACCAACCGCAGCCAGCACGTTCACGCGCTGGGACGGGCGCGCGCCGGCGTTCCGGCGGATGCGTTCTTCGCCTTTGGCCTGCTCGGCCAGCGGCTCGTGATCATGCCGAGCCAGCGCATGGTGGTGGCCCGGCTCGGTGATTCCATCGACCCGGACGGCGACATCAAGGGCGTCGCGCGGCTGGTGCGCGAGGTGATCGCGGCGACGGAAGCCACCGCCGCGCAATCGAAATAGAGCCGGGGCTCAGCGGCCGACCTCGTAGGGCCCGCCCTTCTCCAGCGCGATCTTGTAGGCCGGCCGTGCCTCGATGCGGGCGAGGAAATCCATCGCCCGCGGATGGCCCTGCTCCAGTCCGCCGCGCGATGCCGCCGCCTGCAGCGGGAAGCTCATCTGGATGTCGGCCGCGGTGAACGAATCGCCCGCAAACCACTCGCTCTTCTGCAGCTCGCTTTCCCAGAACGCCATGTGCTGCTTCAATTGCGGATTGACCAGCGTGCTCAACGCCTGGTTCGACACCTTGCGCACGATCGGACGCAGCAGCGCCGGCGCGCGCTTCGGCATGATGTTGAACAGCAGCTTCAGCAGCAGCAGCGGCATCGCCGAGCCCTCTGCATAGTGCAGCCAGTACGAATAGCGCAGCCGCTCCGGCGTCTTCGACGGCGGGATCAGGCGGCCATCGCCATAGGTCTCGACGAGATATTCGACGATCGCGCCGGACTCCGCGACCGTGTTGCCGTTGTCGGTAATCACGGGCGACTTGCCGAGCGGATGAATGGCGCGCAGCTCCTTGGGCGCGCGCATGTCCGGCTGGCGCTCGTAGCGAATGATCTCGTAGGGGACGCCGAGCTCCTCGAGCAGCCAGAGCACGCGTTGCGAGCGGGAATTGTTGAGGTGGTGAACGGTGAGCATGGGGTTCCCAGGGACGGATCGAGTGGCGGGCGCCGTTCCGTAGCAGGACGGCACGGGTTCGGCGAGGCGTCCTCGGCACTGGAGGAGGGCCACAATAATTATCCGGGTAATATTGACTTTAATTTCGCCCGGGTCTTATTAAGCGCATCAACGGGACCAAGCCATGGACACTTTCACCGCATTTGCCGGCCAGACCCGGATCGCCGCCGGGCCCCTGCCCAAGGTGGCGCTGGTGCTGAAACACGCCGCGCCGAACATCGAGCCGATCGTGATCTTCAACGACCGCACCGGGCAGCCGATCGACATCGATCTGCGCGGCAGCGACCGGGATATCCTGGCCCGCCTGCCGGTCGACGCCGGCGTGGTCGCAGACCAGCCGCCGACCGGGCCGCGCGGCCGCGGCCGGCCAAAGCTCGGGGTCGTGGCCCGCGAGGTCACGTTGCTGCCGCAGCACTGGGAATGGCTCAATGCGCAGCCGGGCGGCGCCTCGGTCGCCCTGCGCAAGCTGGTCCACGAAGCCCGCCGCGCCAACGGCGACAGCGACCGCGCCCGCGAGGCGCGCGACGCGGCCTATCATTTCATGTCGGGGATCGGCAGCAACCTGCCACAGTTCGAGGAGGCGTCCCGCGCGCTGTTCGCCGGCGATCTCGCCCGCTTCGCCGGCTTGATCGCGGACTGGCCGGCCGACATCCGCGACCATGCAGTGGCGCTCGCGCATCGCCACAGGGCCGAGTGAGATCGGCTGATTTCGACAGTCAACGAGAGCGGCCGCTCGCGGCGGCTCTCGCTTCCATTCCTCGCAACACGGCCGTGCCTCGAACGAAGGGCGGTCGACGGAGAACCACGCCGTGTCGCCGCCAACCGCCTCGCTGCGCAAGCCGTTCCTGATGTTCGTCGTCCCGATGATGCTGAGCAATATCCTGCAATCGCTGTTCGGCACCATCAACAATGTCTATCTCGGCCAGATGATCGGCGTCGATGCGCTCGCCGCGGTCTCGGTGTTCTTCCCGGCGATGTTCTTCTTCGTCTCCTTCGTCATGGGCCTCGGCTCGGGCGCCGGCGTCCTGATCGGACAGGCCTGGGGCGCCGGCGAGCCGGCCAAGGTGAAGCAGATCGCCGGCACGACGCTGAGCATCGCGCTGCTGCTCGGCGGCCTGATCGCGGTGCTGGGTGGCGTCTTCAGCCGCGAACTGCTCACCGCCCTCGCCACGCCCGCCAACATCCTGGATGCGGCCGCGGGCTATGCCCGCATCATGATGATCACAATGCCGCTGACCTTCGCCTACATCCTGCTGTCGTCACAGATGCGCGGCGTCGGCGACACCGTGACGCCGCTGGCCTCGCTCGCTGCATCGACCACGCTCGGCCTGGTGCTGACGCCGGTGTTCATCCGCGGCTGGCTCGGCGCGCCCGTTCTCGGCGTCGCCAGTGCGGCCTGGGCCTCGGCAATCTCGACGCTGACGACGCTGGCCTGGCTCCATCTCCATCTGCGCCGGCGCAAGCACCCGCTGGCGATCGACGCGGCACTCCTGCGGGGCATGCTGCCGGACGCGAAACTGCTGCGGGCGGTGCTGCGGCTGGGCATCCCCGCCGCGATCGGCATGATCGTGATGTCCTTGGCAGAGATGGTGCTGATCGGCCTCGTCAACGGCTTCGGCTCGGACGCGACGGCGGCCTATGGCGCGGTCAACCAGGTGCTCGGCTATGTGCAGTTTCCGGCGCTGTCCATCGCGATCTCGGTCTCGATCTTCGGCGCCCAGGCGATCGGCCGCGGCCAGGCCGGGCAGATCGGCGACATCGTGCGGACCGGCATCGAGATGAATGTCGTGCTGACCGGCGGCCTCGTCGCGATCGGCTATCTGTTCTCACGGGTGCTGATGGGCTTCTTCATCACCGACCCAGCCGTCATCGAGGTGGCGCAGCATTCGCTGCACATCGTGCTGTGGAGCTCGGTGCTGTTCGGCATATCCATCACGTTCTCGTCGGCGATGCGCGCGTCCGGAACGGTGTGGATGCCGCTGGCGATCTCGGCGTTTGCGATCGCCGCGATCGAGGTGCCGGCTGCCACCTGGCTCAGCCGCAGCATCGGACTCGACGGCGTCTGGCTCGCCTATCCCATTACATTCGCCGCGATGATGCTGCTGCAGATGAGCTATTATCTCGTGGTCTGGCGCAAGCGGACGGTGCACAGGATGATCTGATGCACTCCGATGCCTCCCGGCCGCTGGAATATGATGACCGTCATAAAACCCTGGACGGGGCTGCTGCGCTGGACCACAATGTGAAAAACCGAGGAGACCGCCCATGAGCCGTCCAGCGCCAGAATTCATGTTCGACTTCGGCAGTCCCAACGCCTATCTGAGCCACGAGGCGATCCCGGCGATCGTGCAGCGGATCGGCGTCCAGTTCTACTATGTCCCGGTGCTGCTCGGCGGCATCTTCAAGGCGACCAACAACAAGTCGCCCGCCGAGTCGCTCGCCGGCGTCAGGAACAAGCGTGAGTTCCACGAGGTCGAGACGCAGCGTTTCCTCAAGCGCTACCACGTGCAGCCCTGGGTCTGGAATCCATACTTCCCGGTGAATACGCTGAACCTGATGCGCGCGGCCATCGCCGCCCAGCTCGAAGGCGTGTTCGAGGCCTATGTCGACGCGGCGTTCCACCACATGTGGCGCGAGCCGAAGAAGATGGACGATCCCGAGATCGCGATCGCTGCGATCACATCCTCCGGGCTCGACGGGGCCAAGCTGTTCGCGCGCGCCCAGGAGCCCGAGGTCAAGGCGAAGCTCGTGGAGAACACGCAAGCCGCCGTCGAGCGCGGCGCATTCGGTTCGCCCACCTTCTTCGTCGGCAACGAGATGTTCTTCGGCAAGGAGCAGTTGCGCGACGTCGAGGAATATATCCTGGGCAAGTGATCGCCATCATCGCGAGCCGACGGGTCCGCGCGAAGCACGGCCCGACGGGCTCGCCATAGGCGAGACCCGGGGCTACTCGCAATGACGCTGAAGTGAGATCGGGAGACAAAGCATGCAACAGCGCAACGCCACCGTCGCGGTCGTCGGGGCCGGCGACTACATCGGCGCCGAGATCGTCAAGAAGTTCGCGTCGGAAGGCTTCACGGTGTTCGCCGGCCGCCGCAATGGCGACAAGCTCGCGCCGCTGGTCGCGGAGGTCGAGGCCGCCGGCGGGTGGATCGTGGCGCGCTCGCTCGATGCCCGCAAGGAGGACGAGACCACCGCCTTCCTCAATGACGCCGACAGGCATGCGCCGCTCGAGGTCGTGATCTTCAACGTCGGCGCCAACGTGAACTTCCCGATCCTCGAGACGACGGACCGGGTGTTCCGCAAGGTCTGGGAGATGGCGTGCTGGGCCGGCTTCGTCACCGGGCGCGAGGCCGCCCGGCTGATGCTGCCCCGCGGCGACGGCAAGATCTTCTTCACCGGCGCGACCGCGTCGCTGCGCGGCGGCTCCGGCTATGCCGCCTTCGCTTCGGCCAAGTTCGGACTGCGCGCCGTGGCGCAGGCAATGGCGCGCGAACTGATGCCGCAGAACATCCATGTCGCCCATCTCATCATCGATTCCGGCGTCGATACCGCCTGGGTCCGCGAGCGCCGCGCCCAGCTCTGGGGTCAGGAGGCGCTGGACAATCCGGACCTGCTGATGCCGCCGGCGTCGGTCGCCGGTGCCTATTGGCAGCTCTACCAGCAGCCGAAGAGCGCCTGGACCTTCGAAATGGAGATCCGGCCGTTCGGCGAGAAATGGTAGAGGCGAATGGCGAATAGGGAGTAGCGAATAGGAATGGAGCCTATTCCCATTCGCTGCTCGCCATTCGTCACTCGCTTCTGCATGATGCGGCCCGCTCACAGAGGGATCCACCCATGCGTATTCTCGTCGTCGGCGCCGGTGCCATCGGCGGCTATTTCGGCGGCCGGCTGCTGCAGTCCGGTGCCGATGTCACCTTCCTGGTCCGCCCGCGCCGCGCGGCTGAGCTCGCCAGTGCCGGCCTCGTGATCCGCAGTCCGACCGGTGACGTCACCTTGCCCAATCCGAAGACGGTGCAGGCGGACGGTTTGAAGCAGCACTTCGACGTCGTACTGCTGAGCTGCAAGGCGTTTGATCTCGACGACGCGATCGACTCGTTTGCACCCGCGGTGGGACCTGACACCGCGATCATTCCGATGCTGAACGGCATGAGGCACCTCGACGTGCTCGACGCCAGGTTCGGTCGCGCGCGCGTGCTCGGCGGGCTCTGCGCCATCGCCGCGACCTTGAACGAGAGCCGCGAGGTGGTGCAGCTGCAGCCGATGCAGTCGCTGAGCTTCGGCGAACGCGACGGCGGATCATCAGAGCGCGTCCGCGCGATCTTCGAGATTTTCCAGCGCGGCAATTTCAATGCGTCGGCCAGCGAGAACATCATGCAGGACATGTGGGAGAAGTGGGTTTTCCTGTCCTCGCTCGCGGCGTCGACCACCTTGATGCGCGGGCCGGTCGGCGTGATCCTGACCGCGCCGGGCGGCAAGGATTTCCTGCTCGGCATGCTCGATGAATGCAGCGCCACCGCTGCGGCTGCAGGCTACCCTCCGGCCGGCGCCTTCTTCCAGCGCGTTTCCGGCATGCTCACGGCGGAGGGTTCCCCCATGACCGCCTCGATGTTCCGCGATCTGCGCGCCGGCCTGCCGGTCGAGGCCGATCACGTCATCGGCGATCTCGTCGCCCGCGCCGATGCCGCCAAGGTCCCGGTGCCGCGGCTGCGGATTTCATATACTCAGCTGAAGGTGTACGAGGCGCAGCGGGGCAAGTAGTCCCTGACGTTGCGTGGCCTCAAGGGCGGACGCGTAAGTCAGCTCCGGCGCCACCACACACTCCGCCGTCGTCCCGGCCTTGAGCCGGGACCCATACGCCGCGGCCGTGGTGAGGCAGGCGACTGCCAGCGAACTTCCTCGATAGACTCAGCGGTATGGGTCCCGGATCGGCACCCACCGACGCTTCGCGTCGGCGGGCTTGTCCGGGACGACGGCTATGGGTGGCGCGAGGCCTCCAGTCGATCACCCGTCACTGCACATGCGCGAGATAATGCGCGAGCGCCGTGATCTCCTCCGCGCTCAGCGGATAGGCCACATCCGTCATGGCGGCCTGGCTGCCGCCGACACGTTGTCCGCTCTTGTAGTCGTGCAGCGCCTTGACGAGATATTCCTCGCGCTGGCCGGCGAGCCGCGCCACGCCCTTGGTGCCGGCATAGCTGTCGAGATGGCATGAGGCACAGCGGCGACCGGCGGCGGCTTCGGCGCCCTTCTTCGACAGCTCCGGATTATCGTCGGGCGGTGACTTCGCCGGCTGCAGCGAAGCGAAATAGGCGCCGAGGTTGCGGATGTCCTCGTTGTTCAGCTGATCGATGATCGGCTTCATCGCCTCGTTCTTGCGGGTGCCGGCCCGGAAGAACACCAGCTGCCACTGGATGAACTGGTCCTGCTGGCCGGCCAGCGAAGGAATGTTCTCGGTCTGGGAGATGCCGTTCTCGCCATGGCAGCCGACGCAGAGCTCGGCCTTTGCCTTGCCGGCTTCGACATCAGCCGCCTGCGCGGAGGGGCTCATCAACACCAGCGCCAGCACGCATGCCGCAGCGGCAACTCCATGACGCATGTCAAATCCTCCGAATGCCCGGCTTCGCCTGCGCGGCCGGGATCGCCACGCTCAGATCAACGCGCAGCCCCGAAAATAGTTGGGGCTGCGGCCGCCATAAGGCAGCGCGCAGCCCCGCTTTCACGACGAGATCACTTCTTCTCGTAGCTGATGCGATAGATCGCGCCGGCCCAGTCGTCCGCCACCAGGATCGAACCGTCCTTGGCGAGGATGATGTCGTCGGGACGGCCGAGGTAGCCCTGGTCGCCCTCGATGAAGCCGGAAGCGAACACCTCTTGCTTGGCGTCCTTGCCGTCGGGACCGACGATGACGCGCATGATCCGGGCGCCCTGGTACTTGTGCCGGTTCCAGGAGCCGTGCTCGGCGATCAGGATGTTGTTCTTGTACTCCGCCGGGAACTGGTCGCCGGTATAGAACTTCATGCCCAGGGGCGCGACGTGAGCCCCGAGGTTCAGCACCGGAGGCGTGAACTCCGAGCATTTGTGGCCCATCGCGAACTTCGGATCCGGCAGGTCGCCCTGGTGGCAATAGGGATAGCCGAAATGCTCGCCGAGCTTCGAGATCATGTTGAGTTTGTCGCTCGGCAGATCGTCGCTGACCCAGTCGCGCGCATTCTCCGTGAACCAGTATTTGCCGGTGCGCGGATCGACGTCGCCGCCGACGCTGTTGCGCACGCCGAGCGCATAGATCTCGGCATTGCCGGTGCGCGGATCGACGCGGCGGATCTGCGACACCGACGTCGGCGGAATGCCGATGTTGAAGGGCGGTCCGAAGGGAATATAGAACCAGCCGTCCTTGTCGACCGCGATGTATTTCCAGCCATGCGCCGCATAGGACGGCATGTCGTCATAGACGACCTTGCCCTGGCCGAGATTGTCGAGATTGGCCTCGGCATTCTCATATTTGATCAGCTTGTCGACGGCGATGACGTACAGATTGCCGTCCTGGAAGGCGAGGCCGGTCGGCATGTTCAGGCCCTTGAGGACCGTCTTGACCTCGCGCTTGCCGCCCTTGTCGCTGATCGCATAGACGTTGCCGAGCCCGAACGAGCCGACGAACAGCGTGCCCTTGTCGCCCCAGGCCATCTGCCGCGCGGCAAGCACGCCCGAGGCCCAGACTTCCATCTTGAAGCCGTCGGGCAGCTTCACCTGCTTGACGATCTTGGCGAGCTCGGCATCGGAGGCGCCGGTCGGCGGGCCCGATGGCGGCGCCAACCCCTTCTGCGCCTCGGTCTCGTCGCCGAGGAACCAGTCGTCCGGCGGATGCGTCCAGAATTCCTTGGTGCCCGATTCGTACTTTTTGAGCGGCTTACCCGCGTCGGATTTCTGCTGCGCGCCGGCAATGCTGGTGCCGGCGAGAAGACCGATTGTTGCAAGCGCAAGAATGCTTCGGTGGAAAGCCGATGTCATCGCTTCACTCCCATGAGGCAGCTCGTCTGGCTGCGTCTACTTTTCGGAACGTATCTGAGGACGTCCTTTGGCCGGCCACGTCGAGTGGTCCTGCGCGAAAATGGTAGCACATCCTGAGCGGGTGAGAAGCGGATTGCGGCGAAGTTTGCGCGGCACTCACGAGCCGCCTCTGCACTCAAAGCATGCCAAATGCGCGCTTGATGTGCGCGCTCTTGCAACCCGTCGATCGCTTTTGCGCTGACGGCAAGAACGGCCATGCGCTGTATTCATACGCACTGATCGCAGGCGCGACTGGCGGGCGCATCGCCAGTCGCTACTCTGCGGCAGCACGAGCGGGCGCGGGCCGTGCGAGAACCTCCAAGACTCGTGCCGAACAAAACTCGTGCCAAACAGGATGCCCGATGTCGCGACAGTCCGAACTTCAGACGCCGAAGGCCGGTGCAGGTGTTCTCGAGCTGCTGCGCCGGTTCGCCGCCGACCCGGCCGCGGCGGCGGGCTATGGTGAAGAATGTCTGACGAGGACACGGGCGATCGAGCCGCAGTTGAAGGCGTTCGAATATCTGCCGCGCGACGTCACGGCGAAGGCCGGACCGCTGGGCGGAATTCCCGTCGCCATCAAGGACATCATCGCCACCTCGGACATGCCGACCACCAACGGCTCGCAGATCTATCGCGATCACGTCCCGGAGGCGGACGCCTGGGTGGTCGAGCGGCTGCGCAATCTCGGCGCGACGATCTTCGGCAAGACGGTCTCGACCGAGTTCGCGTGGCGTCATCCAGGCCCGACCGTCAACCCATGGAACCCCGAGCACACGCCGGGCGGCTCATCGTCCGGATCAGCCGCGGCGGTTGCGGCGGGCCTGGTGCCGCTGGCGCTGGGCACGCAGACGCTCGGCTCGGTGATCCGGCCGGCGGCGTTCAACGGCGTCGTCGGCTTCAAGCCGAGCTTCGGCGCGATTCCCCGCGTCGGCGTGCATCCGCTCAGCCCGTCGCTCGACCATGTCGGCTTTTTCGCCCGCCGCGTCGACGACGTCGCCTTCGCCCTCTCGCTGCTGGCCGGCAGCAGCGCCGACGATCGCCACGGCCGGCCGCTGCCGGGCTTCACGGTGGATGTTGCGCAGGGCGTCGCGCCGCTCTCCAGGCCGCGGCTCGCGGTGGTACGCTTCGCCAAATGGGAGCGCGCGGAGGCGGACCAGAAGGCGGTGTTCGAGTCGGTCGTCGACACGTTGCGCAGCGCCGGCGCGGCGATCACCGAGATCGAACTGAGAGAGCTCGATACGGCAAACGGGAAGGCGGTCACCACCATCATGCTCAGCGAGGCGACCACGATCTTCTCCGACCTGATCGCGCGCTATCCGGATCGCGTCAGCGCAGTCATGAAGGACCATGTCGAGAGCGGCCGCAGCAAGACCGCCATGGAATATCTCGCCGCCAAGGCCGCCCAGGCCCACCGGCAGAGGGCGCTCGCAACCGAGCTCGACGGGTTCGATGCGGTGCTCACCTTGCCGGCCTTCGGGGAAGCGCCGCGCGGCCTCGATTGGACCGGCGATGCCGAATATTGCGCGCCCTGGACCTTCGTCGGAGCGCCAGCCGTCTCCCTGCCGGCGGGGTTCGGCAATCACGGCCTGCCGCTGGGCGTGCAGATCGCCGGCCCCTATCGCAACGACCTCCACGTGCTCCGCGTCGCGAAATGGGCCGAGGCGGTGCTGACGTTCGACCCCGGCGTGCCGCTGCTGGCGCGCAAATAGCGCTCACAAGCGCGAGCCAGGATGCCGCCGCGCCGCAAGGTTCACCTGCGACAAGCCCAGTGGCGGGTTTGCGACCGGCGCTGTAGAACGATCATATGACAGTCACAGACATCGCGAGCAGGACCTATAATCACGGTTGGCGCCTCGATCCGATCGTGCGCAGCCTGCTCGACACTGATTTTTACAAGCTGTTGATGCTGCAGATGATTCGGGAGTTCTACCCGAATCAGCAGGTGACCTTCTCGGTGATCAACCGGACGAAGCGCGTGCGGCTCGGCGACGTCATCGACGAAGGCGAATTGCGCGCCCAGCTCGATCACGCCAGGACCATCCGCTTCTCCAAGAAGGAACTGATCTGGCTGGCCGGCAACACCTTCTACGGCAAGACCCACATGTTCTCGCCGGACTTCATCGCCTGGCTCGCCAATTTCCGCCTGCCCGAATACGAGCTGCACAAGTCCGAGGGCCAGTACGAGCTGCATTTCCATGGGCCATGGACGCACACCACGATGTGGGAGATCCCGGCGCTCGCCATCGTCAACGAGCTGCGCTCGCGCCAAGCGATGAAGGGCCAGGGCCGGTTCGCGCTCGACGTACTGTTCGCTCGCGCCAAGGCCAAGCTGTGGGCCAAGGTGGAGCGGCTGCGCAAGCTGGACGGCCTGCGGCTGTCGGATTTCGGCACCCGCCGCCGTCACGGCTTCCTGTGGCAGCGCTGGTGCGTCGAGGCCGTGAAGGAAGGTCTCGGCTCGTCGTTCACCGGCACTTCCAACGTGCTGCTGGCGATGGACAATGATCTCGAAGCCATCGGCACCAACGCGCATGAGCTGCCGATGGTCGCGGCGGCGCTTGCCAAGGACGATGACGAGCTTCGCTTCGCGCCCTATCGCATTCTCGACCAGTGGCGGCAGACCTATGCCGGCAACCTCCTGATCGCGCTGCCCGACGCATTCGGCACCAAGGCCTTCCTGCGCGACGCACCCGATTGGGTCGCCGACTGGACCGGCTTCCGGCCCGACAGCGCGCCGCCGATCCAGGCCGGCGAGGAGATCATCGCCTGGTGGAAATCGAAGGGACGCGATCCCAAGCAGAAGCTCCTGGTGTTCTCCGACGCGATGGACGTCGAATCCATCGAGCAGATCCATCATCGCTTCTCCGACCAGGTGCGGCTGTCGTTCGGCTGGGGCACCAACCTGACCAACGATTTCGTCGGCTGCTCGCCGGACGGCTCGGTCGACCTCGATCCGATCTCGCTGGTCTGCAAGGTGACGTCGGCGGACGGCCATCCCGCCGTGAAGCTGTCCGACAACCCGGAGAAGGCGACCGGCGACCCCACCGAGATCGCGCGTTACCTGCGGGTGTTCGGCGACGCCGGGCGGGTGCGCACGCCGGTGGTCGTCTAGGCGGCCAACACCCGGCGGCAATTTTCTCTTTTCTGCCACGATTCTTGTTCCGGTTTTGTTCGACTTGCGGTATTACCACCGCGAGCGTTCGGATCGGATGGCAGGAGATCGTTGGCATGCGTCGGGTGATCGGCCGAGTTGGGCAGCTGCTGTCTGCAATCATCCTTTGGGTCGGCGCGATCCTGATCACCACGGGGCCGGCTGCCGCTGACAAGCGGGTGGCGTTGGTGATCGGCAACTCCATCCACGAGCGCGCGCCGCTGCTGGACGAGCCGGCGGCGGACGCCCGGCTGATCGCCGACAGCCTGTCGCGGCTGGGCTTCACCCTGAGCGGTGGTGCTGCGCAGATCGACCTCGACCGACGCGGCTTCGATCGCGCGCTGGCCGAGTTCAAGGGCCGGATCGCCGACGCCGACGTCGCGCTGGTCTATTACGCCGGCTACGGACTCAACCTGGGCGGCGCCGATTATCTCGTCCCGGTCGACGCGGCGCCGGCGACGCCCGCGGACCTGACCACCGAGCTGCGCGACCTGACTGGCATTCTGCGCGAGCTGAGCGGATCGAGCTCCCGGCAAAACGTGATCATTCTCGACGCCTTCCGCTCCAATCCGTTCGCCGGGCGCGGCATCGCCGGTCTTGCCGCCGGCCTCGTCCCGGTCGACGTTTCCGCACAGACCGTGATCTCCTTTGCCGCACAGGCCGGGACGGCGGGACAGCGCGGTCCGGACGGTCACGGCGTGTTCGCCGCCGCCCTTGCAGAAGCGCTCCAGCAGCCTGGCCAACGCCTGATCGAGACCTTCAACCAGACCAACGCGGCGGTGGAGCGCGCCACCGGCGGAGCGCAGCGCCCGCTCGTGATGTTCACGTCGATCGACGGCAGCGCCCAACTGAGCGCCGCTGCGGCGAAGCCGGCGCAGCCCGCTGGCCTGGGCGCCGGACATAGCAGCGCTCCCCTGCCCAGCCCGACCGCATCCTCCGACGCGCCGGACGCGCGGACGCCCGGACTCGCGGTGCTGTATGACGAGGATCTCTCCAACCCCAACGGCAAGCGGTATTCCGGCTCGGTGACCTGGCGGACCGAGACGGTCAAGAATGCACAATCAGGGCAGCCCACGCCGGTGATCCGTGGCGAGATCGACATTCCCGAGCGCAAGCTGAAGGTCAGCCTGCAGCTGCGCCGCAACGACGATCCCAGCCTGCCGGCCAGCCATGTCGCCGAGCTCACCTTCAGGCCCGCCGCCGATTTCGTCGGTGGCGGCGTCAGCAACGTGCCGGGAATGCTGATGAAGACGGATGAGAAGTCGCGCGGGACGCCGCTCGCCGGGCTCTCCGTCAAGATCACCGAAGGCTCGTTCCTGGTCGGCTTGTCCAACGTCGAGGCCGATCGCGCACGCAATGAGGAGCTTCTCGCGCGGCGCGAATGGTTCGACATCCCGGTCGTCTATGCGAACCAGCGCCGGGGCATCCTCGCAATCGGCAAAGGTCCAAGTGGGGATCGGATATTTGCCGACGCACTCGCGGCCTGGGAGAAATCCCCGGCGACGAAACGATGAGGCATAAAGCGAGAGAGCAACGGAGCGGAAGTTTTGGAGCGGGCGAAGGGGTTCGAACCCTCGACCCCGACCTTGGCAAGGTCGTGCTCTACCACTGAGCTACACCCGCATCCGTGACGCCTTGGCGGCGTGGCCGCCAGCGACGGGCAGACCTATGCCAAATGCTGCGGACGAATGCAACAGGTCTACGACAGGTTTCGTACGCCGGCGGCGTTCAAATTTTAGCGGTCGGGACCGGCCGAACCGGGCCAAAACCTGCCCATCACCGGACCGCGAAGGGCGCTGATTGAAATTTCCGGCTGGACCGCCACTTAAAGTGAAAGAAAACGTGTATTGAGGCGCGGCGGCGGCCGGTTCCCGGTCGCCGTCCATCGGAATTTTTTCGGACGAGGGACCCCGTGACCATTGTTGAACAGGGCGGCGGAGCGGCGCCGCAGGTGCCGGATCTGATCAAGGACACCACGACGCAGAGCTTCGTGAAGGACGTCATCGAGGAATCGAAGCGGCAGCCGGTCCTCATCGACTTCTGGGCGCCGTGGTGCGGACCGTGCAAGCAGCTGACGCCCATCCTGGAAAAGGCCGTCAAGGCCGCCAAGGGCAAGGTCAAGCTGGTCAAGATGAACATCGACGAGCATCCGGCCATCCCGGGCCAGATGGGCATCCAGTCGATTCCGGCCGTGATCGCGTTCGTCGGCGGACGGCCGGCCGATGGCTTCATGGGTGCCGTGCCCGAGAGCCAGGTCGCCGCCTTCATCGAAAAGATCACCAAGGGCGTTCCCGGCGCCGGCGAGCCCGACATCGCCGAGATCCTCAAGGAAGCCGAAGCCGTGCTGGCCGAGGGCGATGCGGCCGGCGCGGCCGAGATCTATGCCGAGGTGCTCGCGGTCGACGCCGCCAACATCCCGGCGATCGCCGGGCTTGCAAAGTGCCAGGTCGAGCTCGGCGCGATCGACGAGGCCAAGCAGACGCTGGCGATGGTCCCGGACTCCAAGCGCAGCGATTCGGCGGTCTCCGCCGTGCAGGCCGCGATCGATCTGGCCGAGCAGGCCCAGTCGCTCGGGCCGGTCGGCGAGCTCGAACAGAAGGTCGCCGCCAATCCGCTCGACCACCAGGCGCGTTTCGACCTGGCGACCGCGCTGAACGCCGCGGGCAAGCGGAAGGAAGCCACCGACCAGTTGCTCGAGATCGTGAAGCGTGACCGCAAATGGAACGAGGACGGCGCGCGCAAGCAGCTCGTGCAGTTCTTCGAAGCCTGGGGCGGCGCCGACGAGGCCACCATCGAGGGCCGCAAGCGGCTGTCGACGATCCTGTTTTCGTAACCCGGCTGGGCGGGACGCGCGCTCGTTCCAGCGGACACGAGGTATCGCATGCCGATCAATGCCGAATATCGCGGTCCCGCCGAGCTGCCGGAGATCGTTCCGGTGTTTCCGTTGGCGGGAGCCTTGCTGCTGCCGCGCGGCCAAATGCCGCTCAACATCTTCGAGCCGCGTTATCTCGCGATGGTCGACGATGCGCTTCGCGACGGCCATCGGCTCATCGGCATGATCCAGCCCGACGTCACCCATTCCTCCAGCGAGGAGCGCCCGGTGCTGTTCAAGGTCGGCTGCGTCGGCCGGATCACGCAGCTCGCCGAGTCCGGCGATGGCCGCTACATCCTCGAGCTCACCGGCGTGTCCCGCTTCAAGGTGGTCGAGGAAATGACGGTGCTGACGCCCTATCGGCAGTGCAAGGTCGATTATTTCCCGTTCGTCGATGATTTCACGGCGCGCAAGGGTGAGGACGCGGTCGACCGCGAGGCGCTGCTCGCGGTGCTCACCGACTTCCTCAAGGCCAACAATCTGAAGGTCGACTGGGCCGGCATCGAAGCGGCGCCGAACGAGGCGCTCGTGAACGCGCTGGCGATGATGTCGCCCTACGGACCGGCGGAGAAGCAGGCGATGCTCGAGGCGCCGGACCTGAAGACCCGCGCCGAAATCCTCATCGCCGTGACCGAGATGGATCTCGCCAAGAAGCGGACCTCGGGCGATCCGCCGCTGCAATGATCATTCGGCGGGAGCCGCACGCGGCGCTGGCGGAGCCGCCGTCAGACGCATCAGCGCGATGGTGGCGACGATCACCCCGATGTAGACTGCGAGCTGCATCGCGGTAGGCTGATCAGTATAGCCGATCAGAGCCTTGAGCGTCCGCCCGGCGACGCCACGCTCGGGCAGAACCGCGCTCGAATCCCACACCACCTGGTCGAATGACGTCAGCCAGTTGGCGCGGGCGAGAAAGAACACCGCCTGCGCGGCCATTCCCGCCGACAACAGGGTGATCAGCACGGTGGTGGTCTTGAACAGCGCGCGCGGCGGGATGCGCATCAGACCGAGATAGGTCGCGAGACAGACGGCGACGCCGAGCAGCAGGCCAAGAACGCCGCCACCGAGCAGCGCCCGCCCGCCGCCGTCGCCGGAGGCCGCCACGCCATACAGAAACAGCGCGACCTCACTGCCCTCGCGCAACACGGCGATGGCGATCACGGTCGCCAGCGCGACCAGCGGCTTGGCGCCTTCGGCCACCGCCTGGCCCATCGTCCGCAACTCGTTGCTCATCTCGCGGCCGTGCCGGGCCATCCAGACATTGTGCCAGGTCAGCATGATCACGGCAGCCGACAGGATCCCCGCATTGAACAATTCCTGTCCCATGCCTTCAAAGAGCTGAGTCAGCGTTCCCGCGAACGCCGCGACGATGCATGCGCCGACCAGGCCGGCAAACAGCCCCGCGCCGATCCAGCGCAGGCGATGCGGGACCGCGCTGGTGACGGCAAGCACGATGCCGACGATCAGGCCGGCTTCGAACACTTCGCGGAAGACGATGATCAGGGCGGCGAGCATGGGATCTGGACCTATTGGACGTTGACGAAGCCGCGGGCCTTTTCGTTGAAGTCGTTATAGAACTCGTAGCGCCCGGACTTCATCGCGCGGACGTTGAGAACCGCCTCGCTGTTGGCCGCGATCACCTTCTCGACCTTCAGGGTCTCGCTCTCGAACTCGATCGCCTTGCCCTCCATGTTCCTGACGCGGATGGTCAGCGGCGCGTCCGCAGGAACGGTCGGCTCCTTGGGCTCGAATTGACCATTGGCATAGGTGAGGCAGATCTCGTTCGATCCCCCGGCGTGCGCCTGCGCTGCCATCACGAGCATGCCGACGCTTCCACCTACGACGACCAACTTCCGCACCACGTCGACCAACATCGATCCGTCCCCTCTCCTATCCAGACAAGCAAATCGGAGAACGGTTGCGCGCCCCGGATCGATGTCGACACCGGGCACCCGTTCGCGACGACGAACAACTAAGCGGCTCGTCGCCGTGTCTGCAAAGAGACTCCTTCTAAGTTGGAACCATTCTTGGCGAATGTGTCGCGGCAGTGGCCTCGCGGTGAACGGAGTGCGGCCGAACGGCAGTTGAGGCGACGCGGCGGTGACGGAGCGTCACGGTGCCTTCCTCTGGCCGGGTACGTGGCGGCGCTGCGGTCGACCGGAATTCCCCGCATCAGTAGCCGGCGATGGCGAGACCGACCACGCCGGCGAGCATGACCCAGCCGAAATGCCGCCCGCGCGTCGCCAGCGCATTGGCGCCTGCAGCGAAAGCGAACACGACGATGACCGTGGCCACCGTCCAATGCCGCGCCGGCTCCGACGCCATTTGCGGGGCGACGGCGAGCAGCACGCCACAGCCGATCCACGCCACCGTGCCAGTCTGCCAGACCAGCCGCAGCAGGGTTCGCAGCCGCTCCGGCGAGATGGCGGCACGCGCGAAGACCATCGTCTCGCCGAGCACGCCATGGATCACGGCGACGGTGATCGCCAGCAGCCCCGCGCATACCAGCAGCACATCACGCATGGCACACCCTCCATACAGTTCTGTATGGAGGATGCACGACGTCCTGGCGGCCGTCAATACAGTTGTGTATGGTCGTCTCATGGAGACGACATGACCGATCAGCTCTCGGCCGACGATTGGCTGGACCAGGGATTGAAGGTGCTGGCCAGCCAAGGCTTCACCGCGCTGAAGGCGGAACCGCTGGCGAAAGCCCTGGGCGTGTCACGCGGCAGCTTCTACTGGCATTTCGCCGACGTGGCTGCGTTTCACGCCGCCCTCCTCAAGAGGTGGCGGGAGATTGCGGCCGAGCAGATCATCACCGGGGTGGAGGCGAGCGCCGGCGACCAGCCGGCGATTGCCGTGCTCCTCCGGCGCACATTCACGGTCAAGCTCGTCCTGGAGCGCGCCGTGCGCAACTGGGCCGGATCCGACCCCGCCGCGCGCCAGGCGGTGCAGGCCATCGACAGGCGCCGGCTGGGCTATGTCGAGAGCCTGCTTGCAGCCGAGGGACTGACGCCGGCGATCGCACACGCACGCGCCCAGGTGCTGTACTGGGCTTTTCTCGGCCATGCGCTGTCGGATCGGCCGTTGCCGGCCCAGCAACTGGACACGGTCATCGACGAACTGATCCGGATCGCCCTGCACAGGCCTTGATGGACGACAAGCAGGCGCGCGATATGCTACAGAGGCGCCCGCCGGAGACCCTTGCCATGAACGCCCCGCTCGAACGCCCCGCCAATTCCGTCGATCCCAAGCTGCTCGAGATCCTGGTCTGTCCGATGACCAAGGGCCCGCTGGAATACGACGCGGCGAAGCAGGAGCTGGTCTCCCGGTCGGCGAAGCTCGCCTACCCGATCCGCGACGGCATCCCGATCATGCTGCCCGAGGAAGCGCGGAAGATCGACTGACCGATGCGGTCCGTCGTGATCCGCTGCGCGCTCGCTTTGGCGCTGATGGCCCTCGCTTCGGCGGTCTCGGCCGAGGAGAGCGCCGTCCGCATTGGCCCACTCGACGCCGTCTTGACGACGCCAGCGGGTGTCGCGCGCCCGCCGGTGGCGCTGTTGATCGCCGGCTCGGGGTCGACGGACCGGGACGGCAACGGGCCGCAGCTCAAGCCGGCGACCTTGAAGAAGCTCGCCGAGCAGCTCGCCCTCCAGGGCATTGCCAGCCTGCGCTACGACAAGCGCGGCGCGCGCGGCTGGAAGGCGGAATTCGGCAAGCCTGAGGACTTCCGCTTCAAGGACTATGTCGACGACGCCGCTTCGCTGGTCGACTTCCTGCGCGGCAAGTTCGCCCGCATCGTTCTCGTCGGCCACAGCGAGGGCGGCCTGGTCGCCATCCTCACCGCCCGCCGCACCCCGGTCGACCGCCTCGTGCTGCTCACGACGTCGGCGCGGCGGCAGGGCGATCTGCTCAAGGCGCAGCTCGAGAAGAAGCTGCCGGCGGCGACGATGGAGCCGGTCGCCAAGGCGATCGACGCCATCATGGCCGGGCAGGTCGTGGACCCGCCACCGCCCGAGCTGCCGGTCGCGCCGAGCATGCAGCCCAGCATCGGCTCCGCCTTCGCAGAGGACCCGATCGATCCGCTGAAGCAGCTCACGATCCCGATCCTGATCGTCGGCGGCGCCCGCGATCACCAGATCGCACGCCTCGACATGGTCGCGCTCGCCGCCGCCGCACCGGCCGCCAAGTCGCTGTGGCTGCCGGAGATGAACCACGTCCTGGTCGACGTCGCCAACGAGGACGAGAACCTCGCCTCCTACAACGACACGGAGCGTCCGCTCGACCCCGACATGGTCGAAGCCGTCGCCGGTTTCATCACGGCCGCAGGCCCGCGCTAGCTCTTTGTTTGAGCATGATCTTTTCGGAAAACCGGTCCCCACTTTTCCGGATCATGCTTTATAACGCTTCCCCCTTCAACAGCCGCGGCATCTCCCCGGTGAGGCCCGCGGCCTGCTTGATGAACAGCTCCTTCAGCGGCGGCGCGCGATCGACGATCCCAAGGCCGATGTCGCGCACGGCGCGCAGCAAGGTCGACTTGTTCGAGAACAGGAAGTTCAGCGAGTTGGTGGCGACGCCCATCGCCATCGTGTCGAAGCGGCGCCAGCGCTGGTAGCGCTCGAGGACATCGACCTGCCCCGGATCGATCCCCATGCGCGCAGCATCGACCACGACCTCGGCCAGCGCGGCGACGTCCTTCAGCCCCATGTTGAGGCCCTGCCCCGCGATCGGATGGATCACATGGGCGGCGTCGCCGACCAGCGCCAGCCGCGGCGCGATGAAGGAGCGGGCAACGAAATAGGACAGCGGAAACGCCCGGGGCTGGTCGAGCACCTTGAGCTCGCCGAGATGCAGGCCGGCGCGCTTCTCCAGCTCGGCGTGGAATTCGTCCGCGCCCAGCTCCACGAGGCGCTTCGCTTCCTTGCGCCGCTCGGTCCACACCAGCGAGGAGCGCTTGCCGGTCAGCGGCAGGATCGCGAATGGGCCGGGCGGCAGGAAATGCTCTTCGGCGCGGCCGCCATGGTCGCGCTCATGACCGATGGTGACGACGATGCCGGACTGATCATAGTCCCAGCCATGGGTTTGGATGCCCGCACGCTCGCGCAGCTTCGAACGCGCGCCGTCGGCGGCCACCAGCAGGCTGGCTTCGCAGCGGCTGCCATCGCCCAGGGTCACTGCAACGCTATCGCCGCGCGTCTCAAAACCGGTCACCGGCATCGCCTTGAGCTCGACGCCCGCCGCCTCCGCATGCTTGACCAGCGCGTCGATCAGGTGCCGGTTCTCGACCATGTGCGCGAACGGCTCGCCAGCCTCGACCTGGCCCGCAAAGGTCAGGAACGACGGCCGCGTCGCATCCTCGAGCTTGGAATCGGTGATGACCATGTCGAGGATCGGCTGCGCCTGCGGCGCCACGTCCGCCCAGACGCCGATCGCGTCGAACAGCTTGCGGCAGGCCGCGACGATGGCGCTGGCGCGTGGATCGCGGCTTGGCCGGTTGGCGAGCGCCGGATCGGCCACGATGACGGGCACCTCGGGGCCGAGCCCCTGCCGGAGCGCCAGCGCAAGCGCCAGGCCGGCAAAGGCGCCGCCACAAATGACAATGCTTCGCTGTGTCGTCATGGCACCCTGCTCACGGTTACTCTTGCGGGGCGATTATAGCTGGGCGAAACAGGGGCGTGAACCAAGGGCTGCCACCCCAGGCCGTCATTTCCGGATGCCTGATCCCGCCCGAACGGGGCCGGAGCGGACGGCCGAGCCAGCGAAAGCAACACGCCATGTCCAAGGGACTGATCGACCTGATCTCGATCCTCGATCTCGAGCCGATCGAGGTGAACCTGTTCCGCGGCAACAGCCCGAAGACCAGCTGGCAGCGCGTGTTCGGCGGCCAGGTGATCGGCCAGGCGATGATGGCGGCGTGCCGCACCGTCGAGGGCCGGCTGCCGCATTCGCTGCACTGCTATTTCATCCTGCCGGGCGACCCGCAGGTGCCGATCATCTACCAGGTGGAGCGCCTCCGCGACGGCAAGAGCTACGCGACGCGCCGCGTCACCGCGATCCAGCACGGCAACGCTATCTTCTCCATCATGGTCTCGTTCCACAGCGACGAGGAGAGCGCGTTCAACCATCAGGACAGGATGCCGGACGTGCCGCCGCCGGAGAAGCTGACGGCCGAGGAGATCTCCAAGCAGCCGATGTTCCAGGAGGTCTTCCAGCGGATGCCGGACTTCATCCGCCGCTATTACGAATCCGATCGTCCGATCGAATTGCGCCCGGTCGAGCTCAGCCGCTATTTCGGCCAGAAGATCGACGACGGGCGCATCCATGTCTGGATCAGGACGGCCGCGAAGCTGCCCGATGATCCGGCGCTGCACATGTGCGCGCTGGCCTATGCGTCGGACTTCTCGCTGCTTGACGCCGTGATGGCGCGCTATGGCCGCACCTTGTTCGACAAGCGCATGATGCCGGCCTCGCTGGATCACGCGATGTGGTTTCACCGCCCGTTCCGCGCCGACGAATGGCTGCTCTATGCGCAGGATTCGCCGAGCGCGCAGGGCGGCCGCGGGCTCACCCGCGGCTCGATCTTCAAGCCCGACGGCACGCTGGTCGCCTCCGTCGCGCAGGAGGGATCGATCCGCGAGCGCCGGGCCTAGCCGCATCACATCGGCTGCGCGGTGCGCGGCACGACCGCGAATTGCGACACGTACCAGGCGCTGTACCAGCGCAGCAGCCACGGGATCGGAATGATCACCGAGCTGCCGAGCACGAACGCGAAGGTGCGCCACAGCACCTGCAGGCCCGAGCCGGTGAACACGACCTCGCGCCGCGTCCCCTGGATGTTGCGGCACACCCAGCGCATCCAGGCGGTCAGCACCCAGGCCCAGCCGATGACGGTGATGCCCGACACGATCATCAGCAGGTACCAGCCGGCATAGACGACGGGGCTGCCTTCGAAATGGATCGGCAACCGCTCGCCATTCGAGGCGAGGTTGCTCAGCAGCCAGCGCAGCACCATCCAGCCCAGGAACGCCGGGGCAACCAGCGAGATGAGGTTGAGGATCGGCCGGTCGCTGAGGCTGACATAGGCCAGCACGCCCATCGCGACGAAGACGTACCAGATGTCGAGCGGCTGACCGGTGAAGGTGAGGTTCGGCCGGCCGGGCACCCTCATCCGCTCGATCACGTAGCGGTAGAGATAGACAGCGGTCCAGGGCGTGATGACGATCAGGAACTGGCCGACGACATACAGCAGCGTCCAGCCGAGATAGGACCAGGTGTCGAGCTTGACCGAGAGCGCGCCGCCCGACGCGGCGGTGCCGGCGTCGAACGCGGGCGGCGTGGCCGGCGACATGCTCGGCACGCCCGACATCAGGCCGGGAATGCGCCCGGCCTTCTCCCAGCCGGCCATGCCGTCGCTCCACAGCAGCGTCTCGGCGGTCACGACGCCCCGGGCGATCAGGTCGCGCAGTTCGTCTTCCGAAATGGGACCCTGTTGCTGGCCTTGCGCCGCGTAATACCAGGAACGATTCGACATGGGATGTCCTTGAATAGAGGATGGCAGGAACACGTCTTCAGTCTGTCGGGCGATGTCGCGTTCCGTTCAGTGATATCCGTCACTCCTTGAGGTTTTCGCTTAACGCTGCGCTGATTTTGTGCCATTTGCCTAGGAACAGGCCAAAACGGCCGTCCCAAGCCTGCCTCCGAAACAGGCTGCTTCGCTCCGAGGAAACCAAGGCCCGCCCATGAAGCTCGTCGTCGCGATCATCAAACCCTTCAAGCTCGACGAGGTGCGCCAGGCCCTCACCGCGATCGGCGTCCACGGCATGACCGTGACCGAGGTCAAGGGCTACGGCCGCCAGAAGGGCCACACGGAGATCTACCGGGGCGCCGAATACATCGTGAACTTCCTGCCCAAGCTGCGCATCGAGATCGCGGTCAACTCCGAGATGGCCGACAAGGCGGTCGAGGTGATCACCACGCATGCGCGCACCGGCCAGATCGGCGACGGCAAGATCTTCGTGACGCCGATCGATCATGCCCGCCGCATCCGCACCGGCGAGACCGACACCGACGCTCTGTAAACCGTTCAAGCAGCCGCGACGGCTGCACGCCCGCCGCAACGGCGCGGCGGAGCGAACATTCTCAACCTGATCCGACATGCCGGGGGGACTGTCATGGGGACCTGCGCGTCTCGTTGCCTGCGCGCGCCTGCTGCTTTGGCTGCGGCGGCCGCGATCATCTTCGTTACACCCGCACGGGCGGCAGCGCCGTCCACGATCGATCCGGCCGACACCGCCTGGATGATCGTCGCCACCGCGCTGGTGCTGATGATGACCATTCCCGGTCTGGCGCTGTTCTACTCGGGCATGGTGCGCAAGAAGAACGTGCTGGCGACCATGGCGCAGAGCCTCGCGGCGGTGATGCTGATCTCGATCCTGTGGGTCGCGTTCGGCTATTCGCTGGCGTTCGTCGGCGACGGCACCTGGATCGGCTCGCTCGACCGCGCGTTCCTCGCCGGCATGGGCATGGACAGCGTCCATCCTGGCGCCAAGACCATCCCCGAGTCGCTGTTCATGCTGTACCAGATGACGTTTGCGATCATCACGGTGGCGCTGGTGGCGGGCTCGGTCGCCGACCGCATGCGATTCTCGGCCTATCTGCTGTTCAGCATCGCCTGGTTCATCTTCGTCTATGTCCCGCTGGCGCATTGGATCTGGGGCGGCGGCTTCCTTGCGCAGGCCGGCGTGGTCGATTTCGCCGGCGGCCTCGTCGTGCATCTCTCCGCCGGCACTGCCGGGCTGGTCGCCGCGCTGGTGATGGGACGGCGCCAGGGCTATGGCAGCGAGAACCTCTCGCCGTTCGACCTGTCGCTCGCGGTGGTCGGCACCGGCCTGCTCTGGGTCGGCTGGTTCGGCTTCAATGGCGGCTCGGCGCTTGGGGCCAATGCACATGCGGTGATGGCGATCCTGACCACGCATCTCGCCGCCTGCGCCGGCGCCGTCACCTGGGGCGCGCTGGAATGGTCGACCCGGCGCAAGCCCTCGGTACTCGGCATGATCTCCGGCGCGGTCGCCGGCCTCGGCACCATCACGCCAGCGTCCGGCTTCGTCGCGCCGTGGCACGGCCTGGTGATCGGCGCGCTCGCCGGTATCATCTGCTACTGGGCCTGCACCTCGCTGAAGCACCGCTTCAACTATGACGATTCGCTCGACGTGTTCGGCGTCCACGGCATCGGCGGCCTGACCGGGACCCTGCTGGCCGGCGTGTTCGCGACGGCCGCGATCGGCGGCACCACCGGGCTGATCGAGGGCAACCCAAAGCAGCTTGCGGCCCAGCTCTACGGCGTCGCCGTCACACTGGTGTGGTCGGGCGGCGTGACCTGGGGTCTCCTGAAGCTGGTCAGCGCCTTCGTGCCGCTGCGGGTGTCGCGCGAGCACGAGCTGGAAGGGCTCGACATCTCCCAGCATGGCGAGGCGCTGCAATAGCTGCAGCAAACGGCGCCAATTGACCTGTTCGGCGTCGCGGGATTCTGCCCGCGCCGTGGGCAGCATTGTGTCTTGAGCCTGACATGCGCAACTTTTGCGCATGCCTGCCCATTCCTTGAGCGCGGCGGAATGGCGCAGCCCCTGATGCCCCCCCTGAGGGCTGAAAAGGTCAGGATTCACCGCTCGTTAGCCCTGACCAGCCGTCTGGCACGGCATTTGATTCTATCGCCCCCGGCTGTGCCCGCGTCGTGAAGATTTTCTCCGCGTGGTGAACCTCAGTCGACAGGAAGCGCTCGGTAATGTCCGTACCGGGCCCAAGCGGGGATTGGACCCATGAAAATTGTTATGGCGATCATTAAGCCATTCAAGCTCGAAGAAGTCCGGGACGCCCTGACCGCCATCGGCGTTCATGGTCTCACGGTGACGGAAGTGAAGGGGTACGGCCGTCAGAAAGGTCATACGGAAATCTACCGCGGCGCTGAATATGCGGTGAGCTTCCTGCCCAAGATCAAGATCGAGGTCGCGATCCCCTCCGACCAGGTCGACAAGACCATCGATGCCATCTCCTCGGCCGCCAAGACCGGCCAGATCGGCGACGGCAAGATCTTCGTCATCAGCCTCGACCACGCCGTGCGCATCCGCACCGGCGAAGCGGACGCTGCGGCCCTTTGATTTCGCGCTCAAACCAGAACACTTACGGAGTAGAATAAAATGACGTTCAAACGTCCAACCAGCGCGGGATGGATCACGCTCGCCATCGCCGGGCTCTGCGTCGCAGGCCTCGCCGACGTGGCGTTCGCCGAGGACGCGCCGGCCGCCGCTGCCGCAGCCGCCCCCGTTCCCAACAAGGGCGACGTCGCCTGGATGCTCGTGTCCAGCGCCCTCGTGCTGATGATGTCCATCCCCGGCCTCGCGCTGTTCTATGGCGGTCTCGTCCGCACCAAGAACATGGCCTCGGTCCTCACCCAGGTGTTCGCGATCGTCGCCATGGTCGGCGTGATCTGGACGCTCTACGGCTACTCGATGGCCTTCACCGACGGCGGCAGCATGACCTCGTGGGTCGGCGGCTTCTCCAAGGCCTTCCTGCACGGCGTCGACGCCAACTCGACCGTTCCGACCTTCTCGAACGGCGTGGTGATCCCGGAGCTGGCCTACTTCGTGTTCCAGATGACCTTCGCGATGATCACCCCGGCCCTGATCGTCGGCGCCTTCGCCGAACGCATCAAGTTCTCGGCGGTGATGCTGTTCATCCTGCTCTGGGTGACCTTCATCTACTTCCCGATCGCGCACTGGGTCTGGTACATCGCGGCTCCCGATGACGTGGCCGCCGCTGCCAAGGCTCTCGCCGCCGCCGGCGACGCCGCTGCCAAGACCGCCGCCCAGGCCAAGCTCGACGAAGTCACCGGCGCGGTCGGCTGGCTCGCCGGCGCTGGCGCTCTCGACTTCGCGGGCGGCACCGTCGTTCACATCAATGCCGGCATCGCCGGTCTGGTGGGCGCGGTTCTGATCGGCAAGCGCACCGGCTACGGCAAGGAGCTGATGGCTCCGCACTCGCTGACCATGACCATGATCGGCGCCGCGCTGCTGTGGGTCGGCTGGTTCGGCTTCAATGCCGGCTCCAACCTGGAGTCGAACGGCGTCACCGCGCTGGCCTTCGTCAACACCATGGTTGCCACCGCTGGTGCGGCGCTGTCCTGGCTGCTGTGCGAATGGGCCGTCAAGGGCAAGCCCTCGCTGCTCGGCATCTGCTCGGGTGCGGTCGCCGGCCTCGTCGCCGTCACGCCGGCCTCCGGCTTCGCCGGCCCGATCGGCGCGCTGGTGCTCGGCCTGATCGTCTCCCCGATCTGCCTGTTCTTCGTCTCCACCGTGAAGAACGCGCTGGGTTATGACGACGCCCTCGACGTGTTCGGCGTGCACTGCATCGGCGGCATCGTCGGCGCTCTCGCCACCGGCATCCTGGTCAACCCGGCGCTGGGCGGCGTCGGCATCACCGACTACACCAACATCACCGGCAACAACGCCGGCACCTACGACTTCGCCACGCAGATGCTGGCGCAGATCAAGGCTGTCGTCGCCACGCTGGTGTGGTCGGGTGTCGGCTCGGCGATCCTCTACAAGGTCGTCGACGTGATCATCGGCCTGCGCCCGACCGTCGAGCAGGAGCGCGAGGGTCTGGACATCACCGACCACGGCGAGCGCGCCTACAACTACTGAGTTCTCCCGGGACTTGGTCGTAAGCGACCAGGTCCGCAACTTCGGTTCGGGCAAATACCCGGCAATGCCCTGACCGTTGAGGGGCTCCAGCGCAAGCTGGGGCCCCTTTCTTTTTTGGCCTTTCGACTGGGCTTGTCTTTTGTCCGAGATGGGCAGCTGCAGCGCTGCGGACAGGTCGTAGAGGCCGATCGCGTGCCACACCGCCGGTGTCGTCCCCGCGAACGCGGACCCATACCGCGTGATCTTTGTAAGGGGCAGGCGGCAGGTACCACAGGTCTGGCCGAACACACCCGGCCCTCCCTGCGCAACGATTTTAACGTCTGCTTCGCGTTCTCCCTGGTGCGCCGGGCTGTCTGGCCACCATCACGAGCGCGACACGCCAGGGCATCGCCACCCGCTTGATATCAGCGTCGGGCTATCAGGACCGCGCGACTTGACCGTGCGTGCATCGATCGTTCGTCCGCGCAACTAAGTCACGCTGCGTTGACACACGCCCGTCGCATCCCACTGCCAACGATCCGTAACGGTCGCGAAACGACCCTCATGCGGCAGCAGGGACGCGCGGAAATGTTATTTGCCCGACGTTGCAAGGGGAAATGCTGCGGCAAACTAAAACGACGGGCAGTTTGCCCATGGCAGGCTTGCGGTCACGTCCATCCCGCTCGGCTTTACGGTGAGCCCGGCCATCCCCGTCCTTGTTTGCTTAAAAGGAAGACGTGGATGCCCGGGACAAGCCCGGGCATGACGGAGTAGTTAGTTCGCGATCACCGCGCCCTGATGACGGGCGTGACGCCGAATAGCACGTCCGCCGTTGCTCTGGCCGATGGGCGCTGCGAGCAATGCAAGCCGATGGACGGCTCATGCACCTTCGAACTTGAACGACACGTTGAGCTTGGCCCGATAGGCTTCCACTTTCCCCTTCGCGTCGAGCTGCATGTCCAGCTTGACGACTTCCGCGACGCGGAGGTCTCGGAGTGTTTTCGCCGCCTGTTCGACCGCATTCGCGGCCGCCTTTTCCCAGGATTCACCGCTGGTACCGATCAGCTCGATGACTTTGTAGACGCTGTCAGACATGTCGTTCTCCTGTTCGGTATGAAGCAGGAAGCAGGAGCTTCCTGCCACAACCGAGCGTAGCATCACGACATCAACACGGGAAGCGCTCGGCAGAGTATTGATCCCGATGTTCACCCAGCCTTTCAGGGCAGGATTTCCTATTCTCAGATGCGATCGCGGCCCTCTACGCCGGGAACTTCTCGACTGACGACCTGAGGGCCATGGGCAGGCGCTCGGCGAAGAGATCGCAACCAGATGGTCGACGAGCCGCGCAAGAAAGGTCTGGATCTCTGAGCTGCGCCAGAGCCGGGCGCTGCTGAGCCGGCATCTTACGCCGTTCGATCGGTTATACTCCGCCCAACTTGCAGATGTGCTTCCATTCCTCCGGCGTCACCGGCTGCACCGACAGGCGCGACTGCTTGACCAGGGCCATCTCACTGAGCGTCTTGTCGGTCTTGATCGCGGCGAGCGTCACCGGGGTCTTGAACGCCTTGTGCGCCTTGATGTCGACGCAGACGAATTTGCCGGTCTTGTCGGTCGGGTCGGGATAGGCTTCCTTGATGATCTCGGCGATGCCGACGATCTCCTTCCCCTCGTTGGAATGATAGTAGAAGGCGAGGTCGCCCTTCTTCATCGCCACCAGGTTCTGCCGCGCCGTGTAGTTGCGCACGCCGGTCCAGGCCTCCCCCTTCGCGCCCTTCTCCACCTGCTGGTCCCACGACCATACCGAGGGCTCGGATTTCACCAGCCAGTAGTTCATGATGCAGTTCTCTTTCCATTCATCGTGGCCGGGCAAAAGTGCGAAGCACGTCTGTCAAAGGCCCCGGCCATCCACGTCTCACCGCCAGCTCTATTATCTTAGACGTGGATGCCCGCGACAAGCGCGGGCATGACGGCGGAGGTGGCTGCGCGACCGGTAGCGCCGCGCCTACACCGCTCACTCCTCCGCCTTGAACGGGCGCAGCATCAGCGCCTCGATCGCAGCGTCGATCGTGACGCTGCCGGCGAGAATGGCGGCCACGGCCAGCGCGACCGGCATCTCGACGCCGCGCGAGGTGGCGAGCTCGACCAGCACGGGCGCGGTGTATTGTCCCTCGGCGAGCTTGCCCGCCGGCAGCGGCTCGCCGCGGCCGAGCGCGAGGCCGGCGGCGAAGTTGCGCGACTGCGGGCCGGCGCAGGTGAGGATGAGGTCGCCGAGGCCGGACAGGCCGGTCAAGGTCTCGCTGCGCGCGCCATAGGCGCGGCCGAGCCGGACCAGCTCGGCGAAACCGCGCGTGGTCAGCGCCGCCAGGGCCGAGGCGCCGAGCTGCCGTCCGGCGACGATGCCGGCGGCGATCGCCAGCACGTTCTTGGCGGCGCCGCCGATCTCGACGCCGCGCACGTCGGTCGCGTGATAGGGCCGGAAGGTCGGCGAGCCCAGTGCCTGCACCAGCGCCGCCGCAAGCGGCTCGTCGCGGGCGGCGAGCGTCACCGCCGTGGGCAGGCCGCGCGCGACATCGTCGGCGAAGCTCGGGCCGGACAGGATGGCGGGGATCGCATTCGGCGCCGCCTCGGCGATGACCTCGGTCATGAATTTGTGGGTGCCGTGCTCGATGCCCTTGGCGCAGGCGATGAGCGGTGTGCCAGGCCGAAGCAGCGGCGCGAGGTGCATGACCGCGCCGCGCAGGTGCTGCGCGGGAACGACGATGAGAACGGCGTCGGCGCGGGCGGCCCGGGCGAGATCGGCGGTGACGGAGATGCTGTCGGCGAGCGGAATGCCGGGCAGGCGCGGATTCTCGCGCGCGCTGGCTATGCGCGCGGCGTGGTCGGCATCGCGGGCGTACAGCGTGACGTCACGGCCGGCGCGTGCCGCGACGGCGGCGAGCGCGGTGCCCCACGCCCCGGCGCCGATGATGCTGATGGTTTGGAAACTGATCATGCGCGGCAACCGTCGCTGCGCTCCCTCTCCCCTTGTGGGGGAGGGCTGGGGAGGGGGGTGCCACGGGCGAGAGCGTTCGTGGGGCTACGCCCACCCCCGACCCCTCCCCGCCTAGCGAAGCTCCGCTTCGCGCGGGGGTAGGGGGGCGCACCGAGTTTGCCGCGCCAGCTTGCGCTATGGCGTACAAGAGAACGAGCCAATGGATGGCGCGTGCTCGGCGCAGCCAGCAACTCTGCCACGGTCAAAACCCCGCGCGCGTATTCGCGAACTTGCCCGGCACGCTGGCATTGGCATCCAGCAGCCAGCGGGCGCGCGGGGCGGCGTCCATGCCGTCGACCATGCCGAGCGCGAGCCGCTCCAGTCCGGCCCAGGCAATCATCGCACCGTTGTCGGTACACAGCGCCGGCGGCGGCATGATCAGGCGGGTGCCGCCGGCTTGCGCGACATCGTCGAGCGCGCCACGGATCGCCTGGTTGGCGGCGACGCCGCCGGCGGCGACCAGCGCGGTTGGCGCACCGAAGCGCTGCTTGAACAGATCGAGGCCGACGCGCAGACGGTCGGCGGTCGACTCCAGCACCGCCGCCTGGAAGCTGGCGCAGAGGTCGGCGACATCCTGGTCGGCGATGCTCTCCAGGCGGCCGATCTCGTTGCGCACCGCGGTCTTCAATCCCGACAGCGAGAAATTCGCATCGCTGCGGCCTAGCATCGGACGCGGAAACGCGAAGCGCTTGGCGTCGCCGTTGCGCGCGGCCTGCTCGACTTCAGGTCCGCCGGGATAGGGCAGGCCCAGCATCTTGGCGACCTTGTCGAACGCCTCGCCCATGGCGTCGTCGACGGTGGTGCCGAGCCTGATGTAGTCGCCGACGCCGGCGACCGCGACGATCTGGGTGTGGCCGCCGGAGGCCAGGAAGAGGCAATAGGGGAAGTCGATTGCATCGGTGAGGCGCGGCGTCAGCGCATGCGCCTCGAGATGGTTGACCGCGATCAGCGGGGTATCGTGGACGAGAGCAATCGCCTTGGCGGTGGTGAGGCCGACGATGACGCCGCCGATCAGTCCTGGGCCGGCCGCCGCGGCGACGCCACCGAGCGCGGCATAGTCGATGCCGGCTTCGCGCATCGCTGCGTCGATGAGATGGTCGAGCATGTCGACATGGGCGCGCGCCGCGATCTCGGGAACCACGCCGCCATAGATGGCGTGCTCGTCGGTCTGCGAGCGCACGACGTTGGACAGGATCTGCCCCTTGCCGTCCGAATCACGCGCCACCACGGCGGCGGCGGTCTCGTCGCAGGTGGTTTCGATGCCCAGCACGAGCGTTTGCGATTCGTTACCCAATCTCAACCCTTTTGGTCATTATGAGTGCGCAGAACCGCCTAACACCACGAGGTCGCCAGGTGCAATCACCCGTCCGTTGCAGCCCGGCCGATCCGTATTCGACGGGAGCATAGCACATGGCCGTGCTGGTGACCCGTCCCGCCCCCGACAATGAACGCACCGCCGCGGCTTTGCGCGCGCGCGGCTTCGACGTGCTGCTGGCGCCGATGCTGCGCTTCGAGCCGGTCGCGCTGCCGCCTGACGCCGGCCGCGACGCCGCCGGACTGATCGTGACGTCATCGAACGCGCTGCGCGCGGCCGCGCCGCAGCTCGGAGCGTCCGCCTTGCTGCGCCTGCCGCTGTTCGCGGTCGGCGACCAGACCGCGGCGGCCGCACGCGACGCCGGCTTCACGCAGGTGATCTCGGCCGCGGGCGATGCGACGGCGTTGCGCGACCTGATCGCCAATGGCGGCGTCGTCGACGCCGGGGCCACCCTGCTCTATCTTGCGGGCGCCGACATCTCGCGCGATCTCGCCTCCGAGCTCGCCGCGCGCGGCTACGACGTGGTCACGCAGACCGTCTACCGGATGGCACAGGTGACCAGCCTGCCACGCGAGGTCTGCGACGCGTTCGCGGCAAACGCGATTCGTGCGGTGCTGCATTATTCGCGGCGGAGCGCGGCGGCGTTCGTGGCGGCGATCCGGGCCGACGGCGTCGAAATCTCGGCGCTGGCGGTGCCGCATGCCTGCCTGTCGGCCAATGTCGCCGAGGTTCTTCGAGAGGCTGGCGCGACCCAGGTCACAATCGCGGCGCATCCGGATGAAAACGACATGCTGGAGGGCCTGACCCGTGCGCTACGGTCGTGAATGGCGTAAGAGGGCCTGCTCAATCTTGCCTCAGCCAGGGAACTTCCACCATGGTCGATGAACCCGACACCGCTGCACCGGCCTCCGACACCGGGCGGCCGAAACGGCCACCGCCGACCATCGACCTGGAGCCGACCTCGCGCGAGGAGCGCCCGTCGGCCAGCGAGAGCGCGGCCGAGCGGCCGACTGCCTCGCCATGGTCCGCGCCGGCCGAAGCCTTGGCCGAGGGGTCGTCGGGCGCGGCGAGCCAGTCGCATCCGCATGCCGCCGGTGACGCCGAACCGGAATCTGCTGCCAGCGAGACGCCCGAGGAGACCGTCGCCGCGGCCGAGCCGCCGCGCGCCGACCTTCCTCCGCCCCCGCCACCCCGCCCGGTCTCACCCTGGATCATCGCGCCATTCTCCGGCGCGGCCGCGGCCGCGCTGGTGATCGGCGTCGGCTGGATGCTGGGCTGGCCGCAGGTCGTACCGCCGTCGGCCGTCTCACCGCAGGCGTCCGCCGTCGACGCGCTCGCCACCCGCGTCGCCGGGCTGGAGCAGCGGATCGGCAAGCCGGATGGCGCCGTGACCGGGCGGCTCGATGCCGCCGACAAGGCGATTGCAGCGCTGCGCAACGATATCGCCGGCCTGCGCGCGCAGGCTGACAAGACGGTGGCCGCGCTCAACGACGTCAGGGCGCAGCCGCGCGACGGCGCCGCGCCGGCGCCCGCACCCGAGCCGGTCGATCTCTCCGGCCTGACCGCCCGCATCGATGCGCTGGAGCAGGCGAGCAGGAGCCAGAGCGCGGCGCTGGCGCAGGAGAGCCGCAAGATCACCGAGGCCGCGGCTGCCAAGCCCACCGACGACGCGCCGCTGCGCCGTGTGGTCGCCGCGACCCTGCTCGACGTCGCCGTGCGTCACGGCGATCCCTACGGGCCGGCGCTGTCGACGGCGAAGTCGCTGGCGCCCGATCCGGCCGCGCTGAAGCCGCTGGAGGTCTTCGCCACCACCGGCGTGCCGAGCCCCGCGGCGCTCAGCCGCGAGCTGCTCACCATCGTGCCGAAGCTCTCGCCGCCGGCACCGGAGAGCACCACGGGAACCTCGATCCTCAGCAAGCTCTCGGCCGGCGCCTCGAGCCTGGTCAAGGTCGAGCGCACCGACGGCGCCGGCACCGATCGCGGCGCGGTGGTGGCGCGGATCACCGCGGCGGCGCTGCGCAACGACTTCGCCGAGGCGCGCCGCGAGCTGAAGGGTCTCTCGCCGGAGGATCGCGCTCCCGCCAATGACTGGCTCGCACGTGCCGACGCCCGCGACGCCGCGCTGTCGACCGCCCGCAAATTCGCCGACGACGCGATGACCGCGCTCGCCAAACCCGCGCAATAGGACGCCCAAGGACGCACATGTTCCGGATCGTCATTTTCCTCATCCTGGTCGGGCTCGCCGCGGCGGGCTCGGCCTGGGTCGCCGAGCAGACCGGCGACGTCGTCTTGAACTGGGGTCCGTGGCGGATCGCCATGACCTTGCCGGTGTTCGTGCTCGCGCTCGGCCTGACCATCGCCGCCTGCGTGCTGGTCTGGAACCTGATCAGCGCGCTGCTGCGGGCGCCCGGCCGCATCCGCAAGGCGCATCGCGCCCGCCGGCATCAGCGCGGCCGGCACGCCATCACCCACGGCCTGCTCGCGATCGGCCATGGCGATTCGACCGCGGCGCGCCAGCACGCCGACACCGCCAGGCGGCTGGCCGGCGACGATCCGCTGACGCTTCTCCTGCACGCCCAGGCGGCTCAGCTCGAAGGCGACCGCGACGGCGCCCGGCGCGCCTTCCGCGCCATGGCCGAGCGTCACGACACCAGGCTGCTCGGCCTGCGCGGCCTGTTCATCGAGGCGCAGCGCGCCGATGACGCCTACGCCGCCGTCATGATCGCCGACGAGGCGCTCAAGCTGGCGCCCAACGCCACCTGGGCCTCGCATGCCGTGCTCGGCTTCCGTTGCGCCGAGGCCGACTGGGACGGTGCGCTGGCGATCCTCGACAGCAACTACACCGCCGGGATGATCGACAAGCCGACCTACCGCCGCCAGCGCGGCGTGCTGCTGACGGCGCGTGCGCTGGCGCTGGAGACCGCGGATCGCGACCTGTCGCGCACGAGCGCGATGGAGGCGGTGAAGCTGGCGCCGACCCTGGTGCCGGCTGCGGTGCTGGCGGCGAAGTTCGAGAGCGAGGCGCATCAGGTGCGGCGCGCGATGAAGATCATCGAGGCGGCCTGGGCCGCCGGCCCGCATCCGGAGCTCGCCGACGCCTACGCCCATGTGCGGCTCGGCGATTCCGCAACCCAGCGGCTGGCGCGGGTGGAGAACCTCGCCGCGCGCACGCCCGGCCATGTCGAGGGCGCGCTGGCGGTGGCGCGCGCGGCGATCGACGCCGCCGAGTTCGGCCGCGCCCGCGCGGCGCTGGCGCCGTTCACCGACGACCCGACGCAGCGCGTGGCGATGCTGATGGCGGAGCTGGAGCGCACCGAGCATGGCGACGCCGGCAAGGCGCGGGAATGGGCGCTGCGCGCGGTGCGCGCCCGCCACGACCCGGCCTGGACCGCGGACGGCTATGTCAGCGACCGCTGGCAGCCGATCTCGCCGGTCACCGGCCGGCTCGACGCCTTCCAGTGGCAGACGCCGGTCGCGAGCCTGCCCTCGGAACGCAGCAGCGTGATCGAGAGCTCGGCCTTCGCCGAGGCCGTGCTGGCCCCGCCGGTCCGTACGGCCGTCGCCGAAGCCGTGATCGCGCCGCCAAGCGAACCCGCGAGCGAGCCTGTGGTGATCACGCCGGCCGTGCAGGACAACGAGCCGCCGCGGCCGGCGGCGGCCGCCGAGCCCGAGCAGGCCGAACAACCGGTCGAGGAGGCTTTGGACAAGCCTGTCGACAAGCCGGTGGATATCCCTGTGGACACGGCTGAGGACGGCAAGCTGATCGAAGCCACCGCGGTCGCGGCCGAGCCGGCGCCGCCGTTGCAGGCCGCGGGACCCGCCGAGACCGAAGCCGAGCCGGAAACAGAGGCCGAGCCGGACGCGGTGGCCGCCAAGCCGGCCGAGACCGCGGCGGCCGCACCGACGCCGCTGTTCCGCACCCGCAACGATCTCGCCCGGCCGGCGGAGACGCCGATCCAGGCGATCGTCCCGATCATGCGGCCGCCGGACGATCCCGGCGTCGACGACGACGACCAGCCCCGCGACGAGTTCGCCGAGCAGATCGCACCCAAGGCGCAGGCCGGCGGCTGGCGCGGGTTCTGGTCGCGGTTCGGCGGCTGAGGGCCCAGGCCCTCCCGCTGTTCCCGGCCACACCGGTTCGATTCCAGGCCGCGGCGGCGCGCGTTGTCCTTGCCAACGGGCCGTCCGCCCGATATCAGGAGCGCGTTCGCGTCGTCCGTCCCCGTGCCGGGCGCTCGCCGCTATGGTTCGCCGCAATAGCTCAGCTGGTAGAGCACGTCATTCGTAATGACGGGGTCGGGGGTTCGAGTCCCTCTTGCGGCACCACCCCCCTTCCGCAGCCGTCCTCCCTCGTTCGTTTCTCGCCGACAAGGTACTGAAAACAAAACATTTTCGGTCATTCGTGGCCGTCACGGTTTGTTCTCGTTCGTTGACAGCCGATGAAATTGTTGGCCTCCTTGTTGGCCTTTCGGGCGATGTAGCTTTGAAAAGGCCAACAGTTGGTGCGTGGCATGGCGAGTGGAAAACTTACGGACGCTGCCGTTAGGAACGCCAAGGCTAGTGGGCGGCTAGTGAAGCTCTCGGACGGGGGCGGCCTGCAACTGTGGCTTACGCCAAGCGGTGGCAAACTCTGGAATTTCGCGTATCGGTTCGGCAGCAAGCAGAAGAAACTCGCCCTTGGCGAATACGGCAAGGCCCCGGCCGGTGTGCCACTGGAAGCTGCCAGAAGGCTAAGGGACGAAGCTGCGGGCCTCTTGCGGGACGGCATCGATCCCGCCATCCGGAAGCGCCAGGTGAAGGCGGCGCGCGCCGAGGCTCAGGCCAACACGTTCAGTGTTCTGGCCGATGAGCTGCTTGCCAAGAAGAAGCGGGAGGGCGTTGCGACTGCGACCGCTGGCAAGCTGGAATGGCTGCTCGGCCTGGCCAAGGCCGATCTGGGACCGCTGCCGATCGGCGACGTCTCCGCTGGTGAAGTCTTGCGGGTGCTGCAACCACTGGAAGCGGCCGGCAAGCTCGAAACGGCAAAGCGCCTGCGGGCGGTCATTGGTGCCGTATTTCGATATGCTGTCACGACCGCCCGTGCCAATGCGGACCCGACCCAAGCGCTGCGCGGCGCAATCGCAGCTCCAAGACCGAAGCACCGGGCGGCGATTATCGAGCCTGTCGCGTTCGGCGGCTTGCTGCGGGCGATTGACGGCTTTCAGGGCCAGCCAACGACGAAGGCCGCGCTGCAACTGATCGCCCTGCTAGCGCCGCGGCCGGGCGAGCTGCGCCACGCGACATGGGCTGAATTTGATCTGGACGCTGCCGTGTGGAACATCCCCGCCGAGCGGACGAAGATGCGCAGACCTCACCGCGTCCCGCTTCCAGCGCAGGCTACCGCCATTTTGCGGGACCTGCATCCGATCACAGGGCGAGGCGTGGCCGGGCTTGTCTTCCCGGGCCTGCGTTCGGTGACGCGGCCGATCAGCGAAAACACGCTGTGTGCGGCGCTGCGCCGTCTCGGCTATTCGAACGACGAGATGGTCGCTCACGGTTTCCGCTCGACCTTTTCGACCCTGGCCAACGAAAGCGGAAAGTGGAGCATCAACGCCATCGAGGCTGCGCTGGCGCATGTTGAGCCGAATGCTGTGCGCCGGGCCTACGTCCGCGGCGACTATTGGGATGAGCGTGTGAAACTGATGACGTGGTGGGCCGACTATCTCGATGCGCTGCGCCAGGGTGCGCGCATATTGCAATTCAAGGAAGCGTCAGCGTGAGCAGCGGTGGGCCTAGTGCGTTAAGATCGTGTGCGCGGATAGGAAGGCTATCCGATTATCCGGTCAGCACCTCCGGGTACGCATCGGTTGGGGTACGACACGAGTGAGCTTATGGCCGCCCTTTTGGTGAAGAACGGGACGCCGGCATTTCACCAAGAACGGATCAGAAAACGCGGAGTTGGCTGCGTGGAGAAGCCCCTCTGTCAGCGCAGGACAAGCCTGTTGCTATCAGCACAGAACTAGGACCGATTGACGGTCCAATCAGCAACGGGCCGAAGACGCGCCTCTCTAAGGAATAGGACAAGCTGCCGCCACGGCGGACGCGCGCGTAGTTGATCATGCGTTTCGAGGACAACGACGATTGACGTTCATCTTCTTGTCACCGGACTTCACCGAGCGCGCCCCTCGGTCGCCACGAGACAGGATCTGCGATCCACCGGTTGATTTCGGATTCATGCCAACCGCTGCCATTGGTGCTGATCTTGATCTGAACCGGGAATGTGCCCTCGGCGATCTTGCGGTAGATCGTGGACCGCGACAGCCCGGTCCTCGCGAGAACGGTTTTCAAACGGATGATGCGGTCCGCTTCGCGCATGGCCGGGCTGCCTCCTGCTGGCTGGTTCTGACGGCTGCTGAGAGAAGAGAGGCCACCGCCTGGCGGGCGTGCAATTGGGTTTTCGACTTGTCGGGGCGTGGCGCCCAAGCGGCGGCAGATAGGCCTAGTCAGCGTTCGAGGCCTCGGTCTTTTCCAAGGCCGATACCGTGGGCAAGGGCTAGCTCCTGGCCGAGCCGGCGGCCGGATTCGAACGCGATGCCGAGGTCGTTCTTGCGGCCGGCGAGGATGGATTCCAATTGCGGATCGCGTTCGAGGCTTTTGGCCATGTCGCCCATTGCCGAGCGCGCAGCCTTGTAGCCGGACATGTCGCCAGCTTGGTATAGGCGCTGACTGGTGTGGCCAAGCTTGTGCCAGCGCTCCACAAAGCGATCGGCGCGCCGGCTTGGATCGGTGCGAAGTTCGGTCTCGATCTGGAGCGCACGGATGGCGGGGCTGACCTGACCGGCCGCCGCCTTACGGGCGAGCTCCGGGTTGTTTCGGTAGGCGGCTTCGGCGTCATGCGAGCCATAAGGCCGCACCGCCTCGAAGGCATGGCGGGCCGTCTGTAGTTCTTTCACCTGCTCCGGACTTGCCTGCCTGCCTATCTCCCGCTCCGCGAAGATCGCATCCACGGCGCGGGCATGGCGCACGAGCGCCCGGGTCCGGACGCGACGTGCTTCCGCCTCGGGATCTTGCGCCACGTTCCTTGCCGGCACTTCGGGTTCACGCCGGTCGGTTGCCGTACCACTCCTTTCCCTTTCCGGCGACCCGGGCTCGGGCCGTTGTCCGCCATATCGGTCGGACACCTCCCCAGGAACGCGAAGGCCGTCGAACATGTCGCGCAGCTTCTCCGGCATGACCTTGCGTACGATCTCGGCCACGCGCTCGCGAAACGTGATCCCACGCCGCTCGGCGTAGCCCCGGATCGGATCGGCACGGTCGTAGTCGGAAGCCATGTCCTTGGCGCGATCGCGCGACAGGGTGCGGACCAGCCGAACCTCATTGGCAAAGTCGTCACGGCCATAGTGCAGGTCGACGCTGTCGCGATGCCGCGACAGCGCGACATAGCTGCTGTGGGCGTCCATGCCGGGCGTCGCCAGCACATGGACGCGGTCCACCGTCATGCCCTGCGCCTTGTGGATCGTCGCCGCATAGCCATGGTCGAGCCGATTGTAATCTTTGAGGTCGAAGCGCACGGATCGGCCATCGTCGGTCTGCACGGTCATGGATTTTGCGCTGACCTGCTCGATGGTTCCGAGCGTGCCGTTCTTGACGCCGAGCCCGCGCTCGTTCTGCAGGAACATGACCCGATCGCCGCCCGCAAAGTCTCTCGTGCCGCGCTCGACCGTCACCTCCACCTCGTCGCCGAGATTGCCCGCTGCCCGCATCCGCTCGCGCGCCGCCTCGTTCAGCGCATGGACCTCTTCGTTGGTATGGGTGAGGATGATTCGGCTCCGATTCGGCGAGGCCAGCCGGTCGCGGTCCCAACGCTCGATCAGATCCCCGCGAGCCTGCTCGCGGGTCTGGGCCTCGTGCACCAAGCCATGGGCGCGGTAAGCTCCGAGCGCATGATCCACCTTGCCGGTCGCTAGATCGCGCGTGGCACCGCGCTGCCAGTCCTCCCGCTGACGGCGCACTTCGCCGATCTCGGCGCCGCCGTGACGTTCATAAATCGACCGGAAGGCCGCTCCCGCTTCGATCGCCTGCAGCTGTTGCGGATCGCCGACGAGCACCACCTTGGCTCCAGCCTCGGCGGCATGGGACAGCACGCGCTCGAGCTGCCGCGTGCCGACCATCCCCGCCTCGTCGATGACAAGCACATTGCTCGATTTGAGCAGATCACGGCTCTGTCCCCAGCCGTGCTCCAGGCTGGCAATCGTGCGCGAAGCAATGCCCGATCCGCTTTGAAGGTTTTCCGCGGCAATGCCGGACAGCGCCACGCCCCGGACCTCGAAGCCAGCCGCTTCCCACGCCTCCCGTGCCACCCCCAGCATCGCGCTCTTTCCCGTCCCGGCATGGCCGACCACGACGCTGAGATCGCGTCCACCCGTGACGTGCGCCAAGGCGTCAACCTGCTCGGATGACAGCACCAGGCCGCGCGCTTCCGCACGCGCCAAAGCCGCCCTGCGCTCCGCATCTCGCACCTCGAGGCGCTCCCCTCCCGCCAACAATTCAGCGGCACGGTGCAGGCGCTGTTCCGTCTCGATCATTCCGCGGGTTGTGAACCGATCCTCGCCGCGGGCGTCCTTACCGAGTTCGATCAGATCGGGCGTTCCCTGTATCGCGCCCATGACCGCATTGAACTGGTCGAGCCCGTCACTGTGACGGTGCGCGAATTTTGCCAGGTCGCGGCGCGTGAAGGTCGATTGCTGCTGGGTGATCGCGTCCAGTCCAAGGGAGGGATCAGCGATGATCCGCGCGCCATTGTTGCGCGCGATCTCGCGGTGCATCTCGGCCCGGTCGGCCTCAGACTCGTCGCCCGCAATGCCTCGGATCTCAATCCGTTTGGCGGGCTCGCCGATCTGGCTTTGCGGCTCCAGCGCAATGCCCTGGACTTCCAGGCTGCGATGGTCGATCCGCGCGTCGATGTCGAGCTCGGCCAGCCGCTCGTTGACAAGCTCGGCCCAGCGTCTGCGCCAGCGCTCGACCATCTCCGTACGGTTCCAGTCCCGTACCTTATTGCCAAAGCCGCTCTCGTCGACCGAGCGCATGGTCACCATGACATGGGCATGAGGTTTCGGCAGTCCGTCCTCCGCCCTGTCCCAATGCACATTGAGATCGGCAATCATACCGAGACCCACGAACTCGCTCCGAACGAAATCGCGGGCTAGCTCGATGCTCTGCGCCTCACTCATCTCGCGCGGAAGCGCAAACTCCACCTCGCGGGCCAGCTGGGCATCTTTCCGGATTTCGTGCGCTTCGACGTCATTCCAAAGCCGCTCGCGGTCGCTCCATGCTGCCGGCACGTTCTCCGGCAGCATGACCTCGGAATGAACGACGCCGCGCTTGGCGGAGAAATCCTGATCGCGGCCGAGCCGCTCGTCACGCAGCCGCGAGCCGGAGCGGTAGGCCGCCGATGCTACCGCGCTGCTCCCGGCCTTTCGGCCAATGACCTTGACGTGAAGATGATAGATCGCCATCGCGACCAGATCACTGGCACAGCGAAGCGCACGTCGGAACGACGTATAAGCGCGCCCTCCTCGAAAAAATCTCGGGAGGGACTACCCCGTCTCAGCTCGTCCTGATGACCTTACAGCATTCTGCGGTGTGCTCGCCTATTATTTCTCCATCGAGCTCATGGAGACGATGATGCGCAAGCCACGAGACTTTGATACGGATCTGAAGGCACTCGAAGACAAAGCGCGCGGGCTGAAAACTCGAAAGGTGCGCCAGCTCGGCGAATTGGTCATCGCGACCAGAGCTGACACACTGACGGCTGAAGAACTGGCAGGCGCGCTGATCGTGCTGGCCGAGACGAAAGAGGCCGGAAAGAGGGAGGCATGGGCCAAGCGCGGGGCCGCGTTCTTTCAAAGTCGGTCGCGGCGAAATGCACCAGCAGCTGACCGCAACACGAACGGCGCTCCTGCGCAATCGGGCGGCGCGCAACCGGCATCAGGCCGCAAAAGCGCGACATGACATGCGCGCGTGGCAGGTCGAACGCCGCAAGCGCACGCGGCATCTCATCGAGCTGGGCGGCCTCGTGGTCAAGGCCGGTATCGTGGATCTGACTGGTGACGACCGTTCCACGATCTTGGGCGCGCTGCTTTGGATGGCTGACAGGCTTAAAAGCGGTGAGGGCGAACGGGCACGTGAGCTTTGGGCCGCGAAGGGAAAACAAGCGTTCGAAATGGACCCTGCAATGGACCCCCCACAGTTCGTAGAATGCGCAACAATCGCACGTTGGCCGATTGACGCTTTCGTAGCCCTCTAGATGAATTGCTCGATCCTAGTATCAACTGCAGAGTTCGTTCGCCGCTTTACTGCAGCTCCTTTGCGACAGGAGTTGAGAGCAAGGCAAACACAATTGCACCAAGCACAAGCGTGATCGCGCCGACGAGAAGAAACGCGGGCGGATACAGGTCGCTTCCGCCCGAATTCAGGACGGCTCCTATCAGTGCGATGCCGAAAGCAAAGCCTACCTGACGCATTGTGACACACATGGCGGCAGCAGTCGCCGCTCGATCGGCTGGAACGGAGGAAACCGAGAAGGCCGTGATCTGAGCGTTGAACAGTGCGCACCCCGCTCCGCCCAGGAGCAGCATCGCGCCCACGGCCCACGTCGCTACCGGGCTGGATAGATCCGTAGAAATGGCTCCCAAGAACAGTGCCGCGACTCCAACCACAGTCAGTCCTCCGCCGAAGTAGAACCGTGCCGGCATGGACTGCGACAAGCGCGCGCCCAGGCTAGGCAGCAGGAGCATTGGTATGGTGAGCGCGGTTAACACCAATCCGGAGCGACTTGCATCGAGCCCCATCGGCCCGCGCATCATCTGCGGCAGATGGACGAGCAAGGACCAGTAACCGATCGAACTTGCAATAGCGGTGATACATAGGGCAAGGAACGGAGCCGACGCAAACAGTCCGAAATCAAAGGCCGGCCGCGGGTGCCTGCGCTCTGCGACCCAGAACGCACAAGAAGCGAGCACGGTTGTAGCCAGTGCTATCCCACGAAATCCGCCTGATGAGAGGAGCGCGTACGCTGAGGAACCGACGACTAGCGCTAGCAGGTTCGGTCCGAGCCAATCCATTGGCGGTTGAGAGCCAATACGTTCCGATTCCGCCAGGGGCAAGGCGAAGACCACGAGCGCCATACAGAGCGGAAGATTGATCAAAAAGATCCACGGCCAGCCAGCATATGAGGCAATGATTGCTCCGAGCGGTGGTCCGACGACCATTGAGCCACCGATGACCGTACCCCAGATGCCGAAGGCCCAGGCGCGTCGCTTACCCGGATAAGCGGCCGCGAGTAGCGCCGCAGCCGCCGATGTGATCGCAGCGCCTGCGACGCCTTGCAGCACGCGCCACGCCAGCAGGCTCTCGAACGTGGTCGACGCCGCAGACAGTGCCGAGGAGAGAGCAAACAAGACGCCGCCGCCAATGAACACTCTTCGCCGGCCATGTCGGTCTGCAAACGGACCGGCAACCGGAAGCGCGAAGATGAGAGCGAGGCTGTAGATGTCGATGATCCAGGCCTGGTCTTGCACCGGGACCCCTACGCTGCTGGCAATGTCCGGTAGCGCAGCGGCTAGACCCGTGAGATCGACCTGGAACAGGAATCCGCCGACACTCACCGCGAGAAGCGCAAACCGCGGTAATCGTGAAGAAGGACCGTTATCTGGGATTGTCGGATCGTCAGCCAGCGCAATTTCGAGATGTTCTGCCATCGCCTTAGGCTGGCGGAAGAACGGCTTGGCAGCGAATGAAGCATTCTCAAAATCTCATGAAACTGTATCATGTGGTTCTCATTGATCACTTCTTGCTCCGATGGTCCGTCGCCTTCCGCCTTTTGCTCCATTGGTCGCGTTCGACGCCGTCGCGCGCCACCGCTCATTCACTCGCGCGGCTGAAGAACTTGGCGTGACCCAGAGCGCGGTCAGTCATCGAATTCGGCAGCTCGAGACATTTTACGGGACGACTCTGCTGCGCAGACTCAATCCCGGGGTCGAGCTGAGCGCCGAAGGAAGTCTGCTGCGAGCCGAAGTTGCGATGTTGCTCGACACCATGGCCGGACTGGAGCCTCGTCTGCGCCGCCGCGCCAGCCGCCGAACCGTCAGATTGGGTTCAGGCCCGGCGTTCGCCGCGTGGTGGCTCGTCAGGCGACTTCCATCGTTTCAGTCGGAGCATCCCGACATCGATGTCGAGTTCGAGCCAATCCAAGCGGAGCAGGAGGCGGCGAATTCAGTCGATCTTCGTATCGTCTGGACGTCGCTTGCCGAAGCACGGCCCAGTTCGACCCAAGCGCCATTGTTTCAGGAGCGCGTGGTTCCGGTGTGCGCGCCTCGTGTGCTGCCTGAAGGCAAGCCGCTGGCGAATCCGGCCGGTCTGATTGAGCTTCCGCTGATCCGGAAGGGGAGCGATCCGGCCGGTGAGTGGAGTTGGGAATTCTGGTTCAAGACACTTGGCGTGAACCAGGCTGTCTCGCGCGGGCCGGTTCTGCGTGATATCGGGCTTTGCCTCACCTCTGCCGTAGAAGGCGGCGGGGTCGCGCTTGGCCGCTCGCTTCTGATCGCTGACGCAGTCGCCGATGGCCGCCTCGTACCGGCGTTGTTGGCGACGCCTCACGTGTCCTCGAGCAAAGTCCACGTGGCACGTTGGCGTCCAGAACTCACTGGTGATCGAGCTATCCGGACTTTGGTCAATTGGCTTTCTCGAGAAACATCGGTTACGGCAACTGCCCCTCGGCTCGGACAAGATGCGCAGAACGCAGACCTATGAATTGCTCCGCAACTACGGTGCACCCAATCGAAATGGCGCACCACGGCCGATGAAGATGGGCACTACTGCTTCGCTATACCCCTATGATGCAGCGGCCGCCAAAGCGATCCGGCCGGATAACCAGCGACGGACTACGATCTTGCGCTACGCCTCATGGGCGGCTGTCTTCCCGATTCCGCTGGTGGTCCGGTTACACCTCGATAGCGGCCATTTCGATCAATCGCAGGATCGACGTGATGGGCCAATTCCGGATGAGGCGCGTCGTCGCGTTGGCTCGAAGCCACAATTCTGCCGTCAATCATTTCGTGTATGGCGTGCTTCAAACAACTTCGTGCGACGTCCATCTCTCCGACCATCTCCGGAATCCCAAAACGAGGCCATCGTCATGCGATTCTTGGCAATGTTTACCGTCGCCATGCTGCTCTGTGTGGCTGCAGCAAGTGCCGAGCCGGGTGTCGATTGGGATATCCTCGATCCCCGCGAAGCGGCACGGGTGGCACCCATTCAGGATGCGGTCCAGGATTACGCTCGGAAATACAGGCCGACAGCGATTGTGGTTGTGCAAGACGACCGCTTGGTTGCGACGTCGGGGGACATTGCGCGCAAGGTCAATGTTCACTCTGTTCGAAAGAGCTTGCTGAGTGCTCTTTTCGGGATCGCCATCGAGCGCGGCCAAATAGATATTGGGAAAACGCTCGAGCAACTGGGCGTAGATGATAATGCGCCATCTCTGACGCCAGACGAGAAACAGGCAACTGTCCACCAACTGCTCATGGCTCGGTCTGGAATCTATCATCCGGCTGCTTACGAGACGCGGGAGCAGAAAGTCGCGCGGCCGCCGCGTGGCGCTCACCCGCCCGGGACGTTCTGGTATTACAACAACTGGGACTTCAATGCGCTTGGCGCAATCTACACGAAGGCGACGGGCTCGAATGTCTTTGAGAGCTTCGCTAAGTTGATCGCCGGTCCTATTGGGATGCAGGATTTCACTCCCTATAGTGGAATGTCCATTGGAGATAGCTCCTCTCTTTACCGCGCCTACGTATTTAGCATGAGCGCACGCGATCTTGCGCGTTTCGGCTTGCTGTTTCTCAACCAAGGTCGATGGAACGGAACAACTGTGATTTCGACGCGGTGGGTTGCTGAATCCACGAAAGCTTATTCGGAAACAGATCGAAAAGGCCGGGAGTACGGCTACTTGTGGTGGGTTCTCGACGAAGGGGTATATGGGAGAGACGCAATTCTAGCCTCCGGTTACGGGGGACAATTGATAGCTGTCGTGCCAGAGAAGCGTCTGGTCGTCGCTCAGGTGGTCGAATTGGACCAAGGCCGGACGGGGATTCATACGACAGATTTCCTGGATCTCGTCCGAGACGTCATGCTCCACTGATTGATGCGATGCGACCCAACCGTCCGCTCAGGGTCAAAAGCTGCCTTCTGATCGTCTGACGGCTCGCTTCCGGTTAAACCGCGAAAGCGGACATTCTCAATGCCGCTCTGGATCGTCCGTAGGGGGCAGAACCGGAAGTGAACGCGACAAATGGGCTAACGCGAAGGGCTATTTGTCGCCATCAATACGGTGAGCAATGTAGAGATGCGTTTCATAATCGATGTCGAGGCCGCCTCCTTGATCGTCGATTGCCTTTGCAATTTCATCGAGCAGGTCTTCACGCGTCTCTGCCGCGAGTAACCGAACGTCCGACCGCGTGCTCAGAAACTCGGTGTAGCTGGACGCCGTGTGCTGCCATTTCCACAGATAGCACCTGTGTTCAACGGGCCCGAACAACTGCGACTGGTCAAACCAGTCCTTAAGCGGCCCGTTCGGTAGGTACCAAGCTTCGGGCGGCGCCCCCCACGAGCCCGTGTGACGTAGCCAAATTTGCTTAAACCGTTCCAGTAAATGTGAGGATAGTCCGACAGGCACGTGCCCGAAGACGGCTAGTGTTCCGTTAGTCGAAAGCAGTTGGGCGGCTTTTACGAACCGCACTTCCGGGGATACCCAGTGCCACGCCTGTGCCGCAAAGATTAGAGCGAACACCGAACTTCCAACTGGCCACGCCTCGAAAGTAGCCTCGGCTAGTTTCACGTTGGCAAAACTCGCCAAAGTCTCGCGCGCGTAGCGGATCATTTCCGATCCGGGATCAATGGCGACGATCTGCAAACCCCGCTTCGCAAAGCTTTTTGTTGCTTGACCCGTTCCACAGCCAATTTCAAGAACGGCATCGGTTGGCTCTAGGTTTGCAAATGACATGACATCGTCAATCAGAGCCTCAGGGTAATCGGGTCGTGAGGCCCTGTATACGTTCGCGACTTGATCGAATGTGAAACGCTGCTCCATCGTTTGCCCCCTTTTGGCGGTTAGGGAACATAACCTGAGCGGCGTCTGCCCGTCCAACAGCCCACTTCCACTTCGGGTCAAAAAGCCGGCGGTCGGTGCCCGGCCCCCTTATTCCGGTCGAGGCCCGGAAGCCGACATCACCGGCGGGACCGAAGGTCCGGGACGGGCCAGCAGCGGAAGTAAACGCGACAAAAGCGAAGGGCTACTTGTCGCCGTCACCTCTTTGGCAGCGCGTCGATAGCCGCTGCAAACGAATCAGCAGATTGCAGAAGCCTGATGGCCCGTGCCGCCGGTGCCTTATCGGAGTCATATTGATAGCGACTCCTGATCGCGCCGATCAGCGTTTTCTTAAACTCGGACAGCGGCAGCCTCGCTTCATTGGCCAGCACCGGAATCGCAAAAATCGAACGCAGCAACCATGGTCCGATGGCTCTGATGCCGCCGAACGGGCGAACACGAATAAAGTCTAGAACATCGAACGACCGGCCGTCGGCGTCTACTAAGTGCCATTCGCCAGCGCGGGCGCGTTGGGCCGTCTCCTCGAACATCGAGCGGGGATGTGCACAGAGTTCGAGTGGCGTCGCAGCCAGATAGATGTAGTCCTCTCGCCAACAAAGCACGGGATACGAGATGTCGGGCAGATCGGCCGTCGTTTGACTCATTGGTCGCCGCAAAGTGCCAAATTGCTTGTATTCCAGGAGGCCACGATGCCTCGGTACTCTCCCTCAACGGGTTAGCATACGTTGACTGAAGCTTTGCAACCCCAAAATGACAGCGGTGCGAACGAAGGTCCGGTTTAGGTCAAAGCCGGTCCTTTTGCCCCTGGACGGCTTGCTTCCGGTCGGCCTCCGGGAGCAGACGTCACCGTCCCGACTGAAAAGGTCCGCGAGGGGCCAACAAGCGACGTCGCCGTAAGAGTGTTTTCCAGCAGTACAAAGAAGCGCGACAACAGGCGTTCCGCTCTCTAATGCTTTGGGCGGCCAACTTGCTGGCGGAGACTCTTCAGCTGTTCTTCCAACAATGCTTCCGCAACAGCCCGAGCTTTCGGATCATTATCAATTAGGTTGAGATGGAGCTCCGCTCTCTGAGCGACACGTTCCCATACATGGCTCACGCGATCGAAAGGTGGGTCGATCCGTCTCAGCATCATCTCAGATTGGCAATCATCCAGGTCTTGCGACTTGAATTCACCTGAACCGTTCGCCCAAAGGTTCATCGTCAGCACCCAGAAGTTCACCAAATCGGTGTCGGGTAACAGCTGGAACCGTCTTCCTCGAGCAGTATAATTTTGGACCTTTTGGAGGCGCTCATGCTTCAGCAGAGCTTCCAACTCATCCCGCCGGTCAATCACTAAGCATTCCTCAATGCATTAAGTCGGTATCAATATGCCTGATCTGTTAACCAGTTACCGTATCTGCGTCAAAATGTCTACCCAAGATTGCGCCGTTTTGCCGCACTCTTGATATTGACGTGCAAAATACGTCAGGGGGCATGCGGTCGGTCTAGGCGGGCGGACTGTCCGTTGCGGGCCAAAAAACGGAAAGTCTCATGCCGAGCAATTCTCTTCGGCACAATCTCAAATAACCGACGTGGCAAAGCCCTGACGGCCTTGCTCTGCCGTGCCATGGACTGTCCTCAGAAATGGGGTGGCGCTATGGCCGGTGTACCCCAGATAACAGGCGACTTGCCGCGGGGCCGTAAGTTGGCAGCCATGCGCCAAGAAAGGCGATCTGCCCAACCAGGATCTCATGAGCTAGGTCGCCCTGCTTGGTGGAGAAGATCACGATGAGCTGGGAAGCGGTTAAGGTGGTCACAATGTTCTGGCCACCGGCGGGTAGCTGGAGCACTGGTGGAACAACTCTTGATTTGGTCCAATGATCATGTCTCCGCATTGATAGTGATCATCTAAGAGATGTTCATGAGTGTGACTTCATCGTTATACTTTCTGCGCGTGTCGGGCGCATTGAGCAGGATTGCCGTCTTGCTTTGTCTGAGCGGCGCGTTTTTGCACGATGCCGTGGCCAAAGATCTGACGGCGAACAGCGTTCAAGGTTGTTGGACGTTGAACGTTGACGACAGACCAACGGGCGCGCGGGGCAGAAAGTGGCTGGTCAAGATCTGCTTGCTTGAAGGCGGAGAGCTTTCAGGCTTCGTCCTGGAGCCCACTGGAGAAGCGGAGTCCATCGATGGTGTCTGGAAAATGACAGATCGTGGTATCGAACTGGATGAAGAGCCGTGCACCATCGCATTGGAAGGCGATGGCCGGAAAATGATCCTGTCGTCCTGCCGTTATTCTGGCCGCTGGGACCTCTCATGCCGCAATCCCATCGACCCGTTCAAGTGCCTCAACGAATAGGCCCGGATAGCTGCAGCTTCCAATATCGCGAATGTTTTCGATCAGGCCGTAGTGGCGAGGTCGGCTCAGGGTCAAAGACTGAAATTCTCATGCCGAGCAAATCTCTTCTGCACAACCTCGAATAACCGACATGGCATGGCCCTGACGGCTCTCTCTGCCGTGCCATGGGTTGTCCTTCCGAAACGGGTTGGCGCCACGGTCGGTGTATCCCAGATAACTGCCGACTTGCCGCAGTGCCGCAAGTCGGCAGCCATGGGTCATCAGCGGACCTTCTCGGTATTGCTTGGCTCTGATAGAGTTATCGGATTTTGGGGGCTCCAAATGTTGATCCAAAACTATGGCCTACTATGGAGAAGGGATGATGTCTTCTGGGGCAAGCCGAAAGTTGCAGGTCACTTGAAGGGTTATCCTGCACGTTCAGCATTCCACGTTGTTGATTTCAGGGAACAGCAAGGTGTCTATTGTCTCTACGACGACAATTTCAAATTGGTCTACGTCTGCCAAGCCGGAGCTAATGATAACCAAAGGCTATTTCTCCGCTTAAGACAGCATAAGGTCGATGCACTCGCGGATAGATGGACGCGCTTTTCTTGGTACGGAATGCGTTGGGTTACGAACACGCACAGGCTTGCAAAAGAAGTTTTGCGTACGCAGACAAAACCGGCCGATATTCTGAACCATGTCGAGGCGATCTTGATCAGTGCCGCTGAGCCACCCCACAACAGGCAAGGTGGGCGCTTCGGCGATGAAGTTGTGCAATACCTTCAGTATCGTGATGAAGAGCAAGTTGGCCCGGACCAATTCCACATGATCCGTGAGATTTGGAAGATGCACGTCAAAGATGCTAGTTAGAGTTCGGAGCTTCTTCTGCTAAGGGTCACAAGCAGCCTATCGGTCCTCGGATGCAGATTTCCGGCCCTACCCCGAGAAGGGGCATCATCGGCGCCATCGGGAAGGTCCGGAACGGGCCACAAGCCGACCTGGGCTTTCAAAGGGAGCCGTGCAATCATCCAGATGATCCGGGCATCAGAGGGGAACGAAGGCATGAGGATAGTGGCCCGCTTGGCGGCTTATTTTGCCGCGAGCGCAACGTCATCAGCAGTCTTCACCGTTTGGATGGCCTGTCGCGACTCCCGCGATCCGGCAGGAAAAGGGCTGAACCTCATTGAAGTTGGGAGCGAGACCTTGCAGGTTTGGCCCTATGTCTTTGCGTTGGCGCTTTTGCTGATGTTCTTGCCTTGGTGCTTGATCACGGGGATGTCGCGATGGCTGCCTTTTGGAGGACCAGTCTACAGCGCCAGCGGTTCGGCTCTCGCAACGATCCTCGCTTGGGGTTGCTTGGGAGGCCTATTCCCCGCGCGCGGTCATCCAAGCTTCACGGAAGGCTTCGCGCTGGCCCTAGAGGCAAACGGACTCCCAGTTCTGATTTCTGGCGCGATCGGAGGCTTGATCTATTGGCTGGTCCGCGAACGCGCCGAACACCTCAAGAATACGATGCGATCCGTCGAGCATATTGGGGCTGATGCAAAGGTCCATTGAGTACTATCAGTCCGCATCTGACCGGGATGTCTGCTCAGGGTCGATTCCGTTGAAAAAGTCGGCAGTTGCGACGCAGAGAGATCGATGATTCAGTCTGTCTAATTGGCAGGACTGAAGGTCATGATGGGGAATCGGCAAGTCGAACAGGCTGCGTTGTTCTATGAGTTCTCCCTAGAAAAGCACGTTCCAGCCGACCACCTCCTGCGGTCGATCGATAGGTTCGTCGACCTCGAGGACCTGCGACGGGAGTTGGCACCGTTCTACAGCAACATCGGGCGGCCCTCGATCGATCCGGAGCTGATGATCAGGATGCTCCTGATCGGCTACTGCTTCGGCATCCGATCGGAACGGCGCCTCTGTGACGAAGTCCACCTCAATCTGGCATACCGCTGGTTTTGCCGGCTGGGTCTGGACGGAGCTGTCCCCGATCACTCGACGTTCTCGAAGAACAGGCACGGCCGCTTCCGTGAGAGCGATCTCTTCCGCCGCGTGTTCGAGACCGTCTTGCGGCGCTGTATCCGGGAGCGCCTGGTTGGCGGTGAAGGGTTCGCGGTCGACGCGAGCCTGATCAAGGCGGATGCCAATCGGCAGAAGGGAATCGAAGGCGATAAGGGGCTTCCGCCGGAGGCCACGGGCCGAGCGATCGACGAGTACCTTGCTGCTCTTGATGATGCCGCGTTCGGTGCCGCGACGGAGGTCACGCCCAAGTTTGTATCGCCCTCCGATCCGGCGGCGCGCTGGACGGGAGCGCATGGCGGCCAAGCCTTCTTCGCCTACTCGACGAACTATCTGGTCGACGTCGAGAACGCGATCATCGTCGATGTCGAGGCGACCACGGCGATCCGCCAGGCAGAAGTGTTGGCCGCCAAGCGCATGATCGAGCGTTCACTCGAAAGGTTCGATCTTTATCCAAGCCGGCTTCTCGGCGACAGCGCCTATGGCTCCGCTGAGATGCTCGGGTGGTTGGTCTACGAGCACGGGATCGAGCCGCACGTGACCGTCTTCGACAAGTCGGCCCGCACTGACGGGACCTTCTCGCGTGAGGCCTTCACTTACGACCATGCTGGGGACGTCTATCGCTGCCCCGGTGGCAAAACCCTCACCACCACAGGAACGCTGGTGAACGACGACAAGACGATCCTCTACCGCGCGAGCAAGCACGACTGTCAAGCATGCTCTCTGAAAAGCAGGTGTAGCCCGAACACCCCGGCCCGGAAAGTGCCACGCTCGATCTATGAGGGCGCTCGCGACATGGCACGCGAGATCGCAAGCTCATGGGAGGGCCGCACTTCACGGCGGCTCCGCAAGAAGATCGAGATGCTGTTCGCGCATCTCAAGCGCATTCTCAAGCTCGATCGGCTACGACTAAGAGGGCCGAACGGCGCGCGTGACGAGTTCACCCTTGCTGCAGCCGCTCAGAATCTTCGTAAAATGGCCAAGCTGATCCCGATGCCCGCGTGACTCCCCCACCAAGCCAACGCGTCCTCGGAACAGCTGGCGTTCACGATGAAACTACCGCCGACTTTTTCAACGGAATCGGTCAAAAGCCACCTTCCGGTCGGCCAGTAACTTACGTCCGGTTGTATCCAGCAGTAGGCGTTCCAGGCGCCGGCCCGAAGGTCCCAGATGGGACAACATCAGACGTCGGGCGGGTTCGTATTAACGGATCAAGCCTTCGCCCGCCGGATCGAAGTCGGTGGACGCTTGTATACCTCAGCAAACACACTGTTGAAACGCCGTAGGCTGCAGAACCCTGATCTAAGTGCGACCTCGGTCATCGGAAGCTTCGTCTCGTCCAAAAGACGCTTTGCTCGTTGAACACGCCCCGTTCGCGCGACTTGGGCGGGACTTGCGCCGACATATTTTTTGAATAGGCGTGATAGATGCCGCGGTCCGATGCCGAGACGTTCTGCGAGTGTTTGGATGTTCGCATCGTCTAGTGCACCACTGCTAATCAGACGTAGGGCGCGCTCAACTGTCGTCCGTGAGCCCTTCCAGGCTGGAGAGAACGGTGCCGTTTCGGGGCGGCATCTGAGGCATGGTCGAAATCCCTCCTGCTCAGCTGCAGCTGCCGAAAGATAAAACGTCACGTTTTCGGCCTTGGCAGGGCGCACCGGGCACACCGGCCTGCAATAGATCCTCGTGGTTCGGACGCCTGAGAAGAACAGGCCGTCATAGCTCTTGTCGCGACTCACTCGGGCACGTTCGCATACAACGGGATCAAGCCTCCCGATGTCCGTTAAAGCCGACGACGGAGTCCGATTCCGGCGAGCCACAACACGCTCCAATTGCTACGACGCCATCAACCTATCAGCATGAGTGAGCGAGACAATGGGTGACGAGCAGCATTTCGTTGGTTGGTCGGTGGCATGGGCTGCCTTTACCTTGGCGGTGCTCGCTTGGGGCATCGGCTTCTATGGTCCTTCGGTCTTTCTTCCGACTCTGCACTCCTCGCGCGGATGGTCCATCTCGGAAATCTCAGCTGCCATTACCTTTCATTTCGTGCTGAGTGCGCTCCTGGTCGCGTATTTGCCCGACATTCATCGCAGAATTGGGATTGCCGGGACGACACTGGGCGGTGCTCTTCTGATGGCCATCGGGTTGATCGGATGGTCCAGATCGTGGGAGCCGTGGCAACTCTTCTTAGCGGCCATTCCGAGTGCGGGAGGTTGGGCCGCTACAAGTGGTGCTGCCCTAAACGCCATTGTCGCCAGATGGTTCGAGCGCGATCGCCCGAAGGCGATGAGTCTGGCGTTCAATGGCGCAAGTGTCGGGGGGGGGTCTGTTCGTGCCTTTGTGGCTCTTCTTGATCGATTGGCTCGGCTTTCAAACCGCGGCGCTGGCCGTGTCCATTGTTGCCCTCGGCGTTATGGGTTGGATTTCTATTCGATATTTCAGGCTGTCCCCCACCAGCCTTGGTCTCTCTCCCGATGGCAACGGAGTGCCTACGGTTGTCGCGAAACCGACAACGAGACTATCTCATTCTAGCATTATTCGTATGCCGGGATTCCTCACGCTTTCGGCGGCGTTTGCGCTTGGCTTGTTTGCGCAGATCGGCCTTCTGTCACACTTGGTCTCCCGCCTCACTCCCGATGTTGGTGCGACAACTGCGGGCCTGCTTCTCAGTCTAGCGACGGCATGTGCAGTAATCGGACGGACTCTGACGGGATGGTGGATCGGAGATCACGACCGGCGGATCGCCGCAGCCATTAACTTCGCGGTTCAGACCGTAGGAGTTCTGCTGCTCATCTTCGGCAACGGATGGATCGTACTGACATTTGGCTGCGTCATCTTCGGATTTGGCATCGGGAATCTTACGACTTTGCCGCCATTGATCGCGCAGAAGGAGTTCGATCGTAAGGATGTGGTGGCGGTGGTTGCGCTGATCGTTGCCATCAATCAGGCAGTATTTGCGTTCGCGCCAGCCATTGTTGGTGCTCTCCGCGATGCGACTTCGGGTTATGGAACGGCGTTCGGGATTGTCGCTTGCATCCAGCTTTTGGCTGCGATGGTTGTGCTCCTTGGGCGTAAGGCCGTGGTCCCGCCGGCGAGGTCAGCTTAGGGTCATTCGCGTCGGCATTGCCTTGTCCGCCTCCTGGTCCGCTATCGACAATACCCAACCTTACCGACCGAGTAGGTGTGGATCTCGAACGATTAGGACTGCCGTCCGTAATCGGCCTGACCGTCCGTCAGCTGACGCGACAGCGGCGGCCATGCAGAATGAGCGCTCTCGACCACACAGGAGGCGCGCAATGGAGTTCTTCTGCGGGCTGGATGTCGGCATGGATCGAACCACGATTTGCGTGGTCGACGACAAGGGCGAAGTGCTGCTGGAGGTCGCGGTGATGACCGACCCGAATGCGGTCAGGGGAGCACTGGCGGCATATCTCGGCCGCTTAAGGCGGGTCGGCCACGAGGCCGGGGCGCTGCTGCCGTGGCTGCATCCCGAGTTGCTCAAGCTTCGCCTGCCGGCGATCTGCCTGGAGACCCAGCATGTGCGGGCGGCGCTGAAGGCGCAGCGCAACAAGAGCCCGCGCTGGCGCAGAGCAGGCTGAGGGTGCGCTGGATCGGGCTGGGCCGAGCATCACACCCCAGGCAATCAAAACCTCGCCAGCCATGCCCGCAAACGCATGAGGACTGACTCGAAGAGCTACCGGCGCGACTACCTCCGCGCGCTCGCCCAATGCGTGGAAGTGGACGCGAAAGAGCTTCGCATCATGGGATCGAAAGCGCGCTCCTGCGCACGCTGGTCGGTGCCTCGGGCGCAAAGACGGCTCAGTTTGGTACCGAAGTGGCGCACGCGACACGATTCGCACGTCTGGCCTTCGCCTTCGGAGCGCACCCGGCATCGGTGTTCAATCCGCCACACGCACGCGCAGCGACAAATCTGCGCGGCGGTCGGGATCGTTCGGCCGTGGCCGCGGAAAATGTTGGCCTTTTCGTTGGCTTTCGTTGAAATCGCACAAAAATACATAAGCTAAGTCAGTGGGATGCGCCTATAGCGAGGCGCCCTCTTGCGGCACCACGCTTCGCCCTTCGGGCTTCGCGTGGCGCAGCCAGGCCGTAGCCCGTAGGGCGAAGCGTGCCCGGCGTAGCCCCTTGGCGAAGCCGGGCGTTTGAGCCCCCCGGTGCTCCGGCTAAGCCCCGCGTTATGATCCGATCAACCCTGTCAAACAGCCTGCCGCTCGTCGCAGCCTTGCTCGCGCCCATGCCACCGCAGCCTCGCGGCCGGTTCGGCCCGAGTTCTGCTGCAATCTGGCGTCCTCTTGAATGAGAGGGCGCGGGGAAGGCCGGGTGCTGGTCGCACCCGCGGTCCGCGTGCAGCAAAAAAGCACGCGGCAGAACCACAGGTACGGCCGAACATCCGGCCTTCCCCGCGCGATGGCTTTACGGCTTATACGCGATCTCCCCGGGGACCGGCTGTCTTGCCCCCGTCGCCCGCAGCGCTCGTCATGAACGCCGCGACCTTGACGCCAGCATCGGGGCGCCAGGACCACGCGACTTCGCCGTCCGCACCTCGTCAGTCGTCGCGCAAAAGCGCCTGACAAAGCCGCGGCCACCGCATCCCCGCCTCACGTGCCGTGACGATCGCGATACGCCCCTCTCGGCGAAGCAGGATGGCGGAATAAAATCACTGATTTGGGGGTGGCGTCAAGAGTTTTTCGGGTATTCGGAATCGATCGCTTGCGCTCTCACCATACGGGCGGGCGAGTAGGTCGCCATATAATTCATGGCCTAGGCGACTTTCTTCACGAGCACGTCGAGCGGTCTCTACTTGACCTTCGCCAGTTAGAAGTACGCGAAGAAAAGTGCAGCATCACCGTAACTCCCAGATCGTCAACTCTCTTAGAACCACCTGTAAGCGGCGACAAGGAAGATCACGAGAAAGCACGCGGCGAATATCCCGAGCACCCCTTCGGCGCTGACGTCGATCTTCCAAAACCTGATTTGAAATTTAGGTGGGTAACTCATGGCATAGCTCTCCATTTAAAATTACGAGAGCTACGGAAGCGCAAAGAATCTGTCTGCTATTTGCGGCTCGAGAGCAAGCGCAAAATGGCGCTCCTTATCCCACTGTTTTCGCGACTATATTTGCACTTTTTTCAAGTCGTTGATGGAGCTGCGGAGAGGAGGAACAAAAACGCACCATACACGCAGCATGACGGTCATCCTTCTTAAGCGCCGGTTAGAGGGTGTGCCGTTGATCCTTTTGCCTGAGATGCAGGTCTTCCCCGTCATGCGGATTTCTCCAACTAAGCTGTCCCTCTGCTCGCAGGGCTCGCCCACCTTGCATCCGTTCTAACAGCGCTTCGACCGACGCTGTGGCTATGCCTGCCTTTTGCGGCTGGAGGATCTCCCGCCGCTGGCGGCTTACTGCGTGCGCATGTGATCGATCTCGAGCGGATGAAGTCGGTGGTCGGCATCTGGTCAAAACCGATAGAATCCCAAGACGGCCAGCACGATCACCATGGCGGCAGCGATCGCCATGGCGCCTTTGGCACTCAGGCTCAAACCCAAGAATTTAACGTGTAGTTCGGGATGGTCAGACATGGCGCAGTTCTCCATTGAGGAAAGCAACTCATGTCTTCGGGGGGCAAGAGATGTGTGAGGGACTCGCGATCGGTGTGCAAGAGGCTTCTTGAATAATATTTCGCCATTCAGAATTCGAATTTGTACTCAATGGCTTAGGTGGGGGAAAGACGATTTCCTTAAGTAGTAAAAAAGGGACTGGCTCCGTGAATTCCCTGATCTTGAAATTCTATACGAAGCACCCATAGGGCGCCTCGCGCTGGTACCAAATAAGTTTGTTGCCAGGTTACCTGCCCTTCGTCGTATCGCCCGGCAATTTTCCGCCGATGACGCGCATCGAGCGCGGAAGGTCTGCGTAACTTCGTAACCTTGTGCGTGCCGCGCACGCAGCTTGTAGACCAGCCACCCGTTCGGAATGCTCAAAGGTCATTGTGAAGGATGGGGGTCCCTCTTGCGGCATGATCCCCGACCTTCCTCCCTTTTCCGCCGCCGCCTCCCGGTTAACAATTGCTTAACCCAAATCGCGCCATCGTCCGGCGCGAGCGGCGGGATGAATGCCCGCACTGGCGGCTGGCGGCGATCCGGACGAGCGCGTCCGTCGCGTTCGAATCCCGCAGGTGCCGGTTGCGCTCGGGCGTACGCCAGCGGCAGGGCCGGTGGCGATCAGTATCCAGCGGTCATGGTGGGACGTCTCTCGCGAGGGCACGGCGCCTGTGCGCGTGACGATTCGACCGGCACTGGCGATGCACCGGCTGCCGGCTACGGCGCCGGACCAACGGCCGACGACGCAACGCGAGACAAAGGCGAACCCGCGACATGAGCACCACTGCCCTCGACAGCCACACGCAGTTTCAATCGATCGTCGGCCAGATCCGGACGCTCGCCTACAAATATATCGAGGACAAGGATTTCGTCAGCGCGCAGCTCGCGTTCCAGAAGCTGCTCGAGCTCGACCCCAAGGACATCAACGCGCGCTTCATCTATGCGCAGCTGATCGACGACGGCTCGCACAAGAAGCGCGCCGAGGCGCGCGACATGATGCTGGCGATCCTCGACGAGAACCCCGAGATCTTCGAGCAGGCCACCGAAGGCAATCTGCACCTGATCCGCAGCGCCGCCGTGCGCTGCAGCCATGTCGGCCCGTTCACGCGCTCGATGGAGCTGTTCCGCAAGCTCGCGGCAGCCTCCAACGAGGCCGCCGACTATTTCTCGCTCAGCGAGATCCTGACCCAGAACAACGAGTTCGAGGAGGCGGTGGCGGCGCTCGAGAAGGCCATCAAGCTCAACCCCGCCTACGACAACCCGCTCAACCGCGAGACGCTGGATCTGGCGCGCACGAACGCCAAGAAGGGCAAGGTCAAGGACGCCAAGGCAGGCCGCGCCAAGGTCGGCCGCTATCCGGAGACCAAGGACTTCCTCGGCGATCTGCAGACGCTGATCACCAGCCACATCGCCGTGAACCTCGCCGCCGCGCCAAAGTTTCTCGACAAGAGCACGCGCTTCTTCACCATGGGCTCGTGCTTCGCGCGCAACCTCTCCAAGAGCCTCAACGACAGCGGCTACAACAGCCACCACATGGAGATCTCGGAGTACATCAACACGACCTTCGCCAACCGCGTGTTCGTCGACTGGCTGCGCGGCGCCAAGATCGATCCGGAGATCCGCGAGCGCATCGTCGAGCTGCTGCCGCCGGGATCGAGCCCGGAGAATACGCTGGCGGTCATCAAGCAGGCCGACGTGTTCATCCTCACGCTCGGCGTCGCCGCGGCCTTCTTCGACCGCGAGACCGGCGCCTTCGTGCTGCCGCGGCCGACCGCGCTGAACTCGCGGGCGCTGGCGGAGAAGTACAAGTTCCGCACCGCCAGCGTGCAGGAGAACGTCGACAACGTCCTCTATCTGATCGAGTTCATCCGCAGCATCCGGCCGGGCATCAAGGTGATCGTCACCGTGTCGCCGGTGCCGCTCCTGACCTCGTTCGAATATGAATCGGTGGTGCAGGCCGACTGTCTGTCGAAGAGCACGATGCGGCTGGTCGCGCACGAGGTCGTCAACAATGCGAACCTCGAGGACATCTGGTACTGGCCGTCGTTCGAGGTATTCCGCTGGGCCGGCTCGAACGCGTCGAGCTTCTTCGCTGCCGACGACGGCGCCGCCTGGCACGTCTCGGAGGACAAGGTGTCCGCGACGGTGCGTGCCTTCGTGCAGACCTTCTCGCCGGCCTGAGCGCTGGTCGGGACGGCGATCGAAGGCGGCTGCCTCAGGGCAGTCGCTTCTTCCACAGGCGGATGATCAGGATGCCGGCCTGGGCGTAGCCCGGGGGCGAGCTTTCCGTGCCGAACGGCGTCTTCGAATACAGCGAGCTGGAGACCAGGAAGCCGCCGACATACGGCTCCGGCAAGCCCGACAGCGCCAGGAAGCAGCGGTGGGTGAGCAGGCCGTCCTCCGGCAGATTGCCGCGCACCAGCCGGCAGTCGCCGATGCCGGTGAATGCGATGCCGTTGAGCTGGCCTTCGGTGTAGGTGCCGAGCAGGGTCGGATCCATCGCCTGACCGATACAGACCCGCATCTCGCCAATGCTCTTGTCGCCGGTCTCGGTCATGCGGCCGTCAGCGGGCCGGACCCCGACGGAGCGGATCGAGAGCTGATCCTCCAGCGCCGGCGCGAAGCCGGTCTTGGTCGGCGCGCAGAAATCCGACGGCACGACACGGCCCTGGCGCACACTGCGCGCGATGTAGATCTCCTCGACATTGTCGCCGGACTGCGCCGGGCCCTGCCCGCTGGCGGTCAGCGGCGTCACGGCCGCCAAGAACACTGCAACGATCACCCGGCGCATGCGCGCATCCTTCCTCCGAATCGATCGCTCTCCCTATCGGATTCGGCGAATCTTCTGAACAGCACCAACGAACAGTACACATGCATACGATCATACCTCAAGACGGAGATCTCACCGGCACCATGGACCACCTCCTCGTGACGGTAATTTGGTAGCAGACGCCGAATCTGCCCGACCGCCGCGGTGCTCACCGCCCAAGCGCTGCAGCCGGTGGACTTCCGGAGGGCTCGTCCCGAGCTCCCTCGTCCTGAACGGACATCGCCGCGGCGCTGGAAAAGGTTTCGAGAAAGATGGTGCGCCGATCCGCACTGCCGTGTGCCGGCATACGGCTCCATTCGCGCGCGCAATGCCGAGTGTGACGGCGGTCACATCGAGCCGCCGCGCTGGCGGCTAAACTTCCCGCAGCCAACAAAGGGGAGCTTACTCGATGCGCAAGATGATCCTGATCGGAGCCATGGTGCTCGCCTCCGCCACGGTCGCGCGGGCCGAGGGGACACGCAGCCTGTCGCTGTCGTCGAACGACGCCGCCGCGCGGGCGCCGCGGCCGACCTACGTCCAGCAGGCCGGCGAGGTCACCGTCACCCCGGCGCCCGTTCCGGCCGTCGCGGCCCAGACCCAGCCCATCGACCCGCCCGCTGCGCCACCGGTCGCGCCAGCGGCTCCGGCCGCCGCACCGTCGCCGCTGCAGCCCGCCGCCACTGCGGCGCCGGCACCGCAGCCGGGCTCGGTGCAGCGATCATCGCGGCGGTCGAAATCGGCGCGCTCCGACCGGACGCGCCGCAAGGGCTGGACCGAAGCCCGCATCGTCCGCGAGCTGCATCGCCACGGCATCTATTGGTGAGCGGCCGGCAACAGAGGACAAACGAAAAAGGCCGGGCGAACGCCCGGCCTTTCGCGCGCAGAGGTCATGCAGCGATCACTGCGAGATGGTCTGGATCACGCTCGAGATCGGCCGCGCATTGGTCATCGTGGTCGGCAGCTTCGGATCCTGGCCGATCATCGCGTCATATTCCGGCAACGTGTCGAGCGTGCCCTTCGGCTTCATCGCGACCACCTTGTAGCCGCCGGCCTTGAGCCGCCGCAGCAGGGTCGGCAGCGCCAGCGCCGTGTTCTTCTGGAAGTCGTGCATCAGGATGATGCCCTTGCCCTTCTTGTCGAGCCCGGCCATCACGGTGTTGACGACCTGGTCGGCGTCCTTGGAGCGGAAGTCGAAGCTGTCGACGTCGCAGGAGAACATCGCGATGTTGCGGCTGCCGAGATAGGCCACCGCCGACGGCCGGTGCTGCAACTGCGGGAAGCGGAAGAACGGCGCCGGGTTGGTGCCGAGCGCAAATTTCACCGCGCTGAAGCCCTTCTCCAGCTCCTCCTTCGCCATCTCGTCGGTCATCTTCTTGCCGTTCAGGTTGGCGTGCGACCAGGTGTGCACGCCGACCACGTGACCGGCGGCCAGCACCTGGCGCAGGATCTCCGGATGATAGGTCGCATGCTTGCCGATCGAGAAGAAGATGCCGGTGGTGCATTCGTCGGCCAGCGCCTTCAGCACCGCCGGCGTGTTGACCGGCCACGGGCCGTCATCGAAGGTCAGCACCACCTCGCGGTCGGCGAGGAAGTCGAACTGCTTGAAGTGGTCGAGGCCGAAGCCGGGGCCACCTGACGTGTCGACCATGACGGTGCGGGAGATGCCGAGCGCGTCCGGATTGGCGCAGGTCGATCTGGGCTGCACCGGCGCCGGCACGCTCGCGGCCGTGCGCGTGGGAATGGTGCCGGTGGTCTCGACATCATCCTTCGCGCTGGCCTTGGCGGCAACGCGCGCCGGAGGCGGCGCCGGCTCGGACGGCTTCGCCGCTGCGCTCTGCGCGGCGGCCTTGGCGGCGCTGGGCTTCGATACGTAGTACCAGACACCGGTGATCGCCAACGCCGCGACGACGGTGGCCAGCAGCAAGCCTAACGCATGACGCATGGTTACTCTTCCCGAAAACGCGAGACACTCGATGGCGGACGCAACGCTGTCCGCCTGCTTCGATTAGCTTCCATTAGTGCCAACGAATCCTTAACGCGGTGCCAACACGGGCAGGATCAGCCAAGATTTCCAGGATGATGCCGGCGCGAGACCGGCAGTTGACCGGAGCGACATGTCGCCGCGGCCATCGGCCTGCCGAACCTGCCGGGCAGGGTTGAGCCGCCGGATCTGGCGTGACCGGCATCACGGTTGCTCGAGCGGGATCGGACCATGATGGGCGCATTGAAACGCGGCCCGCGACATGCGGCGCCAATGGGAGCCAGCCATGACGAATTCGACCAACCTGCTGCGCAAGGCCGTCCTGACGGTCGTCAGCCTTGCCGCCGTCTCGACCTTGTCCTCGACCGCGAGCTTCGCCTTCAGCGCCGAGGCGCAGCAGATGTGCACCGGCGACGCCTTCCGGCTGTGCAGCAGCGAGATCCCCAACATCCCGGCGATCACCGCCTGCATGATCAAGAACCGCTCGTCGCTGAGCTCCGGCTGCCGCGTCGTGCTCGACCGCGAGCTGTCCAGGCGCAACGGCAAGGTCGCCGAGGCGGCCGACGCCAATTGAGAACGCTTCCGGCTCCCGCCTGCGCGCCCCGGCTGCGACCGGGGCGCTTGCGAGGCCCGGTTGTGAGCACTAAAAGCGCCGCCAAACCTTCAATGCCGGGAGCGAGGCGCCAGTCATGAACAAACTCACACTGATCATCCCCCTGGTGCTGATCGCGTCGACCGCCTCGGCCCAGCAGCAGCCCGGTCAGGACGCGTGCGCGCGCGACGTGTCACGGCATTGCCGCGCCGTGATGAACAACGGCGACCAGGCGGTGCTGGCCTGTCTCAAGGAACACCGCGCCAAGCTGTCCAAGGCCTGCGACAAGGTGCTGACCGAGCACGGGCAGTAAGCGCCCAACTAAGGCCCGCTGCGGGCACCCGTCGCAACGGCGGGCGCCTGCTCGGCGGTGCGATCGATATCCTCCTTGGCGCGGACCGAGCCGAACGGACGCTCGAGCATCCGGCGGATGCGCACCGGGTCGGCCCCGATGTGGAAATCGATCGCGCGCTTGTGCAGCTCGCGCTCGGCGCGGGTCGAGCGGTTGCGCTGGCGCAGATAGTCGATCCAGGTCGGACAGTGATAGCGCTCGGTCCAGAGCTCGGGATCGGCGATGTCGCGCGCGATCGACCAGCCATAGGCGCCGTTGCGCTGGCGGCTGAGCTGGACGTCCTGCATCAGGTCGTGGAAGGCGCGGGCATTGTCCTCGGCGACGCGGTACTCGATCTCGACCACCAGCGGCCCCGAGCGCGGCGTCAGCTCGAGCTGCACCTCCGGATCGGCCAGGGTCTCGCCATCCTCGTTGCGGGCGCCGATCGGCGGCATCCGCAGCCACAGGCCGAGCAGCGGCGACACCATCATCAGCGCTCCCGACGCCAGCAGCGCGACCTCGACGCCGGCGGCGTCGGTGAGACGTCCCCAGCCCCAACTGCCGATCGCGATGCCGCCGGAGATCGCCGCCTGGAATGCCGCGAGCGCGCGGCCCGCGACCCAGCGTGGCGCCGACAACTGCACGCCGATGTTGAACAGCGCCACCGCGAGCATCCACACCGCGCCGGCGATGACGAGCGCCGCCGCCGTCAGCACCGGCGCGGTGCTGAGCGCGACGGCCGCGGTGGCCGCGCCCAAGGTGAGCGCGCAGGTGCGGATCGCGGCCTCGCCCGACAGCCGCTTCCTGATCTCGCCGATGTTGAGCGCGCCGACCACCGCGCCCATGCCGAAGGCGCCGAGCATGATGCCGTAGGTCTGCGCGCCGCTATGCAGCAGGTCGCGCGCGACCAGCGGCATCAGCGCCGAGATCGAGCCGCCGATGATGCCGGTGACCAGCGTGCGGATCAGCACGATCCGGATCGACGGCGAATGGACGATGTAGCGGACGCCGGAGACGATGGCGCGGTTGAGCGGCTCGCGCGGCAGCCGGCTCGGCTCCACCACGCGCCGCCACAGGAACAGCGCCGCGAGCAGCGGCAGATACAGCAGCGCATTGGCCGCGAACGCCGCGACCGCGCCGGCGGCCGCGACCACGACGCCGCCGATCGCAGGTCCGAAGCTGCGCGCGATGTTGTAGCTGATGCCGTTCAGCGCGACCGCGGCCGGCAGCGTCTCCGGCGGCACCTGTTCGCTGACCGAGGATTGCCAGGCCGGCCCCATCAGCGCCATGCCGCTGCCGATGACGAAGCACAGCGCCAGCAGGCGCTCGGGCGTCACCAGCCCGTACCATGCCAGCACCGTCAGGGTGGTGGCGCCGCCGAGCGCGACCGCGAGCGCGACCAGCGCGACGATGCGCCGGTCGTACATGTCGGCGATCGCGCCGGCGGGCATCGAGATGAACATCACCGGCAGCATCAAGGCGGTCTGCACCAGCGCCACCTTGTCGGCCGACGACGTCATCTGCGTCATCGCCCAGGCGGCGCCGACCGCCTGGATCAGCAGGCCCAGGTTCGACAGCAGGCTCGCCAGCCAGATGCGGCGGAACACCGCGTGCCGGAGCGGCGCGGCGATGCTCTCGGCCGCGAACAGCTCACGTTTCTGCGGCGCATTCATGCGGGTCCGTCCACGTCGCCAGGTCGCCTCCGATAAGATCGCATCGAACTATCGCTTGATTCCGGCCGGACCTATGTGATGCCTGCGAATGTCTGCCGCTGTCCAGTGCCCAGAGCGCTCGCATCAGGGACCGCGGCCAACGAACACGACATGAACAAGACCAAAGGGAGACCGCCGATGAATCTGACGCGCCGCACCATTTTGAAGAGCATGGGAACCTTGCCCCTGCTCACGAGCGGCCTGACCTTACCAGCGCGCGCGCAAACGGCGGCAGCCGCGGCCGGCGAGATGCCGCCTGTGCTGTTCGTCCACGGCAATGGCGATCACGCGGCGCTATGGATGACCACGCTGTGGCGGATGGAATCCGACGGCGTGCCGCGCACGCGCCTCGCTGCGCTGGACTTCACCGACCCGCTGGCGCGCAACGACGATTCCGTGGCGCAGCCGAACCGCTCGTCGACCGAGGACCAGCGCCGCGAGCTCTCCGAACAGATCAAGGCGCTCAAGGAGCGCACGGGGGCGGCGCGGATCGCGCTGGTCGGCAGCTCGCGCGGCGGCAACGCGATCCGCAATGTGGTGAAGAACGGCGGCGGCGCCGATGTCAGTCATGCCGTGCTGTGCGGCACGCCCAATCATGGCGTGTTCGACTGGGAGGATAGCCCCGGCAGCGAATTCAACGGCCGCGGCCCGTTCCTGCGCGGATTGAATGCCGGCGACAGCGAGGTGACGGAGGGCACCGCCTTCCTGACGCTGCGCAGCGATGGCCTCGACAAATATGCCCAGGCTGACGGCCGCCTCGTCGGCAAGCCCGGTGTCCCCACCGGCATCACGGCCGAGGGGCCGGCGCTGAAAGGCGCGACCAATCTGGTGATCGGCGCGCTCGACCATCGCGAGGTGGCGTTCCATCCGCGCGCGTTCCGGGAGATCTATAAGTTCATCGCCGGCCGAGAGCCGACGCAGATCGCGATCCAGCCGGAGCCGCAGGTGCGGATCAGCGGCCTGGTGACGGCAACGCCGGGCGGCGCGCCGACCAATCGCCCGGTGGCGGGCGCAAGCGTGGAGGTCTATCGCGTCTCGAGCGAGACCGGCGCACGCAATGGCGAGCCGGTGTATCGCGGCCAGACCGGCGCCGACGGACGCTGGGGTCCCGCGGAGGTCGATCCGACGTCCTATCTCGAGATCGTGCTGACGTCGCCGGGCGCGCCGATCACGCATTTCTACCGCTCGCCATTCCCGCGTTCGTCCGACGTCGTGCATCTGCGCGCGGCGCGGCCGCTCGGCAAGGCCGATGCCGGCGCTGGAGCGATCCTCATCATGATCAGGCCGCGCGGCTATTTCGGCCTGCCCCGCGACATCGTGCTGCTCGACGGCAAGGAACCTGCCGACATACAGAAGGGAATACCGACCGATGCCGCAACGACATTGCGGCTGCCGGCGGGCGACGTCGGACGCAGCGTCACTGGACTGTTCAACGAGGAACGCATCGCCGCCCGTCTTTGGCCAGCATCTGAGAGCAGGATTGCAATGATCGAGCTGACTAATTAGTTGCCGGAGTATGATGGTACATCACAGCCTCGAAGAGCGCGGAATCGCGCTCTCCCTCTCGCATTGCGAGCGAGATGACAGCGTTACCTCTGGCAGAAGACCGTCCTTGCTCGGCGGCCCGGCGCGGCCTGCAGCCGGGGACTCGGTTGGTCGCAATGCAGCCGATCGATGGTTCCAGGCTCGTGACAGCGTCGAGAGGCCGTGAATGAGTACCGCCGACGTCCATTATCTGCCGCAGGCACGATTGCCGCTGATACCGCCAACACCGCCGCGGGCGCCGGACAGCATGGGCGCGCTGCGCCGCGTGCTGATGATGGGCGACAACGCGATCGCGACCTGGAGCCAGCGCGCCTATGAGGACGACATCATTCGCGGCCGCTTCTTCGGCAGCTCCAGCTACATTCTCAATACGCCCGATACGATCAAGCATGTCCTGGTCGACAATTGGGAGAACTACGGCCGCACCGTCGGCGCCATCCGCGTGCTGCGTCCGGTGCTCGGCGAGGGGCTGCTGATCGCCGAAGGCAAGGCGTGGAAGCACCAGCGCCGGACGCTCGCGCCGGCTTTCACGCCACGCGCCGTTTCCGGCCTCATCCCGCACATGGTCGCGGTGAGCGACGAGACCGTCACCAGGCTGAGGCAGCAGTGCGGGCAGCCGCTCGACCTGCGCGAGATCATGCAGCGCATGACGCTCGACATCGCCGGCCGCACGATGTTCTCGTTCGAGATGGGCCGCCACGGCGCCACCCTGCGCGATTTCGTCTACGAATATGGCGCGCGGCTGGCCAGCCCGCATCTGCTCGACATCGTGCTGCCGCTGTCCTGGCCGACACCGCGCGATGTCGCGCGCCGGCGGTTCCGCAAGCGCTGGACCGCCTTCGTCGCCATGCTGATGGCGGAGCGCCGCGCCGCCGGCAAGCTGGAGGACGCACCGCCGCGCGACCTGTTCGACCTGATGGGCGCGGCACGCGATCCCGAGACCGGCGCGGCGTTCACCGACGCACAACTCGCCGACGAGGTCGCGACCATGATCCTCGCCGGCCATGAGACCACGGCAACGGCACTGTTCTGGGCGCTGTATCTGATCGCGCTGGATCCAGCCAATCAGGACAGGCTGGCGCAGGAGGCGCGCGCCGCGACCGATCTCAGCGACCCCGATCAACTGCCGTTCACGCGCGCCGTGCTGGACGAGACATTGCGGCTCTATCCGCCCGCGTTCCTGATCGCGCGCGCCGCCGGCGGCCCGGACCGGATCGCCGCGTTCCCCGTGAAGCGCGGCGACGTCGTGCTGATCTCGCCGTGGCTGCTGCACCGGCACGAGAAGCTGTGGGATGCCCCCAACGCCTTCAAGCCCGAGCGATTCGTGCCGGGCGCGCCGCCGCCGGAGCGCTTCGCCTATCTGCCGTTCGGGGCCGGCGCGCGGGTCTGCATCGGGGCGCATTTCGCGCTCGTCGAAGCCGTGCTGGCGCTGGCGCGGCTGGTCGGCGCCTTCAGGATCGAGCTCGTCGACCGCGCGCCGGTGCTGCCGGTGGGCGTGGTGACGACGCAGCCGGACCGGTCGCCCCTGTTCAAGATCACGCCCAGGATGGAGGTCTGACCGCCACGCGGCAGCCACGCTCGGCACTTGCTTGCGGGTTTGCCAAGTCCCATCTTAGCCGGGCATGAGCGACATCCAGGCCCAGCTTTCGGTTCTGAAGCAGACCGCCCATCCGGCCGTCGCCGACGCGATCATACGGCTGATCGAGTCGGGCGAAGATCACGAGCTCAACCGCATCAACGCCCTCGAGTTCTCCGCGCGCGCAGGTCTCGACGAGGAGCAGGTCATCTCCGGCTTCCTCCATGCGGCACGGATCGGCTTGTTCGATCTCACCTGGAACGTCCTGTGTCCCGGCTGCAGCGGCGTGCTCGATGCGCACGCCACGCTGAAATCCCTCCGCCATGACGATTACCATTGCGGATTATGCGCGTGCGGCTACGAGCCCTCCGTCGACGAGCAGGTCGAGGTTGCCTTCACCGTGACCTCCAAGGTCAGGCGCATCGCAGCCCACGATCCCAACACGCTGACGCTCTGGGAGTATTATAAGCAGATCTTCTGGAGCTCCGGCATCGACCTGGATCGGGAGTCCTTTGCTTCGCTGAGCGAGCAAGTGACCCTCGATGCCCTCGAGCTGCCGGCCGGCGAGAAGGCGGTGCTATCGCTGCAGCTCCCGTCGGATTTCATCATCATCTTCGAGCCGGTGACGCATTCTGCGCATTTCATCGACGTTCAGGGCGAGCCGACCAGGGAGCGCCAGCAACTCGGGCTGCTGTTCAACAAGACGCATCCTCCGACCGGTTCGGTCACCTTGCGTCCAGGCCCGCTGCGGCTGGCGCTCGACAATCAGGCCGGCGTACGGACGCTGCCGACGGTGTTCATCGCCGGCGATGCGCTCCACCATCTCCTCGGCAAGCGCCGGCCGTTCCTGACCGCCAAGCGCATCCTGTCCAACCAGACCTTCCGCGACGTGTTCAAGGCCGACAATCTCAACATCGACCAGCGGCTGAAGATCACCTCACTGACATTCCTGTTCACCGACCTCAAGAGCTCGACCGCGCTGTACGAACGCGTCGGCGACCTCGCGGCGTTCGACCTGGTGCGCGCCCATTTCCGCGCGCTGCTGGAGATCATCAACGCCGAGAAGGGCGCGGTGGTGAAGACGATCGGCGACGCCGTGATGGCGACCTTCATCAAGCCCGAGCATGCGCTCGCCGCGGGCCTGCGCATGCGCGCGGCGATGCAGCGGCTGAACGCCGAGCGGGGCACTGAGGATCTCGTGGTCAAGATCGGCATCCATGAGGGGCCATGCCTCGCGGTGATGCTGAACGACCGCCAGGACTATTTCGGCCAGACCGTCAACATCGCCGCCCGCGTGCAGAGCCTGTCGACCGCGCAGGAGATCCACCTCACCGCGCCGGTGATCGAGAGCCCGGGCGTCGCCGACATCCTGCGCAGCGCAAAGATCGCGCCGATCCAGAAGCACGCGGCGCTGCGCGGCATCGCCGACCGGATGATGGTGTACGAAATCCCCTGAGGCCTTACCGAAATGTCATGCGCTGCGCAGGCCGCGGCGGATTGCCGGCGGCGCGTGGCATTTGCATATAATGAGCAGTCGCCGACCGGCTTGCGGCCGCCAAGGGATCCAACAGCGAAGGACGCCATGCTCGAAGGACTGCGCCAATTCATCGCCGACGTGGTTTCGCCGCACGAGACCCCGGCCTTCGACGACAACGGCTATCAGCTGGCTGCAACCGCGCTGCTGATCCACGTCATCTCGCTGGATGGCGAGCCGAGCGAGATCGAGCGGCGCAAGCTGCACGGCCTGATCGAGCTGCGCTTCGGGCTCGACCACGGCTCCGCCGACCGGCTGATCGCCCAGGCCATGCTGGCCGAGGGCGAAGCGGTCGATCTCTATCGCTTCACCAGCGTGATCATGCGCGAGGTCGATGAAGCCGGCCGCCTGCGCATCGTCGAGATGATGTGGGAGCTGGTGTTCGCCGACGGCAAGGTGACCGAGTTCGAGGACAATGTGGTCTGGCGCGCCTCGGAGCTGCTCGGCATCTCCACGCATGACCGCATCGACATCAAGCACCGGGTCGCGGCGCGCAAGTCCGGCGCTCCCGCGTGAACCGCTCTGTCTCGGCCGGAACCGGCGTGATCCGGAGATGAACAAACTTTAATTTTGTTCCGGACCTCGCCCCTGCATGTAAACCTATGTGAATCCGAAACTATTACTGCAATCTGGTGCAGGACTGCCGATCGCGGCGTCTTGCATGTTCCCGTCCGCCTATGCTCTCGTCCGCCGCTATTGGATGATGTGTGGATTGTGATCGAAGAGCAGGATTGTGGGTGAACGTGTCACGCTGGTAACGGGTGCGTCGGCCGGGATCGGCAGCGAATTGGCGCGCGTGTTTGCGGCGAACGGGCACCGGCTCGCATTGACGGCCCGGCGCGAAGACCGGCTCGCCGCGCTGGCGCAGGAGATCGCGGCCAAAGGCGGCCCGGCGCCGCTGGTGATCCCTTGTGATCTCACCTCCGCCGACGCCGGGGCGACCATCGAGGCCGCGCTGGCCGCCGCCGGCGTGGAGCTGGAATATCTGGTCAACAATGCCGGCTTCGGCCTGTTCGGCAAGGCGGTGCAGCTCGACCGCGCCGAGCAGCTGGACATGATCTCGGTGAATGTCCGCGCCCTGACCGAGCTGTCGCTGCGCTTTTCCGAGCAGTTGATCCGCAACAAGGGCGGCATTCTCAATCTGGGCTCGGTGGCCGGGTTCCTGCCGGGGCCCGGCATGGCGGTCTATTACGCCTCCAAGGCCTATGTGATCTCGTTCACCGAGGCGCTGCGCAAGGAGATGGCACCGCATGGCGTCCGGGTCACCGTGCTGTGCCCCGGTCCGGTGCCGTCGGAATTCCAGGACCGCGCCGGGTTCAAACCGGGCGTGGATTCGGTGATCCTCAACGTCTCGCCCAAGGCGGTGGCAGAGGCCGGCTACCGCGGCCTGATGGCCGACAAGCGCGTGGTGCTGCCCGGGCTCGGCATCAAGATCGTGCCGTTCCTGCTGCGCTGGTTCCCGCGGGGCTTCATCCTCGATGCGGTCGGGCGGCTGCAATTGAAGCGGAGCTGATCGCGCTGGCCCGGCCCTTGCTTTGCAATGTGCGCTCGCTCACGCGCCGTTAACCTTTGCTTAGCTATGATCGCCAGGTGATGCTCAGGCAAGACCCTTCGTTCCATCCGAACGGGCCCCAGGCGGACGTTCGGCAGCTCCATCCGAAGCCGGCCATGGCGGCTGCGCCGCATCGGCCGGTCCTCATCATCCTGCACCAGGAAACCTCGAGCCCCGGCCGGGTCGGCAATGCGCTGCGCGCCCGCGGCTATCCGCTCGACATCCGCCGGCCGCGGTTCGGCGATCCGCTGCCGGAGACGCTCGATGGGCATTCGGGTGCCGTTATTTTCGGCGGTCCGATGAGCGCGAACGATCCGGATGATTTCGTCCGCCGCGAGATCGACTGGATCGAGGTGCCGCTGCGGGAGCAGCGTCCGTTTCTCGGGATCTGCCTGGGCGCGCAGATGCTGGCGATCCAGCTCGGCGCCGAGGTGGCGCCGCATCCGCAGGGGCGCGCCGAGATCGGCTATTATCCGATTCGCCCGACCCGGGCCGGACGCAAGCTGTGTCCGCATTGGCCCGACCATGTCTATCATTGGCACCGCGAAGGCTTCGACCTGCCCGACGGCGCCGAGCTGCTCGCCGAGGGCGGCGATTTTCCGGTCCAGGCCTATCAATACCAGAACGCCACCGGGCTGCAGTTCCACCCCGACGTGACCTACGCGATGATGTGCCGCTGGACCACCCGCGGCCATGCCCGGCTGGACACGCCCGGCGCCCGCCTGCGCCACCATCATTTCGAGGGCCGTGCCGTGCATGACGCCGCCGAGCGGGCCTGGCTGGCGCATTTTCTGGATGGCTGGCTGGCACGCGAGCCGGTGGCGGCGATGGCGGAGGCTGCGGAGTAGGACCGGTGATTTGAGCGGATTGGCTTGGGCGATGCTGAAACAGCCCGGCTTCGCCCTTCAGGCTACTTGCGCGGCTGCGGACGACGGCCCGCCGCCGCCCTTCGGGCTATGGCGCGGCAACCTTCGCTATCGAATTGTCGAAATCGGCTTGCCGAGCCGAAGCTCGCGAAGCGAGCGAAGGTTGGTGGAGCCAGGCGGGATCGAACCGCCGACCTCGTCATTGCGAACGACGCGCTCTCCCAGCTGAGCTATGGCCCCGTAACACGACCGCTTCGATGTTGGGAAAAGGCGGCCGGCAGATCGGGCGCCATTTACAGTGGGTGCCGAGGTCAAGTCAAGAACGGTCACATCGCCCGTTAGCCTTGACGGGCAGCTTCCCTTGTTTGCGCCGGGGGGAACCGATATCTAGCGGTCGTCACAGGTCGAATTCGCGACCTCGCCCCCGAGTGGACCCGCATGCGTGCCGTTCTCGACATCGTTCTGATCGTTCTCGACCTCTATGTCTGGCTGCTGATCGCCTCGGCGATTCTGTCGTGGCTGATCGCGTTCAACGTCGTCAACACGCGCAATCAGTTCGTCTCCGCCGTGGCCGAGTTCCTGTACCGAATCACCGAGCCGGTGCTGGCGCCGATCCGCCGCATGCTGCCCAATCTCGGCGGCCTCGACATCTCGCCGATCATCCTGATCCTCATCATCATGCTGATCCAGCGCGTGATCACCTACTACATATATCCATTCGTGTTCTGATCGGCCTGGCCGCCCGCCATGGAGCCCTGGCGCGCCGCCGCTGACGGTCTCACCGTCGCGCTGCGCGTCACGCCGCGCGGCGGCCGCGACGCGATTGACGGCGTCGAAACGCTGTCCGACGGCCGCAGCGTGCTCAAGGTCCGCGTCCGGGCCATCGCCGATGGCGGCGAGGCGAATCGCGCGGTGACCGAGCTGCTCGCCAAGGCGATCGGCGTCACCAAGGCCTCAGTGCGAATCACCTCGGGCACCACCTCGCGGCTGAAGCAGGTTGCCATCGATGGCGATCCCGCCAAGCTCGATCAGGCCTTGCGCGACCTCATTGCAGCCCATAAGCCGACCGGGAAATCCTAGAGCGGGCCGCGCTCGTGCGACCAGCGGCGAACGACGAGGCAGAGAGCAGACATGACGGCGCGCATCATCGATGGAAAAGTGATTGCGGCGGATCTGCGCGCGCAAGTCGCCCGTGAGGTCGAGCGGGTCAAGCGCGAACATGGCCTGACGCCAGGGCTGGCCGTGGTGCTGGTCGGCAACGACCCGGCGTCCGAGGTCTATGTCCGCAGCAAGCACACCCAGACCCAGGCGGCCGGCATGGCCTCGTTCGAGCACAGGCTGCCGGCCGACGTGTCGCAGGACGCGCTGCTGGCCTTGATCGGCAAGCTCAACCGCGATCCCGCCGTGCACGGCATCCTGGTGCAGCTGCCGCTGCCGAAGGGGCTGGAGACCGAGGTCGTGATCAATGCGATCGATCCGGCCAAGGACGTCGACGGGCTGCATCCGCACAATGCCGGCCGCCTCGCCGGCGGGCAGCCGGCGCTGGCGCCATGCACGCCGCTCGGCTGCATCATCCTCAGCAAGACCATTCACGCCTCGCTGGAGGGCCTGAACGCGATCGTGATCGGCCGCTCCAACCTGGTCGGCCGTCCGCTGGTGCAGTTGCTGCTCAACGAGAACGCCACGGTGACCATCGCGCATTCCCGTTCGCGCGACCTGCCGGCGCTGACCGCGCGCGCCGATCTGGTCTACGCCGCCGTCGGCCGCCCGGAGATGGTGAAGCGCGACTGGATCAAGCCGGGCGCGACCGTGATCGACGTCGGCATCAACCGCATCCCGACGGCCGAGGGCAAGACGCGGCTGGTCGGCGATGTCGCCTATGCAGAGGTGTCGGAGGTCGCCGGCGCGATCACGCCGGTGCCGGGCGGCGTCGGCCAGATGACCGTGGCCTGCCTGCTGGTGAACACGCTGCGCGCCGCCTGCGCCATTGCCGGGCTGCCGAAGCCGGCGGTCTGAGCTCACCGTCATTCCGGGGCGATGCGCAGCATCGAGCTGAGGTGCGCAGTTGCGCACCTGAGAATCTCGAGATTCCGGGTTCAGCCGCTGCGCGGCTGCCCCGGGATGACGTCAATCGTTTTACTTCTTCGCCGCCTTGGCGCGCGCGATGCCCTCGGCGATCAGCTGGTGGGCGTCGTCGGCATTGCCCCAGCGCAGCACCTTCACCCATTTGCCGGGCTCGAGATCCTTGTAGTGCTCGTAGAAGTGCTGGATCTGCTGCAGCGTGATGTCCGGCAGGTCGCTGTAGGTGCGGATCTTGTCGTAACGCTGGGTCAGCTTCGAGGACGGCACCGCGATGATCTTCTCGTCGCCGCCGGCCTCGTCCTCCATCAGCAGCACGCCGACCGGACGCACGCTCATCACCGCGCCCGGCACGATCGCGCGGGTGTTGGCGACCAGCACGTCGCAGGGATCGCCGTCATTGGACAGCGTGTGCGGGATGAAGCCGTAATTGCCGGGATAGCGCATCGCCGTATAGAGGAAGCGGTCGACGAACAGCGTGCCGGCTTCCTTGTCGAGCTCGTACTTGATCGGCTCGCCGCCGACCGGCACTTCGATGACGACGTTGACCTCGCGCGGCGGATCTTTCCCGATCGGGATGGCGTCGATGCGCATGGATGCTCCGTAGAACTTGAACGTTTCAGGGTCGGACGCCCGAGGAATGAGCGCTGGCATTCGCAGTCGCAAAAAAAACGCGGCTGCGCAACAGCTACCTCAAGCCAACACTTTCAGTTCAATTCACCGGCGCGTTAACGCTTAACGCGCCCAGAGCACAGCCGGTCCAGGCTCAGTTGGTCCAGGCAAAGGCAACCTTGTCGAGCGACTTCGGCCCGAAGCGCTCCGACGACCGCGCGACCATCCGGCCGCCCAAGGCGCGGTAGAACTCGGTGGCGGGATCGTTGTCGGACAACGCCCACACCACCATACTCTTCAGGCCGCTCTGCGCGAGGTCGCGCTTGGCGGACTGAAAGAGCCGGCGACCGAACCCCAGCCCCTGAAATTCCGGTCGCAGATAAAGCTCGTAGACTTCACCGTCGAAGTGCAGGCTGCGGGCGCGATTGCGGCCGTAATTCGCATAGCCTGCGACCTTGTCGTTGAACACCAGCACGCTGACGCGGCTGCCTTTGCGGATCGCGCTGTCCCACCATTGGGGGCCGCGCCGGTTGATCAGCTTCTCCAGCTCAGCGCCAGGGATGATCCCCTGGTAGGCGGAACGCCAAGCTTCATCATGGGCTGACGCCACCGCAGCCGCATCTGCAGCCTTGGCCGGACGGACTTCGATCAGGGTTGTGCTCATGACGGGATCAAAGCAAGTCGGCGGTCCGCCTTCAAGGTGCCACGTTAAAGATCGGTTAACCTGTGGACTTTCGGCATCACCGTGGCGGAAAGCTGTGCCGAAAAGGGACAATTTCGCAACATTGTCGAGAGTCGGCGGTGCTCTGTCACCGCGCGTTCATACGTCGGACGAGAAATCGCATCCAACGGGCCGCGGCCTCGGCTAGTGTGGCGCGGGCTCAACATCTTCCCGTCCGGCTGAATGGTGCTGCTTCGCTGCGTCTCATGGTTGCTCGCGCTGGTCGTCCTGTCAGTCGCAGCCGGCGCAACGGCACAGCCGTTCGGTCCCGCGTCGCCCGAAGCCGAGCCGGCGCGCCGGCAGCAATGGCTCATTCCGTCGACCGCGACCGAAATTCCCGCGCATGCGATCCTCTATCGGCCTGCTGGCGATGGACCGTTTCCGCTGGCCGTGATCGCGCATGCCTCGACGCAGAATCCGTTGCGGCGGGCGGAGCTGCCGCAGCCCGCCTACGCGGCGCTGGCGCGTCTCCTGGTCGGGCGGGGCTATGCCGTGCTGGTCCCGGAGCGGCTCGGGCACGGCCGCACCGGCGGTCCCTATGTCGAAGACCAGGGCGGCTGCGCCGACGCGGACTACGAGAAGGCAGGACGCGCGACGGCGGCGCAGATTTCGCGCGCGCTCGCCTACATGCGCGAGCAGCCGTTCGCGGCGAAGGGCGGCGCCGTCGTCATCGGCCATTCGGCCGGCGGCTGGGGCGCGCTGGCACTCGCCGATCAGCCGCCGCAGATCGTCTCGGCCATCATCGTGTTCGCACCCGGCCGTGGCGGCCATGCCGACGATGTGCCGGGCCGCGTCTGTGCAGAGGCGCGCCTGCTCGATACGGCCCGCGCGTTCGGACGCAGCGCGCGTGCGCCGGTCACGTGGCTGGTCGCGACCAATGACAGCTACTTTCCACCACCGCTTTCGCGTCGGCTCGCGGAGGCCTTCAATTCGGCCGGAGGCCGGGCGGGCTTCAACCTGTTGCCATCTTCCGGCGAGGAGGGGCATTGGATGATCGAGCACGACGACGGCGTGGCACTGGCGGCGAATTTGTTGTCGAAGGCGCTGACAACGGCTCGTCGGTCGGCGCCTCCGGTGCCGCCGAACTAGCAGGACACGATGACGCTGTATTTCCTGATCAAGTATCTGCACGTGCTCGGCGCCATCGTCATTCTCGGCACCGGCACGGGGATCGCATTCTTCATGCTGATGGCGCATCTCAGCGGCGAGGCCGCGTTCATCGCGCGCACCGCCGGCGTCGTGGTGATCGCCGACATGCTGTTCACGCTGTCGGCCGTGCTGCTGCAGCCGATCACCGGCGGCACGCTGATGTGGCTGTCGTCGACGGCCGTCACCGACGGCTGGCTGCTCACCTCGCTCGCGCTCTACGCCGTTGCCGGCCTGTTCTGGGTGCCGGTGATCTTCATGCAGATCGAGCTGCGCGACCTGGCGCGCCTCGCGGACATCGGCGCCGAGAAGCTGCCGCCGCGCTATTTCATCGTCTTCCGCCGCTGGTTCCTGTGTGGCATCCCCGGTTTCGGCGCGGTCATGGCCATCCTGTGGCTGATGATCGCAAAGCCGTTCTGAGGACAGGCGCATGATCCGTTCGGTCAACTCCCGCATCCTCGTGCTCGGCGCCTCCGGCCTGATCGGACGCTTCATCACCGACGATCTGCGCCAGCGTGGCTGTACGACGGTCGGTGTCGCGCGCGCGTTCTCGCCCTCGCAACGCGCGTCGCCGTTCGACATCCAGCTGCCGATCATGGCGCTCGATGCGCCGGCCTTGGCGAGCCTGATCCGCGCTCACGAGATCGACGTCGTCGTCAATTGCCTCGGCGTGCTGCAGGATGGTCCGGGGAGCGATACCGCTGCCGTGCATCGCGACTTCGTCGCGCGCCTGCTCGCGGCGATCACGGCCTGCGGCCGTCGCGTGCGCTTCATCCACATCTCGATCCCCGGCATGGCCGACGAGGATCACACCGCCTTCGCCACCACCAAGCGCGAGGCGGAGCGGCTGATCGCATCCTCAGGCGTTGCCCATGCCATCCTGCGCCCGGGTTTCGTGATCGCGCCGTCAGCCTATGGCGGCAGCGCGATGGTCCGCGCGCTGGCCGCGCTCCCCGTCGACCTGCCGGCGAAGGATGCGGCGACGCCGTTCCAGCCGGTGGCGGTGGCGGACATCGCCACGACCATCGCCTGGCTCGCGATGCAGCCGACCGATGACGAGGCGACGCGCGCGGTGAGCTGGGACCTGATGCAGCCGGAGGCGGTGACGCTCGGCGACGTCATCGGCGCGTTTCGGCGCTGTTTCGGCACGATGGATTGGCCACGCGTTGCCGTGCCTGCGACCCTGATCAATCTCGGCGCTTTCGCCGGTGACCTCTGCAGCCGGCTCGGCTGGATGCCGCCGATGCGCACCACCGCGATCGCCGAGCTTCGCCGCGGGGTGCAAGGCGATCCCGCACCGTGGATCGCGGCAACCGGCATCACACCCGCGACGCTGGACCGCGCCGTCGGCGCGCATGGCGCCACCATTCAGGACAAATGGTTCGCGCGGCTCTTCCTGATCAAGGCGCTGATCATCGCGAGCCTCGTGCTGTTCTGGGTCGCATCGGGGTCGATTGCGCTGTTCATCTCGTTTCCCGCGACCACGGCGATCCTAACCACGCGCGGCTGGCCCGACTGGTTCGCCGTTCCGTTCGCGGCGATCACCAGCATGATGGACATCTCGGTCGGCGTGTTGATCGCGTTCCGCAAAACGGCGACTTTCGGCCTCGCTACCGGCATCTTCGTCTCGCTCGGCTACATGGTGGGCTGCGCGGTGCTGACGCCTGATCTCTGGCTCGAACCGCTCGGCGCATTGGTGAAGACGGGACCGGCGATCGTGCTGATGCTGGTCGCGCTGCTCATGATGGACAATCGCTGATGACCAACTGGCCCGACGACGACGTGATTCTCTACGACGGCGTCTGTGTGTTCTGCTCCCGCTGGGTGCAGTTCGTGATCGCGCGCGACACCGCCAAGCGCTTCCGCTTCACGCCGATCCAGTCGCCTTACGGCACCCGGCTGGCGCAGGCCTTCGGCATCGATCCCCGGGATCCCGACACCAACGCCGTCGTGCATGGCGGCACGGCGCATTTGAAATCCGATGCTGCGCTGACCGTCTTGTCGAACCTGCCGGGCTGGAGCTGGACGCGCGCGCTGCTCGCCATTCCGAAGCCGCTGCGCGATGCGCTCTACAGCGTGGTCGCGCGCAACCGCTACCACATCTTCGGTAAATACGAATCCTGCTTCGTGCCGGATGCCGAGCTGCGCAATCGGGTGCTGGAGTCGTGATCGGGTCGGCGGAGAGATGCGGCAGCGAGCCAATTAATCGATTGAAACGAATGATACATACAATATAATCTGTTGGATCGATTGATAACAGCATGAAATTCTTCTCCCCAGACCTGGTTTGGGAGAGATTTCCATGACTGCCCCTTCGCATGATCTGATCGCCGATGCGCCCATTGCCGTTCATCATCGACCTTCGCACGCGCCGGCGGCATCGGCGCTGCTGCCCGGGCTCGCGCTGTCAGCCGCGCTCGCGGCCGGCGCCTTCGGGCTGCGGCTGCTGCCGGGCCTCGGCCTGTTCAGCCCGATGATCCTGGCGATCGTGGCAGGGATGGCGCTGCACAACGTGGTCGGCACCCCGGCGCGCGCCAAGCCCGGCGTCGCCTTCTCGATGCGCCGCGTCCTGCGGCTGGCGATCATCCTGCTCGGCCTGCAGCTGACGGCGGCCCAGATCGTCGAGGTCGGCGCGCGTGGTCTCGCCGTGATCGCGCTGAGCCTCACCGGCACCTTCCTGTTCACGGTGTGGATGGGACGGCTGCTCGGCGTCAACCGCAAGCTGGCGGAGCTGATCGCCGCGGGGACCTCGATCTGCGGCGCGTCCGCCGTGATCGCGACCAACACGGTCACGCGCGCCCATGACGAGGACGTCGCCTATGCGGTGGCCTGCGTCACGGTGTTCGGCTCGATCGCGATGTTCATCTATCCGCTGCTTCCGGCGCTGCTGCATCTCGACGCGCACGCCTTCGGCCTGTGGAGTGGCGCCTCCATTCACGAGATCGCCCAGGTGGTCGCGGCCGCGTTTCAGCAGGGCCAGCAGGCCGGCGAGTTCGGCACCATCGCCAAGCTGGCCCGCGTGATGCTGCTGGCGCCGGTCGTGCTCACGCTCGGCCTGCTGGCAACGCGGCGTGTGCGCCATGGCGGCGAGACCCGGGGCAATGCGCAGCCGCCACTGCCCTGGTTCGTGTTCGGCTTCATCGCGCTGGTCGGCCTCAACAGCGTGATCAGCATTCCCGCCGAGATGAAGACGGTGATCGTGACGACGACCACATTCCTGCTGTCGATGGCGCTGGCCGCGATGGGACTGGAAACCGATTTCGCCAAGCTCAAGGCAAAGGGCCTGCGGCCGCTGGCGCTGGGCCTGCTCGCCTTCCTGTTCATCGCAGGCTTCAGCCTGGCCCTGGTGAAGCTGACCACGTAGGACGCATGTGACGCTCGAACAGCTCAGGATTTTCGTTGCGGTCGCGAACCGCGAGCACGTCACCCAGGCGGCCCGCGACCTCAATCTGACCCAGTCGGCGACATCGGCGGCCGTGGCCGCGCTCGAAGCCCGCTACGAGACCAAGCTGTTCGATCGTGTCGGACGCCGCATCGTGCTCACGGCGACCGGGAAGGCGTTTCTCGTCGAAGCAAAGGCGGTGCTGGCGCGCGCGGCCGCAGCCGAGACCGTGCTGAACGATCTCGCCGGCCTGAAGCGGGGGCAGCTGGCGCTGGCCGCGAGCCAGACCATCGCCGGCTATTGGCTGCCGGCCTTCATTCACCGTTTCAAGACGGCGCATCCCGCCATCAAGCTGCAACTGTCGATCGGCAATACGGAGCAGGTGGCGGACCGGGTGCGCGAAGGCTCCGCCGATCTCGGCTTCGTCGAGGGCGACGTCGACGATCCCGCGCTCGCGGCCCAGCCGGTCGCCGAGGACGAGATGGTGCTGGTCGGGCCGATCGATCATCCGTTGTGCCGCGGCGCGTCTGTCACAACCAGAGACCTGAAGACGGCACGCTGGGTGCTGCGCGAGCAGGGCTCCGGCACGCGCGCCGTGCTCGAATCAGCGCTCGGCGGGTTCGGGATCGCGCCAGCCGAGCTCGACGTGGCGTTCGATCTGCCGTCCAACGAAGCCGTGCGCGGCGCCGTCGAGGCCGGCGCCGGCGTCACGGTGCTGTCGCGCCTCGTCGTGATGCGCGCGGTCAAGGCGGGCCTGCTTGCTGTCGCCAATATCGAACTGCCCAAGCGCCGCTTCTACAGCCTGCGCCACAAGGAGCACCATCAGACCCAGGCTGCGCGGGAGTTCCTGCGAATCGCAGGGGAGACCGCGGCTGTCGACACTCATCGGTGACGGCTGAACCGCGAAAATCACAGAGAGAATCGAATCTGGATCAACGAATTCCGTCATCGCGAGCGCAGCGAAGCGATCCAGAACTGCGACCACCTGCGTGACCCTGGATTGCTTCGCTGCTGTTTAGCCCGGAGACATAGCTTACACCTGTTCGGGGACATGGTTGACACTTTTGGGGTCACGCAAATCGATCGCTGCGATCTGATGAGCGGCAAAGAAAACTCCGAATTTTCCGTCTTGGCTGAGTGGACGAATAGCGAGTCGCTCACCGCGAAAGGCTTGAGGGACTTTCCAGAGCCGTCCCTCGAAACTGACATAGGCCTTCGTGCTCGACACGGAACGGACGATCTCCCCCTCGTCGTAGTCCACCGTCGGAAGGCGATCCGGCATGGTGCGTTGGCTGGGCCGATAGCGGCTTGCCGGCACATTGAAGTCGAGAGCCTCATGGGGGCGGTCGAGATTGTAGACGGCTCGCCATTCGTCGAGTGCCCGCTGGACATCGGGAAGGTCCCTGTAACGCTTGAAGGCAAAGACCTCGGCCTTCAGGCTGCGGTGGAAGCGTTCGTTCTTGCCGCGGCTCTGGGGATGATAGGGCCGGCTATGGATCGTTCGAACGCCGAGCTTCAGCAGCCAGACCGTCAACGCGGTCCAGGGGTCTTCGAGAGTAAAGCCCCAGGGGCCACCGTTGTCGACGAACATCGCATCCGGCAGTCCATAGCGGCGGAACGTCGTCTCCAAATGTCCTTTGACCGTAGAGCCGCGCTCATTGTCGCAGGCCGCCAGGCACAAGGAAAAGCGCGAGTGATCGTCCAGCGCGGTGAGCGGATGACAAGACACACCGTTCTCCAGCGCACTGTGTCCCTTGAAGTCCATCTGCCACAGCTGATTGGGCGCATCCTTCTCGAACCGCGTGTAGGGCTGCCCGGGCGTGCCGCCAGGCTCCGTCACCCGATCGTAGCGGCGCAGGATGTTATGCACGGTGGAGATCGCCGGGACAGCTTGCCCATCGCGATCGAGACGATGCGCGAGCTTGCGCGCGCCCCAGGCCGGGTGAGCATCGCGCAACGCGACAATCTGCTGCTCAGTCGCAGCTGCGGTGCGCTCCGGACTTCGATGCGGCCGCCGCGACCGGTCCGCCAGCGTCGTATCGCCGGCGTCAGACCGCTCGATCCATTTGTAGCCGGTCTGGGGGCTGATGCCGAACCGCCGACACAGCTGCCGCCGGTTGGCTCCCTCCTGCTTGGCAAGCATCACAAACTCTCGTCGCTGGTCCATGACAGACACCTCTCGCCACGGCATCGCTCGCCCCTTTGCTTGACGAATCGAGCCAATTTTGAGGTGTCAACCATGTCTCCGAACACCTGTCAGCCATGTCCCCGGGCTGAACACTGCGCTCGCAATGACGAAGGAAGGACTAGGGCTTACGTAACGATGCCAACGCTTCCCGCGCCGCCCGCTCGCCCGAGTCTCGCGCGCCATGGGCGGTGGAGAAGAAGTCCGATGGCGTCGCTTCCCCAGCGAAGAACAGGCGGTCATCGACCGGCGCGGCGAGCACCGCGCGCTTGTCGGCATGGCCCGGCAGCGCATGCGAATAGGCGCCGCGCGCGAACGGGTCGGCACCCCAGCGCGACTCGGCGAGCGGCTTGAGACTTTTGCGGATGTCGCCGCCGAGCAGCGCGACGACGTCATCGATCGCCTGGGCCGCGAGCGCGCCCTCGCCGGCCGCTTCGATGTCGCGGGCGAAGCTGCCGCCGTAGAAGCCTTCGATGCAAGGCTGGCCGAACGGGCGCAGCTGGAAGCTGCCGACCCGCGCGGTGCTGCTGCGGCCGCGCATCCCGGAATCTTTTGGCAGGTGCTCCCAGCCGTCGAGCGCCAGCGTCACCTTGTTGTCGAGGCCGAGCGGCAGACCGGCGGCGGCTTCGACCTTGGCCGGCAATCCGGGCGTAAAGCGGATCGCCTCGTCCGCGATGAGACTGGTCGGCACGGTGACGATCACCTTGTCGGCGGTCAGCGTGCCCTGGGATGTCGCCAGACGGATCCGCTTGTCGCTGTGATCGATCCGCGTGACGTTGCAGTTCAGCGCGATTGGCAGGCCGGCACCATAGGCGGCAACCAGCGCGCCATAGCCGCGGCGGATCCGCCAGTTCAGCTCGGTGTCCTCATAGGCCTCGAAGTCGAGCAGTGACATCTGCTCGAGCTCGCAGCCGTTGAGATAGGTGCAGATCGCATCGATCATGCCGTTCCAGCGATTGCCGGGCTCGAGGCAGATGCTCGCAGGCGCATCGCGGCCGCTCTTGGCAGCATCTGCCGTGCGGGTGAAGAACGCTTCCAGCGCGCGAACAAACTCCTCGCGCTCCGCGCGGGGGAAGGCCGCCTCATAGGCCTGGTCGCGCCACGGCGGGCGCGACTTGTCGATGGCGAAGGAAAGCTGCTCGGCGATCGCGACGAAGGAATTGCGGTCGGCCGAATGCAGCCAGCCGCAGCCGAGATCGAACGTCACCTCGGGCGACGCCGTGATGGTGTGAGCGCGGCCGCCGATGCGGTTGCGCGCCTCCAGCACGATGAAGGAGACGCCCGCGTTCTTCAGCGCGTGTGCGGCGCCGAGGCCGGCCGCGCCGGCCCCGATGATGGCGATGTCGGTGGAGGGTGGAAGACTGCTCATGAACAGGGCGAATAGCGAATAGGGAGTGGCGAATAGGGACGCGGATGCTGCGGCAACATCGGAATACCCTACTCGCTATTCGCTACTCGCCATTCGCAAATCTTACGCCACCGCTTCCTTCTGCTTCTCGGCGCGCTTGCGCTCGTTCGGATCGAGGTGCTTCTTGCGCAGGCGGATCGACTTCGGCGTGATCTCCACCAGCTCGTCGTCCTCGATATAGGCAAGCGCCTTTTCCAGGGTCATCCGGATCGGCGGGGTCAGGCGGACGGCCTCGTCCTTCGAGGTGGTGCGGATGTTGGTGAGCTGCTTGCCCTTGAGGACGTTGATCTCGAGATCGTTGTCGCGGGTGTGCTCGCCGACGATCATGCCCTTGTAGACCTTCCAGCCCGGCTCGATCATCATCGGGCCGCGGTCCTCCAGCTTGAACATGGCGTAGGCCACGGCCTCGCCCTGATCGTTGGAGATCAGCACGCCGTTGCGGCGACCCTGGATCGCGCCCTTGTACGGCAGGTAGTTGTGGAACAGGCGGTTCATGATCGCCGTGCCCTTGGTGTCGGTCATCAGTTCGCCCTGATAGCCGATCAGGCCGCGGGTCGGCGCGTAGAACACCAGCCGCAGACGGTTGCCGCCGGACGGCCGCATCTCGATCAGCTCGGCCTTGCGCTCGCTCATCTTCTGCACGACGACGCCGGAATGCTCCTCGTCGACGTCGATCACGACTTCCTCGATGGGCTCCAGGGTCTGGCCGGTGGCCGGGTCCTTCTCGAACACGACGCGCGGACGGGACACGGAGAGCTCGAAGCCTTCGCGGCGCATGGTCTCGATCAGGATCGCGAGTTGCAATTCGCCGCGGCCGGACACTTCCATCGCGTCCTTGTCCTGCGATTCCACCACACGCAGCGCGACATTGCCCTCGGCCTCGCGCAGCAGGCGGTCGCGGATCAGGCGGCTGGTGACCTTGTCGCCTTCGGTGCCGGCGAGCGGCGAATTGTTGACGATGAACGACATCGACACGGTCGGCGGATCGATCGGCTGCGCCTGCAGCGGGCTCTCGACGACCGGATCGCAGAACGTATCGGCCACGGTGCCCTTGGTGAGGCCCGCGATGGCGACGATGTCGCCGGCTTCGGCGAAGTCCACCGGCTGGCGCTCGAGACCCCTGAACGCCAGGATCTTGGTGATGCGGCCGGTCTCGATCAGCTTGCCTTCACGCGACAGCACCTTGACCGCCTGGTTCGGCTTCACGGTTCCGGAGGCGATGCGGCCGGTGATGATGCGGCCGAGATAAGGGTTGGCCTCGAGAATGGTGCCGAGCAGCCGGAACGGGCCCTCTTCGACCACCGGCGGCGCCACATGCTTGATGACGAGATCGAACAGCGGCTGCATGCCGTCCTCGTGCGAGGCATCGGGCGAGGTGCCCATCCAGCCGTTCTTGCCCGACCCGTACAGGATCGGAAAATCGAGCTGCTCATCGGTGGCATCGAGGGCGGCGAACAGGTCGAACACCTCGTTGACGACTTCGGTGATGCGCGCGTCGGGCCGGTCGACCTTGTTGATGGCGACGATCGGCTTCAGGCCGAGCTTGAGCGCCTTGCCGACCACGAACTTGGTCTGCGGCATCGGGCCTTCGGCGGCATCGACCAGCACGATCACGCCGTCGACCATCGACAGGATGCGCTCGACCTCGCCGCCGAAATCGGCGTGGCCGGGGGTGTCGACGATGTTGATCTGGGTATCCTTCCACTGCACCGAGGTGCACTTGGCCAGAATGGTGATGCCGCGCTCGCGTTCCAGATCGTTCGAATCCATCGCGCGCTCAACCTGACGCTGGTTTTCGCGATAGGTACCGGATTGCTGCAGCAGCTTGTCGACCAGGGTCGTCTTGCCGTGGTCAACGTGGGCGATGATAGCGATGTTACGGAGGTTCATGGTCGGTGTCTTCTAAGCTTTCTCAAGAGCCCGTGCTCTGTCCCCGGCGGGGCGCGCGCTTTATGATAGTCGAATCAAGCTGTTAGCTTTGCGACGCGCGCTCGCGAAACTCGTTCGGCGGCAGGGGCCGGCAGCCCCAAATAGGAAGCCCGGCCAATCGACCGGGCAGACCTCGCGCGTTGCGGCGCAATATAGGCAGAAAATGCCAAAAAACAATGACTGCTTTCAGGAGCGAGGAGCAGTTTCCGGGCGGCTGGCTATTGCCTCCGCCGCCACGCGCCTCCGGCCGCGCGGAAGAAAACGCTGACGGCCGACGCGGCCGCTGCGCCCATGCGCGTAAAGTCAATGGCGCCTGCGGGCTCAGCCCGCCTCGGCCTGCTCGGTCGGATAGACACCGCGCAGGACCTCCTCGAAATGGGTCTTCACGGCCTCGTTGCACAGGCAGGAACGGCGCTTCAGCGCGTCGAAGTCCCGCACCATGAAGGCGCCGCGGCGGGTTTCGAGAATGCCCTCGGCCCTGAAGGTCTGGACAACCCGGCTGACGTAGCTGCGGCCGACGCCCAGCAGGGTGGCCAGCTGCTCATGCGTCAGCGGCACGATCGGCTCGCCATCGGTGCGGTCCATCGCGGCCACGATCCACTTCGCCGTGCGCTGCTCGATCGAATGGATCGCGTTGCAGGCGGTCGACTGGAACATCTGCGCCAGCATGCAATCGGCGTAGCGCGCGAACACGTTGCGCAGCGTCTTGGATTGCAGCTTGGCGGCCGCCAGGCGGGACAACGGCAGCCGGGCGAACGGGCCGCCGAACTTGACGACGATCCGCGTATAGGCGGGCAGGAAGCCCTCGCTGACGATCCCGCCGACGGCGCCCTCGCGGCCGACCAGGATGGTCTCGACGTCGCGACCGTCCTCATTGGGAACGAGATAGGACGTCAGCGCCGGCCCGCAGGGAAAATGCACGATCTGCACGTCGTCGCCCGGACTGTAGAGCAGCTCGTTCGGCGTTGCCGTGTCCTCGACCAGATTCGGCGAGATCAGCGCGTAGTCGGCCGGACTGAGCCGCCGCAGCAGGTTGTTGTAGGGCCGTTCCCGGCTCAGCGTGGTCACACCCTGGCTCAGCATCGTCATCCCCCGTGCGCAACGCATGTGCGTGATCCGTGCTCCTTGTGTTCACAAGTGCACCGACAGAGGAACTCTGATATGCTGCCTTGGTTCCAGGAACCCGCCAGCGCGCTCGAGAGGAGGCGCCGGCCGCGGGGTCCGTCCCTCCTCCTGGAACCCGCAGATCCCATGACCAGCTCGCAATCAGGCGTGCCCGAGTTCTATCAGCATGTGCTGGTCGTCGAAGACGACCCCATCATTGCGCTCGGATTGGAAGACACGATCACCGACCTCGGCGTTCCCGACATCAGGATCGCAGCCGACGTCGCCACCGCGCTCGCCATGATCGCCGAGCGTGTCCCGCAATTCGCACTCCTCGATGTCGGCCTGGTCCGCGAGAAGAGCTTTGCGATTGCCGAGCGGCTGGCGGCGCTCGGCATTCCCTTCGCATTCTCGACCGGTTATGGCGCCGACCGCGTGCCGGCCGCATTCGCCGACCGGCCGCGGCTGCCGAAGCCGTGCCCGACCGAGGCGCTGGAGGCCGTGCTGCGGCGACGCGATTAGTTGCCGTCGCAGCACGCGATCGTATTGCCGCCGAGCAACAAGACCTCAGCCGAGCTTCGGATCGAGCGTGGTCGACCACAGCGCGACGTCGGCGCGATCCCGCAGGGTCACGGTCATCTGGCCCGTTGCGCCTTCGATCTTGACGTGGCCGAAGAACTGCATCCCGGCCGATGGCGGCAGGTTCTGCTTGTCGAGGCCGGGCGCCTTGATGAAGCGCACCTCGGGGCCGAAGGTATTGTCGAGCTCGTTCGGACCGAACGTGCCGGCATGCAGCGGACCGGAGACGAACTCCCAGAACGGCTCGAAGTCCTGAAACTGCGCCTTGTTCGGATCGTAATAATGGGCGGCCGCGTAGTGCACGTCCGCCGTCAGCCATACCGTGTTCTGGATCGGCGCCGTCTTGATGAAGCGCAGGATCTCGGCGATCTCGAGCTCGCGGCCGCGCGCCGGGCCGTCACCCTGGGCGATGGCTTCCGAGCCCTTCTTGTTGGCCGCGTCGTCATAGACGATGATGCTGAGCGGCATGTCGGAGGCGATCACCTTCCAGGTCGCGCGCGAATTGAGCAGCGCCTGCTTCAGCCAGCGCATCTGCTCCGGCCCGATGAAGTAGGACGCCGGACCATATTTGTCCTCGAGATTGGGACCGTTGGCGCCGCGGTAGCTGCGCTCGTCGAGCACGAACACGTCGAGATGCGGGCCATAGTTGATGGTGCGATAGACGCGGCCCGGCTCGATGATGCTCTCGCGCATCGGATACATCTCGTGGAAGGCGCGCGCGGCGCGGGCCGCGAGCAGCTGGATGTTGCGCTCCTTGTAGCTCGCCGGCAGCTCCTTGGAGGCCGACCAATTGTTGGTGACCTCATGATCGTCCCACTGCACGAAGATCGGCACCTCGGCATTGAAGGCGCGAACGTTCTCGTCGAGGAAATTGTACTTGTGGGCGGCCCGGAATTCATCGAGCGTCTCGGCGACCTTGGCCTTCTCTTCCACGGTGAGGTTCTTCCACACCTTGTTGTCCGGCAGCTTCACCTCGGACTTGATCGGACCGTCGGCATAGACGGTATCGCCGGAATGCAGGAAGAAGTCCGGGCGGTGCTTCTTCATCGTCGCAAAGGTGAACATACCGCCATCATCGGGGTTGATGCCCCAGCCCTGCCCCGCCACGTCCCCGCCCCAGACGAACGAGACGTCGCGCTTGTTGCCGGGCGCGGTGAGGAAGCGGCCGGCCACAGCCTCGCTTTCGACCGCGGTATGCGACAGGTCGCGGAACTTGACGCGGTAGAAGATGTCCTGGCCGCTCGGCAGGCCATCGATCAGCATCTTGGCCGTGAAGTCGCTTTCCGGAAGCGCCGCGATCGGTGGCAGCGCCCGCGCGTCCTTGAACGATTCGGTGGTCGCCACCTCGACCAGCATCTGCGACGGCCGGTCGGCGCGCGCCCAGACCACGCCGCCATCCATGCCGACGTCGCCGGACTGCACGCCATGCGTGATCTGCGGCCGGTCGGCGGCGCGGCTCAGATAGGGCATCGCCAGCGTCGTGACGCCGGCTGCGGCGGCCGTCGACAGGAAGCGGCGGCGGGACAGGGCTGTGTGCGGTCGAGGAATGCGAAGCGTCATGCGGATCTCCTGGTCGGATCGCGCGCGGGAGCAGGCGCGAGTCACGGCCCGGCAGACCTAGGAAAGATTGATGACGCTGGAATTACAATCGCGCCCCGGCCGCCGCGTGACACGGCCGCAGCGCAAGCGTGGTCCGACCTCAGGTGCCGGCGGCACGCAACTGCGCGCCGGTTCGCTGCAGATTGGCGGGCATGCTCATCAGGATGAGCTTGCGATCGGCCACCGCGTTGTGGAACTGCTCGAGCGCGATGTTGAACGCGGTCAACGCAGCGTGCTCGATCGCACCGTCCTCGAAGAAGGTCAGCGTGTTGCGCAGGATCTCGTCGGCCTCGCTCTGCAGCAGGTCGAGCTCCTCCGTCGAATCGCTCCTGCGCGCGATGGTGATCATTTCGAGCAGGCGATCGCGCAGCGAGCTGTTGATGGTGCGTTCGTCGCGCTTGAGATAGCCGGCGAACCAGGCGCCGGCCGAGCCCATCGCCGACAGCGCCATCAGGCTCCACCAGATGTAGTCGCTGTAGCGGTCGAGGAAGGTCTTCTCCTCGCCGTCGACGAACGCCGCCGCGCCGGGATGAGCGGGGATCGCCGCGTCCTTGTCGGTGTCCGGCGTCTCGATCTTGGCGGCAAGCGGAAATTCCGACAGCAATTGCTGGCGCACCGAGAACAGCTGATGCGTAAACGTCGAGACCGTCGATTCGGCGAGGCCCTTGCGTGCCACGATGTGGTGATTGAAGCTGATCGTCTTCACTTCATCTTCGGGGCGATCGGGCGCCCCGCCGAACGCGCCGGCCGGAATCTCGGTAGCCTCGTATTCAGGATGGTTCTGTGCGATGGCGGCGGCGGAATCGATGGCCAGGAAGGTCGGAGGCCCGCCTTCCTTGGTGGCGGCGGCGATCGCATCCGTCGTGATCTTGCTGTTGATGGGACCGGCCGCCAGATAGACATCCGCCCTCTGGCTTCGGACCGCTTCGGCGGCCTCGGTTATCGGGAACTGGACGATCTCGACCTTGCTGGCGTCGACGCCATACTGGCGCAGGATGACCTTCAGCAGGTTCGCGTTCGCCGGCGTCCGGCCGATGATGCCGACCTTGTGGCCCGCGAGCTGCGAGATCTTCGTGATCTTGGCGCCGCCTTTGCGGTTCTTGCCCTTGCCGGACGAGGGCACCCAGAGGACGACGACGTTCTTGCGCAGCGTCGCCACCGCCTGTGCGTTCTTTGGGACCTCCAGGTCACCCCGCACGATGGCAAGATCCACCTTGGTGGCGGCCAGCGCCTGCGCGCTCTCGGCGGCGCCCTCGGTCGGAACCGGCCGCAGCCTGACGGAGGCGTGCGACTGGGAAAAGGCCTGGGTCAGGGCCTGGACGACCTTCAGGTCGTCGCTGTTGGGCGGACCGACCGCGATCTTGAGCACCACGGGACGCATCGCAAAATAGTAGGCACCCGTCAAAGCGCCGACGACCGCGAGGATCCCGGCGATGACGATGAACACGGCAGGGCGCATCCGTGAGCGCTGCGCTGGCGTGGTCTGAGTATCGACCAGATCCCGTCCTCCGGTGGTCCCAGGCCCGGGCGATGCCACAGGCGGCTTCGTCTGGCCACGTCGTCCTTCGATAGAGCTGAACTGTAGCAAATTTCTTGTCCGCCCGGGGTGACATCTGCGTCATGGTTACCACCGCACCAGCCACCGGGGGATCGGGACAGGTCCGAGCCCCTCCGGCAACGGCCTGTGACAAGGCTCTGATCGGGCGGACCCCGGCGCGATCCGGCTGGAGGTAGACCCCGCAATCGCCCGGATGTTGCCACGTGTCCGGTCGATTGCACCACGAGAGGAGATCGAGATGCCGCAACGATTGTCGGCGGAGGCACGCGCCACTGCCTTGCGGGAGCTTCCCGGCTGGTCCGAGGCGGTGGGCCGTGAGGCCATCGCCCGCACGTTCACATTCACAGACTTCAACGAAGCCTTCGGCTTCATGACCCGCGTCGCCCTGGTCGCCGAAAAGGCTGACCATCATCCCGAGTGGCGCAACGTCTACCGCACCGTCGAGGTGGTCCTCACGACCCATGACGCCGGCGGCGTGACCCTGCGCGACATCGAGCTCGCCAAGGCGATGAACGCGATCGCCGCGACGATGCGCGGCTGAGGCCTTGGCGACGACGGTACGCGCCTTGCGGCCGGCGTCGCCATCACCACATCCGAGGGCGAGGACCGCGCCCCCGGCGCCGTCTGGAACCGGAGATCGGACATCATGTCGGATGCGACCGACTACAGCGTTGGCTTCGAGCCCGCGGAGCGGCTGGCCCGGGATCGCGAGACCCTTCGCCGTCGTTTCTGGATCAAGTTCAAGAAGGTTGTCGCGCGGTTGCCATTCGCCGAGGAGCTGCTTGCGGCGTATTACTGCGCCTTCGACAAGGAGACACCCCGGCACGTACAGGTCGCCCTGCTCGGCGCCATCGCCTACTTCGTCGTGCCGTTCGACTTCATGCCTGACGTGCTGCCCATCCTCGGCTTCACCGACGACGCGGCGGTGCTCGCCACCGCCATCCGCATGGTCGCCTCGAACATCACGCCCGACCATCATGCCGCCGCCCGCGCCGTACTCGCGCGGCTGGCGGCAGACAAGAACGCTGACGTCGCGAAGGACGGCGAGACGATCGGCTGACGACGGCTCCGGCCGGGCAAGCCGGGCGCCCGCAGTCAGCGCCTCGGAAGGGCGCAAAAGCAAAAAGCCCCGCATCCGCGGGGCTTTTCTCTTGATGGGACGTCGTCGAACGCTCCGAGCTCAGCGCTGGCCGCGCGCCTGGGCGCGGGCGCTGCCGGTCTTCTCGGCCTCCCAGGCCTGGTACTGCTTGAACAGCGCCTCGCGGTCGGCCTGGCTGGGCATCGCCCTGCCGGCGCTGCTCTGCTTCAGGAAGTCGTCGAAGCGGTCGCGTTGCGCGCCTTCCATGGCATGGCTCTCCAGCCATTTGCTGGCGGACGGCAGCCGCTGCCAGCCGGCGAGCGGGGCCGACAGCGAAACCTCCTTCCACTTCGGATGGAACGGCGGATTCTGGAATGCCGGGAATTTGGTGAAGAAGGCGTCGACGAAGGTTGCGAGCTTGCGATAGCGGTCGGTGTTCGGCGCCCAATTGTAGGCGGCGAGCACGGCCGGCACCGCGATCGTGTCGACCTTCTCGCCCTCGGCGATCAGGTTCGGGTAGTCCTTCGCCGTCAGGGTCGCGGGCAGATAGTCGGTCTGCAGCGGTCGATCGTAATCGACGTTGACGAGATGGAAGCGGCCGTCGTTCACGAAGGTCGAGACCGACTTGTAGGGCTTGCCGCCGACCACGATGACGGCATCGAGCTCGCCGCGCTTCAGCTTCTCCATCGCGATGCGCTGCTCGATGTAGGCGAAGTTGGCGCGCAGGCCAAGCCGCTCGAACACCGTCAGCGCCGTGACGAAGGTGCCGCCATTCGGCAGGTCGACGCTGACGCGGCGGCCCTCGAGGTCACGCAGGTTGCGCACCGCGCGCGGCGCGATCACCTGCATCTCTTCATTGTAGAGCTTGGTGACGTAGGTGAACTGCCGCTTGATGTCCTTGGCGAAACCCTTGCGCTCGAGATAGTCGAGCGTATCGGCGCGGACGATGCCGAGATCGACGCCCTGCAGGAACAGAATGTCGGCCACGCTCTGCACCGAGCCGCGGCCGACGATCGGCAGGACGCGCAGATTGTTGCCGTCGTCGAGCAGCGAGGCCAGGTCGGCGCCGAACTGCACATAGGTGCCGCCGATCGTGCCGGTGATGAGCGTCACCGTGTTGGCGTTCAGCGCCTGCTTGGTCTGCACCGAGCCGAACTGGAAGATCGCCTTGAGGCTGTCGCTCACCTTGGCCGGGTCGAACTCGCCTTCCTCGGCGTGGGCAGCAAAACCGCACGCTATCATCATTGCGGCTAGGGCCGCTCCAACAAGACGTCGCATCTGTCCCCCTTGATGTAAGGCTGGCACATGGTTGCGAGCCGGACGCGGGCAGCGCCAAGTCTCGGCTGGCGTCGCCCCTGAACGGACCCGAAAATCATGCGTGAAACAAAAAAATGAAACGGGGCGGCATCGCTGCCGTCACGAGCGTTCAGTTCTGCAGCTGATCGAGCCTGCGCTGCGCCTCTGACGAGCCGAGTTGGGCGGCGCGGCGGTACCAGTTGCGAGCCGCAGCCGGATCGGCATTGATATTGCGGATGTCCTTCGTTCCCAGCACGTGGGGATCGTAGGTCTGCGCCAGCATCAGCGCCGCGGCCGGTTCTTGCGCCTCGGCGGCGCGCTCCAGCAGCAGTCGCGCCGGCGGGATGTCACCCGCGGCCAGCAGACTCTTGGCGCGTTTCATGATGCCAGCGAGTTCGTCGGGATCGAGCCGGCGGACCTGCGCGGGCGGCGGAGCGGCGGTCACGGCGCCGAGGCCGGGTGCGACGATTGCCGATCCCGCGCCAGGCGAATTGATCGAGGACGGCTCCATCGCGCTCGGGGCCGGCGCGGCCGGTGCCGTGGCGAAGCTCGGCGGCGCTGCAACCGGCGCAGGCTGCGTCACGCTGCGATTCTGCAGCGCTGTCTGGTAGGCGTTGGCGATGTCGTCACGCGTCGGGGCGACGGCTGCCGTCTGCACCGGCGCCGCAGCGGCAGCCGGCGGCTCGGGCGGCAGTCGCGCCGGCTCGTTCAGCTGCATGTCGCGCGCGGTGAGCTGCGTGTTGGTGGCCTGCGGCGGGGCCGTCGGATCCGGCGTGGCGCCGATGATGGAAGCCTTGGCACTGGCGATCAGGTCGCGCGTCGCATCCGAGGTGACAAGCGCGAAGAGCACCGCGACGCCGGCCGCAGCCACCACGGCGAGAAGGATCCGGGACGAGATCGAGACGCGGCGGGTCCGCGCCGGCCACTGGTCCTCGAAATGCGTGCTGTCGATCTGATTGCCGCTCTCATACTCAGAGAGGAACATCGGCATCGATTCGTCGTTTGGATAGTTGTCCTGGGTCGACCGGCCGAAACGATAGTTCGGTGGGCGCTCCTGAGGGAGTTCGTCGGGGAAAGGCCTGAAGTCAGGCTCCGAAGGAGTTCTGTTGTTGAAACGTCCGCGCGTCGTCCGCTCAGCCATGGCCTTCATCCCCATCTCAACTTCACGCAACATACTTTTGGTCCCAAGCCCGTCAGAAGCTCGAGACACGTCACGATTGCCAGAGGCACCCCACTGCCGACAACTAATTGACTAATTGAATCCGACTAAAAGTGGACGAGAGCCGGCATGATTCTGGAAATATTTTGATCTGATTGTGGCGACGCACGTGCGACATCGCACGGCACCAAATCCAGAAACGTCGAGATAACAACGGCAAAGCCTTACAATTAACCATGCCATAATGTGGCGAGGTTGCGTTAACCAAGAAACGCTCGTTTTCGGATTTTCTGCTTCCGGTTGCGAATCCGTGACGCCGGCGCGGCAGCCCGCCGAACAAATTTGCGACCGCCGCGCATCGCGCGGATGTCACAGCGACCTCGGGCCGGCTCGGCTCGAGCCTTGCGCCCGCAGAACAGACAGGGCTCTGCCCGGTTTGGTTGCGCGGATCAGGGCGAGGCGAGGCTACCCCGGGGGAATACAGCAACCCCGGGGGCCTTCATCGCGCGACGTCCTCAGGGGTGCAGGATCACCTTGCCCATCGCCTGGCGGCCGGCCAGCACCTTCAAGGCATCGGCGGTCTGCGCCAGCGGGAAGGTGCGGTCGACATGCGACGACAGCTTGCCCTCCGCGGTCCACTGCACCAGCTTTTCGAGGTTCGCGCGGTTCTTGGCGGGGTTGAGTCGGGTCCAGGCGCCCCAGAACACGCCGCGGATATCACAGCCCTTCAGCAGCGCGAGGTTCAGCGGCATCTTCGGGATGTCGCCGGCGGCGAAGCCGATCACCAGGAACCGGCCCTCCCAAGCGATGGAGCGCAGCGCAGCCTCGGCGTAGGTGCCACCGACGGGATCGAAGATGATGTCGGCGCCCTTGCCGTCGGTGAGCCGCCGCAGCCCCTCCTTGAGATCCTCCTTGGCGTAGTTCAACGTCAGCGTCGCGCCGTGCTGCCTGGCGAATTCGAGCTTCTCGTCCGAAGAGGCACAGGCGATGACCTTCAGCCCCATCAGCTTGCCCAGCTCGCAAGCGGCAAGGCCGGTGCCGCCGGCGGCACCAAGCACGGCCAGCGTCTCGCCCGGCTTCGGACTGGCACGATCCTCCAGCGCATGCAGCGCGGTGCCGTAGATGATGATGATGCCGGCGGCGCGATCGAAATCGAGATTGTCCGGAATCTTGACGATCGACGCGGCCGGCAGCGCGATCTTTTCGCGCGCGCCGTTGTGGCCGCAGGAGGCGACGACACGGTCGCCGACCTTCAGGTCGGTGACGCCATCGCCAACGCTCTCGATGACACCTGCGACCTCTGCGCCCGGCGAGAACGGGAACGGTGGCTTGATCTGGTACTTACCCTGGATCATCAGGATGTCGAAGAAGTTCAGCGCCGCCGCCTTGATCGCAATCACGGCCTCGCCGGGACCGGCCACCGGATCTGGCACCTCGGTGAGGACGAGATCGTCGGGCTGACAGAATTGCGAGCAGAGAATGGCTTTCATGGGCGCTCCTTGGTCGTTGCCGCCGGATCGAGGTCCGGCTTTGGGAACGTCATGCCGGATTTGCCGCCGCGCCACAATCATCATCGGGCCGCGGCATGGGCGCGGCGCCGGCCCGAGGACGCGAAGCGCCGGACAATCCGGCTCTGCGGCCTTTGCAAGCGGTGCATTTAGCCGCTATCCATCGCGACCACGGTCAGCGATTCCGGGCCATTTTCCAGTCACAATATTGGTGGAACGAAGTCGCGGGGGAACTCAACGTATCATGTTGTTCGGGCGATTGTTGACAACGCTGGTCGGCGGCGTGCTGCTGTTCGGAGCTCCGAGCCTCGTCGTGGCACAGAGCGCCGCGCCAAAGGCCGCAGCTCCGCATCCGAAGGCCGCACCGAAATCGGAATCGAAGCCGGCCGTTCCCAGCATCGGCGGCGCGGAACCGACGCTGATCGGACAGTTCGGCGGCTGGGGCGCCTACACCGCGATGCCCGGCGGCAAGAAGGTCTGCTTCGCGCTGGCCAAGCCGACAACCTCCAAGACCAATCCGCCCAACCGTCCGCGCGATCCCGCCTATGCCTTCGTGTCGACCCGGCCCTCCGAGAAGGTCTTCAACGAGGTTTCGATCATGATCGGCTATGCGCTGAAGCCCGGATCCGACGCCGCGGTGGAGGTCGGCGGTGCCTCCTATGCCATGTATACCCAGGGTGACGGGCTCTGGATCAAGAACGCCGCCGAGGAAGAGCGGCTGGTCGAGGCCATGCGCAAGGCGCCCGAGGCGGTGGTCAAGGGCGTTTCGGCCAAGGGCACGGAGACCACCGACGTGTTCTCGCTGAAGGGGCTCGCCCAGGCGCTCGACCGCATCGCGCAGGATTGCCGCCGGTAGACGGCGGCCGCCGGTACCGCTCGTCAGGCGGGTCGCATTTGCCGGCCGGATCGTTATATAACCCCGCTGAACGCCTTCGGCCGCCGCGGCCGGGCAGCACTTTGGGCCCCTCGACATGGCAACGACTGCCGGGCTGCGCGACTCCTCTGCGCCCCTCGAAAAGACTCCGCTCGAAACCTACGTCCCGCCGGCGAAGCCCTCGCTGATCGGCCTGTCGCGTGCGGAGCTGGCCGCGAGACTGGGCGAGGTCGGAGTACCCGAGCGCCAGCAGAAGATGCGGGTGCAGCAGTTGTGGCACTGGATCTATTTCCGCGGCGCCAGCTCGTTCGACGAGATGACGTCGGTGTCGAAGGACACACGCACCGCGCTGGCCGAGCATTTCACGGTCGACCGCCCCGAGGTCGTGGCCGAGCAGATCTCCAACGACGGCACCCGCAAATGGCTGCTGCGGCTGCCGAGCGGCGACAATCTGCAGAAGGCCCACGAGGTCGAGTGCGTCTACATCCCCGAGACCGATCGCGGCACCTTGTGCGTCTCGTCGCAGGTCGGCTGCACGCTGAACTGTTCGTTCTGCCACACCGGCACGCAGCGGCTGGTGCGCAATCTCACCGCGGGCGAGATCGTGGGCCAGGTCATGGTGGCGCGCGACCGGTTGAACGACTGGGCCGACCGCGAGACCCCGCTCGGCAACCGGCTCATCACCAACATCGTCATGATGGGGATGGGCGAGCCGCTGTACAATTTCGACGCGGTGCGCGACGCGCTGCTGATCGTCTCGGACAACGAGGGCATCGGCATCTCCCGCCGCCGCATCACGCTGTCGACCTCGGGCGTGGTGCCGAACATCAAGCGCGCCGGCGAGGAGATCGGCGTCATGCTGGCGATCTCGCTGCACGCGGTGCGCGACGAGCTGCGCAACGAGCTGGTGCCGCTCAACAGGAAGTACCCGATCGCCGAGCTGCTGCAGGCCTGCCGCGACTATCCCGGCGCCTCCAACGCACGCCGCATCACCTTCGAATATGTGATGCTCAAGGGCGTCAACGACTCGCTCGACGACGCCCGGCTGCTGGTCAAGCTGCTCAAGGGCATTCCGGCCAAGATCAATCTGATCCCGTTCAATCCGTGGCCGGGCTCGGCCTATGAATGCTCGGACTGGGAGCAGATCGAGAAGTTCTCGGAATACGTCTTCAACGCCGGCTATTCCTCGCCGGTCCGCACCCCGCGCGGCCGCGACATCCTCGCCGCCTGCGGCCAGTTGAAGTCGGAGACGGAGAAGCTGTCCGCACGGGAGCGTCAGGCGCTGCGTGCGATGGCGATGACGGATTGATTGTCCAATCGCTGACAACTCTGAGCAACCTCGTCATGCCCGGGCTTGACCCGGGCATCCATCTGCCACGATGACCATCTCGACTAGGAGATGGATGGCCGGGTCAAGCCCGGCCATGGCGAGTGGAGAAAGCAGGGCCTTGATTGTCTAACATGGATTTCACGTCATGGCGCTGATCGGCCGTCTCGTCGTGATCGCGTTCGCCTTTCTCGCCGCGTGCTTCCTGGCCGGGCTGATCGTCGTGACCGCGATCCTGTTCCCGGAGTTCTCCGATCTCGGCAACGGCCCGATCGACCAGGGCGCGTTCGAGGTCATCATCGGCTTCGGCTTCATCTTCGTGTCGGGGTTCGCGCTGATCCCGGCGCTGCTGATCGCGCTCATCACCGAGGCGTTCTCGATCCGCAGCGTGCTCGCCTATGCGATCGGCGGCGGCGTGGTCGGCGCCGCCTGCTATCTCGGCCTGGTCCCGTTCGATCCCGAGACCTTCCGGTTCGAGGGCATAGTGCGCCGCCATCTCGAGATCCTGACCGGCGCCGGCATCGTCGGAGGGCTGGCCTATTGGCTGATCGCCGGTCGCAACGCCGGCCGCTGGCGCGAGCCGTCGCCGCCTCTCCCGCCCCCCCCTCCGCTTCCGTCGGGGTCGCCGCGGTGAGCGCGCGGCCTTTCCATCGCGACCCGCTTTCGCTAAACCGCGCGCCATGAACCGCACTGGACTCTTCATCGCATTGTCGCTCGCGCTCGTCATCGGCGTGCTGTTCGGCGTCTATCCCGAGCTCGACCTCAAGCTCGCCGCGCTGTTCTACGATTCCCACACGCGCAGCTTCCCCGTGAAGCTCGACGGCTATGCCGCGTTCGCGCGCGATGCCGCGATGTGGGTTGCCTGGGGCATCGCGCTGCCGTCCATCGTTGCGCTGGTGGTGAAGCTCACCCGTCCCGACCGGCCGCTGCTGGTGAAGGGCCGCACCATGGCGTTCCTGCTGCTGACCTTGTCGCTGTCGGCCGGCGTGCTCACCAACTTCACCTTCAAATCCTATTGGGGCCGGCCGCGCCCGGTCGTCGTGACCGAGTTCGGCGGCGACATGCAGTTCGTGCCGTGGTGGGATCCGCGCGGCGGCTGCGGCCGCAACTGCTCGTTCTTCTCCGGCGAGGGCGCGACCGCGTTCTGGACCCTGGCGCCGGCCGCGCTGACGCCGCCCGCCATCCGGCCCGTCGCCTACGGCGCCGCCGTCCTGTTCGGCATCGCCACCTCGGTGCTGCGGATGGCGTTCGGCGGACATTTCTTCACCGATATCGCCGCGGCCGGCCTCGTCACTTTCATCGTGATCTGGCTGCTGCACGGCTACATCTACCGCTGGCCGTCCACCCGGCTCACCGACGCCGGCATCGACGCCGCCCTGACCCGCTTCGCCTGGCCGGGCTTCCGGCTGATGCGCCGGCTGTTCGGCCGCCGCCAGCCCGGCACCAGCCCCGCGGCCTGAGCGCGGCGTGAAGGCGATTAATCGCGTGCCGAGCGGGGCGAAATCTGCTATCCGCGCCCGAATTTCTGAGCGGCATAGCCCTAAACACTGGTTGGACTCCCCATGACCACGATCCTGAAAAGCCTGCCCAAGGGCGAGAAAGTCGGCATCGCCTTTTCCGGCGGCCTCGACACCAGCGCCGCGCTGCTCTGGATGAAGCAGAAGGGCGCGCGCTGCTTCGCCTACACCGCCAATCTCGGCCAGCCCGACGAGTCCGACTATGACGAGATCCCGCGCAAGGCGCTGAGCTTCGGCGCCGAGAAGGCGCGCTTGGTCGATTGCCGCACCCAGCTGGTGCATGAGGGCATCGCCGCGATCCAGTCCGGCGCCTTCCACATCTCGACCGGCGGCATCACCTATTTCAACACCACCCCGCTCGGCCGCGCCGTCACCGGCACCATGCTGGTCGCCGCGATGAAGGAGGACGGCGTCAACATCTGGGGCGACGGGTCGACCTACAAGGGCAACGACATCGAGCGGTTCTATCGCTACGGCCTGCTGACCAATCCAAACCTCAAGATCTACAAGCCCTGGCTCGACCAGCAGTTCATCGACGAGCTCGGCGGCCGCGCCGAGATGTCGGCGTTCCTGACCGCCAACGGCTTCAATTACAAGATGAGCGCCGAGAAGGCGTACTCGACCGACAGCAACCTGCTCGGCGCCACCCACGAGGCCAAAGATCTCGAGAGCCTCGACAGCGGCATCCGCATCGTCAACCCGATCATGGGCGTGCCGTTCTGGCGCGAGGACTGTGTGGTCAAGCCGGAAACCGTCGTCGTCCGCTTTGAGGAGGGCCAGCCGGTCGCGCTGAACGGCCAGACTTTCGGCGACGCCGTGGCGCTGTTCCTGGAGGCGAACGCGGTCGGCGGTCGCCATGGTCTCGGGATGAGCGACCAGATCGAGAACCGCATCATCGAGGCCAAGAGCCGCGGCATCTACGAGGCGCCGGGCATGGCGCTGCTGCACATCGCCTATGAGCGGCTCGTCACCGGCATCCACAACGAGGATACGATCGAACAGTACCGCATCAGCGGCATGCGCCTGGGACGCCTGCTCTACCAGGGCCGGTGGTTCGATTCGCAGGCTTTGATGCTGCGCGAGACGGCGCAGCGCTGGGTGGCGCGCGCCGTCACCGGCGAGGTGACGCTGGAGCTGCGCCGCGGCAACGACTACTCGATCCTCAACACCGAGAGCCCCAACCTGACCTACCAGCCGGAGCGGCTGAGCATGGAGAAGGTCGAGGACGCCGCCTTCACGCCGGCCGACCGCATCGGCCAGCTGACGATGCGCAATCTCGACATCACCGACACCCGCTCCAAGCTGAAGCTCTATTCGGACACCGGGCTGCTGTCGGGTTCGGACGGCGCGGAGATCTTCCAGCTCGGCCACGACAAGGGCTGAGCGAGGCCTGCTGGGCTCGCGCGACAATCACCGGTGCCGTCCCTGCGAACGCATGGACCCACTGGCTGGCGTGGTGAGGGCTGGGTGTCGCTCCAGCCGTCGCAAAACTACACCCTGGGAGTATGTGGTCCCCGCGTTCGCGGGAAGACATCGAGTTGGCCGCGACAGATTGCCTCCAACGAAAAATGGCCGGGATTGCTCCCGGCCATTTGCATTCGTCGTTGGGATCAGCTCATCGCGGCGGCGCCACGCCCGGAGGCGGCGGAGGCAGTGCGGCCTGACCGCCGTTGAGCAGCGGCGTGATGCGGCGGACCGTGACGCGCCGGTTGATGCGGCTCGGTCCCTGCGTCTGCTCCTTCAGGTACTGCGCGCCGTAACCCTGCGACGTCAGGTTCTCGGCGGGCACGCCGAACTGCTGCGTCAGCAAGGTGGCGGCCGATTCGGCGCGGCGATCCGACAGCGACAGATTGTCGGTATCGTTACCGACCGCGTCGGTGTGGCCTTCTATCAAGAAGACCTCGCGCGGGTTGCGCTGGATCGCCTGGTTGAGACCGTCGGCGATGACCTGCAGCTTCGCCACCTGGTCGGGACTGATCTCCCATGATCCCGTTTCGAAGGTGATGGTGTTGAGATCGATCGACGGCATCAGCTGGCGCACCGATGGCGAGTAGCGCACCTCGTCCAGCGAATAGCGGCGCTGGACGCGCTCGACAGGCGGCGCGATCAGCGTGTCGTAGATGACATCCGGCGGCGCCTCTTCGGCGTCGACGATGTAGCGGTTGTAGGGGATGCGGATCTCCGGCGGCGGCAACTCGACATAGAAGCCGCCGACCGCAGCCGGATCGCGATAGGTGTTGTCGATGATGATGATCTCGCGGCCGCCGATGTCGCGGCGGATGCGCCGCAACAGCCGGCCGTCGGGCGCGGTGACCGTCACGATCTGGCTGCCGTCGGGACGGATCACGACGGTGCGGGTCTCGCCACGCTCCTGCTGGACGCGGATGTCCCGCGCGCCGTAGCGGAAGCGCTCGAGCTCATCGTGGCGCACGAACTCTTGTCCGCTCGGGTCGCGGACAATGACGCGGCCGGGCTCGTAGATCACCGTGCGACCACCCTCCTGAACCTCGCGGCGCTGGCCGCGGAAGTCTTCCAGCCGCTGCGGCCCGGGCATCGGAGCGCCCGGTGCGATCGGCGTGAGCTGCTGGGGCGTCGGCGGGGGCGGCGCCGGAAGTGGCGCGGCGACCTGCGGCGGCGGCCGATTGGACATGGCCGGGGGACCGGCAGGCGGCACGGCGCCCGGCCCGGCCTGCGGCGCGCCGGCGGGTCCCGGTCCGGGTCCAGCAGCACCGGGACCTGCCGCCGGGGGCGCCGCCCCCGGGGCACCCGGGGGCGTTCCCGGACGTCCGCCGGGCGGGCTGCCGGCGACGGGCGGCGTGCCTTGCTGTGACGGCGTCTGGCCGGCCGGAGGCGCGGGTGGCGCCGGCGGAGTTCCCGGAGCAGGCGCGACGGTGCCGGCGGGCGGGATCGGAGCCCCGCGCGGCGGGGGTCCGCCTTGCGGGGAACCGGGCGGCGGGCCGCCAGCGCCCGGACGGCCTCCTGGTCCACCGGACGGTGGAGTAGGCGCGGCCGAGGGTTGCGGCGACGGGCCCGCGGCGGGTGGCGGCGAATGGGGCGGTGTTGCGCCAGCCGGAGGCGGCGGGGTTCCTGGCCGCTGATTCGGCGCAGCACTCGGCGGCGGGGGCGGAGCTACCACGGGCGGCGCAGGCGGCGTTGGCCGCGATGGTGCCGCCGCGGGCGGCGGCGGAGCGGGCGGAGTTGCTGGACGCGGAGGCTCGCGCACCACGGGCGGCGGGGCCGGCGGATGCGCCGGAGGCGCTGCGACCGGGGGCGGCGGCGGTGTCGGACGCGGGGGAGCCGCCGGCGGCGGGGGCGCGGGGCGCGGTGGCTCCGCACGGGGTGGCGGCGGGGGAGGTGGCGGCGCGGGACGCGGTGCCGCAGCCGGGGGAGGCGGTGGGGGAGCAGGACGCGGCGGAGCCGCCGCGGGCGGCGGCGCAGGCGGTGCCTGATGGGGCGGTGCAGCGGCCGGCGGCGGGCCAGCCGGCCGCTGAGGCGGGCCTGGCGGTTGACCATGCGGCGGCTGCTTGGGCCGACCGTCCGGGCCGACCTCGCCGCCGGGGCCGCCTGGACCTTGCGCCATGATCATCGGCGCGCTCTGCGCGTGGGAGCCGGAGCTCATCAGTTGCATCGCCGACAGCGCAGTCGTCGCCAGCAGCAGGACGCGAAGTTTGCTCATGTGTCTTGTTTTCCCGGAACGATCTTTTTCAAGCACGGAGAGATCAACGAGTATGGGTTAGGCCGGATTGTGGCGCAGTTCAAATCCGCAGGCGGATTTATTTCGACGCGAAGCCACCACCGCAGGGCCGCCATTCAGGTTTCATTCAGCCTTGATTTTCAAGGGCTTGGCGTAACCGCAGAGATGCGGACCGGCTCGCGGCCAAGCCCTTGGCAGGCGATCATCATGACCGTCCAATCGCGGTCAATCCGTGGCCGGATTCGGTGTGGTGGGACCGAGCGGCCCTCGGCCGGGGATTTCGTCCGGCGTCGGCCCTGGCAGCTCGCGCGGCGGCGCCGGCGCATCAGGCTCGTACACCGGCGGCGGAATGTCGGGCTGCGGATTGCCGACCGGGTCTTCCTGCGGCGGTTCAACCGGATGGCCCGGCGTCGCCGGCGGAATCTCTGGCGGTTCGATCGGCATCACATCGCGACCTTGCGGTTGTCGCCGAGGTCGGGACGCGTGCCGGTCACCGCGGCCGCCGCCATCTTGACGTAGCTCACGACCGTGCCGGGCGAATCCCAGAACTCGGCGTCATCAGGCGTGATCTTCAACAGGCGGATGTTCGGATCCTCGGCGCTGTCCCACCAAGCCTTGGCCGGCGTCGAGAAGAGCTCCCGGATCTTGCCGCGATCGTTGGAGACGGCTGCCGTGCCCGTCAGCGAGACGTATTTCTGGGCTCCGGCGTCCGCAAACGACAGATTGATCTGCGGCGACCGCGCGATCTCCTCGTCCTTGTGACGCCGCGCGTCGGTGAGGAAATAGATCATGTTCTCGTCGCGCGCGAGATAGGCGCTCATCGGCCGTGCTCGCAGCCTGTCACCGTCGCGGGTGACCAGCATCGCAAATCCGATCTTCTTCATCAGGTCCCAAACGCGATCCTGATCGCGCGCGTCGTCATTGCTCATGGCCGGCTCCCTTGATGTCAGGGCCGACAACGCAGCGTGGGGCGCCGCGTTCCGGACGTAGCAGGGAAAGCGGACGGATGCGCGGTTCAGCCGCGCAGCAGCAGCGTGTTGCTGCGGGTGCGGCCGCTCTCGCGGTAACCGCGGCCGAGCATGTCGGCGAGGCAGTCGTTCTGCCATTCGTCGCGCGACAGATGTTCGATGACCACCGCCCGCGGCCACAAGGCGGCAGGCGCGTCACGGAAGAAGCAGGTCAGCACGCGGTCCTCGAAACCTTCCACGTCGATCTTCAGCGCGTCGACCTTGGTCGCTCCGGCCTGTTCGAGGATGGTCTGCAGCCGCAACGATGGGACCTTGAATGCCTCCGCTCCGGCCTCGCCGATCACGATATGGCTGGCGCCGAGATTGTCACCGTCCGTCTCGATCATCACCTCGCCGTCGCTGTCGCCTGCGGCCGCTGCCACCAGCCTGACCTGCGACAGCGCGGACGCAGCACGGTTGAAGCTCAGCCGCGCATGCGTGACCGGATGCGGCTCCACCGCGATCACGAGGCCGTCGGGCCCGACGTGACGGGCCAGCGGCAAGGCGAACGTTCCGACATTGGCGCCGATATCCACCACCACGCCGCCCTGCGGAACGTGGCTGCGCAGGAAATCCAGCTCCTCGCGATTGTAGTCGGGATTGAACAGCGCCCCGCGCTCGGTCGCACTGAGCTGATGGTAGAAGCGGAAACTGGCGCCCTGATAGCCGACGTCAACGGGGCCCGCCCCGAGCACATTGACGACGCGCGTCAACATCGGCCGGAACACGCCGCGCTTGAGCCCGGAGCCGTGCGCCAGCCGGATCACCAGCGCCTGGGCGGCGTTGGGAGCGAAGGCACCAAAGGGAGGCGGAGAAGGATCGTTGTCGGGCGTCAAGGTCGCGTCCTGGGCTGAAGGCGACGTGTGATAGCCGGTTTCGCTGCGATCTCCAATGCAGGCGGCGTGTCCGCATTGTGTCGTCACCGGGACAGCGCTGCGGCAGGGGCGCGAGGCGCTCAGGCTGCCTTGCGCTGGCGCAGGAAACGTCCGATGAGGCGACGCTTCCCCTTGCGCGGAATGAGGTCGATGTCGCTGACGAGCTTGGCGCCGCCCTTGCGCCGCTCGAGCACGATCTTGCGGCTGTGGAAGGCCTCCAGCTCCACCCGGTGCGCCACGCTCACGATGGTCGCCTTCGGCAGCTCGCTCGTCACCATCTCCATCATCTTGTCCTGGCTCTTCTCGTCGAGCGCGGACGTCGCCTCATCGAGCACGACGATGTCGGGACTGTGCAGCAGCAGGCGCGCGAAGGCGAGGCGCTGCTTCTCGCCGCCGGAGAGCGTCTGGTCCCACGGCGCCTCCTCCTCGATCTTGTCCTTGAGATGATCGAGCCCGACCTTGTGCAGGGCTTCGCCGACCTGAGCCACGCTCCAGTCCTCGGCGGCGCCGGGATAGGCGACGGCCCGGCGCAGGCTGCCCGAGGGCACGTAGGGGCGCTGCGGCAGCATGAACAGCCGCCGGTCGGGATGGAAGTTGATGCTGCCGCCGCCCCACGGCCACAGGCCGGCAATGGCGCGCACCAGCGTGCTCTTGCCGGTGCCGGATTCGCCGGCGACCAGGAGGCGCTCGCCGGGATCGACGACGACCTCGGTTTCGCCGACCACGGCGGTGCCGTCGTCGAGCGTCACCTGCAGATCATTCAGACTGAGCATCGCTTCGCCGGCGGTCTCGCCGCGCTTGATGCGGCCAATGCCGTCGCCCCGCTCTGCACGCTCCAGCGCGTCGAGCGACATCATCAGCGAGGCGATGCGGCGGGCACAGGCGTTCCAATCCGCGAGACGCGGATAATTGTCGACCAGCCAGCCGAACGCAGTCTGCACGATCGTGAACGCGCTCGCGGCCTGCATCACCTGCCCGAGCGTCATGCTGCCGTCGAGAAATTTCGGCGCGCACAACAGCAGCGGCACGACCGGAGCGATGAGGCTGGAGCCCTGCGACACCAGCGTGGTGCGCATGTGCTGGCCGGCGAGCCGCGCCCATTGCTGCAGCACGTTGCCGAACGTCCGGTCGATGCCGGCGCGCTCTTCGGTCTCGCCGCCGAGCAGGGCGATGCTCTCGCCGTTTTCGCGGACGCGGGTCAGAGTATAGCGGAAATCGGCCTCGGCCTGGTTCTTGTCCTCGGACACCTGCACGAAGCGGCGGCCGATCGTCATGATCGAGCCCGAGGCGATGGCGGCGTACACGATCGCAGCAATGACCAGAAAACCGGGAATGGTGATCTCGGTCGCGCCGAGATGCAACGTCAGCGCGCCGCCGATGGTCCAGAGCACGACGATGAACGTCGCGGCCGACAGCAGCGCAGAGGTCACGCCGGCGATGAAGTCGACCGGCGAATCGGTTGCGACGCGCAGGTCCTCGGCGATCCGGTATTCCGGGTTCTTGTGGTCGCCGCTGACGAGATTGAGCTGATAGTAGCGCCCGCTGGTCAGCCAGCGGGTGATGACGCTGTTGGTCAGCCACGCGCGCCAACGCCGCTGGATCGCCATCCGCGCATAGACCTGGGCGACGCCGAGGATGACGCTGCCGATCGCGAGCGGGAAGAAGATCGCGGTGAGATGAAAGACGGTCGCCGAATCGCGTTTCTCGATCGCGTCGAAGATCGACCGATTCCAGACGTTGATGCCATACTGAAATCCGACAGTCGCAACGATCAGGACCAGCAGCCCGATCGTGAACGCCCACGCCAGACGGTCGCCGCTCCGGCCCCAATAACCGCGGGCGCTGATCCAGAACCGGGTCAGCAGATAGCGCTTGCGCAGTTGCTCGGCCTCTTCGGGCGACAGCTCCGGATCAGGCTCCACCAATTCGGGCGGCGGCGGCTCGACCTCAGCGCCATTCTCGGCCGCGATCTCGATGATCGGCGCCTTCTCGGGCGCATGTGCCGCTGGCCGCGCGATGTCCTGAACCTGTCCCATGGCGCGATAACAGCAACGCAACCAGAAGGTTCCCGTCCGGGTTCCCGCGCAATGCGTGCCGGTCTCACGGCACCTGCGTGTTCGGCGCCATGGGTGGGGCGCGATACAGCGGCACCGGAACGACCTTGTGCAGCACGCGCGACAATTCCTCGATCGAATAGGGCTTGCGCAACAGCTCGAAGCCATGCGTGCCCTGCTGCACCAGCACATGGCTGTAACCGCTCGCGAGCACGACCGGCACGTTGAGCTCGAGCCGCCTGATTTCCTCGGCAAGTTCCAGCCCGGTCATGCCGGGCATCACGACATCGGTGAAGACGACGTCGAATCGGCTGGTGCCGCCGATCAGCTCCTCCAGCGCGTCCCGGGCGTTGTCGACCAGCGTGGTCCGATAGCCGAGCTCGGCCAGCGCTTCGGTCGCCGACCTGCCGACGTCGATGTTGTCCTCGACCACCAGCACCGACATGCCTCGACCGCCGATCGGCTCGGCATGGCTGCCGTCCTCGCCGCGCTGTACCTGGGCTGGAGCGACGCGCGGCAGATAGAGCGTGAACGTCGCGCCGCGGCCCTTCTCGCTCGTGACCCCGATTTCGCCGCCGGACTGCTTGGCGAAGCCGAACACCTGCGAGAGGCCGAGGCCGGTGCCCTGGCCGATGGTCTTGGTCGTGAAGAACGGCTCGAAGATGCGTCCGAAATGCTCCGACGGGATGCCGACGCCGGTGTCCTGGACGTTGATGGCGACATAGCCCAGCGGCGGACGGTCATGCGGCGCCGCCGGAGTCGGCAGCGCCGCTGCGGGGGCGACGGTGATGCTGAGACGTCCCTGGCCGGCCATTGCGTCGCGGGCATTGACGGCCAGGTTGATCAGCGCCGTCTCGAACTGGCCAGCGTCGGAATTGACGTAGCACGGCTCGTCGGGAACAGAGATCACGACCTCGACGCGTGACCCGACCAGGGTCTTGGTCATGTCGCGCAGGGCGACGACGCTGCGGCCGATGTCGAAGACCTCGGGCTTCAGCGTCTGGCGCCGGGCGAACGCGAGGAGCTGCGCCGTGAGCTTCGATGCGCGCGCCACCGTATCCGAGATCGCGTCGATATAGCGCTGCCGCCGTTCGTCAGCCAGATCCGGCCGGCGCAACAGGTCGGCCGAGGCCCGGATCACGGTCAGCAGATTGTTGAAGTCGTGCGCGACGCCGCCGGTCAGTTGTCCCAGCGCCTCCATGCGCTGGCCGTGCTTGAGCGCATCCTCGGCCTCGAGGCGGCGGGCGGCCTCGACATGCAGGCGCTCGGTCCGCCGCTGGGCAAGGGTCAGGAAGACGACGAGCAGCGCGGTGGCCGGGATGCCGAAGATGAGGTGCCGGCCGATCGTGCCGAGCCAGCGGTTGCGGATGGTCGACGTCGCCAGCCCCGCCGAGACGTAGACCGGATAGCCGCCGAGCCGCTGATACCCGACGAGACGCTCGACGCCATCGACCGGCGATATCTCGGTGACGAGCTGCTCCGCATCTGCGGCCCCGGCGGGAATGTCGCTGGGCCCTGCAGCCGCGCCTCTCCCGCCGCCCGGGAAGCGCGCCAGGATGAGACCATCGAAGCGGCGCAGCGCGAAGTAGCTGCCGGGCGCCCGGCCGATCCGGGCGTAGAAGTGCTCGAAATAATCCGGCAGCACCGAGGCCTGGATGATACCGGTGAAGCTGCCGTCGTCGCTCTGGCGGCGGCGGCTGATGCTGAAGAACGGCGCGCCCTGATAGGGCGGCCGCGGCGTCAACCGCGCGCCGATGAAGGTGCCGATGCTGTCCTTGACGTGGGCGCTGAAGTAGTCGCGGTCGAGGAACGTCATGTCCGGCGCCGGATAGATCATGCTGTTGACCAGCGGCCGGCCATTGGCGTCGAACACCCAGGCGGACTTCATTTGCGGCAGCGCGTCCGACAATTGTCGCAACCGGGCGTGCAGCGCCTGCTCGCGCGCCTTGATGTCGGCATCCGACAGGTCGCGGACGACCTCGTCGATCTCCGAGAGGCTGCGCTCGATGGTCTCGAACACCTTCAGCGCGTGCTCGTGGACGATTTCGAGCGAGCGGCTGATCTCGCGATCGGCCTCCTCATATGTCGTGCCGTGGGAGACGTAGGCCGCGATCACGAACAGAGCGACAGGAAGCGCAAGTGACGCGACCATCATCCAGCGCAGCATCGTCAGCGATTTGCGTTGTGCGGTCTGCACGGTCGCTCCGGCCTCAAAGGGCCACAAGCTTAACGCAATCGACGGCGGCTACAAACTCGCTGCGCCCGGAACTTGTGCCGGTTCCGGGCGCATGATCGGTAAAGCTGTCCGCCCGGCTAGATCTGCCGCTCGACCAGCTTGAACTTGAGTTCCGCGATCGCCTCGGCGGGGTTCAGCCCCTTCGGGCAGGCCTTGGCGCAGTTCATGATGGTGTGGCAGCGGTACAGCCGGAACGGGTCCTCGAGATTGTCGAGCCGCTCGCCGGTGGCTTCGTCGCGGCTGTCCTTGACCCAGCGCGTCGCCTGCAGCAGCGCGGCGGGTCCGAGATAACGCTCGCTGTTCCACCAGTAGCTCGGGCACGAGGTCGAGCAGCAGGCGCACAGGATGCACTCGTAAAGGCCGTCGAGCTTCTCGCGATCCTCGTGGCTCTGCCGCCATTCCTTCTGCGGCGTCGGCGAGGTCGTCTTCAGCCAGGGCTCGATCGAGGCGTATTGCGCGTAGAAATTGGTGAGGTCGGGCACCAGGTCCTTCACGACGGGCTGATGCGGCAGCGGATTGATCTTGACCGCGCCGTCCTTCACGTCGTGCATCGAGCGGGTGCAGGCCAGGGTGTTCTGGCCGTCGATGTTCATCGCGCAGGAGCCGCACACACCCTCGCGGCAGGAGCGGCGGAAGGTCAGCGACGGATCGATGTGGTTCTTGATCCAGATGAGGCCGTCGAGCACCATCGGGCCGCAATCGTTGACGTCGACGTAGTAGGTGTCGACGCTCGGATTCTTGCCGTCGTCCGGATTCCAGCGATAGACCTTGAACTCGCGAACCTCGGTGGCACCGGCCGGCTTCGGCCAGGTCTTGCCGCCGGTGATCTGAGAATTCTTTGGAAGTGCGAACTCAGCCATTTCGGAAGGCCTTCTTGGGTTTGACGGTCGGGCTCAGGTCACACGCGATCAGTACACGCGCGCCTTCGGCGGAATGTACTGCACGTCGTTGGTCATGGTGTAGTTGTGCACCGGGCGGTAATCGATCGTCGTCTTGCCGTCCTTGCTGTCGATCCACGCCAGCGTGTGCTTCATCCAGTTCGTGTCGTCGCGATCCGGAAAATCCTCGCGCGCATGGGCGCCGCGGCTCTCGGTGCGATTGACGGCCGAGTCCATCGTCACGACCGCCTGCGCGATCAGATTGTCGAACTCGAGCGTCTCGATCAGGTCGGAATTCCACACCAGCGAGCGGTCAGACACGGCGATGTCGCCGATGCCGCCATACACCTTGTGGATCAGGTTATGGCCTTCCTGCAGCACCTCGCCGGTGCGGAACACGGCGCAGTTGGTCTGCATCACGTTCTGCATGCTCTCGCGCAGCTTCGCGGTCGGCGTGCCGCCGGAGGCATGGCGATAATGGTCGAGCCGGCCGAGCGCCTTGTCGGCGGAGTCCTTCGGCAGGTCCGGCTGCTTGCCGTTCGGCGTCAGCTTCTCCGCCAGTCGCAGCGCCGCCGCGCGGCCGAACACCACGAGGTCGATCAGGGAGTTCGAGCCGAGCCGGTTGGCGCCGTGCACGGAGACGCAGGCGGCCTCTCCCACCGCCATCAGGCCGGGGACGATCGCGTTGTCGTCGCCGTCCTTCTTGGTCAGCACCTCGGCGTGATAGTTGGTCGGGATGCCGCCCATGTTGTAGTGCACCGTCGGCACGATCGGGATCGGCTCGCGGGTGACGTCGACATTGGCGAAGATCTTGGCCGATTCAGAGATGCCGGGCAGACGCTCGGCCAGCACCTTCGGATCGAGATGGTCGAGATGCAGGAAGATGTGGTCCTTCTTCCGGCCGACGCCGCGGCCTTCGCGGATCTCGATGGTCATCGCGCGGGAGACGACGTCGCGCGAGGCGAGGTCCTTGGCGGATGGCGCGTAGCGCTCCATGAAGCGTTCGCCCTCGGCGTTGACGAGATAGCCGCCTTCGCCGCGCGCGCCTTCGGTGACCAGACAGCCGGAGCCGTAGATGCCGGTCGGGTGGAACTGCACGAACTCCATGTCCTGCAGCGGCAGGCCGGCGCGCAGCGCCATGCCGCCACCGTCACCGGTGCAGGTGTGCGCCGAGGTGCAGGAGGCAAAGGCGCGTCCATAGCCGCCCGTCGCCAGGATCGTGGTCTGTGCGCGGAAGCGGTGCAGCGTGCCGTCGTCGAGCTTCAGCGCGATGACGCCACGGCAGACGCCCTGGTCGTCCATGATCAGGTCGATGGCGAAGAACTCGATGAAGAACTCCGCGGCGTGCCGCAGCGACTGGCCGTACATCGTGTGGAGCATCGCGTGGCCGGTGCGGTCGGCGGCGGCGCAGGTGCGCTGCGCCTGGCCCTTGCCGTAGTCCAGGGTCATGCCGCCGAACGGCCGCTGGTAGATCTTGCCGTCCTCGGTGCGCGAGAACGGCACGCCCCAATGCTCGAGCTCATAGACGGCCTCGGGCGCGTTGCGCACCATGTATTCGATCGCGTCCTGGTCGCCGAGCCAATCCGACCCCTTGACGGTGTCGTACATGTGCCAGCGCCAGTCGTCCTGGTGCATGTTGCCGAGCGAGGCCGAGATGCCGCCCTGCGCCGCCACGGTGTGCGAGCGGGTCGGAAACACCTTGGTGATGCAGGCGGTGCGCAGGCCCGCCTCGCTGCAGCCGACGACGGCGCGCAGGCCCGCGCCACCGGCACCGACCACGACGACGTCGTAGGTGTGGTCCTCGATCGGATAGGCTTTTCCGTTCGTCGCGGGCGCGCCGTTCGCGCTGCCATTTGCTCCGCCGGCCATGGGCTAGACTCCAGTGGACAGTTTGATGAGGGCGTAGATCGAGGCGAGCGCCACGGTCACCGCGAAGAAGTTGTTGGCCATGATCGCAACGAGCTTGAGCGGCTCGCTGTGGACGTAGTCCTCGATCACGACCTGCATGCCGATCTTCATGTGCCAGCAGCTCGCGATCACGAACAGCAGCATGATCACGGCGATCGGAATCGAGCCCAGGATCTGGACCGCGCCGGCCTGGTTGCGGCCGAGCAGCATGATCACGACCACGACGACCGGCACGATCAGCAGGGTCATGGCGACGGCGGTGATGCGCTGGCGCCAGAAGTCGCCGGTGCCGGAATGCGCTGCGCCGAGGTTGCGGACGCGGCCGAGCGGGGTCCGCATCGATTTCGCGCGTGCGTTGCTCATCGGCCGCCTCCCACCGCGTAAGCCACGATCCACACCAGGACGGTCAAGGTGATGCCGCCGATCAGGGCACCCCAGGTCAGCGCCTCGCGCTCATTGGGCTTGAAGCCGTAGCCGAGGTCCCAGACGAAGTGGCGGATGCCGGACAGCAGGTGGTGCAGCAGCGCCCAGGTGTAGCCGAACACGATCAGGCGGCCGAGGAAGCTGCCCATGAAGCCCTGGACGTAGGAGTAGGCGCTGGGACCAGACGCGGCGGCGATCAACCACCAGGCCAGCAGCAGCGTCCCGAAATATAGTGCAACCCCGGTGGCGCGATGGACGATCGAGAGGATCATCGTCAACGTCCAGCGGTAGGTTTGCAGATGCGGCGAAAGCGGTCGTTCGATCCTGGCTGTCATTGGTTGCTTTGATGATTTCTTGTGGGCCGTGAACGCGGGGGGCTTGCGGCCGTGTGGATCGGCAAGGCGGCCTTTATTTACGGAGAAGGAACAGGCGTTGCAACGAACAAATCGCTCAAAATAGAACGCAGATTCAGTACTAGGCGGCCCGAAGGAAAAGGATCAATCGCCGCCGTGGTATACCAGAAACCGGTCGCGACTGGATGCAGCGAACCACTATTCATTGCTACCTCCTCTCCCCGGCCGTTGCCAACGTGGCGGAACAGCTGAATAGCGCCGATCGCCGAGCACTGATTCACCGCTTAACGATGGTCCTGAGCGAGCGGTTTCGCGACAACAGCCAGCGCCATCTGATGATTCTGCAAACCTGCCCGGAGCGATACGCGGAGCAACAACCTGTCTCGGCGCCGGCCCGCGCGGCAGCAAAAGCGCCTCGATCTCCCGCGTTCCTCGCCGCGCACATGGCCCTCCGCCGGTCGATTTTGCCGCATGTCGCCACCCGGCGAAGCAGCCTAGTCTCGACGAGGTGCAACAGACGCGGTGCAGGGAGCCTCGATGCCGCTGCCGACGGTGCGACCGACAGCCACTGAACGCCCGGCGGAACTGCCGGCGCGCAAGGTGTCGTCGCACGAGCCCGTCGAGGAGCCCCTGACCTGCGTGCTCGGCTTCGCCGCCGCCGGCCTGTTCGCCGCCTGTCTCGCGCTGGCCATCCAGCATGAGATTGCCTCGCTCGCCGTGCTCGAATTCGTGCTGATCTGCGCCGCGCCGCCGCTGGCCGCGCTCGCCGGCCTCGCGATCGGACGACGGCGCTAGGCCGCCGTCACTTCGTATAAATGTCCTTGTACTGATCACGCAGCACGTTCTTCTGCACCTTGCTCATCGCGTTGCGCGGCAGCTCGTCGACCACGAATACGCGCTTGGGCATCTTGAATTTCGCCAGTCGGCCGTCGAGACCCTCGAGCACCCCCGCCTCGGTGACGTCGGCGCCGGGATGGCGGACCACGACGGCAGTGACACCTTCGCCGAAATCAGGATGCGGCACGCCGATGACGGCGGACTCGACCACGCCGGGCATGGCGTCGATCTCGCTCTCGATCTCCTTCGGATAGACGTTGAAGCCGCCGGAGATCACGAGATCCTTGCCGCGCCCGACGATGTGGACGTAGCCCTGTTTGTCGATCTTGCCGAGATCGCCGGTGATGAAGAAACCGTCGTCGCGGAATTCCGACTTGGTCTTCTCCGGCATGCGCCAATAGCCCTTGAACACGTTCGGGCCCTTCACCTCGATCATGCCGATCTCGTCGCGCGCCAGCTCCTTCGCGGTCTCCGGATCGGTGACGCGCACCGAGACTCCGGGCAGCGGGAAGCCGACCGCGCCGGGCACGCGCTCGCCCTCATACGGGTTCGACGTGTTCATGTTGGTCTCGGTCATGCCGTAGCGCTCGAGCACGGCATGGCCGGTGCGCGCGAACCATTCGCGGTGCGTGTCGGCGAGCAGCGGCGCCGAGCCGGAGACGAAGAGACGCATGTGACTGGTCGTCTCCTTCGACAGCCGCGGGTTCTGCAACAGCCGCGTGTAGAAGGTCGGAACGCCCATCAGCACGGTGGCGCGCGCCATCAGATTGATGATCAGGTCGGGATCGAGCTTGGGCAGGAAGATCATCGAGGCCCGCGCGAACAGCGTCACGTTGCTGGCCACGAACAGGCCGTGGGTGTGATAGATCGGCAGCGCGTGGATCAGCACGTCGTCCTTGGTGAAGCGCCAGTAGTCGATCAGGGTCAGCGAGTTCGAGGCGAGATTGTCGTGAGACAGCATCGCGCCCTTCGAGCGGCCGGTCGTGCCCGACGTATAGAGGATCGCCGCCAGATCATCGGCACCGCGCGGCACGGTGGTGAACGCGGTCTCCGCCTTGTCGGCGGCCTCGGTCAGCGAGCCCCTGCCGGAGGCATCCAGTGTCTCCACCTTGGCGCCGACCTTGGCCGCGAGCGCACCGATGCCCTCGGCCTTGGCAGGATCGCAGACCACCACGGTCGGCTCGGCATCGCCGATGAAATAGTCGAGCTCGTTGAGCGTGTAGGCGGTGTTGAGCGGCAGATAGACGCCGCCGGCGCGGACCGTGGCGAGATAGAGCACCAGGCCGGACACCGACTTCTCGGTCTGCGCCGCCACGCGATCTCCGGGCTTGACGCCACGGGCCACCAGCACGTTCGCCATCTGGCCCGCACGCGCGATCAGATCGCCGTAGGTGATGCGCTGGCCGTCATGGGTCTCGATCGCGAGACGGCTGGGATCGTCGAGACCGTCGAACAGGCGGGAGAACAGGTTGGCGTTGGCGGCTTGGTTCATGCGACATTCCCCTGGAGCGGTGGCCCGCCGGCAGTGCCAGCCTGCGGAACATGATGCTCGACGAAGACGAAAAGGGCTGGGACGGCGGATGGCACCGGCGATGTCGCCAGGGTTGCCGTCTCTGATCGAGGCTGCCTTAGCAAAAACGCCCTTTCAAAGGCAACGGGAGACGCCAAGATATGACCAAAGGGAAACGGATCGCGTGGATCACGGGCGGCGGCACGGGGATCGGCGAGGCCGGCGCGCTGGCGCTGGCGTCCGATGGCTGGACGGTCGTGGTGTCGGGCCGTCGCAAGGCGGCGCTCGACTCCGTGGTGGCGCGAGTCGCGGCGAGCGGCGGCACAGCCGAGGCTGTCGTGCTCGACGTCGCCAAGGCGGCGGACGTGCAGGCCGCCGCCGATGCCATCCTGATGCGGCACGGCCGCATCGATCTCCTTGTGAACTCCGCCGGCGTCAACGTGCCGAGGCGGCGCTGGGACGACATGACGCTCGACGGCTGGAACCAGCTGGTCGAGATCAATCTCAACGGCGTGCTGTATTGCATGAAGGCGGTGCTGCCGGCGATGCGCGCGCAAGCGGACGGCACCATCATCAACGTCTCGTCCTGGGCCGGGCGCCACGTCTCGAAGATGCCGGGGCCGGCCTACACCTCGACCAAGCACGCGGTGCTCGCGCTGACGCACTCCTTCAACATGGAAGAATGTGTGAATGGCTTGCGCGCATGCTGCCTGATGCCGGGCGAAGTCGCGACGCCGATCCTGGAGCAGCGCCCGGTGGTGCCGAGCGCGGAGGAGCAGGCGCGGATGCTGCAGCCGGAGGATCTCGGCCGCACCATTGCTTTCGTCGCGAACATGCCGCCGCGCGTGTGCATCAACGAGATCCTGATCAGCCCGACTTGGAATCGTGGGTTCATCCAGACGCCGGGCAACAGGGATTGAGGGGGCTTGCATATCAAACATGCCGAACGTTCCCTACAACGACAGAGGACCTCGGGCCTGGTCTCACGGGATAACCACTGTCGGGCGGGCCTATCACGCGCGACCCCACCGGTGTCGTCCCCGCGAACGCGGGGACCCATACCGCGTGATGTCTGAAACAGGCAGGCGGCCAGTATCGAGCACGACAATTTAGCCCTGTGGTTATGGGTCCCGGATCTGCGCGCTTCGCGCTTGTCCGGGACGACAGTGGAGGTTGGCGCATCGAGCGCCGCCTCCGAAAAGCAGATTGAAATCGTGCGGTCTCATCCTCGCGACACGGTGCGCCCGAGCTGTGCTGAAACTCATCGCCCTCAAACAAACAGAGGGCGCAGGGAAGGCCGGGCGCTGGCCGCGCCCGTGGCCCGCCTGCGAAAGAAAATGCAGGCGGCAGGTACCACAGGTCTGGCCGAACACACCCGGCCCTCCCTGCGCAACGGTTTTAACGGCTGCTTCGCGTTCTCCCTGGTGCGCCGGCTTGCTGGCCACCATCACGAGCGCGACACGCCAGGGCATCGCCACCCGCTTGATATCAGCGTCGGGATATCAGGACCGCGCGACTTGACCGTGCGTGCATCGCCGTTCGTCCGCGCAGACTGATCCACGCTGCAGCAACACACGCCCATCGCATCCCACTGCCAACGTCTCGTGACGGTCGCGACACGCCCCTCATGCGGCAGCAGGGACGCGCGGAAATGTGCAGGTGATTTGCCCGACGGCACAAGGCCGAATATCGCGACAAACTAACACGACGGGCAGTTTGCGCATGGGAGGAATGCGGGCGACGTCACGCGATCTCGCATGAGACCGACAGCCACATCGTCCGCTTCTACGGCCGAGACCTCGGCCTCATCGACCGCGACCGCCGTTTCCTGCGCTTTGCTCCGCCGCGTGCGCGGCTCCGCGTCGCGCAGGAAACGGCGGAGACAAAACAGCAGTGATCGAATACTGTCAGGAGTCAGCCCGGTCCAAAATGTCAGGGATCAACCCGGTCGGTCAGGGCGATGAATCCAGTGGCGCGCGTCGTACGATCAGCAAAACGGCTGGCCCGTCGCTATCAAGACATGGGCATCGACTCTCATCGGCAGCGGAATTCGTGGACCCCCCACCCCCGACCCCTCCCCGCAAGGGGGAGGGGTGCGCACCGCGGTTGGAATTGGCGGGCGAGGTTCAAACGCTCAAGGATCGATCAGGCAATCTGCACCCGCCCTCAGAACGACGTGCCGCCGCCGAACCGGAATTCCTGGGTGACGTCGTATTTGCCCTTGGACAGCGGCACCGCGTAGTCGAAGCGGAGCGGGCCGAACGGGGAGGCCCAGATCAGGCCGACGCCGACGGAGGAGCGCACGACCTTGCTGTCGTCATACAGCATGCCGCATTTGCAGGCGGCCGAATTGACCTCGCCGGTGGCGGCCCAGGAGGTCGGGCCCTGATAGCCCCACAGCGAGCCGGCGTCGGCATAGACGGCGCCCTTGAGGCCGACTTCCTTGGGCAGGAACCAGAACGGCATCTGCAGCTCGGCGGAGGCGCCCCAATATTTGGTGCCGCCCAGCGAATCGCCGGTGGCGCCGAGGCTGCGATAGGTGATGTCGCGCGGCCCGATGCCGTTGGACGCGAAGCCGCGCACCAGCGTCGGGCCCATCTGGTAGTGGTCGAGCATGCGCAGGTCCTTGTCGCCGATCTTGTTCAGCATGCCGCCCTGCAGATGGATGACGCTGACGATATCGGCGACCAGCGGGGTGTAATATTTCGCGTCCACCGCCGACTTCAGATAGCTGACATTGCCGCCGACGCCGGCGAAATCCTGCCGCCAGTCGATCAGCAGGCCGTCGGTCGGGTTCTTGGTGTTGTCGAGCGTGTTGTAGGTAAGAGTGTAGCCGAGCGCCGAGGTCAGCGCGGCGCCGTCATTCAGCTCCTTGCGCACCGCCAGGCTGGATTCGCCGTCGCCGTAGCAGCCATAGCCATAGACGCCGGAGCTGGTCGCGTTGGTCGGATCGACGCCGCCGAGCACGCTCTGGATATAGGCCGGGGTCGGATTGAAGGCGAGCAGGCCGTTGGCGTTGTTGTTGTTGCAGTTCGCCAGATAGGACGGCAGCGTGATCTCCTGCCGGTACAGCGAGTAGCGCAGCTGCAGCGACAGGTCCTCGCGCAGCTGGAAGCCGAGCCGCGGGCTGAAGCCGATCGTGCGCGTGCCGTAGCTCGTATAGCTGTTGGCGAGCTGCTGACGATAGGAGACGTCCAGCCCGAGCGCCACGCGGTAGTCCAGCAGATAGGGCTCGACAAAGGACAGCGACACGCCGCGGGTATATTGTCCGTAGGTGACCGCCGCCTTGGCGTACAGGCCGCGGCCGAGGAAATTGCGCTCGGAGATCGAGACCTCGGCCAGGGCGCCGTCGGTGGTGGAATAGCCGCCCGAGATCGAGAAATCGCCGGTCGACTTTTCCTCCAGATTGACCACGAGGATGACGCGGTCGCTCGACGAGCCCGGCTCTGCGGTGATCTTCACGTCCTTGAAGAAATCCAGGTTCTTCAGCCGGCGCTCGGCGCGATCGACCAGCGCGCGGTTGTAGGCGTCGCCCTCGGACAGATCGAACTCGCGCCGGATCACGTAGTCGCGGGTGCGGGTGTTGCCGCGGATGGTGATGCGCTCGATATAGGTGCGCGGGCCCTCGTCGACCTGGAACACGATCGCGACCGTATGCGCTTCCAGATTGCGGTCGCCGCGCGGACGCACGACGGCAAAGGCAAAGCCGCGACGCGAGGCCTCGATCTGCATCTCCTCGACCGACTTCTCGAGCTGCTCGACGTTGTAGAGCGCGCCGACATTGACGCGCGAATAGCCGCGCAGCGTGTTGGCGTCGAGCGCCGCGACGCTCGACTGGAACTGCACCGAGCTGACGCGGTATTGCTGGCCCTCCTCGATCTGGAACGTGACCAGGAACCCCTTCTGGTCCGGGTCATATTCGCTGAGCGCCGCGACGACCTGAACGTCCGCATAGCCGTTCTTCAGATAGAAGCGGCGGATCAGGTCGCGATCGGCCTCGACGCGATCGGGGTCGTAGACGTCGTTGTTGCCGAGGAAGCTGAGCCAGTTCGTCTGGTGGGTCTTGATCACGTCGCGCAGGCGCGCGGCGGAATAGGCGTTGTTGCCGACGAAGCTGATCGATTTCACACCGGTCTTGACGCCCTCTTCGATCGTGAAGACGAGGTCGACGCGGTTGTTGGGCTGCTCGATGATCTCGGGCGTGACGCGGACGTCGTAGCGGCCGGAGCGGCGGTAGATCTCGGCGATCCGCTGCGCGTCCGACTGAACCATCGGACGGGACAGCGTGCCACGCGGCTTCGACTGCACTTCCGCCGTGAGCTGCTCGTCCTTGACCTTCTTGTTGCCCTCGAAGGCGACGCGGCCGATCACGGGATTCTCGACCACGCGCACGATCAGCCGGCCGCCCTGCCGGTCGATCTTCACGTCGGCGAACAGGCCGGTCTGGACCAGGGCCTTGAGGCCGTCGTCGACCTGGCCGGCATCGAGCGTGCCGGCGGGACCCGGCTTAAAGTAGGAGCGGATGGTGTCGGATTCGACGCGCCTGTTACCCTCGACGGTGATCGCGCTGGCGACGGCGGGTGCCGCCGCGGCCATGCGGGGCAGCGAGGAAACGGGCATGGCCAGCAGCATCAGGGCAAGCACGCCCAGCAGTCTCAGACGCATCATCGACGCTCTTTCGAAAGTCAGAGTCCTCGGCGCGCAGACGTTCGTCGGCACGCCACCGGAATCGCTGATGCCCGTCAAAGATGGTCGCGATGCGCCGATCTCGTTTCGTGAAATGTCTGATGATGCTGGATGTGACTGAGTGTTTCCGGTCAGACAAGATTCTCGGGCCAACCGAGCGGCAGAGGGCATGAGCAGATAATAAGTGCGTCGCCCGCGCTGCGACCGGAAAGCCACGGCTGAGACGGACATCTCCGTTAAGCAATCGGCCCGGCCGCGCCGCATTCGGTGGCTTCCGAAATCAAATTCTACAAATCTTCGGAAATTGGCAATACGAGGGAAAAACGAGGGTGCTAATTGATCGTCATCCGAACTAAGCCCCCAAGTAGTTCGGCCAAGGCCCGGTGCGCGTAGATTCCCATTGATATTCCGGCGCACCGGGCCGCCCCTTTTTCCCTCGCGCGCGAGCCGATGGCCCGTAGGATGGGCAGAGGCGCGGTAGTGCCGCGGCTCCATCCGAGGTCGCGGCAGCGCCATGCCCACGGTCTGAGCGTGAATGCGCGGCGCGGCGGTGTGCAGGCCGCCGCCTTCGGCGGTCGCCTTGCCCTCCTACGGTTCCCGCCGCCCCACCCGAATCACCACAATGTCCGCCGCTGTTGCGAAATTGCCTCTGGATCGGGGCAGGAAAACCGATCAAAACGGGCGGCAGCGCCGATGGTTAATCGCGTCTTAACCTCGCCCCACCTATGGTGACCGCTAAAGGCACCGGTTCATGGGCGATCGGCGGCTTCCACTGGTTTGGCGCGCGTTTTACGTATGGCAATGACCGCTTCATCCCCCGCGCCCGCTGGCGCCAGCCATTCGGAGAGCGAACGCTCGCCGTTTGCGCGGCTGAACGAGCTGCTCGCCCCCTACAAGCCGGGCAAGCCGATGATCACGCTCGCCGTCGGTGAGCCGCAGCATCCGGTGCCGGGCTTCGTCGGGCCGGTGCTGGCCCAGCACATCGCCGAGTTCGGCCGCTACCCCGCGGCCAAGGGCATCGAGCCGTTCCGCAAGGCGGCCGCCGGCTGGCTGTCGCGCCGATTCGCGCTGCCGCGCGCTGTTGATCCCGAGCACGAGATCCTGGTCCTCAACGGCAGCCGCGAGGGCCTGTTCTTCGCCGCCCATGCCGCGCTCCGCCACGTCGGCCCGCGCCGCGGCAAGCCCGCGATCCTGATGCCGAACCCGTTCTATCCGGTGTATGGCGTCGGCGCGCGCACCGCCGGCTGCGACTCCATCTATCTGCCGACGACGCGCGAGAACGGCTTTCTGCCGGACCTCGATGCGATCGACGAGGCGACGCTGTCGCGCACGATCGCGTTCTACCTTGCGACGCCGGCCAACCCGCAGGGCTCGGTGGCATCAGCGGACTATATGCGCAAGCTGGTCCGGCTCGCCAACGCCTACGGCTTCCTGATCTTCAGCGACGAATGCTATTCGGAGATCTACACGAAGGCGGCGCCCGGCAGCATGCTGGAGCATGCCGGGCCCGACTACACCAATGTGGTCGCGTTCCAGTCACTGTCGAAGCGCTCCAACGTGCCGGGCATGCGGATCGGCTTCGCCGCCGGCGACCGCCGATTCCTCGCGGGCTTTCACGAGCTGCGCAACGTCGCGGCGCCGCAGGTGCCGGTGCCGCTGCAGCACGTGGCGGTCGCCGCCTATGCCGACGAGGCCCATGTCGAGGACAACCGGCGGCTGTACCGCGCCAAGTTCGACCTCGCCGACCAGATCATCGGCAACCGCTATGGCTACAGGCGGCCCGATGGCGGCTTCTGCGTCTGGCTCGACGTCACTGAGCGCGGCGGCGACGAGGAGGTGACGCTGCGGCTGTATCGCGACGCCGGCGTGCGCGTGGTGCCCGGCAGCTACCTGGCGCGGCCGCAGGCCGACGGCTTCAATCCGGGCCTCGGCTACATCAGGCTGGCGCTGGTGGCCGATGCCGAATCCACCGGTGAGGCGTTGCACCGGCTGGTCGAGGTCCTGGGATAATCGCGGGGCTGATGCAGATGCCGGCGATCGAACGAGTCATTCCCCTGGTCAACCACCTGCCGACGTCGCTGCGCGACGCGCTGGTGCGGCGGCTGCGCGAGCTCGCGGGCCTCTGCCTGATCGCGCTGTGCGGCGTGGCCGCGGCGGCGCTGATGACGTGGTCGGTGCAGGACCCCAGCCTGAGCCACGCCACCTCGCGCGCGATCCGCAACATCGTCGGCTATCCCGGCGCGATCAGCGCCGATCTCCTGATGCAGATCCTTGGTCTCGGCTCGATCATGGCGATCCTGCCGCTTTCGATCCGCGGCTGGCGGATGATGACGCACCGGCCGTTCGACCGCGAGGCGCTGCGCTTCGGCGCCTGGATTCTCGGCGCCGTCATCGCCGCCGGCTTTGCCAGCTGCTGGCCGCGCTCGCATGCCTGGCCGCTGCCGACCGGTCTCGGCGGTGTCGTCGGCGATGCCCTGGTGCGCGCACCGGCCGTGGTGTTCGGACCGCCCGGCGTGATCTATCGGCTGGTGCTCGGCGCCCTTCTTCTGGTGGCGATGATCGGCTGCCTGCTGGTGGCCGGCGGCATGGGCGCGAAGGAAGCCGACCCGAGCCTGCTCGCCGACGAGGACGACGACACGCCGCTGGCCGACCCGGAGGACGATGACGACCGCAAGGCGATCCGGCTCGGCTGGGTGTTCCACGCCATCATGAGCGCCAAGGCGCAGGTCGTCTGGTTCCTCAGCACGGCCTACCGCGCGCTGGTGTCGTCAGGTCCGCAGCCGCGCGCCGCCGCCGCAGGCCGGCAGGAGCCGAGCCTCGGCCGCGGCCAGGGCAAGCCGACGCTCGCGCCCGAGATGGACGAGGACGGCGGCGACGAGGAAGAGGCCGAGGAGGGCGAGGACGAAGAAGAGGAGGAGGAGCCCGCTCCGAAGTCGCGCAAGAAGCCGGCGCCGAAGACTCCTGCGAAAAAGTCCAACGACAAATACGATCTGCCCTCGGTCTCGATGCTGGCGGCGCCGAAATCCTCCGACCGCCAGCCGCTGTCGAAGAGCGAGCTGGAGGCCAATTCGCGCGCGCTGGAAGGCGTGCTGCAGGATTTCGGGGTGCGCGGCGAGATCGTCAAGGCGCATCCCGGCCCGGTCGTCACGCTGTACGAGCTGGAGCCCGCGCCCGGCATCAAGTCGTCGCGCGTGATCGGCCTGGCCGACGACATCGCCCGCTCGATGAGCGCGCTGTCGGCGCGCGTCGCCGTCGTGCCCGGCCGCAACGCCATCGGCATCGAGCTGCCCAACGTGCATCGCGAGAAGGTGTACCTGCGCGAGCTGCTGGTGGCCAAGGAGGCGACCGAGAGCGTCGCAAAGCTGCCGCTGTGCCTCGGCAAGAACATCGGCGGCGAATCCATCATCATCGATCTCGCCCGCACCCCGCACATGCTGATCGCCGGCACCACCGGCTCGGGCAAGTCGGTCGCGATCAACACCATGATCCTGAGCCTGGTGTATCGGCTGCGCCCCGATCAGTGCCGCCTCATCATGGTCGACCCGAAGATGCTCGAGCTTTCCGTCTATGACGGCATCCCGCATCTCCTCACGCCCGTCGTGACCGACCCGAAGAAGGCCGTGGTCGCGCTGAAATGGGCCGTGCGCGAGATGGAGGAGCGCTACAAGAAGATGGCCAAGCTCGGCGTGCGCAACATCGACGGCTACAACGCCCGTCTCGGCGAAGCGCGCGCCAAGGGCGAGGAGCTGACCCGCACCGTCCATACCGGCTTCGACAAGGAGAGCGGCAAGGCGATCTACGAGGAAGAGAAGCTCGACCTCGATCCCCTGCCCTACATCGTCATCATCGTCGACGAGATGGCCGACCTGATGATGGTCGCCGGCAAGGACATCGAGGGCACGGTGCAGCGCCTCGCCCAGATGGCGCGCGCCGCCGGCCTGCACGTCATCCTGGCGACGCAGCGTCCGTCGGTCGACGTCATCACCGGCACCATCAAGGCCAACTTCCCGACCCGCATCTCCTTCCAGGTGACGTCGAAGATCGACAGCCGCACCATCCTGGGCGAGATGGGCGCCGAGCAGCTGCTCGGCCAGGGCGACATGCTCTACATGGCCGGCGGCGGCCGCATCAGCCGCGTGCACGGCCCGTTCTGCTCCGACGAGGAGGTCGAGAAGGTCGTCAAGCATCTCAAGGCCCAGGGCTCGCCGGAATATCTCGAGGCGGTCACCGCCGAGGAGCCGAGCGAGGAGGATGGCGCCGTGTTCGACGCCACCGGCATGGGCGGCGGTGGCGGCGGCGACGACCTGTTCTCGCAGGCGGTCGCCGTGGTCAAGCGCGACCGCAAGGCCTCCACCAGCTACATTCAACGCCGATTGCAGATCGGCTATAACAAGGCCGCTTCGCTGATGGAGCGGATGGAACAGGAAGGCATCGTCGGCCAGGCCAACCACGCCGGCAAGCGCGAGATCCTGGTGCCCGAGGAGGAAGGCGGGTTCTGACGGCCCGATGGCCGCAGAAACGCCGCTTCGGTGCCCGATCTTCACGCGATTACGATCACGCTGCCCGGCCGAACCGGGATAGAACGCGTAAAACCTCAGGACGTCGTTTTGAAAAGCTCCTTGTTGAACAGCACGTTTTCGTATCACGCAGCTTGGCGCGGGCGCCGGATCGGCGCCTGGCTGGTCGCCTGCGCCGTGACGACATGCTCCATCGCCGGAGCGTCCGGTCACGCCGCCGCGCAAGGCACGCCGGCTCCGAAATCAGGCCCGAAGAGCGGCTCCCAGCTCAGCGCCTCCGACCAGCAGCGGGCCGGCCAGAGCCCCTCGACCACGCAGACGGCCCCGCCCAATCCGGTCATTCCCGATCCCCGGCGCAACGTGCCGGCCAGCATCTTCACCTCGTTCGACGCCAACCAGAAGGCGCAGGCGGCCAAGGTCAGCGCCTATCTGTCGTCGCTGCAGACGCTGGTCGGGAATTTCGTTCAGGTCGGCCCGGACGGCAGCAAGACCAAGGGTGATTTCTACATCCAGAAGCCCGGCAAGGTCCGCTTCGAATATGACCCGCCGACCCCGATCGACATCATCGCCGACGGCTCCTCGCTGGTGGTGCGCGACCGCAAGCTCGCCACCCAGGACGTCTATCCGCTGTCGCAGACGCCGCTGCGCTATCTCTTGTCCGACCGCATCGACCTGTTGAAGGACACCAACGTGATCGCGGTCGCCGCCGACGACCTCTACGTCACGATCACGATCGAGGAGAAGCAGGCCCTGATCGGCACCAGCCGGCTGATGCTGATGCTCGGCGCCAAGGACGGTCAGCTCAAGCAGTGGACCGTGACCGATCCGCAGGGCTACGACACCACGATTGCCGTCTACAATCTCGATACGACCAAGAAGCTCGACCCGGCGATGTTCAAGATCGACTTCACGGCCTACCCGTCGACCCCGCCGGGCTGACGCCGCTTCCCGCGCTCGCTCAGCGCGATTCGAGCCCGCGCACCTTCCACTGCGCTTCGGACAGCGCAAGCTTCTCGAAGCGCTTGCGCGCCTCTTCGAGGTCATCGGCTGGAAGCGCGTCGCAGCCGGGCCGGTCGCGCAGGATCATCGACGTCGTCGCCCAGCTCAGCCGTGCCGCCTTGCAGGCCAGCAGCAGATCCGTGAGGCGATCCTCCTCCAGCAGCGTCTCGATCGTCTCGATGGTGACGACGCAGAGCAGCGCCAGCGCCGCGATCACGGCAGGGAAATCGCCGGTGGCACAGAAGCGGTTGACGGCGGAGTCGCCGAGCTTGCCGGTGCGGCTGAGGGCGGCGACCTCAGCCTTGACCTGCTGATAGTCCCAGATCGCGCGCATCGCCGCACCGGGCGAGCGGGTCGGCGTCGCCTGAAGGGTCGCGCGGGTCGCCGGCGGTGCGGCCTTGATGAAGCGGGCGCGGGCGCCCTCGCTGGCCGCGGCGACGAAGGCGCGCGACAGCTTGGCCGGCAGGTCGGTGCGCAGCGCGAGCTTCTCGGCGAGATCCTCGTCGCGCTCGGCGATCTTGAACAGGCTGCGATAGCCGTCCTCGGACAGCTTTGACGTGAGGTTCTGCGCCAGCGCCATGCGCACCGCCGGAAAGCCGCGCGCGATCAGCTGCGTCGTGAGGGCGTCGCCGATGCCCCTGCGGCTGGCGATCGCGGCCAGATGCGCCGGGCTGCCGGTGCGGATGAATTCGGCGAGGTCGCGCTCGGTCAGCACCGCCGCCTTGGCCAGCATCGGCCCGGCGACGCGCAATTCGGGGTGAACGGCGAGCATCCGCGCCGTCGCGTAAGGCGCGCGCTCCACGCCGGCGAGCGCCATGCTCAGCTCGGCCAGCAGCTCGGTCGCGACCTGCGGCATCAGCCTGGCGAACATCTGATCGTAGAGATCGAGCTGCTCGGCGGACGCCGGCCGAGGGCCGGCCAGGAACAGGCTGGTGGTCCGGCGCAACATGTCGGTGGCGAGCTCGGACACCGTCCGCGCATCACCGGCGGGCGTCTTGGCGGTCGGAGCTGCCGCGGGCGCTGGAGGCATCACACGTCCCTCGTTGGGCGCCTCTCGGCCGTGACGGAGGCGCGGGTCGATCGTCGATTGCGGAAGAATGCGACGGCCGGACTAAAGGCGCGTTAAGCCAAGCAGACCGACCTGGGTCGCGATGCGACCGTCGTTAACGGATTGCGCGCGTCCGGCGCACCGGCTTGTTCCTGTATTGTTCTTGCGAACTGGACCCGCTTCCGCTAGCCTTCTCGCGGGAGGGGGCATCATGGTCCAGCGCGTTTCCACCGTTGCCTTCGAGGGAATCGAGGCCCGCGCGGTCGACGTGCAGGTCCAGGTCGCGCCCGGACTGCCGGCGTTCGCGATCGTCGGACTGCCGGACAAGGCGGTGTCGGAGGCGCGCGAGCGGGTGCGCTCGGCGCTGATCGCCTCCGGCCTGGCGCTGCCGGCGCGGCGGATCACCGTCAACCTGGCGCCGGCCGACGTGCCCAAGGAAGGCAGCCATTACGACCTGCCGATCGCGCTCGGCCTGATGGCCGCGATCGGCGCCATCCCGCCCGATGCGCTCAGCGGCTTCACCGTGCTTGGCGAGCTCGGCCTCGACGGCTCGATCGCGCCCGTGGCGGGCGTGCTGCCGGCCGCGATCGGCGCCAATGGACGCGAGGAAGGCCTGATCTGCCCGGCCGCCTGCGGCGCCGAGGCGGCGTGGGCGAGCCCCGATTTGCAGATCATCGCGGCGAGCTCGCTGATCCAGATCGCCAACCATTTCAAGGGCACGCAGGTGCTGTCGCGGCCGCAGCCGAAGATCCAGGAGGCGCCCGCGAGCCTGCTCGACCTGCGCGACATCAAGGGCCAGGAGAGCGGCAAGCGCGCGCTCGAGATCGCCGCCGCCGGCGGGCATCACCTGCTGATGATCGGCTCGCCCGGCGCCGGCAAGTCGATGCTGGCGGCGCGGCTGCCGTCGATCCTGCCGCCGCTGTCGCCGGCCGAGCTCCTGGAAGTGTCGATGATCGCCTCAGTCGCCGGCGAGATCGAGGGCGGCGCGCTGACCAACCGGCGGCCGTTCCGCAGCCCGCATCATTCCGCCAGCATGGCGGCGCTGACCGGCGGCGGCCTGCGCGCCCGGCCCGGCGAGATCTCGCTGGCGCATCAGGGCGTGCTGTTCCTCGACGAGCTGCCGGAGTTCGATCCGCGCGTGCTCGACTCGCTGCGCCAACCCTTGGAGAATGGCGAGGTCTCGATCTCGCGCGCCAACCACCGCGTCACCTACCCGGCCCGCTTCATGCTGGTCGCGGCGATGAATCCCTGCCGCTGCGGCAACGCCTTCGAGCCCGGCTATGCCTGCAAGCGCGGCCGCATCGACCGCTGCACCGCCGACTATCAGACCCGCATCTCCGGCCCGCTGATGGACCGCATCGACCTGCGTATCGAGGTGCCGGCGGTCACCGCCGCCGACCTGATCCTGCCGCCGTCCAAGGAAGGCTCGGCCGAGGTCGCTGCCCGCGTCGCCGCCGCGCGCGACCTGCAGCGCGAACGCTATGCCAAAGCGGGCCTGCCGCAGGTCAGGACCAATGCCGAAGCGCCCGCCGCCGTGCTCGACGAGATCGCCAAGCTCGACGCCCCCGGCCAGAAGCTGCTGCGCGAGGCCGCCGAGACGATGCGGCTGTCGGCGCGCGGCTATCACCGCGTGCTGCGCGTGGCGCGGACGCTCGCCGATCTCGATCACGCCGAGGCGATCGGCCGGCTGCATCTGGCCGAAGCGCTGTCGTATCGCGCGCTCGCGGAAGACAATCGGCACGCGGCGTAAGGGCGCCTCCCTCAACACTCTGGTAACGACTTCTCTTTACGCTCCGACAACCATAAGGCCCCGCGTTCTGTCCTCAGGCCCGTTGCGTCGGTGCGTATATGTTGCGTTTCAAGGTCATCGTTTCGGCCGTGCCGCTGATCGCGGCCGTGGTCTTCGCCAAGATCGAATTGGCGCCCTCCCCCCAGCCCTGCATTGCCGTCGGCGCCGACTCCGTCGCGCTCGGCTCGGCGCCGTTCCACGCCGATCTGCATGTCGATTTCACCGATGATCCGGCGCTGGCGACGGTGCGCGTGGCGCTGGCCGACAGTCCGGAGGCGGCTGATGTCGTCGTGGTCGACGATGCGCCCGCCACGGAGGATCGCGGCTGTGGCATGACTTCCGCGACCCAGCTCGTCGCGATCGCTGCCGACCCGCGTCCCGGCACGTCCCTGATCTATCTCGCCCGCGATGATGCCGATGGCCGCGCCGACTATCGCATCTACGTCCGCTCCAGCCACACGACGGCCGGGGACGCTGCCGCACTGATCGTCGCGGCCCGCAATCATTCCTCATCGCCGGCCAATCCGGTTCTGTGACTCGGGCTAACGCCCGGTTCACCATCTCTGCACCGCCGGCTGGCGTGGGCATGACCTTTCAAAGTCTCAGCAATACCGACGCCGCATGGTGCGGGTCGGCGAGGACATTGGGATCGGAAGCTGGGGGTGATCGAGATGGGACCGATTTTTCACGTCAGGCTGCGCCTGCGCCGGTTCATACGCCGTCACCGCACCATCTTCGCGATCCTGCGCTCGCTGATGATCTTCTCCGCCGGCTTCGGCGGCGCCTACGGCTTCATCAAGGCCAGCGTCTCCCCGAACTCCGGCTACAATCCGCACGCCTTCGCGATCGGCGCCAGCTTCCTGTTCGCGCTCGCCTGCGTCGGCCTGGCCACGCTCAGCATGCGGCTGCGCTTCGTCGCCAGGAAGATGCACAAGATCGCGCTCCACAACGAGGTGCTGGCCGACCGGAACTGGGAGCTGCAGGAAGCCGAGCAGCGCGCCCGCAATCTGTTCGAGCAGCAGGGCGATCTCATCGTCATGCGCGCCCGCGACGGCAGCATCGTCTTCGTCAACGACGCCTATTGCCGGATGGCGGGTCTCGACCGCGACAATCTGCTCGGCAGCGCGTTCACCTTCCAGCTGATCGAGCAGGGCGACAGCGCGCTGGAGCCGAACGGCACCCGCGTCCACGACCAGCGCATCGAGAGCGCGATCGGACCGCGCTGGATCGCGTGGCGCGAGGCGCTCGTGCGGTCCGACGCCGGCCAGCCCGCCCTGCTGCAATGTGTCGGCCGCGACGTCACCGACCGCACCGAAACCGAGCGCGCGCTGGCGGAGGCGCGCGACCAGGCCAACGCCGCGAACCGCGCCAAGTCACGCTTCCTGGCGATGGCCAGCCACGAGATCCGCACGCCGCTGAACGGCATCCTCGGCATGAGCGGCCTGTTGCTCGACACGCAGCTCACGCCGGAGCAGACGACCTACGCCAAGGCGGTCCGCACCTCGGGTGAAGCGCTGATGTCGCTGATCGACGAGCTGCTCGACTATTCGAAGATCGAGGCCGGCAAGCTGGCGCTCGAGGCGCAGCCGTTCTCGCTGGCAGCGCTGATCGAGGAGATCACCGAGCTGCTGGCGCCGCGCGCGCAGGCCAAGCAGCTGGAGATCGCGGCCTATCTCGACGAGCGCCTGCCGACCTGGGTGACGGGCGACGCCGCGCGGCTGCGCCAAGTGCTGCTCAACCTCGCCGGCAACGCCATCAAGTTCACCGCGACGGGCGGCGTTGCCCTGATCGCCGAGCCCGGCATCTGGCCGAACGAGATCAGCTTCCAGGTGCGCGACACCGGCATCGGCATCGCAGCCGACGCGCAGGACCGCATCTTCCGCGAATTCGAGCAGGCCGACGACAGCGTGGCGCGCAGCTTCGGCGGCACCGGGCTCGGCCTTGCGATCTCTGACCGGATCGTCAAGCGCATGGGCGGGCGCATTTCGCTGCAAAGCCAGCTCGGCGCCGGCTCGACCTTCGAGGTGGCGGTGCCGCTGCCGCCGGCGCTGGAGCGCGGCGAGCAGAACAGCTTCCGCGGCCCCGACCTCGCCGGACAGTCGATCATGCTGGTCGCGCCGGCCGGGCTGCAGGCCGAGCTGATCGAACGGCGCCTGCAGAACTGGGGCGCGCAGACCTGCCTGGTCGCGGAGGCCGAGGTGGCGGAGGCCCTGCTGCCCGAACGCGCCTGGCATGCCGTGCTGGTCGACGATGCCATCGGCAGCGATGAATCGCTGCGTCTGGGCCGGGTCGCGCACCACCATACGACACGGCTGATCGTGCTGGTGACGCCGGCGAGCCGCCACGAGCTGGCACCGGCGGCGCCATTCCACGGCTATCTCGTCAAGCCGCTGCGCGCCGCTTCGCTCGCCGCGCGCGTGAGCTTCGACACCGACGGCACGGTCCTCGCCGACGATCCAGTCCCGACGATCGCGCCGCCGATCGCGGCTCAGGCCGGCGCGGGCCTGTCGATCCTCGTCGCCGAGGACAACGACATCAACGCGCTGCTGATGCGCTCGCTGCTGACCAAGCTCGGCCATCACGCCGACATCGCCGTGCATGGCGAAGCGGCGCTCGACTCCTGGCTCGCGGCGCGCTCGGCCGGCGCGCCGTACGATCTGATCCTGATGGATGTGCAGATGCCGAAGCTCGACGGCATCGCTGCCGCCAGGCGCATCCGCGCCATCGAGGCCAGCGAGCCCGGCGGGCGCACCCCGATCCTGGCGCTGACGGCCAACGCGCTGGTCGAGGACCGCTACGCCTGCTTCGAGGCGGGCATGGATGGGTTCCTGGTCAAGCCGATCGATCGCGACAAGCTCGACGAGGCGCTGGCGAATCTGGCGGCGGCGCGACAGGTGCCAGCGTAAGGAATTAGTTGGGGCGGATCAGCCCGGCGCCGCGCCCGCCGGCCCCGTTTACAACCGCCTCAGCGCCACCGTCTCGATCTCGTGATCCGCGCCCTTCTTCAGGATCAAGGTCGCGCGCGGCCGTGTCGGGAGGATGTTGTCCTCGAGATTGGCCAGGTTGGTGCGCTCCCAGATCGCGATCGCGGTGGCGATGGCCTCCTCGTCCGACAGCAGCGCGTAGCGGTTGAAGTAGGACCTGGGATCATGGAACGCCGTGTCGCGCAGCGAGAGGAAGCGCTTGACGTACCATTTGCGCAGGATCGCCTCGTCGGCATCGATATAGACCGAGAAGTCGAAGAAGTCGGAGACGACCGGCACGGCCTTGCCGTCGCGCGGCAGCGGACCGGTCTGCAGCACGTTGACGCCTTCGACGATGAGGATGTCCGGCTGGTCGATCTCGGTCCACTGATTGGGGACGATGTCGTAGCTCAGATGGGAATACACCGGCGCGCGCACCGGATGGCGGCCGGCCTTGATGTCGGACAGAAAGCCGAGCAGCCGCGGCAGGTCATAGCTTTCCGGAAAACCCTTCTTCTGCATCAGGCCCTGCCGCTCCAGCACCGCGTTCGGATACAGGAAGCCGTCGGTGGTGATGAGATCGACCTTGGGCCGCGGCGACCAGCGGGTCAGCAACGCCTGCAGCACGCGCGCAGTGGTCGACTTGCCGACCGCCACCGAGCCGGCGACGCCGATGATGTAGGGCATCTTGCGGTCGCGGATGCCGAGGAACTGACGCTGCGCGTAGTACAGCCGCTGCGCCGCGTCGACATACATCGACAGCAGTCGCGACAGCGGGAGGTAGATGTCCTCGACCTCCTGAAGGTCGAGACGATCGTGCATCGACCGCAGCTTGGAGAACTCGCCGGGCTCCAAGGTCATCGGCGTGTCGTTGCGCAACTCGGCCCATTGTTCGCGGGTGAAGACGCGGTACGGATTATATTGTTGTTCGGTGGTGCGCATATCCATGACGCTGCCCTTCGTTTCCCCGCCGTCGCGCCCTACTCCGTCTTGCGCGACGCCTTTTCTTCCAGTCCCGATTGACCGGTGCGCTTGCCGAGCGCCGCCTCGACCTCCTCGAGCCGGACGTCACGCGACTTCAACAACACCAACAGATGAAACAGCAGATCGGCGCTTTCGGAGATCAGATGCTCGCGGTCGGTGCCAACAGCGGCAATGACGGTCTCGACCGCCTCCTCGCCCATCTTCTTGGCGCATTGCGGCGGCCCCTTGTCGAGCAGCTTGCGCGTATAGGACGCCTGGCCGCCCGCCGCGGCGCGCGCGTCGATGATGGCAGCGAGATCGTGAAGCGTGAAGCGGGACATCGGCCGGTACTCGGAACGCCTGCCCGACCACGGCGGCCGGACCAGCGTTCATCTAACATTTTTGCGACGCAATGTCGTCAGGGATCGAGCCGCATCGGCAGGCCATGGCGCTCCATGTGCTCCTTGGCCTGCCGGATGGTAAATTCCCCGAAATGGAAGATCGACGCCGCCAGCACCGCGGTCGCGCGGCCCTCGCGGATGCCGTCGACCAGATGATCGAGGTTGCCGACACCGCCGGAGGCGATCACCGGCACCGGGACGCTGTCGGCGACCGCCCGGGTCAGCGGCAGGTCGAAGCCCTGGCGGGTGCCGTCGCGGTCCATCGAGGTCAGCAGGATCTCCCCTGCCCCCAGCGATACCACCTCCTGGGCATATTCCAGCGCATCGATGCCGGTCGATTTGCGGCCGCCATGGGTGAAGATCTCCCAGCGGCTTCCGCCGCCAGGCCGCGACACGGACTTGGCGTCGATCGCGACCACGATGCACTGCTCGCCGAACTTCTCGGCCGCCTCCTTGACGAATTCGCGCCTGCTCACCGCGGCCGAATTGATCGAGACCTTGTCGGCGCCGGAACGCAGCAGGGTCTTGATGTCGTCGATGGTGCGCACGCCACCGCCGACCGTGACCGGCATGAAGCAGGCCTCCGCCGTGCGCCGGACGACGTCCAGCATGATGCCGCGGTTCTCATGGGTGGCGGTGATGTCGAGGAAGCAGAGCTCGTCGGCGCCTGCGGCGTCATAGGCGATCGCCGCCTCCACCGGATCGCCGGCGTCGCGCAGGTTGACGAAGTTGACGCCCTTGACGACCCGTCCGTCCTTGACGTCGAGGCAGGGAATGACACGGACCTTGAACATCCTGTTTTCTCCTACGCACGCGCCGCGCGGATCAGCGCCAGTGCTTCCGCGGGATCGAGGCGGCCGTCATAGAGCGCGCGGCCAGCGATGGCGCCTTCGAGCTTTTTCGCCCGTGGTGTCAGCATCGCCTTGACGTCCTCGATCGAGGCCAGGCCGCCGGAGGCAATCACGGGGATCGAGATGGCATCACCGAGCGCGATCGTGGCCTCGAGATTGAGGCCCTTGAGCAGGCCGTCGCGCGCGATGTCGGTGAAGATGATCGCGGCGACGCCGGCGTCCTCGAAACGCCTGGCGATGTCGAGCGCCGTGACCTCGGAGGTCTCGGCCCAGCCCTCGACGGCGACCTTGCCGTCGCGGGCATCGAGTCCGACGGCGACGCGGCCGGGGAAGGCCTTGGCTGCGGTCTTCACCAGCTCGGGATCGCGCACCGCCGCGGTGCCGATGATGACACGGGTGATGCCCTTGGTCAGCCAGGCCTCGACCGTCGCGAGATCGCGGATGCCGCCGCCGAGCTGCACCGGCATCTTGACAACTTTCAACATCGCCTCGACCGCATGCGCATTCATCGGCTTGCCGGCGAAGGCACCGTCGAGATCGACGACGTGGAGATAGTCGAAGCCCTGGTCGGCGAAGCTCTTGGCCTGCGCGGCGGGGTCGAGGTTGAACACGGTGGCGCGCGCCATGTCGCCCTGCTCCAGGCGCACGCACTGGCCGTTCTTCAGATCGATGGCAGGAAACAAAATCATCTGAGCTGTCTTTCAGGCAAGCGCCCTGCCCGCCTCCTGGACGGACAGGCGCGCTGCGCTCACGGCTTCCACTTCAGGAAGTTGGAAATGAGGGCGAGACCGAAACGCTGGCTCTTCTCGGGATGGAATTGCGTGCCGATCGCGGTGTCCTTGCCGACGATCGCGGTGACCGGACCGCCGTAGTCCGCGCGCGCCAGCACGTCGTTCTCGTTGACGGCATTCAAGTGATAGGAGTGCACGAAGTAGGCGTGCAGGCCCTTCGGCCCGAGCGGCAGCCGCTCCAGCACCGGATGCTCTTGCAGCACATCGAGCGTGTTCCATCCCATATGCGGGATCTTCAGGCTCTCGTCGCGAGGCGTGATCTTCTCGACGTCGCCGGAGACCCAGTCGAAGCCGTCGGTGGTGACATGCTCCTTGCCGCGCGTCGCCATCAGCTGCATGCCGACGCAGATGCCGAAGAACGGCCGCGCCTTGTGGCGCACGGCCTCGGTCATCGCCTCCAGCATGCCGTCGACGGAGTCGAGTCCGCGGCGGCAGTCGGCGAAGGCGCCGACGCCGGGCAGCACGATGCGGTCGGCGCGATACACCGTGTCCGGATCGCGCGTCACCACGACCTTCTGCGGATCCTCCATGCCGCGCGCGGCGCGCTCGAACGCCTTGGCGGCGGAATGCAGATTGCCGGAGCCGTAATCGATGATCGCGACACTCATCGTCCACCTCCGGGTTCTGGGAACAAGCCAATGATGCTGGCATGCGGCAGCGGCGGCGGGTGCTGCCCATTGCCATTGTCACGCGAGGGCGGCGGTGCGCCGCGATCGACGGTGTAGTTGCTGTAGCCGAGATCGCTGCGCCGGGCGGCCCAGCGCTCGAAGAAGCGGCGCTCGGCGGCATCGAGATCGTCGGCCACGACGACGTCGAGCTGGCGCCAATTGCCGCGCGAATAGCTCCAGCGCTTCAGGCTCGAGGCTTCGAGCCCGAGCAGGATCGCAAGCAACAGATCGATTCCGGCAATCGCGGCGCCGCTGACGCCGACGCGTACCAGGACGACGTCGAGCGCGATCATCAGCAGGGCCCAGACCAGCATCGCAAGCCAGAGGCGATGCCAGGCCAGCCAGACGGCGCCGAGCACGGCGGCCCAGAAATGGAAGCCGTCACGGATGAAGACGAAGCGATCGGTCGAGCGCAGATCGGCTCCGGCGGCGAGGGGAGCGTGAACCGTATAAACGGGCATGTCGAAATTCCCTTGGGAGGAGGGAGGTCAGCCGCCGAGCTGACCCTTGGTGGATGGCACTTCGCCCTTGTTGCGCGGGTCGATCGCGAGCGCGGTTCGCAGCGCCCTGGCCAGACCCTTGAAGCAGGATTCGGCGATATGATGGGCGTTCTCGCCGTACAGCGTCTCGACATGCAGCGTGATGCCGGCGTTCATGGCAAAGGCGTTGAACCACTCGCGCACCAGCTCGGTGTCGAACTCGCCGATCTTGTCGCGCGCGAAGGTCGTGCGGAACACCAGCATCGGCCGGCCCGACACGTCGATCACGACGCGCGTCAGCGTCTCGTCCATCGGCATGTGGATCGAGGCGTAGCGGGTGATGCCGGCCATGTCGCCGAGCGCCTGACGCACGGCCTGGCCGAGGGCGATGCCGACATCCTCGGTGGTGTGGTGGAAATCGATATGCAGGTCGCCGACCGCCTTGACGGTCATGTCGATGCGGGAATGCCGGGCAAGCAGATCCAGCATGTGATCGAAGAAGCCGATCCCGGTCGCGATATCAACCACGCCGGTGCCGTCGAGGTTCACGGACACCTCGATCTCGGTCTCTTTGGTCTTGCGCCTGATGGTCGCGCTACGCATGGGGTCAGCTTTCCCTTGAAAACGCGGCCCTTTTATCAGGCGGATGACACCTTAGCTACTGCGGGATGACGCCCCGGACGCCTGATCTCGGGCCATGGTGAGCGGATTTCAAGGCCTGGCAGGGCAGGGCAGGGACCCGGTAATTGTATCCCGACGCCTCAGCCCCTAAATCAGGGCATCAACCAGGGATCCCCCATGCACGCATCTTCGAACGAGCCCACCGTCTGGCACGGCACCACGATCCTGACCGTCCGCAAGGGGGGCAGGGTGGTGATTGGCGGCGACGGCCAAGTCTCGATCGGCCAGACCGTGATCAAGTCCAACGCCCGCAAGGTGCGCAAGCTCGGCAAGGGCGACGTCATCGGCGGCTTCGCCGGCGCCACGGCCGACGCGTTCACCCTGTTCGAGCGGCTGGAGAGCAAGCTGGAGCAATATCCGGGGCAGCTGACCCGGGCCGCGGTCGAGCTCGCCAAGGACTGGCGCACCGACCGCTACCTGCGGCGGCTGGAGGCGATGATGATCGTGGCCGACAAGGAGGTCTCGCTGGTGCTGACCGGGACGGGCGACGTCCTGGAACCGGAGGCCGGCGTGATGGCGATCGGCTCCGGCGGCAACTATGCGCTGGCGGCCGCGCGGGCGCTGATCGACACCGACAAGGACGCCGAGAGCATCGTGCGCCGCTCACTCGACATCGCCGCCGACATCTGCGTCTACACCAACCGCAACATCACCATCGAAGCGCTGTCGGCCGAGTAGACGATGACCGCGGACGAGATCGGCGCCCCGTCCCGGCCTTGGTCCGGACCCTGGCTCATCCTGGCGCTCGGTCTGCTGGTGCTGCAGGCCGCACTGTTGTTCGCGATGGGCCGGCTGCCGATCTGCGCCTGCGGCACCGTGAAGCTGTGGCACGGCGTGGTGCAGAGCTCGGAGAACTCCCAGCATCTCACCGACTGGTACACGTTCTCCCATGTCATTCACGGCTTCCTGTTCTATGCGCTGACCGCGCTGGTTCTGCCGTTTCTGCCGTGGCAGGGGCGGCTGATCATCGCGATGCTGATCGAGGGCGCCTGGGAGCTGGTCGAGAACTCCAGCTTCATCATCGAGCGCTATCGCGCCGCCACGATCTCGCTGGACTATTTCGGCGACAGCATCGTGAACTCCGTCGGCGACACCTTGGCGATGATGACCGGCTTCCTGCTGGCGCGGGTGCTGCCGGTCTGGCTGACCGTCGTGATCGCAATCGCGTTCGAGATCGGGGTCGGCCTGCACATCCGTGACAACCTGACCCTCAACATCCTGATGCTGATCCATCCAACCGAGGCGATCCGGCAGTGGCAGGCCGGGCCGCCGCTCCTGTGACGGCGGAAATCCGGCTTGCCCTCATCCCCGTCCGACCCTAGCTAGAGCCCATGACCGACTTTTCCCCCCGCGAAATCGTCTCCGAACTCGACCGCTACATCGTCGGCCAGGCCGACGCCAAGCGCGCCGTCTCCATCGCCCTGCGCAACCGCTGGCGCCGGCTGCAGCTCGATGCCGGCCTGCGCGAGGAGGTGCTGCCGAAGAACATCCTGATGATCGGCCCGACCGGCGTCGGCAAGACCGAGATCGCGCGGCGGCTGGCCAAGCTCGCGGGCGCGCCGTTCCTCAAGGTCGAGGCGACCAAGTTCACCGAGGTCGGCTATGTCGGCCGCGACGTCGAGCAGATCATCCGCGACCTCGTCGAGGTCGCGATCGTCCAGGTGCGCGAGCGCAAGCGCAAGGATGTCGCCGCCCGCGCCCAGCTCGCCGCCGAGGAGCGCGTGCTGGATGCGCTGGTCGGCGCCAATGCGAGTGCTGCGACGCGTGACTCGTTCCGCCGCAAGCTGCGCGCCGGCGAGCTGAACGACAAGGAAATCGAAATCGAGACGCAGTCCTCGGGCGGCGGCATGCCGATGTTCGAAATCCCCGGCATGCCGGGCGCGCAGATGGGTGCGATCTCGATCGGCGACATCTTCGGCAAGCTCGGCGGCCGCACCAAGACGCGGCGCGTGACGGTCGAGGCCTCGCACGACATCCTGATCGCGGAGGAATCCGACAAGCTGCTCGACAGCGACCAGCTGGTGCAGGAGGCGATCGGCGTGGTCGAGAACAACGGCATCGTGTTCCTCGACGAGATCGACAAGATTTGTGTGCGCGAGAACCGCGCCGGCGGCGACGTCTCGCGCGAGGGCGTGCAGCGCGACCTGCTGCCGCTGATCGAGGGCACGACGGTCTCGACCAAGCATGGCGCGGTCAAGACCGATCACGTCCTGTTCATTGCCTCGGGCGCGTTCCACATCGCCAAGCCCTCGGACCTCTTGCCGGAGCTGCAGGGACGATTGCCGATCCGGGTCGAGCTGCAGGCGCTGACGCGCGACGACATGCGCCGCATCCTGACCGAGCCGGAGGCATCGCTGATCAAGCAATATGTCGCGCTGATGCAGACCGAGGGCGTGACGCTCGACATCACCGACGATGCGATCGACGCGCTCGCCGACATCGCGGTTGCGGTGAATTCCACGGTCGAGAACATCGGCGCGCGCCGGCTGCAGACGGTGATGGAACGCGTGCTGGACGAGATCTCCTTCAACGCCTCCGACCGCGGCGGCGAGACGATGCGTGTCGACGCCGCCTATGTGCAGCAGCACATCGGCGACCTCGCCAAGAACACGGATCTCAGCCGGTTCATTTTGTAAGAGGCGTCGCCCTTCAGCCTCTGCGCTCTTTCGCACAGGCGTAGCGTCACCCTCCGCTGTCGTCCCCGCGAAGGCGGGGACCCATAACCACCGAAGCTGATTGTCACTCAAGATGGCGGCTCCAGCCCTGCCTCATCACGTACAGCGGTGGTTACGGGTCCCGGCTCAAGGCCGGGACGACAGCGGTGGGTGTGGCGGCGAGCTTGCCTCCATCTCTCACCGCTCGGACATCGCATGACGGCCGCCTACAGCCGGCACTGGCGCACGATGCTCGCCGTCAACGCCGCGGTCATGCTCGGCGTGTTCCTGCACAAGCTCACGCTGCCGCCCTACATTCCCTACATCCACCTGCTTGTCGACTATCACCACGGCTTCATCAAGCGCGCGCTGATCGGGGCCATCGTCGGGTTGTTCACGACGAAGGTGCCGGTGTGGCTGGTGTTCGCGTTGGCAGGCCTCGTCTGGCTGATCACGTTCGGATTGTTCGTCCAGCTATTCCGCCGAACATTCGGATTGAACAGCGCACAGCTCCCGCTGTTCGTCTTCACCGCTGGCTCGCCGTTCGTGTTCAAGAACTTCCTGTTCACGCTCGGGCACTTCGACGTCTATGGCTGTCTTGGTGCCATCATCCTGATGCTGGTGCCGGCGGGCTCGCTCGGCTACGTCCTGCTCGCTGCGCTGACCTCGGCGGTGCTGGTGCTGATCCATCACATCCATCTGCTGATGTACGTGCCCACCATCGCCGCCATCGTCGTGCTGCGCTACTACTTGCCGCGCAGGACGACGCGCCTCGACATGGCCGTCGGCGGAGCCGCACTGATCGGACTCGGCGCGCTGTTCCTGACGGCGCAGTTCCTCGGCACGATGCCGCTGCCGGAAGCGGACTTCACAGCATATCTGCGGACCCGCATGGCCGATCCGACACGCACCGAGCTCTTGCAGTTCGCTTACGTGTGGTACCAGCCACTGACGAAGGAGGTGCAGGACACCTGGGCAAGACTGCCGTCGAACCTGCTCGGCTTGCCCGTCTATGCGCTGCTGCTCTGGCTTCACGCGCCGCTCTGGCGCACTTTCAGGGACCTGATTGGCGCGCTGGAAGAGCAGCGCCATCGCCAGATCGTCATCGCCGCGCTGGTTGTCATCACTCTCGCTTACCTCGTGATGTTCGCGATGGTGTTCGACTATTCGCGCTGGATCTCGAGCTGGGTGGTCTGCATGGTGCTGATGCTGCACGCGGTGAAGACGCTGCCCACCACAAAGCCTGTGGCCCTCATCGACGCCGGCGACCGCACGACCACGATCCTGGGCTGGATCGTCACCGCCATCCCGCGCGTCGGCATCATCCGGCCGTTCTGACGCTCAGCCCCGGGCGCGCCTGATCCGGACATAGAGCGCGCCGGCACCGCCATGTCCCACATGAGCCTCCTCGAAGCCGACAATCAGCGAGCGGAATTCCGGCAGGCTCAGCCAATGCGGCACCTGGCGCCGGAGCACGCCGCGTTCGGGATCCGCACCGATCGTACCCTTGCCGGTGATGACGAGCACGAAGGTGAGCCCGTCATGCTGGGCGCGATGCAGGAAATGATGCAGCGCCTGGTGCGCCCGGCTCTGGGTCATGCCGTGCAGATCGAGCCGCGCATCGATCTCGCCGCGGCCGCGTGACAGTTTCGAGCGCTCCTTGCGGCCGAGCGAGACCAGCGGCGGGATGGCCGGCCGGGCCGGCTTCGGCACGACCACCGGCGCGACCGGCCGCGGCGTCATCATCGGCTTGTCCGGCTGCGGCTCGGCCGTCACCATCGGCGGATGCGGCCGCACCGGACGCGGTGTCTTGCGCAGCGGCTTGACCTGGCGCGCCACCGTCTCCCACAGCGTACGCTCGTCCTCGGAGAGGCCACGCTTGCGACGGCCGCGGGGCGGCTCGGGATCTTCAGACATGGAGACGGCTTGTCATCGGCGGTTGCGGTGGCGCCTGCCATAACGCAATCGGCGGATATTGCGATCACTTTCGATACGGGGGCGAGCCTCGGGCAGGGGCACGGGCTGTGGTGCCACGACGTTCTGCGCCACCGTGGTCGCCGGGCTTGCGCTCGCGGCGGGAGCAGAGGCTTTCGCATCGTTGACCGGAGAGGCGGCGGCTTTGTTGGCCTGGTTGGCCTGCCCCTGATCCTTCCCTTGATCCTTGACCTGATCCTTGGCTGCCTCCTTCGGCAGCACCTGCGGAAACAGTTTTGCGATCTTCTCCGACGGCCGTGCATCCGGCAGCGGCATCTTGCGGCCACGCGCAACCGGATCGAGGCTCTTCGGCACCAGCATCACGAACTGGATGCTGTGCTTGAGACGGCCGGAGACCTTGCCGGCGTCCTGGCCGGCGCCGAAATAGAGATCGGCGCGCGCAGGTCCGACGATCGCCGAGCCCGTATCCTGCGCGATCATCAGCCGGTGGAACGCCGTCTTCGACTTCTCGGATTCGATCGGCAGCTCGCCGGTGATGAAGAACGGCGTGCCATAGACGTGCAGCGACTTGTCGACCGCGATCGAGCGGCCCGGGGTCAGCGGAATGCCCTGCGCGCCGACCGCCTCGTCCTTCTCCGACAGCTGCACCTCGCGGAAGAAGATGTAGGAGCGGTTCATCCGCCGCAGCTCGTTGGCACCTTCCGGATTCTGCTCCATCCAGTCGCGGATGCGCTGCATCGACATCTGCTCGCGTGGAATGATGCCGCGCTCGATCAGGATGCGGCCGACCGGTGTGTAGGGAAGGCCATTATAGGCATCGTAGTTGATGCGAATGGTCGAGCCGTCGTCGAGACTGATGCGCGCCGATCCCTGGATCTGGGCAAACAGCAGGTCGGTCTGGTTCCTGAGCCATGCGATCTCCAGGCCGCGCCCCTCGATGGCACCGTCCTCGATCTCGGCGCGGTCGTAGTAGGGGACCAGCTTGCGCCGTCCGATCTTGCGATAGACGGGGCCCTTGTTGGGCAGACTCGTCGCATCCTGCTTGAAACCACGGACAAACAAATTGGAGGGCCGGCGATAGACTGGAACGTTGTAGACCTCATTCTGGGTCCGCGAGCCCTCGATGACGGGTTCGTAGTAGCCGGTGACGAAACCGTCGGCATCGCCGAGCTTGGAGATCCTCAGCGGCTCGAAGTGCCGTTCGAAAAAAGCCCTTGCCGCAGCATTGTCGGCGAGATCGGTGGCCCGAGCATCGCGACAGGGGTCGCGCAGGGAATCACCCAGCGCCTTACCATCCACCCTGCCATCCGGCGCTGCATCCGTCTTCGCGGCGATCGGCTTGCAGCTGGCGCGGAACGTCCGATAGGCCGCGAGCTGATCGTCGTCGTTCCAGCCGGGCACGTCGGTCCAATCCATCGGCAGGTACTGGCTGTTGCTGATCTCGAGCGGCCAGTCGAGCTGCGGGTAGGGCAGGTGGCGCATCGGCGGCGTCGCCGCCCGATGGCGCGCGCGAACCGCCTCGGCTGCATAGGGGGCGAGCGCCACGGCAGCGACGCTCAGGGCGAGCACCGGCGTCCAGTAGGTCAGGCGGCGGGCGGTAAAACCCCGCTTCCAAATTTCGCGAACCATGCTTGCACCATCAAAGTACCACTCAACGCGAAATTCAGAGAAAACGGGATGCTGAAAAGATCCGTGTCAAAAATCGAGGATGCGCCTCTTCACCCGCCTCACGCAGCCGGTCGACAACGGGAGCAGGCGATCTCCCAATGTAACGCCAGCGGCGGCAGCCTATTCCATCAATGGCTGCCGGTTCCGACCAGCTTCCAGTTCGGATCGCGCGAGCCGGTGTCGCGGGCGAAAGTCCAGATGTCGGTGATGTCGGCGACCTTGTCCGGATTGCCGTCGACGATGTTGCCGCCCTTGTCGCGTGTCACCGAGATCATCTGCGAGACGAAGCGCACCGTGACCTGCGCGGTGCGGTCGCGCAGCTCGGCGCCGACCAGTTCGGCGGTATCGATGGAGACGAAGCGGGTTTCGGTCTTCTGCTCCTGCTTCTCACGCTCCTTGATGACGGCGTCGAAACTCTCATAGACCTCGGACGACAACAGGTCGCGCAACGCGCGGCGATCGCCATTGGCAAACGCCAGCACGATCATCTCGTAGGCGCTGCGCGCGCCGGTCAGGAAATGGCGCGGATCGAACGAGGAGTCGTCGGCGACGATCGCATCGAGGCCACGGGCGAGCGGCGTGCCCGGCTCGGCCAGACCACGCCAGCGATCACCCGGCGCCGGCATCTCGCCGCCGGGGACCGCAGCCGAGGGGTCGATGGGCTTGTTGGGAACCGGCATGACGTGGTTGTCCTGCGCGCCCTGGACCGCGTTTCGGGCGGCATGATCGAACGGCGTCCGCTCGCTCCCGGTGCGCTGCCCGAGCACGGCGCGCAGGCGGATGAAGATGAAGACCGCCAGCGCCAGGAAGATGATGGTATAAATGTCCACGTCGTGTTCGCTTTCTGACTTGTCGAGCCGAACGCGGAGCCCGGCCACCGGGCACCCGTTCTACAGGATCCAGGTTAAGACCCGTGAATCCCTGGTCGACCCGGATGTAGTCATCGAATTGGGCCCGGCCAATGGCGCATTGTGGCGCGCCGATCCTAACCCTTTTCCCCCTCAAGGGGAAATCCGATCGGCCCCGGATTGGAACAGGGGAGGCCCGTCTCCGGTTCCCTCCGACGGCCGATGCGACAAATAGAGGCATACTGGCCGGATCGAGCGGTTGCTTCGGCCCTTGACGGCGTCGGTGGCTCGTCCTTGTGGAACAAGCCGGCCCTATGGTAGCCACGCGCCGCAACGACCCGCCCTTTTTGCCTGGAGAACACTGCGATGACCAACGGTAACGGCGCCACTCCCGACGCGGCTCCTCCTCCTCAACTGAACGTGCTGGCGCAATACATCAAGGATCTCTCGTTCGAGAATCCGAACGCTCCGCAGTCCCTGGCGCCGCAGGGCCAGCCGCCGCAGATCAACATCCAGATCAATGTCGGCGCCAATGCGCTGAATGACACCGAGTACGAGGTGACGCTGACAATCGAGGGCAAGGCCGAGAGCGGCAGCCAGGTGATGTTCAGCTTCGAGCTGGTCTATGGCGGCGTGTTCCGGCTGGTCAACATCCCGCGCGAGAACCTGTCGCCGATGCTGCTGATCGAATGCCCGCGCCTGCTGTTCCCGTTCGCCCGCGAGATCGTCGCCAACTCGGTGCGCGACGGCGGCTTCCCGCCCCTGATGCTGGACCCGGTCGATTTCGTCGGCCTGTACCGCCAGAACATGGAGCGTCAGGCCGCGGCCCAGGGCGGCCAGGTGCTGTCGAGCTGATCGTTTCGCTCTTTAAAAATTTGATGTTTGCAGGGCGTGATCCGCCGCCGATCGGGCGGATCACGTGCCGGCGAGAAACTCCATCCAGATCGGCTTGTCGCCGAGGGTAGCGATGAAGGCGCGATGTGCCTCTCGCTCCGCCTCCGTGACCCGCGGCGACAGCGGCTGCTCTCGCTGACGGCGCGGCGTCTCGCCGGCGGACCCGATGCGGATCTCCTGGCTGTCCTGGGTCAGGATCAGCTGCGACTGCCGCGCCCCGACCAGATCGACATAAACCTCCGCCAGCAGCTCGGCGTCGAGCAACGCGCCGTGCTTGGTCCGGCGTGAGTTGTCGATCGCATAGCGCGAGCAGAGGTCGTCGAGGCGGTTCGACACGCCAGGATGCTTGCGACGTGCGAGCAGCAGCGTATCGACCAGACGATCCCTGGGAATGGCCGCGCGCTTGACCCGGTCGAGCTCGGCATTGATGAAGCCGATATCGAACGAGGCGTTGTGGATCACCAGCGGGGCATCGCCGATGAACTCCAGGAACTCCTCGACGACCTCGTGAAACAGCGGCTTGTCGGCCAGGAACTCGCTCGACAGGCCGTGAACCGCGAACGCTTCCGCCGGCATGTCGCGTTCGGGATTGATGTAGCGATGGTAGACTTGGCCGGTGGGCATGCGGTTGATGATTTCGACACAGCCGATCTCGACGAGGCGGTCGCCGCGCAGGGCGTCGAGGCCGGTGGTTTCGGTGTCGAGAACGATCTCACGCATCTGATTTGATCCGTCTGACTTGATCCGTGGAAATTCCGCGCGGCCGGATTTGCGAATCAGCCCCGGCGCTGCGGCATTCTAACGACCTCCGCCAGGATGTCGCGGATGCGTGCCCGCACCGGATCGAGCCCGTGCGAGGTATCCACGACGAAATCGGCGCGCTTGCGCTTCTCGGCATCCGGCATCTGCCGTGCGAGCAGCGCATCGAGCGCTTCGTCCGTCATCGTGCCGCGCGCCAGGATGCGCTGACGCTGGATCTCGGGCGAGGTCGACACCACCACCACGGCATCGACGCGCTTGTCGCCGCCGGTCTCGAACAGCAAGGGGACATCAACAACGGCAACGGGCACGCCGGACTGCTCGGCGTCGTCGAGAAATTTCTGGTGGTAGTAGCGCAGCATCGGATGCACGATCGCCTCGAGCCGGCGGATCGCAGCGGGATCGCCGACGACCTTCGCCGACAGCCTGGCCCGATCCACCTTGCCGTCCACCGTGGTCCCGGGAAATTCGGCTTCGATCGCCGGCGCGGCTTCGGCTTCATAGACCTTATGAACGGTCGCGTCGGCGTCGTAGACCGGGACGCCGGCTTCGGCGAACAGCTTCGCGGTCGTCGACTTGCCCATGCCCATCGAGCCGGTCAGACCCAGCACTCTCATCCGCGGTCACTCCCCTTACGCGTGGCTGCGGTCGGCATCAGATCCTGAGCAGCTTCGCTTCGCGAAAATAGGCGAGCAGCGGCAACAGCGGCAGGCCGAGGATGGTGAAGTGATCGCCGTCGATCCGGTCGAACAGGTGCACCCCGAGCCCCTCCAATTGATAGGCGCCGACGCTGGATGTGACGGCGTCGCCGGCGGCATCGAGATAGGCGGCGATCTCGGCCTCAGAGAGGGCGCGCATCGTCATCCAGGCGACGGCGACGTGCGAAAACAGCACCTCGCCGTTGCGGACCACCGCGATGGCCGAGTGCAGCGCATGGGTGCGCCCGCCCAGCGCCAACAATTGCTGCATGGCATGCTGGCGGCCGGCCGGCTTGTTGAACATGCGCTCACCCAATGCGAGCGTCTGATCCGCGCCGACCACATAGGAATTGGGCCTGCTTGCCGAGACCGCAGCGGCCTTCGCATTGGCGAGGTGTAGCGCAATCTCGTAGGGCGCGACCAGGCCGGCTTCGGCCTGGACCGCGCGTTCGTCGATATCGGCCGGAAGCGCCTCACACGCGAGTCCTGCGTTCGCGAGCAGCATCCGCCGCGCGCGGCTCTGCGATGCCAGAATGAGAGGCTCGTCACTGCACCAGATGGACATTGATCCGCTCACTAGTCCGGAAGCCGCTGCCGCTGCCGGTCGGTATAGAGTTTCAGGATCGCGGCGGCCGTCTCCTCGATCGAGCGCCGCGTCACGTCGAGCATGACCCAGTTGAACTTCGCACTGAGCTTGCGTGCATAGGCGACCTCGTCGGTCACCGACTGCTTGTCGACATAGTTCTCATTGCCGGATTCCGCACCCATGCTGAGCAGGCGATTCTGCCGCACCTGGATCAGCCGCTCCGGGGTCGCATGCAGGCTGACGACCAGCGGCTTCTTCAATGTCTCGAGCTGGTGCGGGATCGGAATGCCCGGGACCAGCGGCACGTTGGCTGTGCGCACGCCGCGGTTGGCGAGATAGATCGAGGTCGGAGTCTTCGACGTCCGGCTGACGCCCACCAGCACCACCTCAGCGTCTTCGAGGCCGTCGACCATTTGCCCGTCATCGTGGAGCATCGTGTAGTTCAGCGCATCGATGCGGGCGAAATATTCGGCATTGAGCACGTGCTGCGCACCGACGCGGCCGGCGGTCGACGCGCCGAGATAGGCCTCGAACAGCTGCATCACCGGACCGATGATCGACAGGCTCGGAATGTTGATCTGCTGGCACTTGCCTTCGAGCCGGCTGACCAGGTCCTTCTCGAGCAGGGTGAACAGCACGATGCCCGGCGCTTCCTCGATCTCGTCGAGCACGCGGTCGAGCTGCTTCTGGCTCCGCACCAGCGGGTACACGTGCTCGACCGGGGTCACGTTGGTGTATTGCGCGGCGACTGCTCGCGCGACCGTGATCAGGGTTTCGCCCGTCGAGTCGGAAACCAGATGCAGGTGAAAATAGTTGCCGGTGCTGGGCATCAAATCCTTAACGATCTGTGAATCCCTGTGAAGGATGGGACCAAAAAGCAGCCGCCGACCGCGCCCCTTTGGATAACCCCGATTCTTCTGCACATGGTCGCCGTCCGGGACAACGCCAAGCCGCAGGCCGATGATATCGGGACGACGTTCGTTTGTCTCTGGATAAGCTGTCGACGGATTTCGGCAAGCGTTTGAATCGCATTGAACTCTGGAGCGATCCGGCGGGCGCGGCTCGCATGTTGAGGAATGTGAACAAGCTGCGGGCAGACTGCGGATGACATTTCATGAGTCCAATCCACCGCTACCTAGACTCAAACCTTAAGATTCTAAAATTATTTGGTTTGGAGGGGACTGAGCGAGCGGATATGTCTCAGCACGCAAGCTTATCGCTGCCTGAGAGGACCGCGCGTTTCCGATGTATGAGTGGATCAAGGCCCTTCACGTCATCGCTGTCATCGCGTGGATGGCCGGCATGCTGTATCTGCCGCGGCTGTTCGTCTATCATTGCGAGGCCGAGATCGGCTCGAAGCAGTCCGAGACGTTCAAGGTTATGGAGCGGCGCCTGCTGAAGGCGATCATCAATCCGGCGATCACCGTGACTTGGCTTGCCGGACTCTATCTGGTCTGGGCCGGCCACTGGTATACCAGCGGTTGGTTTCATGCAAAATTTCTCCTGGTGCTGATCATGTCGGGAGTCCACGGACTGTTCACCCGCTGGGTCAGGGAATTCGGCGCCGACAAGAACACCCGGAGCCAGAAATTCTACCGCTATGTCAATGAGGTACCGACGGTGCTGATGATCGGCATCGTGATTCTCGTGATCGTCAAGCCGTTCTGACCGTTTCCCAGGGAATACCGCTCCGCTGCAGATGCCTTGCAGACGACGGCGCGATTTTCTATATTGTAAATATCCCACCCCACGCAGGCGGATGTGGTTGCGTTCCGGCTTGACCGGCCGCCGCATCAGGTCTGGTGCCTCATCGGCGCCAACCTTGCTCAGACCTGCGGACCTCATTTTCGTCCGCCTTCCCACAGCCACCTCGCATCCCTCCCAAGTCGCTTCCACAGGACCACCCCAATGCGGGAAATCAAACTACAGGACCTCAAATCAAAGACGCCGGCCGAGCTCGTCTCCTTCGCGGAGGAAAACGGGGTCGAGAACGCCAGCACGATGCGCAAGCAGGAGCTGATGTTCGCCATCCTCAAGCAGCTCGCCATCCAGGAAATCGACATCATCGGCGAGGGCGTCGTCGAGGTGCTTTCCGATGGCTTCGGCTTCCTGCGCTCGCCCGATGCCAACTACCTGCCGGGTCCCGATGACATCTACGTCTCGCCCTCGCAGATCCGCCGCTTCGGGCTGCGCACCGGTGACACCATCGAGGGACACATCCGCAGCCCGAAAGAGGGCGAGCGCTATTTCGCGCTGCTCAAGGTCAACACGCTGAACTTCGAGGATCCCGAGAAGTCCAAGCACAAGGTCAATTTCGACAATCTCACGCCGCTGTTTCCGGACGAGCGCTTCCGGCTCGAGCTCGAGGATCCGACCCGCAAGGATCTGTCGCCACGCGTGATCGACATCGTCGCGCCAATCGGCAAGGGCCAGCGCGCGCTGATCGTCGCGCCGCCGCGCACCGGCAAGACGGTGCTGATGCAGAACATCGCGCACTCGATCACGGCCAATCATCCCGAGTGCTACCTGATCGTGCTGCTGATCGACGAGCGTCCGGAAGAAGTCACGGACATGCAGCGCTCGGTGAAGGGCGAGGTCGTGTCCTCGACCTTCGACGAGCCGGCGGCCCGTCACGTCCAGGTCGCGGAAATGGTGATCGAGAAGGCCAAGCGCCTGGTCGAACACGGCCGTGACGTCGTCATTCTCCTGGACTCGATCACCCGCCTCGGCCGCGCCTACAACACTGTCGTGCCGTCATCCGGCAAGGTGCTGACCGGCGGTGTCGACGCCAACGCGCTGCAGCGGCCGAAGCGCTTCTTCGGTGCCGCCCGCAACATCGAGGAAGGCGGCTCGCTGACGATCATCGCCACCGCGCTGGTCGACACCGGCAGCCGCATGGACGAGGTCATCTTCGAAGAGTTCAAGGGCACCGGCAACTCCGAGCTCATCCTCGACCGCAAGGTCGCGGACAAGCGGACCTTCCCGGCGATCGACATCGCCCGGTCCGGCACCCGCAAGGAAGAGCTCATCACCGAGCCGCAGAACCTCAAGAAGATGTACGTCCTCCGCCGCATCCTCAATCCGATGGGCACCATGGACGCAATCGACTTCCTGCTCGACAAGCTCCGCAGCACCAAGAGCAATGCCGAGTTCTTCGAATCCATGAATACCTGATTGGACCACGGTCTCGATCTGGACAGGGGCGCTCTTCGGAGCGCCCTTTTTGTTTGCGGGACTGTATCAGGCGCGGGCGCCACCGCTCGTTGGCGGCATCCGACGTAAAGCATGCCGCTGCAAACCGATTGTGTTTCGCTGCCGGCAAGCCCAACTGAGGATGATGCATCCTCACGATCAGACCATCTTTGCATTGTCCTCGGGACGGCTGCCGAGCGCGATTGCGATTGTCAGACTCTCTGGCTCACATGCGGGATCAGCCCTTCGGCTGCTGGCGGGAAGATTGCCGGTGCCGAGGACTGCAACACGCGCCTTGTTGCGCGAAGGCGGTGGCGAAGCGATCGACGATGCCGTGGTGCTGTGGTTTCCCGGACCCGCAAGCGCCACCGGCGAGGATGTCGCCGAGCTGCACGTCCATGGCAGCCGGGCCGTCATCGCGGCGGTGTTCTCGCTCCTCTCGACGATGCCGCAGATGCGCCCTGCGGAGCCGGGCGAGTTCACGCGGCGCGCGTTCGAGAATGGCAAGATCGATCTGACCGAAGCCGAGGGGCTCGACGATCTCATTCACGCCGACACCGATCGCCAGCGGCGCCAGGCGTTGCAGCAGTTGAAGGGCCTGCTGGGCGACAAGGCGCGGAGCTGGCGTGAGCAGATCATCGAAGCTGCGGCGCTGATCGAAGCCGGGATCGACTTTGCCGATGAAGGCGATGTGCCGGCCGAACTGATGGCGCCGGCGCTGTCCCGGATCGAACGGCTCCTGGCGGAGATCGAGACCGTTCTGACGGCGCAGGGCCGGGCGGAGCGGCTGCGTGACGGCCTGACGGTCGTGATCGCCGGACCTCCGAACGCCGGCAAGTCGACATTGATGAACCAACTGGCCCGGCGTGAAGTGGCGATCGTCTCGCCCCATGCCGGCACGACGCGCGACGTCATCGAGGTTCAGCTCGATCTACAGGGCTATCCCGTCACGGTGATCGACACTGCGGGGATCCGGGAGACGGACGATCCCGTGGAGCAGGAAGGCGTGCGGCGGGCCCGCGATCGGGCGGCGCAGGCCGATCTCGTGCTGTGGCTGTCCGAGGATGATCGGGCGGATCGGGCGGAGGCAGAGCGTCGAACCGGGGTGCCTGTCTGGCTGATCCGCAACAAAATCGACCTGCCGGCCCCCCAGGCGAGAGCTGCAGCGTCGGTGCAAAGCGCGGATCGGGTTTTTGCGATCTCGGCGAGAACCGGAGCAGGCTTGTCCGAACTGCTGGAGGCCCTGATCGGCTTCGCTGGTGACTTCTTTGGATCGACCGAGAGTGGCCTGATCACGCGAGAACGGCAACGAACCCTGCTCGAGGAGACCGCGGCCGCACTTCGCCAGAGCATTGCGGCCGTAGATCTCGGGGAGGAGCTCGCCGCGGAGGAGCTGCGGATCGCCGCCCTCGCGCTCGGGCGCCTCTTGGGGCGGGTTGACATCGAGGATGTGCTGGACGTGATCTTTCGCGAGTTCTGTATCGGCAAGTAGCGACGGCAACGGTCGGCGCGACAGATATACTTAATGAAGCGTTGCTTGGTTAACGGACCCTCAACTGTTTCACGTGAAACAGGGACGGAACTCTTTGCGACGTTTCACGTGAAACAAGTTCCGATCTCACAGGGGGTGCTGTTTCACGTGAAACGTCCTCGCCTTGGTCATCGGCGAATGTTTCACGTGAAACGTCTTCCGAGCGTTGTCTGCAAGCGTTAGATAAGCCCCCATGATCCAGCATCTGACATCCTACGACGTCATCGTCATCGGTGGCGGCCACGCCGGCTGTGAAGCTGCAGCGGGTGCGGCGCGCATGGGCGCCCGGACCGCACTGATCACCCATCAGTTCGCGACAATCGGGGCCATGTCCTGCAATCCGGCCATCGGAGGTTTGGGGAAAGGACATCTGGTTCGCGAAGTTGATGCTCTCGACGGCTTGATGGGCCGCGTCGCCGATGCCGGCGGCATCCAGTTTCGGGTTCTGAATCGCCGGAAGGGACCGGCCGTTCGAGGCCCGCGCGCCCAGGCCGATCGCAAGCTTTATGCCGCAGCAATGCAGTCGGCGATCCGGGAGACCGCGAACCTTTCTGTGATCGAAGGCGAGGCGGACGAACTGATCGTCACGGACGGCCGGGTCACGGGCGTGCGGCTGGCCGACGGCCGGACCTTTGTCTGTGCTGCTGTAGTCATCACGACCGGCACGTTCCTCCGTGGTCTGATTCACCTCGGTGAGCGGACCTGGCCGGCGGGCCGGGTCGGCGAAGCCCCGGCGCTGGGACTCTCCCAGTCCCTCGAAGCCATCGGATTTCGTCTCGGCCGGCTCAAGACCGGGACCCCACCGCGTCTGGATGGATCGACGATCGACTGGACAGCAGTCGAGATGCAGCCCGGCGACGATCCGCCGGAGCCGTTCTCCGTCCTGACCGATAAGATCACCACCCCGCAGATCCAATGCGGCATCACCCGGACGACGACCGCGACCCATGAGGTGATCCGCGCCAATGTCCATCGCTCGCCGATGTACTCCGGGCAGATCAAGTCGACCGGGCCGCGCTATTGTCCCTCGGTCGAGGACAAGATCGTCCGCTTCGGTGATCGCGACGGCCACCAGATCTTCCTGGAGCCGGAAGGACTCGACGACACGACGGTCTACCCGAACGGCATCTCGACCTCGCTGCCAGAAGAGGTTCAGCTCGCGCTGCTGCCGACCATCCCGGGTCTCGAGCGGGTCCGGATGATCCGGCCCGGCTATGCGATCGAGTATGACCACGTCGATCCGCGTGAGCTCGAGCCGACCCTCCAGACCAGGCGGATGAAGGGTCTATTCCTGGCCGGTCAGATCAACGGCACGACCGGGTATGAGGAGGCCGCGGCTCAAGGTCTGGTCGCCGGCCTCAATGCGGCGCTGGCCGCAGGCGGCGGCGCGCCGGTCGTGTTTGATCGCGCCGACGGTTATCTCGGGGTGATGATCGATGACCTGGTCACGCGAGGGATCACCGAGCCGTATCGGATGTTCACCTCTCGCGCCGAGTATCGGCTGACGTTGCGGGCGGACAATGCGGACCAGCGGCTGACCGACAAGGGCATCGCACTCGGCTGTGTCGGCAATGAGCGTGCGTGTTTCCATCGAAGCAAGATGGATGCGTTGGAGGCTGCCCGTTCGCTGGCGAGGTCGCTGACGATCACGCCCAACGAGGCGGCTAAGCATGGCCTCACGCTCAACAAGGATGGCCAGCGCCGCTCGGCCTTCGAGCTGATGGCCTATCCGGAGATCGGCTTCTCCGAGGTGAGGGTGATCTGGCCGGAGCTCGGCGCGATCGATGCCGCCATCGCCGCCCATCTCGAGATCGATGCCAAATATGATGTCTATGTCCGCCGCCAGAGCGACGACGTCGATGCCTTCCGGCGCGACGAGGGATTGGTGCTCGGCGACATCGACTATGCGCTCGTTCCGGGTCTTTCCAATGAGGCGCGGGCGAAGCTGGCGGCTGCCAGGCCCTGGACGATCGGGCAGGCGGGCCGGATCGACGGCATGACGCCGGCGGCGCTCGGAATTCTCGCGGCCTATCTTCGCCGCGAAGCGCGTCGCAGCAAGGCCGCGGTCTGAAGGGCGTTTCACGTGAAACAGGCAGTGGCGTCCAAGGTGATTGAATCCGACAAGGCGGCTGCGCTCGCCTTGACGCCCGTTTCACGTGAAACGGAGCAGCGCCTCGATTGCTATGTCTCCCTGCTGTTGGAATGGCAGGCGAAGACGAATCTCGTCGCGCCCTCGACCTTGCCGCATCTCTGGACCCGGCACATTTCGGATTCGCTGCAGCTTCTCGATCTCGCGCCCGACGCCCGGATCTGGGTCGATCTCGGCAGCGGCGGCGGGCTTCCGGGCGTCGTCCTCGCCTGCGCGCTGGCCGAGCGGCCCGGCGCCCAGGTCCATCTGGTTGAGCGCATCGCCAAGAAGGCGGCGTTCCTGCGCGAAGCAATTCGCGTCACCGGTGCTCCGGGGATCGTGCATTTGTCAGAGATCGGGGATATCGTGGAGAAGTGGAGTGGGCGAGTCGATTGCGTGACCGCACGCGCGCTGGCTCCGCTACATCAACTCATCGGCTTTGCGGAGCCCCTGGTGAAAAGAGGCGCGAAAGCGCTGTTTCTCAAGGGTCAAGATGTAGAAGCGGAATTGACCGAATCTACTAAGTATTGGAAAATTGAGCCGAAACTTCATTCCAGCCGGACGGGCGGGCAGGGCTGGATCGTCGCAATCGATTGCATCGAGCGACAGAGCTGAATTCCGTCAAGACGACAACCAATGGCGATCGCGCATGGCCGTAATTGATCAGATTTATCAAGAAGATAGGGCTCCTCACCCGGAGGGGCATCCGCGCATCCTGGCGCTCGCCAACCAGAAGGGCGGGGTTGGCAAGACCACGACCGCGATCAATCTCGGCACGGCGCTGGCCGCGATCGGCGAGCGCGTGCTGATCGTCGACCTCGATCCGCAGGGCAATGCCTCGACCGGGCTCGGCATCGACCGTGGCAGCCGCAACTGCTCGACCTATGACGTGCTGATCGGCGAGGCCTCGCTGCGCGACGCCGTCGTTGCGACGGCCGTGCCACGGCTGCACATCGCCTCCTCGACGATGGACCTGTCGGGTCTGGAGCTCGAGCTCGGCTCCAGCGCCAACCGCGCCTTCCGTCTGCGCGACGCGATCGCCGGTCTCAACAACAACGTCTCGCCGGAGAACGACTACACCTACGTGCTGGTCGATTGCCCGCCGTCGCTGAACCTGCTGACCGTCAATGCGATGGCCGCGTCGGATGCGATCCTGGTGCCGCTGCAGTGCGAGTTCTTCGCGCTCGAAGGTCTGTCGCAATTGCTGCAGACCGTGGAGCAGGTGCGCTCGACCCTGAACCCGAACCTGTCGATCCACGGCATCGTGCTGACGATGTTCGACTCGCGCAACAACCTGTCGAACCAGGTGGTCGCCGACGTCCGTCAGTTCATGGGATCGAAGGTCTACAACACGATGATCCCGCGCAACGTGCGCATCTCGGAAGCACCGTCCTACGGCAAGCCGGTGCTGGTCTACGATTTGAAGTGCGTCGGCAGCGAGGCCTATCTGAAGCTCGCCACCGAGGTCATTCAGCGCGAGCGTGACCTGCGCACGAACTGACCTTGCCTCTGCTCCGGGGACATCGTCGCCCGGATCTCATTCGAGGACGGCAGCGGATCCGGTCAGGATCCGCTCCCTCGTTCATTGTGCCGACGGGACTGATCGGCAGCAGACGCAAGCGGAGCGTGACGTGAATCCAAAGGAGAAGGCGATGGCCGACGAGTCGCGATCGCGATTGGGCCGGGGTCTCGCAAGTCTGATCGGCGACGTCGGCCGCGAGGCCGGCGCGCCGCCGGAGCGGCCGCGCAATCAGCGCAAGGTGCCGATCGAGTTCCTCAAGCCCAACCCGCGCAACCCGCGCAAGACGTTTTCCGACGGCGAGCTCGCCGAGCTCTCGGCCTCGATCAAGCAGCACGGCGTGATCCAGCCGATCGTGGTGCGTCCGGTGAAGGGCCAGCACGACCGCTACGAGATCATCGCTGGCGAGCGGCGCTGGCGCGCCTCGCAGGCCGCCGGCCTGCACGAGGTGCCGATCGTTCCGGTCGATGTCAGCGACAGCGATGCGCTGGAGCTCGCGATCATCGAGAACGTGCAGCGCGAGGATCTCAATCCGATGGAGGAGGCGCAGGGCTATCACGCGCTCGCCAACGAGTTCAAACGCAACCAGGAAGACATCGCCAAGATCGTCGGCAAGAGCCGCAGCCACGTCGCCAACATGATGCGGCTGACCAAGCTGCCGGCCGAGGTGCAGGGCTTCATCGCGACCGGGCAGATCTCGGCCGGTCATGCGCGCGCGCTGATCAATCTGCCGGATCCGATGTCGGCGGCGAAGAAGATCATCGCGGAAGGATTGAACGTCCGGCAGACCGAGGCGCTCGCGCATGAAGAGGGCGTGCCGGAGCGCAAGCCGCAGAAGCCGCGCAGCGCTGGAGGCAGCGCGACGGCGGAGAAGAAGGACGCGGACACCATCGCGCTGGAGAAGCGCGTCGGCGATGCGCTCGGCCTTTCCGTGTCGATCAGCCACCGCGATCCCGGCGGCACGGTGCAGATCACCTATCGCAGCCTGGAGCAGCTCGACGAGGTGATGCGTCGGTTGGAGCAGGGTTAGATGTGAGTTGGCGGCGCTGCTCGCGTCGCCGTAGCCGCGCCCGGGGCCTGCGTCGTCTCCTGTTCGTTTGTTGCTCCACTCTCACCTCTCGTCATGGCCGGGCTTGATCCGGCCATCCATCTTTTGCGGCAACTTCTTCCGAAGAGGATGGATGCCCGGGTCAAGCCCGAGCATGACGAGCTACTAACTGGAAAGAGCTTCTCAACTAACGACGACGCGTGCGATCGTCTGTCCTGATCGCGATTGCCCAAGGCGATTTCCCAAGGCGATTTCTCAGCTCTCTCCTCCGTCTTTCCAGGGCGTGCGCAACACGAACCCGGAATCCATTTTACGGCAGATGTTGTGGCCCGATGGATTCCAGGCTTGCCCTGCGGGCCCCCCGGAATGACGGCGGAGGTTGCAGAGCGGTCGCGGATCCCGACGGCCTGAAGAGTCGACTCGGCCTGAAGCCCGCGACGCCGCCCTCAGCGCGGCCGCGTCTCGCGCCACTACCCCTTCCGCCGCGCGGCCACCGCGATCGACAACAATGTCCGCTGCGCGATCGCCGCTGCGAGCCCCGGCTGCTTGCGCATGTCGAGCGCAGCCGTCGCCAGCTGGTCGATGATCGGCAGCAGCCGGGCAGGGGAGAAATTGCGCAGTGCGACTTCCGCGCTCGGCTTGCGCGAGAAGTGCAGCCGGGGGAAGCCGCCTTCGAGGATGGACGAGACCGGCGTGCCGGAAGCGACGGCGAGCGCCGATTTGTGCAGCCATGCCGCATGTCGCTGCGCAGCGGAGATGATGACGCCGGGATAGGTGCCGGCGATCATCGCCTTGCCGAACTCGGTCTCGACAATTTCGGGCTTGCCGCCGAAGGCGCCGTCAACGATCGGGTCGAGCTTCATCTCCGAGGCGTCCGCGACCACGGCCATCACATGGTCGAGCGTCACCTCGCCTTCGCCATGGGCGAACAGGGTCAGCTTGCGCAGCTCGTTGCGCGAGGCCTGGCGGTCGCCCCCGAGCAGCGCCATCAGATAGGCGCGAGCGTCGGGCGCGATGCGCAGGGCCGCGATGCGCAATTCGTCGTCGATCAGCTTGGCGAGATCGCGCTCGGTGTCCGGGTAGCAGCCGATCGCGACCGCCGTTCTGGCCTTCTCGCAGATCTTGCGCAGTGGCGAATCGGGGCGGATGTCGCCGGCCTCGATCACGATGCGGCAATCCCGCACGTTCATCTCGCTGAGCGTCTCGACGCCGCTGGCGAAATTGCGCGACCCGGCGCGGACTCGGATGGCTCGCCGGCCGCCGAACAGCGGCACGGTCATGGCTTCGTCGACGAGGCGCGACGGCTCCGCGGCGAGTTCGTCACCATCGAGCCTGACCACGGAGAACGGATCATCGGGGTTGTCGACGGCCGAAGCGATAAGCGCCTCGGCGCGTTCGCGAACCAGGCCCGTATCCGGTCCGTACAACAGGATCAGCGGACGCGCGGCGTCCGGTTTGGCCAGGAAGGCATCGATGTCTCGTCCGCGCAGCGCGACCACGGCGATGTCAGCCGTGCGTCAGGTGCCCGCGGTGAAATAGGCCGCGAGCCGGGTCTTGATCTTCTCGGCGACCTCCTCGGACGCGCGATCCTCGGCGTCACGGAAGGCCCGCTGCCGGGCGAAGCGCTGGTACGAGCCGGGGATGTCGTAGGAGGTGCGCGCGAAGGTCGTTCCGGTCATGACCGACTTGTTGGTCGCCAGCTCGACCAGATTGTACTGCACGTCGAGGCCGACATTCTCGGTGGTCGGCAGGCCGGTGGTCTGCGAGACGATCAGCGAGGACCGGCTGGTCTGCAATCGCAGCACCAGCTTGTGGGTCGGCGCCGTGCCGGTTGCGGTGCCGTACAGCTTGAAGGCGAGCGCGTTGCGGATGCCGACGCCGATGCGCGCCTCGGGCGAGGCGTTCGGCTTGTCGACCGGCGGCAGCTCGATGCCGGCAAGCTTTTCACGCAGGCCGGGCGTGCCGTCGGTATGCTCCGCATACATCGGCTGGAAGCAGCCTGCCGTCAGCGCGGCCAAAGCGGCCACGGCAACAAGCCGAGCAGCGATCCGAAACCTAGCCGACGACATTCACGATCCTCTTGGGAACAATGATCACCTTGCGGACGGGTTTGCCATCCAGCGCCAGTTTTACTGCATCGAGGGCCAAAACGGCAGCCTCAATTTCCGGATTCTGCGCGTTGCTGGCGACTGTGACTTCTCCGCGCTTCTTGCCGTTGACCTGGACGACTAGGCTCATGCTGTCCTCAACCAGCAAATCTCGTTCGATTTGCGGCCAGGACGCCTCCGAGATCAGCCCAGTGTGGCCCAGCACCTGCCAGCATTCCTCGGCCAGATGCGGCATCATCGGCGAGAAAAGCTGCACCAGGATCCCCGCAGCCTCGCGAATCGCCCAGGCCAGGTCGGGGGCCGGCTTGGCCGGCCGCGCCAGGACGTCGGCCAGCGCGTTGGCGAATTCGCGGATATGCGCCAGGCAGACGTTGAAGTGCAGCCGCTCGATGCCGCCGGTCACCTTGTCGAGGGCGCCGTGGGCCGCCTTGCGTAGCGCCAGCGCGTCGGCGCCGAAGGCGGCGGGACGGGGGGAGGGGGTTTCGGCGGACGCCGCGACCGATTCGTTGACCAGCCGCCAGAGACGCTGGACGAAGCGCGCCGCGCCCTGCACCCGCTCGTCGCTCCAGATCACGTCGCGGTCCGGCGGCGAGTCCGACAGCATGAACCAGCGCGCGACGTCGGCGCCGTAGCTCTCGATGATGTCGTCGGGGTCGACCGTGTTCTTCTTCGACTTCGACATCTTCTCGATCGGGCCGATCGTGATGTCCTCGCCGGTCGCGCTCAGCACCGCGCGGCGGCCATTGCCGCCAACCTCGATCTTGACCTCGGCCGGGTTCACATAAGTGCCGTCGGCCTTCTGGTAGGTCTCGTGCACCACCATGCCCTGCGTGAACATGCCCGCGAACGGCTCGTCCATGGCGACGTGCCCGGTGGCCTTCATCGCGCGGGTGAAGAAGCGGCTGTAGAGCAGATGCAGGATCGCGTGCTCGACGCCGCCGATATACTGGTCGACCGGCATCATCCGGTTGGCCACCGCCGGCGTGGTCGGCGAGGTCTCGTTCCACGGATCGGTGAAGCGCGCGAAGTACCAGGACGAGTCCACGAAGGTGTCCATGGTATCGGTTTCGCGCAACGCCTTGCCCCCGCATGTCGGGCAAGTGACGTGCTTCCAGGTCGGATGGTGATCGAGCGCATTGCCTGGCTTGTCGAAGCTGACGTCGTCCGGCAGCACCACCGGAAGGTCCTTCGCCGGTACCGGCACGACGTCGCACTTGGCGCAGTGGATCACCGGGATCGGACAGCCCCAGTAGCGCTGCCGGGAGATGCCCCAGTCGCGCAGGCGGAAATTGACCTGGCGCTCGCCGACGGCAGCGCCGCCACGCTGCTCGGTCTCCAGCCGTTTGGCGACCTCGTCCTTGGCCTGCGCGATCGTCATGCCGTCGAGGAAGCGCGAATTGATCAGCCGGCCGTCGCCGTCGAAGGCGGTGTCGGTGATGACGAAGCTCGCCGGGTCCTGGCCCTCGGGGCAGACCACCGGGACATTGCCGAGGCCGTATTTGTTGACGAAGTCGAGGTCGCGCTGGTCGTGCGCCGGACAGCCGAAGATGGCGCCGGTGCCGTATTCCATCAGCACGAAGTTCGCGACATAGACCGGCAAGGTCCAGCTCGGGTCGAACGGGTGCACGGCGCGGATGCCGGTGTCGAAGCCCTGCTTCTCCGCGGTGTCGATCGCCTCCTGCGCGGTTCCGATCCGCTTGATCTCGGCGATGAACGCGGCGAGCTCCGGGTTCTTGGCGGCCGCGGCTTGCGCCAGCGGATGGTCCGCCGAGATCGCCATGAACTTGGCGCCGAACAGCGTGTCGGGCCGCGTCGTGAAGATCTTCAATTCGGTCTCGCCCGCCGGCGTCGTCTTGGGATCCAGCGCAAAGCGGATCAACAGGCCTTCGGAGCGGCCGATCCAGTTCCGCTGCATCAGCCGGACCTTGTCGGGCCAGCGGTCGAGACCATCGAGCGCGTCCAGCAGCTCCTGCGAGTACTTCGTGATCTTGAACACCCACTGGTTCATCTCACGCTGTTCGACCACCGCACCGGACCGCCAGCCGCGGCCGTCGATGACCTGCTCGTTGGCGAGCACGGTCATGTCGACCGGATCCCAGTTGACCTTGCGCTGCTCGCGCTCCACCAGCCCGGCTTGCATGAAGTCGAGGAACATCTTCTGCTGGTGCTTGTAGTAGGACGGATCGCAGGTCGCGAATTCGCGCGCCCAGTCGAGCGACAGGCCGATCGAGCGCAGCTGCTTCTTCATCGCGGCGATGTTGTCGTAGGTCCATGCCTTCGGCGCGACCTTGCGCTCGATCGCGGCGTTCTCCGCCGGCAGGCCGAACGCGTCCCAGCCCATCGGATGCAGCACGTTGAAGCCCTTGGCGCGCATGAAGCGCGCCAGCACGTCGCCGAGCGTATAATTACGGACATGGCCGATATGGATGCGTCCCGACGGATAGGGAAACATCTCGAGTACGTAGTATTTCGGACGCGGATCGTCGTTCCTGGTGGCGAAGATCGCCTTCTCGTCCCACTGGCGCTGCCAGCGCGGCTCGGCTTCACGGGCGTTGTAGCGTTCGGATGTCATGGAATCGCTTATAATTTTCGAGGATTCGCGTCGTTTGAAGACGGCGGACTAGGCCACAAAAGCGGCAGCCCGGTCAATGGGGCGACAGATGATGATACCATTTTGGGCATCCGCTAAGCGACGGTAATCGCGAGTTTTTTTGCAGCCTCCGCCGGCTGTGTCGAAGGTCCGATTGAGGCACGGTTAAGACTTGAATGGGAGACTGAGTGCATACATCCAGGCATCAGCCCGCATCTGGGATCACTCCACATCGTGTCCGGCGCTACGTTCGACGAGCTTGACTTCGAGTACGCGACGACGGTCGCGGAAAAGGCCATGAAATCCATGGCTCAACAGCGCGTGCCACCGACGCCTAACAACTTCCATCTGTGGTTCAAGTACTCACTGGGCTCGGCGTCGGATCTCAAGCGCGCCGTCGACATCCTGGTCAGCAACAAGCGCAAGTTCGACAAGACCACCAACCAGGCGCTGTTCGACACCTATATCGGCCAGCAGGGTACGGAAGCGGCTGTCGTCCACAAAGTCTCGCAGCAGTTGCATGGCGTGATGGACTCCGCCAAGCAGTATCTGACGGCCGCGATCGCCGACAACCGCACGCACATGGCGGCGATCGATGGCGTCGCCGAACGCAGCGAGCAGGGTGTCGATCCGAAGATCCTGATCGAGAACCTGGTCAGTGAGCTCGCCCAGGCAACCGCGCGTGCGGCGAAACTCGAAGCGAGCTTTGCCGAGAAGTCACGCGAGCTCGACACCATCCGGGACTCGCTCAACAAGTCGGAGCAGCGCGCCCGCACCGACACGCTGACCGGATTGCCGAACCGGCGCGCGCTCGAAGAGTTCTTCCGCCATGCACAGGTCGAGGCGATGGAGCGCGACGAACCGCTCAGCATTCTCCTGATCGACGTCGACCACTTCAAGAAGTTCAACGACAATTACGGCCATGGCGTCGGCGATCAGGTGCTGCGCCTCGTCGCCAAGGCATTGCGCGAGCGCGTCCGCGACAAGGATCTTCCGGCGCGCTACGGCGGCGAGGAACTGATCGCGGTGCTGCCGCAGACCGACCTCGAAGGTTGCACCGTCATCGCTGAGCGCATCCGGCGCACCATCGCCGACTGTCAGTTCACGCGGCGCTCGACCGGCGAGGTGCTGCCGCAGATCACGGTGTCGATCGGCGTCGGCCAGTTCCAGTTCGGCGAATCGATGGCTGATCTGATCGACCGTTGCGACCGCTCGCTGTATCTCGCCAAGAAGCTCGGCCGAAACCGCGTGGTCACCGAGCTCGAGCTCGACCGGAAGCTCGCGGTCGGCTGATCGCTGGCCGCGGCGCAGCCCTATCCGGCGCGTGCCACGCCGCTCCTGTCATCCGCGACATCCGCGAAGCCATGCGCGATGACCGTGTTGCGGCCGCGATGCTTGGCCGCATAGAGCGCGGCATCGGCGGCTTCGATCAGGTCGGAGGGCATCAGCGACTCGTTCGGCCGGGTCGAGGCGACACCGACGCTCACGGTGACGCATCGATGCGCCGACGTCGCGTGCGGCAGCTCGAGCTCCAGCACCGTGGCGCGCACCTGCTCGCCGACCGCGAGCGCCTCTCTCGCACCCATGCCCGGCAGCAACAGGCAGAACTCCTCACCACCATAGCGGCCGGCGAAAGCCGTCATTGCACCGGCGATCTGCGACAGCGTCTCGCCGAGACGTGACAGGCAGGCGTCGCCCTCAGGGTGCCCATAGGTGTCGTTGTAGAGCTTGAAGTGGTCGACGTCGATCATCAGCAGCGACAGCTCGGTGCCGGCCTGCTGCGCGCGGCTCCATTCGACGTCGATGCGGTTCTGGAAGCCGCGGCGGTTGGCGAGGCCCGAGAGCATGTCGATCGACGCCATCACCGTCAGCCGGTCATTGGCGGCGACCAGCTCGCGCTCGCGCTGGCCGAGTTTGGCGGCCATCGCATTGAAGGACTTTGCCAGCGGAACGAACTCCGACGGCAGATGCTTGGTGGTGACGCGCGCCGACCAGTGGCCGTGGCCGAAGCGCTTGGCGGTCGCGGCGAGCATGCTGACGGGCTTCACGATCAGCTTCTCGGCGGCGATCAGCGCGCCGAGCAGCACGATCAGGCAGACGAGGCCAGCCTGCAGATAGGCATTGCGGATCTCGCGGTCGATGGCGGCGGTGACGCGCGTCTCATCGATGCTGACGATCAGCCGCGAGCCGGTGTCGGCGATCCGGGTGAAGGTGATCGCGCGCTTGGAGCCATCCGCCGCCGTGAAACTCATCGTCTCGGACGGCTTGCCCGAGCTCAGCGCGGTCTCGGCAACGGCCGACAACAACGGCACGCTGTCGAGCGGCCGGCCGATCAGCTCGGTGCGGTCGGCGGGCGCCGCCAGCACGGTTCCCTCGCTGTCGATCAGCACCGCCGTGATGCCGGGACGGCCGCCAAGATTGCTCATGATCTTGGACATCCATTCCAGGTTCACGCTCGCCAGCATCACCGCGTCCGGCTCGCCGGTGATGGCGCCGACCGGATAGGCGGCCATGACGATCGGCACGTGCGACGGTTTCGACAGCAGGTAGTCGCTGAACACGAAATCACGTGATTCCTGGGCGCCACGGAAATATGGCCGGTCGCTGAAATCGAGCCCGACATATTGGTTGTTGGTCGAACACTGGATGCGGCCGTCGCGGCCGGCGATCATCAGGGTGCGGATCCACGGCAGGGTCGCCGGCAGGCTGGCGCGCATCATGTCGCAGCTGCGGCTCACGCCGGTGCTCGACGCCCGGACATAGGCCGTCGATTTCAGCACCGTCTCCACCGACATGATGACCTCGCGCTGCATGTCGGCGCTCTGCCGGGCGAGGCTGGAGAATTCCTCCGATGCGAGCGCGATCTGCCTTGTCCTGGCGCCTTCCAGCGAGCGCGCACGTTCCAGCATCAGCGGCGCCACCAGGATCAGGGCGAGCAGCGCCAGCCGGGCGCGGATCCCCATCAGCCGGTTCAGCTTCACTCTATTGCGATTGAACCGGATGCTTGGCATTTCTTCCCCCTACCCCCGGCCGTGGAGGGTAAGGAGAAGGGCTCAAGAACCTTTTCTCGAACTGCGTAAAATTGCAGCCAAACCCGTAATCTACCGACGGACGCCATCGTGCCTGATGAATCGAACGCCTCAACCTCGTCCTCGCCGTCCGCGCTCGCCGCCGTCGAGCAGGAGATTCTGCGGGCCTGCCGCGACGCCAAACGTGATCGCGGCTCGGTCACGCTGATCGCCGTGTCGAAGACCTTCGATGCCGACGCGATCGAGCCGGTGATCGCGGCCGGACAGCGCGTGTTCGGTGAAAATCGCGTTCAGGAAGCCAAAGCCAAATGGCCGCCGCTGATGGCCGCGCATCCGGGACTCGCGCTGCACCTGATCGGGCCGCTGCAATCCAACAAGGCCAAGGAGGCGGTGGCGCTGTTCGACGCCATCCATTCGGTGGACCGGCCGAGCCTGTGCGTGGCGCTTGCCAAGGAGATTTCTGCCCAGGGCCGGCATCCGCAACTGTTCATCCAGATCAACACCGGCGAGGAGCCGCAGAAGGCGGGCATCGCGCCCGGCGACGCCGACGCCTTCATCGCCGCCTGCCGCACGGATTACGGGCTCACGATTTCAGGGCTGATGTGCATTCCGCCGGTCGACGAAGCACCCGGGCCGCATTTCGCGCTGACCGCCAAGATCGCCGCCCGCAACGGCCTCGCGCATCTGTCGATGGGCATGAGCGCCGATTTCGCCATCGCCATCCAGTTTGGCGCCACGCATGTCCGTGTCGGCTCGGCGATCTTCGGGCATCGCTGAAGAGGGCGCGGTCGCGGCAGGTCCCTACTCGAACCGCACCGATACCTGCCCCAGATCGCCGAAATCGGCCTCCATGTGGTCGCCGCTGTCGATCGGCAGCGGCGGATGACAGGTGCCGGTCGTGATCACCTGCCCTGCCCGCGCAGGCACGCCGAGCGCGCTGAGCTCGTTGACCAGCCAGGCCAGCGCGATCAGCGGATCACCGAGCACGTTGCGGCCGTGGCCGATGAAGGTCTCGCCACGCAGCGCGATGCGCGGCCGCTCCGCGATCAGGTCGCGGCTGCGCCAGTCGGCGGTGCTGGCCTCGCCCAGCACGAACAGATGCGCGCAGGCATTGTCGGCGATCAGTTGCGCCTCGCCGGCACTGACGAAGTCGGCGAACCGCGAATCGGGAATTTCGATCGCGGGGTGCAGCGTGTCGACCGCGGCCAGCACCTCCGCGACATTATAGGGTGTCGGCCGGGGCGGCAGATCGCATCCGAGGCGGAAGGCGAATTCCGGCTCGGCGACCCGCATCGCGTTGCCGGCCATCGACGCGGTGCCGCCGACCGGCAGCACCGTTTCGGCCAGGATTCGCCCGGCCATCGGACCGGCGACATTGATATGGCGCTGGCCGGCCTCGCTGGTCGCCGCAATCTTCCAGCCAAATAGCGGCTTGGGCGAGTGGCGCTCGAGCTCGGCCTGGATCGCATAGCCCTCTGCGCGGTCGTGTGGACGCAGCTCCGGCGGCAGCGCCGCCAGCTTCCGGCCTTCGCTCCAATGCTGGCGCAGGATGCCCGAGGCGCTGGCTGGCTGATCCGGTGCGCGCATGACGTCGTCCTCCTTATCCATTATTGGATGACGATCCTGGTGCGCGGGCCGATCCTTTGCAACAGACGCAGCATCGCCGGTCGGGTCATGGCCACGCAGCCTGCGGTCGGGCCGAAATTCGGCCGCGCCAGATGCAGGAACACGGCGCTGCCGCGGCCCGCGATCCGCGGTCGCGCGTTGTGATCGATCTCGATGATGAAGTCGTAGAGATGGTCCTGGCGCGCCAGCCGGTCCCCGGGCCGGTCGCCGCGCAGCCGGATCGCCCGATTGTAGTGCCGGTCGGCCGGGTCCTCGCACCAGGCGTCCTCCGGACCGATCCCTCGGATCGGAAGAAAGGTCCGCGGACGCGGATGACGATCGGCCCGCCACCACAGCTGCCGGGGCCGGAAGGTCCCCCGGGGGGTGCCACCATCGCCCTCGCGCTTGTTGGCCAGGACGCCGCCGCGGCCGAGCGCCACCGGGATGACATGGCCCCAGACATGGAGCCGGCCGCGCTGCCGCGACCCGGCTTTGGTGCGAATCGAGATTCGCGATGCTGGCATGCCAGGCTTCACCTTCGATAACGACATGAAACAACGTGCCTTTTCATTGCCACGGATTGCCCGGTAATTGCCTTAATGTCGGCAAATGGTCCGCCGCGAGGGTCGAACAGGACAATCATCTCAATCCCTGCTCAATTCTGGAGTAGAGTCCCGGGCGCTTGTGAATCGGTAACCGCCCCCTACTTCAAGACGGAACAGGGCTGATGAGCCTGTTTGCCCACCGTTGACGGCGCCACCCATCCGATCCCGCCGGCGCCACCTAGAGGATTGTACAATGGCCAATGCCCGCAAGATCCTGATCGTGGATGACGACACCGATCTGCGCGATGCCCTGATGGAGCAGCTCTCGCTGCATGACGAGTTCGAAGCCCAGGCCGTCGATACCGGCGCCAAAGGCGCCACCGCCGCAAAGGCCAATTCACCCGACCTGGTTCTGATGGATGTCGGCCTGCCCGACACCGATGGCCGCGAAGTGGTGCGGTCCCTGCGCAAGGGCGGCTTCAAGGCGCCGATCATCATGCTGACTGGGCACGATACCGATTCCGATACGATTCTCGGGCTCGAATCCGGCGCCAACGACTATGTCGCCAAGCCCTTCCGCTTCGCCGTGCTGCTGGCCCGCATCCGGGCCCAGCTGCGCCAGCACGAGGCCAGCGAGGACGCGGTGTTCTCGGTCGGTCCCTACAGCTTCCGGCCGGGCTCGAAGATGCTGACCGGCGCCAATGCCCGCAAGGTCCGCCTGACGGAGAAGGAAACGGCGATCCTGCGCTTCCTGTACCGCGCCGGCCAGCAGCCGGTGTCGCGCGAGACCCTGCTCCAGGAGGTGTGGGGCTACAATTCCGGCGTCACCACCCACACCTTGGAAACGCACATTTACCGTCTGCGGCAGAAGATCGAGAAAGATGCCGCGAATCCGGAGATTCTGGTGACGGAGGCCGGTGGCTACAAGTTGGTACCGTGATAGGTTCGGGGATGGCGGTTTCGCCATTTATGATATTGGTTCCATTCAGCCTTCCCCGGGCCCTTGATGTCGATCGAAGACGATATTGCGCTATTGGAGCGCGTCCCAACATTGCGCCTGCTGGGAAGCGACTCACTTCGCATGATCGCCATCGGCTCCGAGCAGCGTAACATCCAGAGCGGCGAGACCCTGTTCCGCGAGGGCGACACGGCCGATTGCGGCTATGTCGTCCAGCGCGGGTCATTGCGCATCAGCGACGAGGTCGGTGCCGAGATCGTCGCGACGCCGACCATGCTGATCGGCGAGCTGGCGCTGCTGGTCGAGATGCGGCGTCCGGCGACCGCGACGGCCCTGGAATATTCGACCGTGGTGCGGATCTCGCGCAGCCTGTTTCAGCGTGTGCTGGAGAGCGACGCCAAGGCTGCGCGCCGGCTGCGCGACGAGTTCGCCCACCGCGCCAGCCGAATCGCCAACGACATCATGGCGGCCGGGGCCAAGCTGACGTCGTGACGGGGCTGGCGGCCGCCCGAGGTCTACGCGGACCTCTTGCCGATGCAGCACGATCGTCTCGCTTGAGTTTGGCTCCTTCCCCGCCGTCATGGCCGGGCTCGTCCCACGGCTGTCCGGTTCAGACAGACTGGACATGGTGCATGGCGTGGATTCTTCTGCGGTCTTGAGCATCGCCA